>JAXJPW010000022.1:0-31434 GCA_036311465.1 Agathobacter sp.
CAGATTGACACGAATAATAGAAATTAAGTTCCTCCAACTCAATCTCGTCACATTTTGTTTCCATTGACTCCACACAAGTTGTGAATTTTCCACTGTCAAAATATACTTTATCTGCCATAGCTCACCTCGCCTTTTTAATTCCAGTAATTCTGAATACTTGTCCATAAATCATTAAGTGAAGAAATAATTCCCTGAAGTATACCATACTTCTCACTTCTCTTATTTTCCAGTTCTGTAAGCTTTAGGTTAAGTTCATCTCTCACTGCATCAATATCATCAATATATGTCTGATAGCTTGTATATAAATCTCCTGATTCACAGCTTGTAAATACCGCCTGTGCTACCTGACCTTCCCACTTGGCAATACACTCATTTGGAGTATTCTTAATCTTGTCCCTGATATCACGAATTTCTTCAAGCGCATCATCTATATCATCATATGCTGCCTGTAGAGTTTCAATCTGTTCATCAATTGACGTGATTTCTCCCTCTACCTGTACCTTTTCATTTTCCTTTGAAGACTTTTGGTCACATAAGTTGTCATACTCTTCCTGCGTTTTTTCCATTATTCATCTCCATCTTTACTGTTTTTGTGTCTGCTCTTTCAATCTTGTTGTCTGTATATATATCATTAATAGCCTGTACTACAAGCTCGTTTTCTTCGTCCTTATATCCCTCAAATATTACCTTGTTAATATCCTTATGCTGGAAATACATTACCCTGTCTCCAATAATTCCTTCAGGATATTCGCAAGCTGCATAATCAAAATATTTCTGTCCTCCATTAATGTTGACCATTAATCCTCTTCCGACAATTACAAACTTTTTGTATCCTCCCTTGATTACCACAACACTTCCAAGTGGAAGATATTCTACTCTCTCTGCCATACGTTATTTCTCTCCTTAAAAAATACTGCGGAATATATCCGCAGTAAAAAACATATTTTTATTCAGCAATACTCTGTCCATTAGCCGCTGTTGCAGCTTCTGAATCGAGATTTGCAAAGATTTCTCCTGTTTTTCTTAAGTTCTCTGATATTGTTAATAATGTTGTTGGGTATGTCTCAAGGGTTGTATTTATTCCCTCATATGTATCAACAAGCTGTGTTCCAGCTGTTCCTACAAGAGCTCCATCAGCTGCTCCTACTAATTCAACTAATTTCCCTAAAACAGATGTAATATCTGCGGCTAAATCATCTAACTGTTCTGATACTTTGGCTATGTCACTATCGCTAGCATATACTTTCTTATTTTCTGCCATTGTAGTTCTCCCTTTCTATAACATATTGTACTAATATTAGCTAATTGAAAAATATCCAGCAATTGTTGTATCTGCATCACTGTAATTTGTTGAAGTTGTATTGAGCCAATTGCAGATGCTCTCAAGTACTGGAAGAGCCTCGTTAGCTTTTGTCTTGTAGAGAGCCATTGTATCCTGGAATGCTGTTCCTGCCTCACCACTGAAGGTTGCTGAGATTGTCTTACTAACCGACTCAACTGACTCAATTGTCTCTTCAAGCTTATCTTTTTGCTCTGTAATTCCCTTAACGATTTCCTCAACTTCTGAGTAAGTAATTCCTACTGCCATTTTCTTTCCTCCTCTAAAATATTTGTGCTCTATATAATTCTGTTTAAGGAGTGCACCTTCCCTTGTTTTATAAACATTTTATATTTTACACGTTTTGTTTACCAAAGTAAATAGTACATAACTCACATTTTATAAAAAAACTAATTTATTCTCACATGAATTTTTTCATTAGCAATAGTTAGTATATCTCCATTAGCAATATCATGTGCTACACCTGGTACTATTCTCATTCCATTTATTAATGTCCCATTCTTTGAACCCAAATCAACAACTCTAAACTTACCATTATCATTGTAGACAGCAAGATGCTTTCGACTTACTGCTGAGTTATTTAAAGTGAGATTAGCCTCATAGTTGTTCTTTCCGATAATAAACGGAAAACTATTAACTGCAAAGCTATTCTGCAGACTTTCCACATATAGAACAAGTCCTACTCCTGTTGGTTGAAAAACAGTGGTCTCGCCAATATTTGTGCTAATTTCTTTGCTGGAAGGTGCAAAACCTTCTATTATTCTCCCAGACATATTACTTACAGGCATATTGTTTCCTTGCAGTCCGCTATTTGTAACATATGTTCTTGATACATCAGGCTTATAGGCATCATGATATTTTGGTGCCCTTTTCTTCTCAATTTCTTCAGCTTCTAACTGCTGCTTTTTTCTCTTTTTCTTATCGCACACAATAAAAATTATAAGTCCCATTACAGTAATTGCAAAAACTCCTAATACAACCAGTAAAACAATTGTTGTAATAGATATCTTAATCTTAACAAGACTCTCCTGTGCAAAAGTCAAAGCTTTGTATGCTTCATCAACTTCTTCCTGTGTAGGCTGTGCTTTCTCTAATACTTCTTTGGCATGACTAATTGCTTCCACAAGTACCTGTTTACTCTCTTCCTTGTAGATAGACAAATCCAACTCCTCAACTATTTTGAGTGCAGCTGTCAGTTCTTTAGTATCAGCAGAATGATCCGTATGATCTGCCACATCATATGCAATTCCAAGGGTTGTCAGGGTTGTAGCTATGGAATTGGCCGGTACAGCACTACCTGTCTTTTTGGACTTTGACTTAATACACAGGCCAATAAATTCATTATTAGCATTAAAAAGTCCCGTTCCAACCAAACTACTGTCAGTCTTAACTGTGTGAACCAAAAACATGCTATTCCCAGAGCCTTTTGTACCTGCTAATATTCCCTCTTTTTTCTTTCCTTTAATATTAACTGCGTAAATGGGCTGATTAGGTTCGTACGCATTCGAATCCAAATCAAATACAATATGATTTGCATAAAGATTCCCACCTAACTTTAATATCGCAAAGTTTAAGCTCTTATTTGTAGCTTCTACTGACGCTACCTCCTCAACGCTCTGGCTGTCTAACCTAACTATTATTTCAATTTTGGCTTTTGCAGGTATCTTGTTCTTTTTCTTCTCCTTTTTTGTTAGGGTAACCAAATCCAAAGGTGTAACAACAGCATTACAGCCCTTATCTGTACCAATTAGTACACCGTTCCCCTGGGCCACCACTTTTCTTTGCTCCTTGTCATTAACATACTCAACTCTAATCTTAACAGTTGGACTATCCTTGCTGTCCGCATATACATTAACCTTGCCTATTCCAAGCAAAATGCAAAGTATTGATAAAACGACTAATCCTTTTCTTATTCTCATACTAACCTCATAACTTACTTTACTTTTTAAACTGCTGGGGTTTTCATTTTCTCAAGACCACCGTTTACTACTCTGAAGGCCTCTCCCTTTTCCAGCTTCTGTCTGAATAATTTTCTTGTTGCAAGTGGAACATCAACCACAGCTAAGTTATCAATATCATCAAAGAGGAAAAATACCTTGTCTTCTCTGAATAACTTTATAATTGCATTTGATCCGAATCCAATTGGTGCATTGTCCAAATCTGTAAGGAATGAACATACCTTTAGGGACTTGTATTTCTTCATAATATCGGTATACATTCCAAGAGCTTCACTATTATCGCAAATAGCAGATACATACTCACTTGAATTTAATATTAAGATTATGAACTTCTCCTTACCTAGATCAAACTCTTCTGAAGCAGCAAGGGCTTCACTTCTTTGAACCATCTTGCCATGAATTGCCCTTATATACTCTATTGCCGTTACTGCTCCAACTCCATATCCGGCAGTCTCTGTTAAATCTGCATATTCTTCCAAGGTTTTTTCCATACTGTCAACTATGTATAACTCATACGGATAGTTTTCCCTGTTCTTATCAAAGGTTCTAAGTATATGCTTAAGAAGATTCATCTTACCCATACCAGGCCTCTCATAGAATCCAATTTGCGGATGCTTTGTAAAATCAACAAATCCAGGCTTAGTATTTGAAAAATCAAGACCTACTGCCATTCTATAATTTGCTCCGCTATTCTCCGCAAGATTTTCCAGGTATTCTGCATCATACTGGTCAGGAATAAAAGGAATAAGCTCGGCTCGCTTACACTCCTTATATCTTGCGTTGGTGTCTGTAATAAAAGCCTTCATACTTCTTGTTCTGTCTATCTCTTTCTCTCCCTCAAAGGCAAGATAGGTCTGACATTCATAGTATTCCTTATCAAGCTTCACAATAGCTCGTCCCGGAATCTCAGCAGGTTCAAGCTTACATCTCTCAAAAACTGATGAGTATTCACTCTTGCTATTACATGTAAAAGCAACTCTTGTAGAGAAATAATTGAGTAATCTGATTCCTATTCCTCCGGTCACTGTGTTAGCTGCCACAACAGTAATACCTAGCGATAACCCCTCTCTGCATAAAGTTGAAAAGCTGTCCATCAGCTCTCCTGTCATTTCTTTGAAAGCTGTAACATTGTCCAGCATCACTACAATCTGCGGTAGTTCTCTATAACCCGCTTCCCTATATGCAGCAAAGGAGCTTAATCCCACTTTGGAAAGGATTTTCTTGCGAATAGCTATCTGTTCAAAAAGAATCTTAAATAAATTCTTCAGCTTCTCAGATTCTCCAGCAGTTACGACGCCACCTACATGAGCTAGTGTCTCAAAATTCTTCAGAATCATTGTTGCAAAATCCATGATGTATATATTGACGTCCTCAGGACTATATTTCATTGCTATTCCCTTGATAAGCATCTGAAGCATATTAGTTTTTCCCATCTGACTTGAACCCAGAATAAACATATTGTTCAATGTTAGATTGATACCTGTAATATTCTGACTCTGTCTATTGGGATCATCAAACATACCTATAGGAACATCTATCATATCTTCCTCTGACTGGTAATCATTTATGCTATGAATAATAATCTCTTGAAGTGGTGGAAGACAAATATTTGGCAATTTCTCTAATCCTGTAGTTTCAAAGTATTCACCTATATACTTAACAATAGCATCTAACTGGGTCTCACCTTCCTCTGAGTTCTCAATTTTCTGTTCAAAGAAAATCTCCCTCTGACCAGATAAAAGAACCTTTGAAAGCTTATACTTCTTCTTAGCACCAAGTTCATTGTTCTTTGCAGGCCCGCCACTATAAGCAGATTGGAAAAGCTGGAATATCTCATTATTTCCAACCTGAAGATAGGCTCTTCCCGGCTCTCTGATTTCAGCTGCTAAAGGTGATTTAAGCACTTCATTACTATCCTGCTTGTTCTGTACCTTAAGACATAGCTTAAATTTGGAATTACTCCAAATCTGATCATTTACTACACCGGATGGCTTCTGTGTTGCCAAAATAAGATGAACTCCCAGGCTTCGTCCAATTCGTGCAGTACTAATAAGCTCCTTCATAAAGTCAGGCTGTTCACTCTTTAACTCCGCAAACTCATCTACAATGAGAATAAGATGAGGCAATGGAACTGTGGCATTACCCTTTTTATATTCTTTTATGTATTCATCAATATGATTTACCTCTGCCTCTGCAAAAAGCTCCTGACGCTTACGAAGTTCTGCTCTAATAGAAAGCAGGGAACGATTTATTTCTCTACCATCAATATTTGTAATGGCCCCATTCAGATGCGGAAGGTTTTTAAACTGATTAACCATTCCACCACCCTTAAAGTCAATAATAATGAATCCAACTTCATATGGATGAAACAGGGTAGCCATTGAAAGAATATATGACTGAAGAATCTCACTCTTTCCAGAACCAGTTGTACCAGCCACAAGACCATGTGGACCATGATACTTCTCATGAAGATCAAGACAAACTACCTCACCTCCATTTTTTACACCTAATGGGGCTGCCATTGTCTCAAAAATCTTAGACTCACTCCATCTTTTTTTCAAATCCAGATCAATGGCACTTCTTATCTCCAACAACTCAAACAAGGAAATATTCTTAGTAAGTGAGCTTTCTAAGCTAAACTCATCCACATACACACAGGCAAGTTTAAGTGCCGCCTGTTCTGCCATATCTCTGCTAATATGCTGGTATTCAAATTTCTGCTGTTTCTCTCCATCATCAGCATCCTGAACTAATCCCATGTTGCAGTCATCTTTCAGGAAGACTCTCTTCTGACAGAATTCATTAAGCATCTCTGGATATTCTTCCATGAAAATAAAGCAAAAGCCAAGACTTGAAGCCTTCTCCACATACTGCATAATTGGGTGATTGCTAATCTTCTGTGAACGATATACAAAGACAATAACATTATGTAATGAGTTTATTTCATCAGTCTTAAGACCATCTCTATAAGATAGCTCCTCATAAAGATACTCAAGAACTATCTTGGCCGAATCCTCATCATACATGAAGTTTCTGATAACATTATCACCCATATAACTATTTTGAAGCCATCTGGCCCACTCAAACTGAGGAATATCCTCCTCTTCTATTACATAAAACAGCTTAAGGTCCTGGTAAAAATGCTCAGTTGACAGATTAACTATCATATTCTTAGCCATCTGATACAGCTTGTTTCTATTCCCTACAAAGCCAATTGCATTTAATTCCTTTAAGTTAACATTAACCGGCATATCCTCTATTAATTCATATTTGTCATGAATACTCTCAGGATAACCAAGCAAATAGTCGTCTGTATCAACATATTCCTGTTTTTTATAATCAACGGGACAACTAGTATGTACAATTCCTCTACCAAGATTTACATTCAGATAATCATTATGCTCCTTCTTCTTCTCAAAAAGACGTGAATCAAATTCGGCAACTCTTTCAATATCTTCAACTACTGTTGCACTTTGCAGACATGCAATCTCATGTTCCTTGTTGCGCAGCTCCTGAATCTTCTCCTCCTGTTCTGCAAGATACTGTCTATATCTCTCCTCTCTTTCTGCCATATCTCTGATATATTTCTTTCCCGAACTAACATATGTGATAACCGAAGTCACAAGACCTACCATCATCATTCCTACACTGTAGTAAATAAATGTACTATTTCTTCCTGACATTACTCCTCTAAACAGAACTATCATTACAATAGAAATCAGTGTTGGTATCATAGACTTCAGTAAACTGTTTTCCGGTTTTGAAGGCATTTGCTTTGGATCAAGAATACTTATTTTTGTATCTGGTGTTACATACTGCTGTCTTACATTTTTAATAAATTTCGGATAATCAAAATGATTCTTCTCATATCTGATAATCATATTTGAAAGATTTGTTGAAATACTTCCATCACTGCTGGTATACAAATCTCCGCTAAAAACAAAAAACTGGTATCCACATATTGAAAAGAAATCTTTATTCTTCACTTCAACACTTGTCTGATTACAAGGAATTCCATTCACTGATAATCCATATTTGCTATTTATCGCTCTGATATACAGATTACTCTGCTTACTACTTACAACAAACCTCTCAGCATAAGCCTCAGAATCTGAAATTTGAATATCACAGCCCATTCCTCCAATAGAAACCTCTGGGTATCCCGAATAGGAAATTTTCATATCATAATCCTTGTTCTTAACAGGAAAATCCACATATAGCTCTACGCTAAACAATTCACGGCTTGAACCGTTAATCAATACAGAGAATCTACTTCCAGTCTCAAATAATGCCTCAGGCATAAGTCCTCCCGAAGGCACTACTAAAGCAGAATTCTGAATACATCTGATTTTCCAATTCCCTTCATTTCTATATATGCTTACTTCAAAATCAGATTGAGCTAATGCTCTGTTTATTCTAATCTTACAACCTTTTCCTGTACCTATTTTCAGATCATTGGTATCCTCCTGCAAGGGTACCTCCTGATAAAATCTCTCTCCACATATAATTAATTTAAAAAACATCCTAAACTCCCACTTCTATTTATTAAAACAAATCCTGGTTCCATTATGGAGACCATATTCACTTAAGAGCACATTTCCTTTTAACAATGCAATAGGATTTTCCGTACATAGATAACATTGCTTTGAGTCTTCCATGTTAATCCCAAGGTTCAATCCCTTATTTAATCCATATAATAATTCATTAGCAGTAATATCAAGGGGCACCTCAATATCAAAGCTCTCATTTTCTCTTTCAAAAATCATTACAATATTGCTCATTTTCTCTCCCTTTGCACATGCCAGCATTACTTGCAATTTGCCTGTTTATTCTTTTTTTATATTTTATACATCTTTATTATACGTGTAAATAGTTCGAAAATCTCATAGTCGTGATTTATCAACCAAGAAGATTATTCTTATTGCAAATTTTGATTATAACTTATTTCCTGTATTGCCATGTTAATAGAGCGAACTCTCCAATCCTCATCCATCTGCATTAATCCACCAAAAGTCTTAACTTTATTAAGTTGCCCCAAGTACTGATTATTTACAAATGCTGAACATGCCTGCAAATATATTCTGCTGTCTGGATTATCCGACAAATATTTTCTCATCATTTCAATATATAAATTGCACTCTTTCATTGCATTATGCATAAGCTTTCTAGATTTTCTGGTACGATAACAGTCTTCTATCCCATACTATTCATATTATTCATTCTAATGGCATAACAAAACCCCCATGGCTATGCCATGAGGGTCATAAACATTTAATTTGTTTTATCCGCAAATTCCATTTATTTTCTTAGAATGGATTCTCTGTCTTGTATGGAAGACTAGCTGGCTGATTGTAGTTGATATCCTCCATTGGAACTCCAATGTACTTGAATACCTCAAATAATGCTTTTCCATGATGTCCGAAAGCAACTGCTCCATGATGTGGGTAATTCTTCTGAATAAGAACGTGGCGATAGAAACGTCCCATCTCCTTAATAGCAAATACACCAATTCCACCAAATGACTTAGTTGCAACAGGAAGAACCTCACCCTGTGCTACATAAGCACGAAGCTTGTTGTCTGCTGTAGACTGTAATCTGTAGAATGTAATCTCACCTGGAACAATATCTCCCTCAAGAGTTCCATTTGTAACCTCTACAGGAAGGCTTCTTGCCATAATCTTCTGGAACTTCATCTCTGGATTGCAAAGCTTAGATGAGCATGTATTTCCACAGTGGAAGCCCATAAATGTATCAGTAAACTTGTAGTCAAACTTGCTTTCGATTGCTTCCTTGTACATATCCTTAGGTACTGAGTTGTTGATATCAAGCAATGTTACAACATCCTCTGTTACACAGGTTCCGATAAACTCAGAAAGAACTCCGTAGATATCCACCTCACAAGATACTGGAATTCCTCTTCCTGTAAGACGGCTGTTTACGTAACATGGCACAAATCCAAACTGTGTCTGGAATGCTGGCCAGCATTTTCCTGCAATTGCTACATACTCACGATATCCCTTGTGAGCCTCAACCCAGTCAAGCAGTGTAAGCTCATACTGAGCAAGCTTAGCAAGAATCTCTGGCTTCTTATTTCCAACGCCAAGTTCTTTCTCCATGTCTGCAACTACCTCAGGAATTCTCTCGTCTCCTGCATGCTTGTTAAATGACTCGAAAAGATCAAGCTCTGAGTTCTCCTCAATCTCTACACCTAAATTATAGAGCTGCTTAATTGGAGCGTTACAAGCAAGGAAGTTAAGTGGTCTAGGACCAAATGAAATAATCTTAAGCTTGCTAAGACCAACTACTGCTCTTGCGATTGGTAAGAATTCATGGATCATATCTGCAAGATCCTCAGCATCTCCAACTGGATATTCTGGAATATATGCTCCTATATTTCTAAGTGCTAAATTGTAGCTTGCATTAAGCATTCCGCAGTATGCATCTCCTCTTCCGTCCATAAGGTCTGCCTGTGACTCCTCAGCTGCAGCAACGAACATCTTAGGCCCCTCAAAATGCTTTGCAAGAAGTGTCTCAGAAATCTCTGGTCCAAAGTTTCCAAGGTATACGCAAAGGGCATTACAGCCTGCTGCCTTAATATCTTCAAGAGCCTGTACCATATGAATCTCGCTCTCTACGATACAGATTGGACACTCATAAATATCTGCTGCATCATACTTCTTAGTATAAGCATCAACTAATGCTTTTCTTCTGTTAACTGAAAGTGATTCTGGGAAACAGTCTCTACTTACTGCTACGATTCCCAATTTAATTTTTGGAATATTGTTCATATTCTTTTCCTCCGCTTCTATTGTTTATATCTCAAATTATTTAATGTTCTTGAATAAATTCCTGCAGGTTGGATAAATCTGCTTAAACGCCTGATAGCGCTCCTCGTACTTAGCCACCAGTTCCGCTTCCGGCTCAACAGTGTCAACAACCTCAACAATGGCATCAGCTGCTGCAATTACACTGTCATACTTGCCACATGCCACTGCTGCAAGCATTGCCCCGCCAAGGGAAGGGCCTTCCTCCGTCTTAAGTACATCAACCTTGATGTTAAGCACATTGGCAATAATCTTTTTCCAAAGTGGACTCTTGGCTCCGCCACCACAGATTTTACTTCTCTCAATATTGATTCCCAGGCTTCTTGCAACCTCAAAGGAATCCCTTAATGCAAAGGCAACACCCTCAAGCACCGCCTGTGTCATATCCTCTCTTGTAGTATCCATGCTCATTCCAATAAATGTGGCTCTTGCATCAGGATCATTATATGGTGATCTCTCTCCCATAAGATATGGCAGATAGTATACGTGATTCTCTCCCAGCTTCTCAATCTGTTTCTGCTCAGCTACGTAATCTTTTGTTCTTATTATCTCATCCATCCACCATTTATTACAGCTTGCAGCACTAAGCATGCAGCCCATAAGATGATATCCGCCACTTGCATCACAGAAGGAATGAAGTGCATTGTTGTCATCTACTCCAAACTTCTCACTGGAGATAAAAATAGTTCCACTTGTTCCCAGGGAAATATTGCAGGCTGCCTCTCCAACTGTTCCTGTTGCAACTGCTGCCGCCGCATTGTCTCCTGCACCTGCTGCTACTTTAACTGACTCAGGTATTCCAAGCTCAGCCGCTACAGCTGGAAGAAGTGTTCCAACACACTCATAGCTTTCAAAAAGCTTAGGAAGTTTTCCTTCGTCAATTCCACAAAGCTCACACATCTCCTTAGACCATTTGCGGTTCTTAACATCCAAAAGTAGCATTCCTGATGCATCAGACACATCTGTACAATGTACCCCGGTCAGTCTATATGCTATGTAATCCTTTGGAAGCATTATCTTGGCAATCTTTGCAAAATTCTCTGGCTCATTCTCCTTCATCCAAAGAATCTTAGGTGCAGTAAAACCTGCAAAAGCAATATTGGCTGTATACTCTGAAATCTTAGCCTTTCCAATTGTCTCATTCAGGTATTCGCACTCCTTGACAGTACGTCCATCGTTCCACAAAATAGCAGGACGTATAACATTGTCAGCCTCATCCAGGATAACCAGCCCATGCATCTGTCCACCAAAGCTAATACCCTCTACCTGTGATTTATCAAAACCATCCAACAGCTCTTTAACCCCTGCTACAGTCTGCTCATACCAGTCATAGGGATTTTGTTCAGACCAGCCTGGTTTTGGAAAACTAATAGGATATTCACGATTAACAATGTTGAGAATTTTCCCATCTGCCTCCATAAGTAAGAGCTTAACTGATGAAGTTCCTAAATCAATACCAATAAAACTCATAACCTCCTCCTTTTCTCTATTTTTGTGCTCGTGCACATTTTTCTATATCATATCGCTTAAATCTTGAATTTTCAATAGTTTTTTAGAAGTTTGGAAGTAATTCACAAATCATATTGTGCATTTTTGTTAACGTGCACAAATTGACATTTCTGATATATGTATGATAACTTTAAACATATATATTTTGTTTTTTTTCGCCCTTACTGGGCTTCATCTTATAAGAAATAGCGAGGGAATAATATGGCAAGCATTAAGGAAATCGCTGAGCTTGCAGGTGTATCCAGAGGAACTGTTGACAGGGTTCTGAATCACCGTGGTTCAGTCAGTCCTGAAAAAGAAAAAAAGGTATTGGAAATTGCTGAGCTTCTCAATTACCAGCCCAACAAAGCCGGTGTTGCACTTGCCGCTCAGAAGAAGAAATACATAATAGGAATTATCCTGTTCGGAGAATCCAATCCCTTCTTTAACTATGTACTGGAGGGTCTTCATAATAAGCTTGAAGAATTATCCCTGTACAGCATTGAAACTATTGAGACCCACATCGCCTTTGATGAACAGTGCCAGCTTAACACTATCTCCCAAATGGTAGAGGCAGGTATACAGGGACTTATTATATCCCCTTACAACTCTGTTTCAGTTCAGAATCGAATAGACGAATTGTGGGAGCAGAATATTCCATGTGTTACCATCAATTCAGATATGCCGGGCTCAAAACGAATTGCCTATGTAGGAAGTGACTATAATAAAGGCGGGCAGATTGCCGCCGGGCTTCTTCGTATGATGACCACCGATTCTGTACATGTGGGAATTGTCAGTGGTTCTAAAAATGTACTTTGCCACGAGGAACGTGTACTGGGCTTCTGTAATTATCTTGAGAAAAATGCATCACGAATTCAGATTGATGCAATGGAATATAACGACGATGACGATTATAAAAGCTTTGAAGTGGTCACAAAGATGCTTAAGGAACATCCTTCCTTAGATGCAGTCTACTTTACTGCTGCCGGAGTATATGGCGGATGTCGTGCTGTCAAAAATCACCCCTTTGATAAACCACCCAAGATTATCTCCTTTGATTTACCGGATACAACCAGGGAGCTGCTTATGGACAATACAATTAATGCAACCATATGTCAGGATCCAGTAAAGCAGGGCGAGTTGTCACTTGCCATACTTTCTGAATATCTTCTGACAGGAGCTATGCCAGCTTCCTCCCTTAACTATATGGAGCCTAAGATTACGATTAGAGAGTGTCTATAATATATAGTGCCAATAGTATTTGTGCTATCAGCACAAATGACATACTGTTTTTTAGTATCAAAGGCTATTGGAATATGTTCTCCTTTTGCTATTATTAGTATAACAAAACAAATAATACGAAGGAGGCACTTTATATGAGAAATATTGAATATTCTATTAAATCTGATAATGAATGCCTGCCATCATGGTATCGAAGTGAGCATTATGAGTATTGCGACTCAATGTACGATACAACTTACAAAGCGGTTAGGGTCTCATTCTTTCAGAGAATTATTGAATTTTTACTTTAGTAATGGGTCCATTTCCAATAAAAGGAAACGTGTGCTGATATGCACACCTTATAAAAGAACAGCTCAAATCGAGCTGTTCTTTTATATTGGTTATCATATTTTCCTAATAGCTTTTAGATAGTCTTCAACTCATATTCCCGTGTTCCAAGTCCAATTTTCTGAGCATGCTCCAGACAGGTCTGCCACTCAGTATCAGGATGAGTCATATGGAAATGATCATGCTTCTCCCCATCATCTTCTACCTTTGCTGACTTTAAATTATCTTCAAGAATACTTCCACTCATTACAGGCATTTTATTGCAAAGATCTGCACATGCCTGATCCAATGCAACCGGATCAAAGGATGCCAGCATTCCAATATTTGGAATAATAGGAATATCATTTTCTGAATGACAGTCGCAGTTAGGGGACACATCGCAGATAAGCGACACATGAAAGCATGGTCTGTCCTTGCACACTGCAAGACTGTATTCTGCCATTCTATAGTTAAGCTTGGCAACCGAGTCACTATACTCTGCCTTTATTGCATCCTTTGGACATACTGCCATACAGCGTCCACAGCCTACGCACTTATCATGATCTATTCTGGCTTTTCCATTCTCAATAACAGGAGCTCCATGGGCACAAATTTTACTACACTGACCACAGCCTACACAGGCATCAACCTTCTCCACCTTTGGCTTTCCTTCACAGTGCTGCTCCATCTTGCCGGCTCTTGAACCACAACCCATTCCTATGTTCTTAATTGCACCTCCAAAGCCTGCCATCTCATGTCCCTTAAAGTGCGTAAGTGAGATAAAAATGTCAGCATCCATAATTGCTGAACCTATCTTAGCTTCCTTAACATACTCACCATTAATTGGAACAAGGGTCTCGTCTGTTCCCTTTAATCCATCTCCAATTAATACATGGCAGCCGGTCTGAAGTGGTGAAAAACCATTTAAATATGCTGTTTCCAAATGGTCAAGAGCATTCTTACGACTTCCCACATAAAGAGTATTGCAGTCAGTTAGAAAAGGCTTACCGCCAAGCTCCTTAACATAGTCTGCCACCACTTTGGCATAATTAGGACGCAAAAATGCAAGATTTCCATACTCTCCAAAATGAATCTTTATGGCTGTAAACTTATCTTCAAAATCAATGCTCTCAAATCCTGCCTGTTTCATAAGACGGTGAAGCTTTTGGATAAGATTCTCATGATGTGTTGCCTTAAAGCTTGTAAAATATACTTCTGATTTTGACATTGTACAAATTATCCTCTCTTTCAAAACATATTTTATCTCATCAGGTAAACTTTGTTACTCCTGTACAATAACCGCCCTTTTCTGAGGAAGCTCCATATATACCAGAGTTCCTTCCCCAATCTTACTGTATAGACCAATCTTTCCACCCATTCTCTCAGTAAGTTCCTTGGCAAAGGTTAGTCCAAGACCAAGGCCTGAATTCGTTCCAATATGCCTGTCACCGGCTTTCTCGAAGGCTTGGAAAATACGCTCCTGCTGCTGCTCCTCTATTCCGATTCCAGTATCTTCAACTGAAATAACCAACCATACCTCCTTGCTGGATATTCTGTCCGAGTTGATTCTGACCGTAATACTTCCTTCCTCAGTGTATTCAACAGCATTAACCAATAACTTATTAAGAACCTGAGTAATTCGTGCTCTGTCTCCAATAAGTTTCTCCGGAACGTCTATATATTGAACATCAATATCAATTTCCTTTTTTCGGGCAATAGCCTTAATACTCATAAGGGCAGTATCAATCATGTTCTTAACGCAATACTCATTCTCCAGTATCTCAAACTGACTAATCTCAAGAGAAGAGTACTCAATAGCATCATCCATTTTTCTAAGAACACTGACACAAAGGTCTGTAACCATATCCAGGTCTTCTCTTGAAACGGTCACCGTCTCATCCCCACAATTTGCAACCTCAATATAGTCAATAATTCTCTTAATTGGAGTCGACATATTATCATTCATGTTCTGAAGGAAACGATTCTTAGTCTCCAACGCAATAGTGGTAGTTTTGCTGAGCTCGATATTCTCTGCCAGGGTCTTAGACATCTCCACATAATCGTCAGATTCCAGGAAGAACAGGATAATAACCGTAGCTATCGAAATTGTAAATAGCGTCAACAGTATTGTAGGGAAAAATACCACCTGAAGAACCAGTCCCATTATACATAAGCCAATATATAAGAAAATAGAAATTCTATCTGCAAGAGACTTCCTCTTGCTGGCAAAAAGCATTATCATCCAGCCCACAACAAATAAACTGTATGGCACTATGTAGATTAGATAATACAAGGATTCATGCTGGTACACTCCGTCCCTAAATGAGAAAATCAAGCCTGTAAAAGCATTAACAGTTAATAATAGAGTATAGGCGATCAGGCCTACAAATGCTATTCGTTTATATATTCTTGTCATCTTAGCCGAAACTCCGCTAAAGCTGGCTGAGTAACAGGAAAACTGGTATACCAGCAGGCCATCAAGCCAGAAATATAATGTATTCAACATAATATTGATTTCCACCGGTATTTTATCAACATTGCCTACAGAAAAAGCTGTAATTATATCAAACACTGTGGCAAGAATAATTATCCAGACCATAATATAGAACTGCTTGTTACGATCAGATTTAAGATTGTACTGTATCCCCACATAAGCTGCCATGCAAAGCATAAAAATAATCGATGACACCTCATATTGAATATTATATATTAAGTTCCAATTACCCACGTAAATCCCCTCCTGTATATTCAATAACACCCTACTTTAATACTACACTAATCAATATATATATTCAACGAAAAGTATCACATTCTTATTACTAAAGTAACAGAAAAGTATTCTTCATCCTCCTTGACAAAAATATCACCATTCATCTTATTCATCAGCTGCCTGCAAATATATAAACCAAGACCGCTTCCGGACTGCTTTGTAGAATTTGTTCCCCTGAAAAAGCTGTCAAACACTTTAGATATCTCGTTTTTTTCCAGTGTTGCTCCTGAGCTGATTACTGATACTAATGCACAATCCTCTTCCCTGTCAAAGGCAAGTCTTACTTCTCTTCCATCACCATATTTTATTGCATTATCCATGAGATTCTGCATTACCTCAATGAGTCGGTCTTTATCGCCATACACAATACAGTCTCTGTATTCTTCTACAGTAAATTCAGTTTTTCTAAGCTGTAGCTTACTCGTATACCCTTCTATGATTACCCTGACCACCTCCGAAAGATAGAAATCCTCTTCTACCACCGTAAGGTCCAGAAAATCATCCTTGGAGGCTTCCGTAATCTGGGATACATACTGTTCAATTTCATTAACCTTGGTATCTATCAGCTTTGCAGACTCCTTTATCCGTTCTTTCTCTGTAAAAAGTCCCTTTTCTATCGCCTGAGCATTTAGCTTAATTACAGAAAGCGGAGTTTTAATGTCATGTGTCAATGAGAGCATCAAAAGCTTTTTGTCTCTGTGCATCTCAAGTTCATTTTCCCTTCTCTCCTCCACTTTTTCCTTAAGCATATTAAGTCCCCAGACGAATTTGCCAAAGTATCTGGATTTTTCCTCCTTAAGAGACACTGTCATGTTTCCCTTGGACAATTCGTAAGGCACCTCCTCAAGCTGATGAAAGGGCACAATTATTTTTTTCCTTACATAGAAAAGAATGGCTACTACAAAAAGCGCCATTGCTCCAAGACATACGTTAATAATCAGCAGGTTTTCATCTGCCTCTTCTATGTATTCAAATCTATATATTTTTCCATTAATCATTCTTATGGTATAATCCAGCTTTGAAGGTGCGTTACAATCTGATTCATCTTGGCACAGACTTACCGACTTTACATATTTGCAATTCTTAATATCATATTTTTCCGGTTGGGCAGTCTTTGAAATTCGACTTATTTCTACGATATATTCCCGCTCTGCTTTTGTCCCGGAAAAAGACAAATGCAGGTTAATTCCTGCGATTACCAATATAATAACTAATATACTTCCCCAAATTATGCTGTTAAATTTCTTCACACTGTTCACCTATTCTACATATTTATAACCTACACCCCATACTGTCTGAATATGCTCAGGCTTCTTTGGGTCCTTCTCAAGCTTGGTCCTAAGCCATTTGATATGAACTGTAAGGGTTTGAATTTCTGATTCGCTGTCACTTCCCCACACCTCTGAAAACAGGTACTCCTTTGACAGGACCTTACCCTGATTCTCCATGAGCAGGCAAAGCAGTTCATACTCCTTAACTGTCATTTCCACAGGTGAATTCTTATAGTAAACCACCTGTCCCTCTTTATCAATTCTAATGTCACCGGAAATCATTTCATCCATGGCATATCTTCTCTTGAAAATCCCCTCTATCTTGGCAATAAGAATGTCAATATCATATGGCTTTTCAATATAATCATCTGCCCCGCCCATTATCCCCTTGAGCTTATCCTCCTTTGTATCCTTGGCTGATACAATAATTACCGGTGTATTGCACTTATTTCTGATTCTGGATAATATAGAAAATCCATCCAGACCGGGAAGCATTATATCAAGCACAACAAGCCTGGCGCCATACTTTTCGTACAGCGCCAAAGCCTTATCCCCATCATTTGCAATTGTAACTACAAAACCTTTGTCTCTCAAAAATTCCCCTAAAAGACACGCAATATTTTTGTCGTCCTCTACGATTAAAATATCTGTTGTTGTCATATTCTCCTACCATCCAAGCTCCATTAGCCAGTTGTTGAGTTTACGTTCTCTGTCTCTAATCTCATCTACTGAATTCATTTTGCCCAGATTAATGTCTCCTTTAATATTTCCATCCACGATATAAAGAACTCTCTGACATTTTGCTGCCACTTTGGAATCATGTGTTACCATCATTACAGTTGTTCCTTCACCATTAATCTTAAGAAGCTGGTTCATTACCTCCTCAGAAGACGAACGGTTAAGTGCACCTGTTGGCTCATCTGCAAAAATCATCTTAGGATTGTTTATTAAGCTTCTGCAGATACATGCTCTCTGAAGCTGTCCACCAGACACTTCATTGATTCCATTATCTGCTATTTCAATGATATCAAGCTTTCTCATGATATCCTGTCCTCTTTTTACAATATCCTTCCTTGATTCACTGTTCTTCTTACTCTCACAGGCTGGTAATATAATGTTATCTAATATTGTAAGATTCTTCAACATGTACATCTGCTGAAAAATAAATCCCATCTCGTCCAGTCGAACCTTTGCCATCTCATCTGATTTATATTTTGCAATGTCATTTCCTCCAAAATATACCTCTCCTGATGTTGGTTTATCCATTCCTGATACTGCATAAAGAAGTGTTGATTTTCCAGATCCGGATGGTCCCATAATGGCAACCATCTCCCCCTCCTGGATATCAAAATTTACATTTTTAAGAACATTGTTCTGCATTTTATCTACTATATATGTCTTGCAAAGATCTCTTACTTCTAAAATATTTGCCATGATTTTTCTCCTTTTATCTTACTCAATACTTGATGTATCTGAACTTGAAATATGTCTTGTATAAAGTGCAGTAAGTACTGCAGAAATTATTGTTACTGCGATAATAATTGCAGGGTATATCAAAAATACCTGTAACAGATTATAGTGATAAGAAATTGTCTTCATTCCCATAATTCCAAATACCGGGTTAAAGCAAACAGAAGTCATTGGCACTGAAATTGCTACGGCGATAAGCACTGATACAATTCCAACCATAATAAATCTCTTCATATGCCATCTGATAATAGCACCATTGCTAAATCCCACTGCCTTAAGAATGGCAATCTCTCCCTTTTCCTCTGAGATGAAGGATCTTTCCATAAGTACAGTCACGAGAATAATTACAATAATTGTAATTGCGAGCAAAAGGTACTTCAGTGCATCTATGGAATCGGCTACTCCTACGCAATCCTCAGAGTATCCTGCTGCATTAAATACTTCATCATCTCCAAAGATTTCTTTCATCTTTTCAACTCGTTCATCAATAACCTTCTGGGAAGGATTATCCTTAAAGTCAAACTGGAAGGCCAGCATTGAAGAGCTGTCTGCCAAATCAGTTTCAACATCCTCATGTAATCTTATTACTTTTCCCAGAAGATTCATGCTCTGGAAATATGCTGTTACAAGATACTCCTGTGTCTTTCCGTTAATTGTAATCTCAACTGTATCCCCTATTGAAACCCCAAGCTTCTCGGACATAACATTTGTTATTGCAATCTCATTAGCATTCTGTGGAGCTGTTCCTTCATAGTACTCATATTCATCTGCCCTGGAATTAATTCCCTTCTGACAGCTGACCATATATTCCTCTCCATTTGCTACCAGTTTATACTTATACTGAACATCAATGCTTCCCTCTGCCTCAATACCATTGTACTTAAGAAGCTTCTCTAATCGGTCAATTTCACGTTCAATGCTTCCATTTCCTTTTCCTGTCATGCATTCCATACTGGCTTTAACATTGACATAATAAGCATCGCTTCTCTTGCTAAAAGTAGTAATCAGACTGTCACTCTTCATTGTCTCAGACACATTTATCAGCATGAAAACTAAAAGAGAACAAATAATAAATGCAACCATAATTGTGATATATCTTCTTGGACTGCTCAGCACATCATTAAGTGCCAGAAAGGATGTTGTTTTTGATTTACTCCTTCCTATTCTAAGCTTTGATTTTTTCTTAAATCGCTCTCCTGTCTGTCCGTTTCTAATTGCATCAAGTGGAGACAGCTTCTTAATTTTTCTTGTACAGAAAAAAGCATATGCTGCTATTATCAGTACAAGTACTATTGAACTTATTATATAAAGTCCTATTCCCAAATTATTTCCCAATACCATATTGTCACTTACTGACTTAATAGTAACCTCTGAAAATGGAATACTTGCTCCAAATCCAACTACAGCTCCTGCCAGAGCAATAGCCAGATACTTTATTACATAAAGGCTTCTAATCTTTAGATCCCTGATTCCTATTGCCTTCATTACACCAATCTCTCTAAACTCTTCATTGAGAGTAAAGGTAATTGTAAACTTTAATACCACAAAGGATACAAGAATAAGGCAAATGCTTAATACCATAAGGATTCCAGCCACTACCATATCCATCATATAGCTGCTCTTTACAAGTGCAATTCCGTCATTAAATGCCAATCCTCTTGTCTCTGAAAGCTCCGCTGTAAGCAAATCAGGATCAGAGGTCTCTACGTAATAAACGCGTCCTCCATACTGGTTTTTGGCCACTTCATCCTCATTAAAAAACTCAAAATCTTCTCTGCTCATAAGGAATCTGGCATTTCCCATAATCTCCGAACCAAACAGAGCATCCTTTAATCTTCCTGCGACTTCAAACTCCTTCTTAGCATTTCCGGCTTCAATAGTAATCTTATCTCCAACCTCAATGCCATTATTCTTCATTACTCTTGAAGTAATATAAACTTTTCCACTGGAAACCGTTTTAACAATTTCATTATTTTCGTTAAAAAAGTTCATTTTTGAATCCTCAAGACTCTGAAGAAGATTAACATTCTTGGCTTCTATCTTTTCCCCCTTGAATTTAATCTTCTCAGCTGACGCATAAATTATGTCCTCCTGTCTATAGGATTCAACGCTTTCTTTTTCTTCCAGCTTAAGGTCTTCCCTTCCATAATCTCCATTTGTGAGAATCATGTAATCCCCAAGTTTTGCTTTTTCAAAAAAATAGTCAGTTCCTGTTGCTACAGTAATGATGTTGTTAACACTACTTGCTACAAACATTGTGGAAAGAATAACAAAAAGGAGAATTATTATATTCATTGTTTTCTTTCTCTTTAAATCCCGCTTTAGGATATCTAGAACCATGTGTTTTTCCTCCAATCTCCTGTTCTTGATTATACTATACTTGACTAATTATTAAATAATCCTTAAATGGAAATTCTTCCGGCCATTCTGCATTTTCCCCTAAATGCTCAAAAAAGAAGTCTCCAGCTGAGGTATAATCCTCCTCAAAGAGACTTCTTTTCTTTAATTTATTTGCTTAGAACTTCAAACATGTATCCATAAGGTTCTATTACAGTACCAGCTTCTATACTGATACAATATTCTGCCACAGCCTCAGATAATTGCTGCGAAACCTTGTATTCCTTATCAGAATTGTTCATTACAATAAGGGCACGCTGCTTCTCATTTTCCCGGCAAAAAGCATAGATTCTATTGTCATCATCCACATAAACTCCACTATAGGAACCATTTCTCAGACAGGAATTAGTATTGCGAAGCTTTATCCAGCACTTGAAATCCTCATAGGCATTATCTTCATTGTCCCATGGCATTGCCTGACGATATTCAGCTTCTGTTACACCAGACAGATAATGTTCATCACCGTAGAAAACAGACGGTACGCCATATCCCATAAAGAGATAGAAAAAGGCAAGACGCATTCTGCCCCTGTCCCCATTGCAGTAACTAAGGAAACGGGGAACATCATGCGAATCCAGAAAATTCATCTGGGCAAGAGATACCTGTGTAGGGTATCTGCATATCATCTTCTGCATGGACTGGTCAAAATCCGAAACACTCATTGACTGCTTTGCAAAAAAATCCGTACACAGATAAGTAAATCTGTAATTCATGGTGGAATCCATCTGGTCTCCCATTAACCATATCCAGGAATCCTCCCATATTTCTCCTATCATAAGAGCGTCAGGCTTAACCTTTCTAATAGCCGCCTTGAAATGACGCCAGAAATCATGATTAATTTCATTGGCCACGTCAAGTCGCCAGCCATCTATTCCTACCTCCTGAATCCAATAGGTTCCCACCCTGATAAGGTATTCCTCCAGTTCGGGATTAGAGGTATTAAGCTTGGGCATCTCCTTAACATAGGCAAAAGCTGCATAATTTGGCGGGTCTGCATATTCAACCTTGTCGGGCAAATCATAAAACCAGTCAAAATACTTTGACTCCCTGCCTTTCTTAAGCACATCTGCAAATGCGAAAAAATCTGGGCCACAGTGATTAAACACCCCGTCAAAAATCACCCGGATTCCATGTTCATGGCAGATGTTTACCAGTTTTATCATTTCCCCTTTGGTTCCAAAGCATGGGTCAATGTCAAAATAATCAATTGTGTCATACTTATGATATGAATTAGCTGCAAAAACAGGATTAAGATATATACAGTTAATTCCCATTTCTGCCAGGTAATCAACATTTTGAATTACTCCCTCAAGAGTTCCTCCCAGTCTTGTTACCGACTCAGAAATCCCTCCACCTACCCTAGGTATCCTGCATTCTACAGGTTTATTTGCCAGAGTTCTTTTCCCAGAGGCAAAGCTGTCCGGGAAAATGTGATACATAACCATGTCTTTAGCCCATTCTGGAATCCTGCATATTTCCTCTCTTCTAATAAATGGAAACTGAAAGTACTCTGTTCTGGACACATCTATGTCATCAACTAATCCTCTCTCGCAATAATACATGCTTTGGGAATCATCCCTAAGCTCAAAATAATAGCAGACTCTTGTATAATCCGTATCTATTATAGTCTCAAAATAATCATATATCTGATCTGATCCCACCACTTTCATGGGCAGTTTTGTTACTTCTATTTTTTCTCCTGGGAAACAACGGTCCCCAAAAAAAAGTGCACATTCTCTAATATCGTCCCTGGCTGTTCTAATTCGAATGGCCAGTCGATGCTCATTTTCTGAATAAGCATATTGTGATAGAGGAATATGCAATATTGCCTCTTTTTTCATAAAAACTATCCTTTTTTCTTAATTTCTTTCTTTGTTTTCATCCTGGCAAATCCAATTTAGCCCTTGACTGCTCCTCCGGTAATTCCCTCAACATAGAAGCGCTGCATGATAACAAAGAGCACTGAGATTGGAATTGCTACAATAATACCGCCTGCACAGAACACAGAGAAATATTTTCCCACAAGGGATTTCTCAACCAGCTTGTAGAGTCCCATTGCAACAGTCCAGTCTGTAGGATTCTTGGAGCGAATCATAAGATTAGCCATAACAAAATCCATCCATGGCGCCAGAAATGAGTTGATAACTGTATACACAATAATTGGCTTGGACAACGGAATTACAATTCTGGTAAAAACTGTAAGCTGAGAAGCCCCCTCCAGCTTGGCCGACTCTCTAAGGGAAGCCGGAATTGTGTCAAAAAAGCCCTTGCAGATTAAAAAGCCCAGTCCCGAACCGGCTGAATATACAATAATCAGTCCAAAAATACTGTCTGTCAGTCCAATAAGCTTCATCACAAAATATACGGCTATCATTGACAAAACACCTGGGAACATTCCAAGAACTACCGAAAAACTCATAAGCTGCTTCCTGCCCCTAAAGCGTGTACAGCTCATGGTGTAAGCAACCATAAGCACAAAGCATGTTGAAATAAGACAGGTACATGCCCCTATAATAAAGGAATTTCTAAAACATGCCGGGAAATTCACAACTGTATCCGGTCTGAAAAAAATCTGAGCATAATTATCCAGTGACCATTCTGTTGGGAAAAAGTGCATTGTATTAATTCCCTTATAGGCACTAAAGGATGTAGCCAGCAGCCATACAATTGGTATAAGCCAAATTATTGAAAGTACTGCAAGGAGCACATGCTTGCCTATCATTTTTATTTTGCTTTTCATTATTGAAACTCCTCCTCGCGATTACCTGCTAACATACGCCTAAAGCTTATTATTGTAAGGCTTGCACAGATAAGAAATACTATAATACCTATTACGGATGCCATCTTGTAGTCAGAATCACTGTTAGTAAGTGTGAAAAGCCACGTTATCAGAAGATCAACCTCCTTGGAGCTTGAATTGGCAAACTTCAGATTAGGAGTTACATAATCTGTGGTCAGCAAATAGATAACATTAAAGTTATTGATGTTGGCAATAAGTGCCGTTATCAGACTCGGACCGGTAACAAACAGAATATATGGCATTGTTATTTTTCTGAAAATTTGGAACTCAGAAGCCCCATCTATTCTGGCACTCTCCAGCTGTTCCTCAGGAATATTAAGAAGAATTCCTGTTGCGCTAAGCATCTGGAAAGGAATACCAACCCAGAGATTAATCAGGATAATCATGACATGAGCCCATCCCGGTTTGGAGAGGAAAGGAATGTACCTCATGCCCTTACTGATTAGCCCAAGGTCCTGCAGAAATCCTACAAGACCAATTTTCTCACAGATACTGTTGACAATTCCGTAATCGCTAAACATTTTTCCAATTAGCAGCAGTGTTACAAATTGTGGAATTGCAATAGTAACAACAAAAAATGTACGCCACATTTTCTTGAGCTTAACCTGCTTATCATTAATAAGCTTTGCAAGAAGAATTCCACCAATATAAGTTGAAAAGGTTGCAACAAGTGCCCAAATCAGGGTCCATACCAATACTCTGACAAATACATAGCCAAAAGTAATTGTATTATTGGAAGTAAATAAATTGGTAAAATTCTCAAATCCAACCCATGTAAACAGATAAGTAGGCGGCATATGGTCGCCATCATAATTAGTAAACGCAACACAAACCATGAAAATAATAGGAATCACATTAACTAAAATCACACCAAGAGCTGGTAGCGTGAGCAATGTTATATGAAGCTTACCATTGGCCAGCTCTCTTAAATCTTCCCGAAAAGTATTGATATGCTTCCCTTCTTCTTTATTCTTTTGAAGCCTGTATGCGGCTCTTATGTTGCCTAAGTATAAGACTACAAAGGCAACAATGAGCAGTATTCCAATAAGACCAAATAAAAGAATAAGCAGAGAATTATCATAATCATTTACTGTCTTGGTAAGAGTAGCCGGATCCATAAATTCCTCTCGTTGCACTGTACCCAAAGTGTTAAGCTTACATATGTACTGTATGGATACTCTGCCTGTAAAAAGAAAGAATCCAAGCTGAATCAGCGTCATTAGTATTCCTTTTCCCAGCTGACCATGACCTGCATATCCACTTCCCATAATGAGCAGTGAGAGTCTGGTCCATCTATCTCCATATTTAATTGCGTCTCCCAAATCAGTAAAAAACTTTTTCATAATCCTACCCTTTTCCTAAAATTTTACTGGGTAATTCCTTCCACAGCTTCATCTAAAAGTGCCTGAACATCCTTGTAATCACCTTCTACCAGTTTCTTTCCAAGTGTTCCTGCTGGATCCCAGTATGTTCCTGCAACACGCTGTACATGTGCAAACTCTGACTGCTTGCTGAGGGCCTCAAGAGCTGGAAGACTCTTAATATCATCAGTATTTGCAGCATTGATGTTTGCTGGACTCTCACCAGTTGCAAGGCCAATTGCAAGCTGACTCTGCTCACTTGTAATGTACTCAGCAAGAAGAGTTGCCCAACCTGGAACCTTAGAATAAGAGTTAACACCTACAAGCTTAAAGCCTGCAAAGGATCCCATCTGAACCTGATCACCTTTAACTGTAAATGTAGGAAGCTTTGTTGCTGCATATCCATCACCATATGCTTCCATAAATACTGAAGTAGACCAGGTTCCATTTACTGCAGCAATCATTTTCTGGTCCTTTGCAAAAGCCTGCATTTCGTCATTTGCGCAGTTAACAAGTGCCTTCTTCTTACATAACTCTGTAATGGAAGTTGCAACGTCCGCTCCTGTATACTTAGTGTCTGTTGCATTCCAGTTACATACGTTCTTGCCGTCATCACCAAGCTGCATCTCAAGACCTGCTCCAGCGAAAAATCCATACATATACCATGCACCGGACACTTCCATACCAACTGTCTTACCCTGCTTCTCAGCTGCTGCAAGAAGATTATCCCAGGAAGCAACATCTTCTTCAGAAAGCAGATTCTTGTTATAGAATAAGAAATAACCATTTGACGCAGTCATTGGATATGCGTACAGCTTGCCATCAATTGAAGCCGCATCAACTGTGATTGCTTCGTTGGTTTCTCTTGGGTTATATGTATAGGTTGTGTCGACACATTGAAGTGCACCAGCATCAACAAGTTCCTTGAGCTGATCATCTGCCATAACAAAAACATCTGCTGCAGCCTCAGGATCAGAAAGTACATCCTCCTTGGTATTAACAACTGATTCGGAACCAATTGTTATGTCAAAATCAATATCGCTGTACTCATTCTTGAAATTATCTACTATTTTCTTCATTGTCTCCTGGTACTCAGGTGTCTCATCACACCAAAGGGTAAGCTTAACAGTCCCCTCTGTGGCCGCCTTTAGATTGGCGATTGCATCATTTGCTGAAGTAGTCTCTTTCTGTGAATCTCCATTCTGCGCCCCATCCTTTTGTGAGCCCTTTGCCTGAGAATCCTTTGAATCACTGCTTCCGCATCCGGCTACACAGCTTATAACCATTGCCATTGTTAAAAATGTTGCTAAAATTTTTTTCTTCATATTATCCTCCTTTTTAATAACATATTAGGAAACTTGTTTCCTTAAAGTTTCATACTATTTTGCACTTGCATATTTGCTTTACACTTGTATAATATGTTTTAAAAGGCTTAACAGTCAACGTTTTAACAATATAGACCATTGGTTTTGTTAGGAAACCGCTACATCTGTTTCCTAAAATTGTTTACTTTTATTTTCATAAATTATCTGTAAAGGAGATTCAAAATGGCTTCCACTATTAATGATGTAGCCCGCCTGGCAGGGGTATCAAAATCCACTGTTTCCAAAGTATTAAACAACCGCAGCTCTATTTCTCCAGCCACCGTAGAGCGTGTCAAACAGGCAATTAAAGAACTGAATTACACCCCCAATTCAAGGGCTGTAAGCTTTGCCAGAAGGTCTACCAAAAACATAATTTACCTTACCAATCTGGCCAAGAACTCTGCCTATCAGAACCCACACATGTTCGACATAATGTGCGGAGTTCATAAGGCATTAAGTAAGAAAAATTTTGCACTTTCCCTAGTAGATACCTCCGAAGAAGCCTACCCTGGAGAGAGAGCACATAATGAAATAACAAGGGGAGGCGCAGACGGAATAATTATCCACGGTTCCTCAGTTAACGAACAGCTTGCCCAGGAAATTTCATCAACAGGTTTTCCCCATATAGTAATCGGTTGTCCCGAATACAGTGACAATTTATGCTGGATAGACATCAATCACGTGCTTGAGGGAGAATATGCCGCTGCCCATATGGTGGAATGCAATTATAAGGATGTTGTATTTATCTGCGGAAAAGAAAAGAATGGTATCTGCGCCCAGCGCTTAAAGGGTTTTAGAAAAAAGATGTTAAACAGCGGTATTCATATACCAAAAGATAATATCTGGTATACTAATCCAAATCAGCAGAACGCATATGAGATAACACGCAACAATTTGAAAACTCACAGAAATGAAAACGGACTAAAGTGCCCTCAGGCAGTAATCTGCGAAAACAGTGCAATGGCATCCAGTATAATGAGAGCCCTTTTCGAAGCAGGCCTATCCATCCCGGAAGACATTGCATTTCTCGGATTTGACCAGTATCCTTATACCAGTCTTGTTTATCCTGTTCCAACAGTTATTAACATCGATGTATTTGATTTGGGAGTTCAGGCTGGAGAGATGATGATAAGAAAGCTGGAAAACCCTAACCTTTTAATACAAAGCTATACTACTCTTCCATGTCTTATGCAGGGAGCAAGTACAGTTGTTGCCAAATCATAAATTATTCTGAATTAGACTAAAAAGGCCAAAAGACAAAAAAAAGACGCAGGCATAAACCTGCGTCTAATTTAATACTCAAACATATATCTTTCAATGCAATAATACTTGTAACCGTCCTCTACCCTCACAAGCCTAAAGCCGTTTTTCTCCAAAACATGCTGACTTCTGGTATTAGTGGCCAGGGTATCAACACATATAGCCCTCAATTCAAGCTCCCTGAATCCATACTCAATTGCAAGCTTTTCTGCCTGTGTTCCAATTCCCTGATTAATATATTTTGAATTCTTCAAAACAATTGAAAAGGATGCACATTTCCTCTGAATAATATCCTTAAAAAGAATTTCTCCCACAATCTGGTCACCCTTCATAATGGCTAAGGGGATTCTGTTGTGCACCTTCACTCTTTTTATATAAGAATCTACCTTTTCTCTACTATAGGTATACTTACTGTATTCCTCTTCGCTTTTAAATAAAGCCTTGTCATTCTCATATTCCTTGAAAAAGTCATGATACATCTGATCTGTCATAGCTTTCAACTTAATTTCAACCATATTTTCCTGCCTCTATTTCTAGTATTTGTTGATTTTAGCTATCCCAATCCATATATAAATTCACGATATATTCCAATACTTTCTCACAGGGTCATATTCTACAATATATATTATACGTAAACAATGGAAATACTATAACTTTCTTCTAATAAAATCAGTTTTGTTTCTAAACACTTCATAAATTATTCTTTTCTCCAAAGCACATCTGTGCTCAAGGTGTTCTACAAGACCATCCATACCTTTTAGTTGATGCTTTTGGGCATAAGGAGAGTTCTCCAGATATGCAATCATTATTGGAAACCATAATTCATTCCCCTGTTCGTCACTTCTTTCCCTGCGAATAGTCTCTTCGGCTTTCCTGACATCATCAACTTCAATATAATAAATAGTAAATTCCTTGCCCGATAAGGCCTGCTTTACCTTGTGATAGAAGGCCACTATTTCCTCGTCCGACATCTCATAGAACAATATCTGATTCTCTATAATATTCTGAAAAAGTGAGCACTCAAATATCTCCTTATTTCCCTGCCAGGCAGCAAATCTTTTTAGAACTATATCCTGAAATTCTTCCCTGGAAATATTACCATTGTATATTTCATACCTCTCCAGATCCTTATGGAATCCTGAAATATCAGTAATAATCTGTGTATAGGCAACTACCTTTCTACCATTTTCTTCTACAGTTTTGGCAATTATCTCATTTCGAATCTGACTGTATTTTTCCAGCATATCCTTATATTCAGCCGTAGTCATATATGCATTCCACGCCAGTTCTACCGGAGAATAGTCCCCCTCCATATAAAGCTTATATTCCGGATTCTCCTTTAGAAGCTGTCTTACCATTGTTGATTTTCCAGCCCCCTGTATTCCCTCTACAAAATAATTCATATATCTCCTCCTCATCTATATATAACAACCATATAAGCATTTAAAACAGCATTCAAAATGTCCATAAGCTTACGATTTTTTGCTATAGACCAATGCAATAATTACAGCTACTATTCCTGCAACAGCTTTACAACACAATAACGGTCCTGTCATAGAAGCCTCATTCGCTGCAGTGTAGGCAAGATGTGCTCCAAGTATGGCTGCCGCATCAATTGTAAATGCACTTACGACAATACAGCTTCTTCTATCCATCTTATCAAGCATAGTAAAAACAGGCACAGAGCTTACAAGCGCAATTAGAAGAGCCACACAACCTTTTTCCTGAATATGAATAGTCTTTCCCAAAGCCTTTAGCGGCTTTCCAAGAATATTTTGCAAAATAGTTGCAAAAGGCAGACTTCCCAGTAATACAAGGGTAATATTTACAACAATACTCATACCCTCAGTTATAGAATACAAATATTGCGTCTTGAAATCAAACAAATAAAATACTGCAGCAATAACCAGTCCAAACCTGATTACATATTTCAAACCATTTGCAAATAACTGAAAGCCTCTTACAATCTTATTGGGGATCCTTATTAATCCAAAAATAAGCAGCAAAGAACAAATAATAACTGGAAGGGTCTGAAACAAAAGTTGAACGACGTTCATTCCCATCGCGCAACCTCCTGCAATAAGACCAGCTGGCATCGCAATAAGACCAATAATAAGGCCCTGAAGAAAATTCTTCTGGGTTTCCTTCTTAATCACACCCATTCCAAATGGAATTGCAAACACCAAAGTGCATCCAAAAATGCAACCCACAAGAATACCTGAATATCGCCCAATCACTCTATCACTGGCCAATTCCATAGCCAAAGGATATCCTCCCATGTCAAGAGCGAGAACACCTCCCGCCATAGCCGGGTCAATTCCAAGTCTTATAAATACAGGTGCGATTACTGTTTTTAGGACAAGAGCAATAGCAGGAGTAAGGCATACAATTCCCACCATGTTAAACGCAGTAGGCGCCATCATCCTGATGGCGCTCTCAAACTGTTTTCCATATTCATGTTTACTTCCAAAAATAAAATCAATTCCGCCTACGATTGCACCAAGGGCAAATATGCTCATAATTATTCTATTAATATCCATAAATCACTCTTCTAACCTATACAATAACCTATACAATAACCTATACAACTTCTACAAGCTCAATATCAAAATTAAGCTCTTTTCCAGCCATCTCATGGTTAGCATCAAAAGTAATATTCACGTCTGTTTTAGCCATAACCTTTACCTGGAAAGGCTGTCCATACTCATTGGCTAATACTACTGATTCTCCAACTTCTAATCCCTCAGCACCTTCAAGATCTGTGAAATCAACTGTAAATATAGCTCTTGGATCAGGCATTCCATAAGCTTCTTCTGGCATAAGATGAATACTCTTCTTCTCTCCAACCTCCATGTCAGCTACAGCCTTATCAAAGCCTAAAATCATCATTCCTGCTCCACATACAAATTCAAGAGGCTCACCTCTATCATATGAAGCATCAAACTGAGTTCCATCATTAAATGTACCTCTATAATGTACCTTTAAAGTCTTACCTACATTCTTTCCTTCCATCTTTGGACCACATCCGTGACATCCTCCACCACAATGATGTTCTCCCTCATGATCTCCACAGGAATGTCCTTCACCGTGATGATTACAGTTAACACCTGTATTTACAAGCTCACCCTTTAAAAAGCTTTCAACTACTTCATCTACGTCTCCTGACGCTCCAGCGCACACCTCAATACCAGCCTCATCAAGTGCAGCCTGGGCTCCACCACCAATTCCACCACAGATTAATACATCAATTGTGTTATTAGCAAGAACTCCGGCTAACGCACCATGCCCCTCACCATTAGAGCTGATAACCTTGCTTGACACTATTTTATTGTCTTCTACCTCAAATACCTTAAACTGTTCAGTTCTTCCAAAATGCTGAAAAACCTGTCCATCATCATAAGTAACTGCAATTCTTTTCATTGTTATCTCCTTCTTATCGCCTTAAATTTATACTTTTAGATAAAGAAAAAAGCATCTAATTGCTTAGATGCTTAACGCAGAGGGTGGGATTCGAACCCACGCGCCCTTGCGGACAAACGGTTTTCAAGACCGCCTCGTTATGACCACTTCGATACCTCTGCATA
>JAXJPW010000023.1:0-2720 GCA_036311465.1 Agathobacter sp.
CTTTTATACTATGGCTCTGTCACAACAAATGGTTGATTTTTGACGAGAAATAGCGTATAATAATAGTAAGAAACAGTACCACCGAAGGAGGTAATTGGATATGCCTACTATCAAAGACGCATTAGATATTATCGGTAAGTTGACTGTCGCAGAGCAGGAAAGCCTTAAAACAATGCTTTTAAGTCCTGCCTTTGTAAAGTCTTTGAATATTGAAGATTTCGTAGCAAAGGAACGCTTTGCAAATGGTCGTGTATGCCCTCTTTGTGGCTGTATCCATGTGGTTCGCAATGGTCATCGTAAAGATGGCACACAGCGATATGTATGTAAGGATTGTGGCAAGTCCTTCGTGATTGCTACGAACTCCATTGTGTCTGGTACAAGAAAAGACTTGTCCGTGTGGGAGCAGTACATTGATTGTATGATGAATGGCTTATCCATTCGTAAGACTGCTGTTGCTTGTGGGATTCACAGAAACACCGCATTCCTTTGGAGACACAAGATTTTGGATGCACTTCAGAATATGGCAGACGATGTTACCCTTGACGGCATTATTGAGGCTGACGAAACTTTTTTCGCCATCTCGTACAAGGGCAATCATAGCAAGAGTAAGACATTTGCTATGCCACGCAAGGCTCATAAGCGTGGTCATTCTACACATATCAGAGGCTTGTCCCAAGAAAAGGTATGTGTTCCTTGTGCGGTTAATAGGAATGGCTTGTCTATCTCCAAGATTACGAATACTGGTAGAGTTTCTACAAGAGATTTACATCATATTTATGATGGTAGGATTAAGACCAATTCCACTCTTGTTACGGACAAGATGAACTCCTATGTGAGATTTACAAATGCCAATGGCATTGACCTTGTGCAGTTAAAGACTGGCAAAGCCAAGAAAGGCATTTATAATATCCAACATATCAATAGCTACCATAGCCAGCTAAAGAGGTTTATGCGTGGCTTTAACGGTGTTTCTACCAAGTATCTGAACAACTATCTTGTGTGGAATAACCTTGTAAATTACGCCAAAGAAAGCGACATGGAGAAAAGGAACATCTTCTTAACTTTCGTTTTGGCAACATTGAAAACTGCTAAATGCAGAGATTTATCAAACAGACCAGCAGTTCCTCTGGTCGCCTAATTAGAATTTGTGGAGATGATAAGATGGTCAATATAACAGATGTAAAACAGATTCTTCAATTTGCAATAGATGCGGAGATTAAAGTCTTTCTTGATGGTGGCTGGGGTGTAGATGCTCTTCTTGGATATCAGTCAAGAGCCCATAATGATATTGACATTTTTGTAGAAAAGAACGATTATCAGAACTTTATAGAAATAATGAAAGCTAATGGCTTTTATGAGATTAAGATGGAATATACAACATTGAACCATACTGTATGGGAAGATTTGAAAAACAGAATTATTGATTTGCATTGTTTTGAATATACGGACGAAGGTGAAATTCTTTATGATGGGGATTGTTTTCCGGTAGAAACTTTTTCGGGTAAAGGAAGAATTGAGGAAATAGAGGTTTCCTGTATTGAACCATATAGTCAAGTAATGTTCCATCTGGGATACGAGTTTGATGAAAATGATGCACATGATGTGAAGTTATTGTGTGAGACACTTCATATCGAAATTCCAAATGAGTATAGATAACTGCAAATAACAGTTTGTAGGGGAGTTCTGATACTCCCCTATAAAAATGGCTATTTATCAACTGTTTGTTGTGACATAGCCTATACTATTATAACAGACAAAAAAACAGAAAAATCAAATTTATACTATTGTAATCGAAGAAATGAAAAATATTAGATATATCATCCTTTATAATCTCTGAATAGAGTCCACAAACTAACAAACTGCTTTAACTATATGCTCACGGTAACAAATAGTCACGGCTGAAAGTTAAAATTTGTTATATAATTTTTAAGCATAGATAGTATTATGTATACATTATAGAAATTATAGAAAAACTATTGACATTCTTTTTTTAGAGTGGTATTCTAAGTACATCTTAGGAGCGAGGTACTGCAGGCCCCTCCGGAGGAATAATAAAATATATCTTCAAGCAGACAACGGTGTCTAAATATGAATTTTAGCTAGATTCATGTTTAGGCATTTTTTGTTTGAAAAAAATGAGTTGAAAGGATTTGATTCTAATGAAAAGCATTAGAGCTTCTATAACGGGAGCGGCGGCGTTTGTGACCGCGATGGTGCCATCCATCGCCTTGGCAGCTGACGATCCTGGCCGTTATTCTTCTGTAGATACCCTGTGGGTGATCTTTGGCGCCTGTCTGGTATTCTTTATGCAGCCTGGTTTTGCCATGGTCGAGAGCGGTTTGACCAGGGCAAAGAACGCCGGTAATATTGCCATGAAGAACTTCTCTGATTTGGCACTTGGTTCCATCTTTTTCTGGGTTGTAGGCTTCAGCCTGATGTTTGGTGATACTATTGGAGGCTTCATCGGTACCCCGGATTTCTTCTTCCAGCACTGGGATGTAGGTGAGGATGCCGGTTATCCTGCCTTTGCCTATCTGATTTTCCAGACTGTGTTCTGTGCAACCTCCGCCACCATCCTTTCCGGTGCTCTGGCAGAGCGTACCAAGTTCTCCGCTTATCTGATTATCAGCGCGTTGCTGTGCCTGGTGGTTTACCCTGTTACCGGTCACTGGACCTGGGGCGGCGGCTGGCTGGCTGATATGGGCTTCCATGATTTTGCC
>JAXJPW010000024.1:0-2543 GCA_036311465.1 Agathobacter sp.
CTGCAATATTTAAAAAAGGTTGTGGCGGAAGATGTTATTACAAAGAATAAATGGGCAAAAGGTACTATAAAAACTTTACAACCAAAAACTAATTTGATATAATGTGATTTAGGAAAAAAGTAACATATTAGTGTAATTGGGTGTAATTTTCAGGAGGTGTTGCTATTATGGAAGATGTTAGAATCTGTCTTAATAATATTCAAAAGGTATGTTCATATCTTAACATGGTTTCTCACTATGATTCTGATGTGACAGTAATTGGTGATAGAATGGAGATTGATGGAAAATCCGCAATTGGAATTTTTTCCCTTGATTTGTCAAAGCCATTTACAATTAGATTATCAGATGAGGGTGGCGGAATTAAAGAAGTTATTAAGAAGTTCATGGTATAGAATTTAATAATACAAAAAAAGAAAACGGAGATGATAACCTAAGTTATCTCTCCGTATTATTGTCATATCCTGGTGAGTCAGATTGAGTAAAATTCAAGTTCACGATTGAGGTGTGTGTTCTTGAACAAAAATAGTCGTTAATGTGTAGGAACAACTATGATTAGATATCTAAATTATACTCCCCATAATCTGATTACCAATATGACCATAAACATTAAGTACATAACTAAGTTATCATTTTGTGTTATTATTGTCAACAAGTTTGTGTAATCAAGATTGCGTAAATTTACCTTCGGAAATAATGGTGTAGAGTTCACCCATGATGTACTGATAAAGTATCAGACAATGACTTGTGGGTTTAATATACATCTTTTTGGTATACAAAGCAAGCCCAGCTTTCTTTCTGGGCAGACTCCGACTTATTCCTCTTGGCTGTGCTTTTGACCAGAGGCTTTCAGTTGTCAAGGATGCTCTGCACCGTTTACGGCGTTGTCCTTGACAACTGAAAGTCTCTGGTCTTCTTTGTAATTAAGAGGAATAAGCCTCTTTCTCACATTTCATGTGTACCTTCTATAATCCCCAAATATGCGAATTGAAGTACACTATTTTTTTGTTTTGAAGCGAAATGCTATGGCTCATACTGTCTACATACTTTCCCAACTCTCCGTGTCTGCTTTTTTCCGATTGAAGGATTTCTGCACTGCTTAAAATATCGTATTCTGCGCCTATAGCTTTCGGTAATTCTCTTTTTTGATATCTTACCAGTTCTAACATATCTCCACCGTTAAGAGCATACGCCCTTAGCTTTGCCACTTTTGTTGCACCCTTTATACTCCAGCCCATCGGTCTCGAGCTCATCCTGCTTGACAATACGTGGCTCACATGACCTTCTGTACTGCTTCCTGTTACGCCATCTTGATGTCTTAATCTTAGTTTTGCGGCTGTCCAGTTTGAAAGGATATATTCCTTTGCATCTGCAATCCGCTTCATTCCTGTCTCATTTTCCAGACAACTCTCCAAACGTTCCACGGTTTCTTCAAAATCTTTCTTTGTCTTGCTTCGTATTGCAGTCCTTAACTCATCCGCTGCATCTTCCCGGCTGTCTTTCATATGACTCGTCAGCTTTGTCAGATATTTTTCAATGTGAAATTCATCTAGTACATATGTGATATCGGCTATCCTTCTCATGCCCGACTTAATCCATCCGCCACCATCTGCATTCAAATAAATTTTCTTTACTTTATCGAGGTCATAGTGATTATTGATATATTCATAAACTTCATCCCAAAACTCTGCATTTTCTTCTCCATAACTGGTTCCACAAAAATAATAGGGATTCACAAGTTTGTGGCGATTACTCTTTGGTGCTTCTTTTTCAATTCCCTCATGAACATAAACGAGTTTTGTAATTAAGCAGTTGTTTTTCTGATGATTTTCATTTTCCACCAAATCTCCTTTTTTCTCACGGAACTGCAACGATACATGATCTTCGTCTGCCTCAATATACAGGTATTCTACTTCTTTTTTCTTTTCCGGCTTTTCCTCATTTCGGGGAAATTCCAATGCATGAATCTTATTTTTGACCGTCTGCTTATTAACGTCTGTTGTCAGACTTGTTTCTTCTCCACCTCGTCTGTATGAGCTCTGAACTGCTTCTTTAAGCATTCGTGCAAGAGCATCTTCACTAATGCGTTCATGCTTTTCTAATCCTAAAATCCGGTCAAGCAGATATTCACATTCACCTGTCTCTTTATTTTTGAATAAAGTCTTTTCAAATGTGACAGTTCCTAATGAGGTGATCAGCTGCTTTGTTTCGTGAGATTCTACCACCCAGTGTTGTAGACGTTTCTGGCTTTTCTGGAGCATTCCATTCATTTCTTCCAGAGATTCCTGTATCATTCTAAGTCCTAAGTTGTGCAGTTCTTCTGTGAGACCAAGGACATACTCTGCCAGTTTTTGAGGCTCTTTCATGAAATCATCTTCCAATTTTTCAAATCTGTTGATGCATTCTTCTTCAAAATATCTTATACTGTTAATCATAGAGGACACCTTCCTTTGTGTGTATTTGGTTGCAAGCCATAAATACTTTATCACAAAGTGGTGTCCTCTTTTCATTTAATCCGAATAAAATTTTACGCTAGCATTTAATCC
>JAXJPW010000025.1:0-49546 GCA_036311465.1 Agathobacter sp.
AATAGAAATACAAAACCCGGGGAGCAATCCCCGGGATATATAAGCGGTTATGAAAGTGCTGGTTTTTGACTGCCGAAAAGTGCTGGAAATTAACTGCCGAAAAATGTATGTTTTTGCTTGCTTTTTACAAATATTACGAAACTGCATATTCTACCCCTCAAATAACTGTCTCTTCTGCCTTTTTACAAGAGATATACTTCCTAACATATCGACTTCACATTTTGCAAATGTAATCAATGATTGAACTCCCATGCTTCTAAATTCATAAGCTGAATCATGACTTTTTCCTGAAATTGATGCTGTTGAAATATCCATACCCGAATAATACAAAAACTGATTTTCTTTCAAAAGTAATGAATTTTTACTTTTATCTGTAGCCTTAATTCCTCCTTTTTTATTAACACATATCAAATCTCCAGGATACAGTGAAAACAAAAAGTTTTCTTCTTTCATTTCTTTCCATTCTGGCATTGCTTTATGTGCAACACAAGCCTTATTTGGAATAATCTTCTTAACAACATCTGCCGTATAAATAGGTACCATATAATATTTCTTGTTTTCGCAAAATACATCCACGCGAACCATTTCTCCGTTTGAAGCTATTCCATTTCCATCAAGAACAGGAACACCTGATGTGATTTTCTCCATCACTTTTACTTTTTTTACAAGTGGACCTTGTGTTCCATCTGATTTTGGCTTATAAAAAGGTTCAGCAAAGGCTTTTTCTGCTTTTCCGTTGAATTGAATTAATCGTTCCAACAATGCATTATATAATAACTTATCACTTTCTGGTGCAAAGTAATTAGCGATTTCATATTCACCTTGTTTGTTTTTACGAAGTTTTAAATTAGTAAGATTGGTTTTAGCAATTGCAATGCCATCTGAATCATAATATTTTGAGCTCTTTATTGTCTCTTTATGGGCAGCACCTGTTACTTTGTGATTTGGCATACGTGACACAAAAATCGGACGAACACAATTTAGCAAGTCTTCTGAATAACCCAACTCACATGCAACATCCATATGTTGCTCAATAAACTCACGTGGGTCAGCCCCCATTCTTACATCTACTTCATTTTTGAAACAAGCCCATGGTACTGGAATCTGTGTCCCAAACATCTTGTCCCATTCATTACGTGTATAGTCAATTGGTTTAAAAATTTCTCCAGTTTCCTCATCTATGAACGAAAGATTTCTAGCATATCTTATCTCTCTTGCTTTAACATACTTTGAAATCTTATTAATCATTCCTGGTGTTACGCAGGCAATAATTACTGCATCTTTTGCATGATGATTATCAATACTTCTATCTTTTGCCGCAAATCCCCATCTCTTTCTAAGGTAAGCCGTAATTGTTCCATTTACGGCCATCACATGTTGCTTCTTATTTGGATGATAAAATGGTTCAAATGCCAAATAGTTACGCACCAGGGAGCTAATCATAGTTGCTATATATCTTGTGTCATTTATACTACGAGTTTTATACTCCCAAATTTCCTCAGACGATAGCTGTTTTTTGATTAAACGTTTTCCCTTTGCACGATTATGATAAATCATATATACACGATTTTCATATTCTTTCCAACGAGTATCATCATCTCCAAAGTACTCATATGGAATTCTATTTCCCTTTTCCTGATTTTCACCAGCCTCAACCAAAACCTTATTTGAAAATGAATCATTAAATGTCCTACTATATGGCAAAATATGATCAACTTCATATGCTCCTGAAAACAAGTCTGCAGCAGGAATCGTATGTCCAGAGTACATACAGTATCCATTTTGTTCTTCCCATAGACGATATTTAATAATATCCTGCCCTTTAGGATTAACTATATGAAAATCTTCCTGTATTATTTTTCTAATTCTTTCATTTCTTGCTGTATTTTCGTCTTGCAACTTCTTAATTTCATTACGTTCATCAAATGATTTTGACATATCACGAGCTAATTCTATATTAATTGCTTGTGGAGAACCATATCTCAAAATAACAGCATTAATTACCTTTATAGTTTGAGAAATGGCACGTCTGACAACTGGATTAGTTATTTCATTTATCTGAGCAGTAATTTCTGGGCTCTTAAGTATGTATAGCTTCTCTGAATCGTTTTCAGCTTTATAATTATATCCTGCACTCTCACAAGCTTTATCATAAGTCATTCCTTTGAGAAGATATGGAATTATCTTTCGAACAGCCTTACAGCTTAAGTTAATGTGTCCTGAAGGGTCCAGATTTAAAAGCTTGTTGATTTGTTCCTTTGTAAAATTCAGTTTTTCTAATTCTTTTTCACGGAATAAATCACTCTTGTAATTTGTAAGAGTGGTTGCTACAGGATCAAACAAATCAAATAAATCATCATCCGAACAATTATCACGATTTGCACCAATGATTGACGAAAGTTCGTGATAAAATGATAATTGTACAAATTTAGTATCTTCTTTTTTCTTTCTAAGCTCTTCTTCTGTCAATTCACCCTTTGTTTTATATCGAATTCCACAAAAATTTTCTTTATCATCCAATGAAAGGATTTTTCTTACTTGAGAATATTTAACAACTTTATTTTTATACATCAAGTCTATTATTGCAAACCGCTCTTCGTCAGTGATAGCACGCTTGTTTCCGTATAAATCTTCTATTCTTAAATGATTGATTTTCTCTAATGCAACAAATAGCTCAGCAGAATATGCTGCTTTGGGTGCACGTTTTTCTTTGGGCTCAAAAGTACACATTCCAACTTTTTCACCAAAACCATCCATAGCATAAGGATTGCGTTTTCCTCCAGCCATTGGACCTGGTCCTTCATCAAATGAACGTTGACTTTGCAAAATTGTCAAATATTCATCTTCGATTTTTGTTGTTGCACATTTATTTCCAAACTCACGCTGTTTTGCAAAAATTTGTTTTACTTCTTTTATCAACTCATCTCGAAGCATAGTACGTGAATAGTTTCCACTTGTGTTACGAGGTGTAAGCATCTGAACAGAGTCATCCCATGGACAAGTGGTATGAAAAAGTGGATCCTTATATATCATTTCTCCCACTGTACGATATCCCTTTTCTATCATAAGTGCATTACTTACCTTTAAAGCTGCAAGTACTTTTCCATCATCTTCATTACTCTGCGCTTTCCTATTTGACTTAAACCCTCTATGCTTTGCTAGAAACAACATTATTTGAGCCAAATTTTCTTCAGATATTTCTTCATCTAATGCTCTATATCGAAGTTCATAAACATTTGGCAATCCTACCTGATGATATTTCTTCTCAAACTCATTTACGTCAATAACTGACTCATTTTCTAACAAATACTTTACACGCTGCACTCGATATTTTCTACGTGAAATACGTCTTCTGGAAGTTCTAGCTTCTCTTCTGGCTTTTGCCAATGATTCGCCTGTTTTTGGGACTTCTGGTCTTGTAAATGTACGAACTCCCAAATCAATAATGTGCTCTGGTTCATCATTTGAATTAACTGCTAATGCCGCCCATCCAACAGAAGCAATACCAACGTCAATACCTAATCTGTAAGTAAAATTTTTCTCCATATTCTTCCCCCAAATAAAAGCCTATAACGAGATAATCCCATCTCAAAAGAGATGGGATTAGAGCTCTGAGGCATATTGCCTTATTGTAGTAACCATTTACTTTTTGGCATGGTGTAAATTATTACTAAGTTTAGTTTAACTCATTTAACAGATATGTGCAATACCATTCTAATAAAATAGTAGAAGCCGCCCACCAATCACTTAGCGAGCAGCCTCTATATTCTTAAATGTTATTTCTTTGTCTTTGATGTCTTAACACCAGACCAGCTTGAATAGTACTTTGTCTTTCCAACACTCTTATATGTTCTAATTCTTACATAGTACTTCTTATTAGCCTTAAGCTTAGTAATCGTCTTGCTTGTTAACTTACTACCCTTAACTGTAACAGTCTTTGTAGTGTTCTTGCTAAACTTCTTGCTTGTAGATATCTGAATCTGATATCCAGATACTTCTGGAGTCTGCTTAGACCACTTAAGGTACAATGACTTCTTCTTTCCAAGAACCTTTGTACATTTTGTTCCCTTTGGAGCAATAATAAATGAAAGTGTCTTTGTTCCCTCGTACATGCCCTTGAACTTAATTGTTGCAGTTGCTTTTCCAACCTTGACGTTCTTGCTGTATGTTACAGTGTAGTATTTCTTGTCCACAGTCTTATTGTTTGCGTCCTTAACTACTACTGTTGGTTTGTGAGACTTCTTGTTATATACATAGGCCTTAGTCTTAAGGTATGCTGACTTGAGTCTTGCAATCTTCTCTGTCTTTGTCTCATTACACTTTTCATCTGTACATGTGTATGTAATTACTCCATCATTCTTGAAGGATGCTTTCTTAGTAACTGCACCCTTATCCCATGTATGCTGGTGCTCTGGCTCCTGGTCCTCTTCGCCTGGATTCTCCTCGATGTTTCCTGGATCATCCTCTTTGTCTCCTGGTTTGTCCTCATCACCTGGATTTTCTTCTCCTGGCTTATCTCCTGGATTCTCTTCTCCCGGATTTTCTTCTCCCGGATTCTCTTCGCTAGAACCAGATGATGTAATGTTGATTTCAGCTCTGTCACGTACTCTTAATCTGTGGAGATACTCTACCTCACCTAACTCATCAACATCTACAGAACCAATACCTACTGCGTCTATTTTGTCGCCAACCTTAGGGATTGCGCCATCCTTACCGAAGTCGTATTTCTCAGTTGCTGAGTTCCAGATATATCCGTTGATGTAGATGCAAGCCTCATCACCATTTGCATCTTTTACATATATTCTGTCTACTACACCTGATGACTCATTTACTCTTGATACTGTTCCTTCAACCTTCATTAGAAGACCGATATTATCTTCTGACATAGCATCTTTACATGATACTGCAGTAGGTGAAACAGTATTAATCTCTGTGTCTATTACCTCTACATATCCGCCGTAATCCTCTGAAAGATTAAGCTCTATCTCACCGTTATAGTAAGTGATTGCACCATGCATTCTTACCTTCTGTCCTGCCTGAAGGGAATCAGAAACAGGGAATACATTGATTCCTGCTGTGCCATCCTGTACATATGTACAATCAAAGAATGCTGTGTTCTGATCATAGCCTGAAGTATTTGCAGTTACAGTTCCTTCAATTGTGAACTCCTGTCCTTCATTTCCAGCCTTAACAGTCTTAATGTCTGATACTGTATTGTAGTCCTTACCAGCTACATATACGCTCTTTGAAGCTGTTGTTGTCTTACTTCCGTCTGCATTCTTATAGGTAAATGAAACCTTAATTTCATGCTTTCCATTTGTCTCTGGAATCCAGTCATATGTAACATCATATTTTGCTCCGGCAGCAACTGTTGCAGGATTTTCAAGAATTTTTGATTCAACATTCTTTCCGTCAATATTAATAGAATAACCTAAAACAGAAAGGCTTGATTCCCCTGCATTTTCAAGTGTTGCAGTAACTCTCTCAGTCTCTCCAACTACTGGCTTTGTATTTGTTGCTTCACTTGCAGTAACGATTGAAGTATTTACAGACTCAACCTTCTTAACATCAGCCACCCAAACAGGGGCAGTTACTGCAATGTCATTGTCCTTCTGTACTACCTTCACATAGTAATATGGACTATTATTTTCTAATTCAATGTCAAGATCTGCTGAATTAGCACTTATCATATCAGACTTGTAAAGTACTTCTCCATTGATACCAATTACGTAAACATAGCCGATAGCCTCATCGTTCTCATCTGATACTGAAACTGAAATATTTACCTTATCTTTATTGTATCCGTCAATAATTCCACCCTGAAGAGTATCATCAAGAGTGTAAATAATTGAAAGATTCTGATCCTCTGTTGAGTATACACGTCTCTCAGCCATGGCATCATATATACCAGACTCTGTAAGCGACTCTGAAAGAACAACTGTACGACAGGTATTAATATCTCCCCAGCCACCCTTGTGGTTATCCTGACCATTTGTAGGGGCTATATGCCAGCCACTTGTAAGTGCTGCATCATAATACTGATAGCTTGGGAAGTATCCGTTGCTTCCTACAGCTCCATCACCGTTACCAACCTCAAGAAGATTGATTACATTATCACGCTCAGGTGTCCAGCCGGCAAAGTCTCCAAATGTTCCAAATGTTGTTCCCGGATGGTTGAACTGAGCAGATACACTGCTGTTTCCTGTTGAAGTTGCCTTCTTATCATTTGCTGAAACTAATAAATCATAGAATGTAAACATTCCTGAATTGTTAGTTTTGTTATTAAGTGTTGCATTATTTCTTGAAACAATACCAGCTGTATTGAATACGTTCATATGTCCAGGACCACCTGACCATGTCATCTCGTATCCGTATGCAGCCATAAAATCATCACTCTTTGCATCATATGTTGCTGCTGTCTTCTTAGCCTCCTGCCAGAGGTTTAAGCCTGCTGTATCACTGGACTTAATATGTGAATCAGCTGCATCATAAATACTATCCATTGAGTTTGATCCAGTTGTGTCAAAATAGTTTGAATGATCTGTTACAATCATGTAATCAGTATCCTTAGCTTTCATAGAATACTCATATGCTTCACTTAATTTACCTGAACCGTCTGAATACTGTGCAGTATGTGAGTGAATCTGTCCAAAGAATAACTGAACTCCACTGTTTCCAACTGTAAATGACCATGATTTGGTTACAGTCTTGCCATCAGTTCTCTTAACTGTTGCCACTGCTGCATATTTTCCATCCTCTAAGTCGTTAGCTGGAACATATGTATATGTCTTAGTTCCTACATTATTCTTGATAGAAACATTCTTGCCATTAAGTGTAAGTGTAGCTACTGCTCCACTTCCAATATTTGCATATGTAAATGATACTTCTGGTCTCTTGTTTGAACCTGTCTGTGAATTAGCAGAAGGAGAAACCTTTGTAATCACTGGCTCATCCTTGATTTCAATTGTCTTTGTGCCCTTATAAGCAGTATCAATGTCCTTATCCTGCTTACTCTTCACATCAACCTTAACCTCCATTGAGGTATGACCTGTAAGATCAGCTCCCGGAATAACAATCTTGCCACTCTTTTCTTCTAAAGAAACATCGTATGTCTTCTCTGTATTATCCTCAAAAACTACTGTAGCCTTTGTCTCCTGGATTGTTCCAAGATCATCTAATGTAAATTTAACTGCATAGTCAACATCCCAGTTAGCAGCCTCGCTCTTTTCAAATTTTACTCTAGGGTTGATTACATAGCCCAGGTTATACTTATCTTCTACTTCATAGAAATTGAAAGTAAAGATGTCTGCTGATGTTGCCTTGTATGAGTATCCTGAGAATGCTCCTGAGAAATACTCAATATAAATTGGATAGCTGTTTCCTGAAGAAGATGTCCAGGATGCAGTTTTATTCTTGATAAGGTATCCACCAAGAACCTCTACAAGCTGCCATTTTGCCATATCAGTAAGCTTATCCTGCATGAATAACTCTTCATCATTATTTGTTGCAAGATATTTTCCATTATTCTCAAAGTAATAATATCCGTCATCTGAAACAGTTACATAGTTAAGCTTTGAATAACTGTTTAAAGTTCCCGTTACAGCAGCCTTATTAGCTGGGTTATAGATAACAACCTCATTTCCTGCCTCAATCTTATCAAGCTTCTTTCCATCAGCTGAATAGAAAGTCATATCATAGGCTTTTCCTGAATTGTTAGTTCCTTCCTTGAAGGAATATACTGTAACGCTATCCTTGTACACTTCAAGAGCAACTGTATTTGTACTATTATACTTTGCATTTGCATTAATAATATAGTATCCGTTGTCAGCCTTCTGAAGATCCCATAATGATAAATCATTTGCTTCATCTTCTAAAGTAATTGTCTTAGCATCAGATGATGATGAAAGATACTTGCCATCTATCTTAAATGTATAGTGACCATCCTGCTCTCCAACAGTAAACTTGCCTGCTGCTGAGAAGTCCATGTTTCCTTCAAAACCAACTGTGAAAATTGAAGCACCGTTAGATACTTCATACTTAGTTGAACCATCCTGGGCCTTGTCAAAGTCAATACCAATTGCACTCATCTTATTAGCTGAGCCTTCTGTAGCCTCAAGCACTGAACCAATAACCTGGCTGTTTGAATCATTTGAGATTACGATAGTAGAGCCTTCTGCTGGTTTTGGTCCTGCTACAGGCTTTGCGCCATAAGCATATCCATCCTTATCTTCATCACAGTCATCCTCTGCCTTGATGAAATCAAAGAAATAGATATCTGAAGCAGTCTTCATTGTATACATGCAGAATCCCTTACTTGAGTAATACTCCATGTACACATCACTTGTTTTATACTTAACACTCTTGCTCTTAAGCAAATATCCACTAAATTCAGAATTCTTCTCAAGTACCCAGTAAGCACTTAAATCAGCTGTATCTTCTGGAGATGTGATTGTACACAATTCCTCTGCAGAATTTGCTGCGATATACTCATTTCCACACTTAATTGTGTATGCAGCCTTTGCAGAATCATATTTAACCTGAAGCACTGCTGCTCCAATAAGAGTATTCTTGTCAGTATTTGGCTTGTATGAGGCAGAACCTCCAACCCATCCGTATGACATAACTCCAGGTGCCTTAGCTGAGTAAAGGTAATATGTTCCATCCTCAATCTGCTTTGTATCCTCTGTTGGAGTGTCGTCTCCTGGATTACTGTCATCCTTAATCATTTCCTTTGTTACAGGAATGAAAGACTGTAAAAATAAAGGAGTTGTCTCTGTGGTAATACTTCCATATGTGCTCCAATTGCTCTTTGCAGCATACCATTCTACATAATTGCCACGCCCAACATTCTGAATCTTATACTCGTTACCTTCCTTGGTAAGCTTCCATGTATCATTAACCTTATTTAATGGCATGCTTGAATATCCTGTATCCATTGAAAGCTTATCTGCTCCATGGCTGATTGTAACTGTTCCGTCAGAATTATTCTTTACAGTCCATACGACTGCTGAAGGAACTGAATCAAAGGAACCATTAGCATTTAATGTCATGCTAAGGCCAGCATTATAATTGCCACTGTATTCTGATGACAGGGCCATATTGTTTGCTTTGTTAAAGATTACATAGTCACCATCATTAAGGACCTGTCCGGCAGGATCCTTATTTTCAGAACCAGAGCCACCTTCAGAGCCTGAACCTCCTTCAGTGTTGCCACCCTCTGAAAGCTCTCCTGTATACTTAAAGAACTTTAATGTCTGACCAGCCATATTTGAATGAATGACTTCATTCTTATATGTGTATGTACGCCAGTCACCATTTGTCAAAAAGATTCCCAGTTGTCTTGTATTAGGAGTAGTAGCAGAATCAGTTGTTGTAAGATAGTCCTTAACAATAGTCCAAACTGATCCAGTCTTACCAGCTCTTAAGCCAGAATTACTATTTGTTGTATACAGATATAAATCTCCGGCTTTAATCTTAAAGCCGCCCTCAACGCTTTCAATCTTGAATGCGTAATCTGCATTATTATTTCCCTCACCAATTGTTAACTTGTTATCAGCAATTGTGCCTAATGTAGCCATTGTTGCCTTATTGCTTTCAATTGAATTAGGCAAAACATATGTCTTATCACCTTTTGACATAGTAATTGCTACATTGTCAGTTGGCTGGATGTCATCGAAACTAACTTCCTGCCAAAATGCGTCGTCTGATGTCTCTGCCAAAACCGGTGTTATTCCATTACCGAATACAGTTGTAACAGTAACGAAAAACGCCAAAACCAAAGACAACAATCTTCTTGATTTTGTTTTCATTTTTTCTCTCCTTCTTATTAATAAACTATTAAGTTACATACAAATTTATAGTATAAGGTTTTCTCCTATTGGAAAATCCCATCTGACCTCTTTTATAGAAATTGAGGCATTATCATGACCATAGTCCTACACAAAAAAAAGAACCCTCAAAATGAGAGTCCTGTTTTATTATATAAAAAAGTATTTTCGCTATTATTTCTTTTACTGTTTTTCATGATTTTACCTAGTGTTTACTAGGTTTTTCCCGCTTTTTACAAATCAAATCAGCTGACCGGACAGTTATCCAAGTTTCTGGTCTGCCTTTGCCTGGAATTTGTCTTCAAAGACAATAAAACGCTCATGCTGGCCATGTCCAATAAGTCCTTTTTCGTCATAGGCCTTTACCTCAAAAGTAAGGGCTCTTCCGTCGATTTTAATCAATTCTGACTCACAGGTCACCTTCATTCCAACTGGTGTAGCAGCCACATGCTTTATGTTAAGGCCTGTTCCAACAGTTCCACAGCCCTCATCTAATTCAGAAGACACACTGTCAAAGGCAGTGTACTCCATAAGGGCAATCATGGAAGGGGTTGCATATACATCCAGTGCTCCAGAGCACATAGACTTTGCAGTCTTTTCCTTTGTCACAACAATTTCTTTTTTTCCTTTAATTCCAACTTCTAACATACTATAACCTCCCAAGTATCTCTGGTAATTCTTTAATATCTGCAATCTGATAATCCGAAGCACTAAGTTCTTCAGGGGTTCCATATCCATAGAGACACCCCACTGACTTCATTCCAATTGAACGGGCGGCATCAATATCACTTTTTCTATCGCCAATTACTATAAGCTGTCCCGGATAATCCTTTGCAACTTCTTTTATTATATCTGTTTTGGGCGCCCAGTCAAAGCTTTCACAGTCATACCAGGTATCAAACCATCTGTCCATCTGAAATTCCCTGAAATGAATCTCCCCGTCTATTCTTTTGCTGTTGCTAAGAATAAGCATGGAATAACCCTCTTTGTGAAGCATATCAAGGGTCTGCTCAGCTCCCTTGTACCAGTGTGCCCTGTGGTCCAAAACAAGCTTTTTCATATGGTCCCCCACTCTTGCTGAGGCCTGGTCCCTAATGTCCTCATCAAGAAAAGGCATAAAATCCATCCACATATCCTTTGCATTCATGCCAAGCCACCTGGAGATTCGCTCACTTGATAAGTCTTTAACTGCTGCACTTAGCCTGCTATAGTCCTTCCTGTGACAATTCTCTAAGAGCCAGCCACAGGTCTCCCTGATAGCCGGCTCATAAACTGCCATAGTATTGTGAATTGTACCGTCGTAATCAAATACTAATGTAGCACTCATTACATCTGACCTAAAAGATTAACCATCTCAATTGCAGAAAGAGCACAGTCATATCCCTTATTTCCTGCCTTACTTCCAGCTCTTGCAATAGCCTGCTCAATGTTCTCTGTAGTGATAATTCCAAAGAGTACTGGTACACCAGTGCTAAGTCCTACCTGAGCAACTCCCTTTGAAACCTCATTACATACATAATCATAATGTGTTGTATCTCCACGAATAACTGCGCCAACACAGATAACTGCATCATACTTTCCTGACTGAGCCATTTTCTGAGCTGTAATTGGAATCTCGAATGCTCCTGGAACCCATGCTGCTGTAATGTTTTTCTCATCTACACCGTGACGAACAAGGCCATCTACTGCTCCACCAAGAAGCTTATTAACAATAATCTCGTTAAAACGTGAAGCGATAATACCAACCTTCATTCCCTCTTTTGCTACTACATTTCCTTCTACAACGTTAATTTCTCTCATTTTAGTATCCTCCATTTTTTCTATTTCCATTCTTTTCTATTCAAAATCTATCTCTGAGAAAATGTGTCCCATCTTCTCTTTCTTTGTCTTCATATAAGCCACATCATATTTCTGTGGTTCAATCTCAATTGGAACTCTCTCACTTATTGTAAGTCCGAAGCCCTCAAGTCCATATACCTTGTCAGGATTATTAGTCAATAATCTAAGAGATTTAACTCCCATGTCTCTAAGAATCTGGGCACCTACCCAATACTCTCTAAGGTCTGGTGCAAATCCAAGCTTGATATTTGCTTCAACTGTATCATATCCCTGTTCCTGAAGCTCGTATGCCTTAAGCTTATTGATAAGACCAATTCCTCTTCCTTCCTGTCTCATATAAAGAAGAATTCCTCTTCCCTCTGCTTCAATCTGCTTCATAGCCTGATCAAGCTGTTCTCCACAGTCACATCTCTTTGAGCCAAATATATCTCCGGTGAGACATTCTGAATGAACACGACAAAGAACATTTTCTCCATCTCCAATATCACCTTTAACAAGGGCCACATGGTGTTCTCCTGTTACATCATTAACATAACCCATGATTCTAAAATCGCCATACTTTGTAGGCATTTTAGCGTCAGCCTGCTTCTCCACATGCTTTACATTAACCTGAATATACTCCTGAAGCTGCTTAATTGTAATGAACTTAAGATTGAATTCCTTAGCCATCTCCCAGATTTTAGGAGTTCTCATCATTGTACCGTCATCATCCATTATTTCACAGCACACACCGCACTCCTTAAGGCCTGCAAGCTTCATAAGATCAACTGTAGCCTCTGTATGACCATTTCTTACAAGTACGCCTCCTTCTCTGGATGTAAGTGGAAAAACATGCCCGGGATGTCTGAAGTCCTGTGGTTTAGAATCCTCCTCACAGCATTTCATAATTGTATAGGATCTCTCTGCTGCAGAGATTCCGGTAGTTGTATCCACATGATCAATAGCTACTGTAAATGCTGTTGAATGGTTATCAGTATTCTCTGCAACCATTGGTGGAAAACCAAGTCTTGATGCCATCTGAAGACTCATAGGAGTACAAATAAGTCCCTTGGCATATTTAGCCATAAAGTTGATGTTCTCCTGTGTTGCAAACTCTCCTGCACATATCATATCCCCCTCATTCTCTCTGTCAGGGTCATCTGTTACCAGGATGATTTTTCCTGCTCGAAGCTCCTCTAAAGCCTCCTCAACTGAATTGTATTCGTAACTCATATTACTCTCCTTAAAATCCATAATCTCTTAACATATCCATAGTCAATGTGCTTTCCTTTTTCTCTGGAGACTTAAGCCCGAGAAGCTTCTGCACATATTTACCTACTACATCATTTTCCAAATTAACCTTGTCTCCAGGCTTTTTCTTAAGCAGTGTTGTTTCCTCCCCTGTATGTGGGATGATTGACACTGAAAAATCCTCGTCAGTAACAGCTGCTACCGTAAGACTGATTCCATCTATACATATGGAGCCTTTTTCAACAATCAACTCCAAAATCTCTGAAGTTGTCCCAATGGTTACCCACACAGCGTTCTCTTCCTTGCGGTATTCCCTGATTGTTCCTGTGCCATCAATATGACCAGATACTATATGTCCGCCAAATCTCCCCTCAGCGGACATGGCCCTCTCCAGATTTACCTTATCTCCCGCCTTGGCACTTCCAAGACTGCTTCGGCGCACTGTCTCTGCCATTACATCAGCAGTAAAGCCATCTGGCTGAAGTGATGTAACTGTAAGACAGATTCCGTTTACTGCAATACTGTCTCCAATCTGTGTCTTATCCAGCACCTTGTGGGCTTTAATATTGATGCTTCCGGAATTGCCGGACATATTCAGGCTTTTTACTGTACCAAGCTCTTCAATTATTCCTGTAAACACTAACTGTCCCGCCTTTCATAACTAAGACATACATCCTGTCCTATTTTCTTAACCTCTATCAGTTTAAAATGCTGGGCCTCTTCAACTGTCTCTACTCCAGTTCCCTCCACCGGGCTTTTGGCCGCTGCTCCGCCGAATACCTTTGGTGCAACAAAAACTTCCATTCTGTTAACAAGACCCTTTCTGTAAAGAGAGTCATTAAGAATGCCTCCACCTTCTACAAAAACACTGTCTATTCCCAGTTCGCCAAGTCGTATCATTAGTGCATTCACATCCACATGACCATTATCTGCCTGAATAAGCTCAACCTCAGCCCCTGCAGCCTCCAGTTCACTAATCCTTTGTTTATCCTCTGTCACACAGGCAACTATTGTTCTGTATTCTTTAGCAGTCTTAACAATCTGTGAATCCATTGGTATTCTAAGCTTACTGTCACAGATTACTCTTATTGGGCTCTTTAACCCCTCTATTCTTACGTTGAGCATTGGGTCATCTGCAAGGACTGTTCCAATTCCCACCATAATAGCCATATTTCTGTGGCGCATCCTCTGAACCTCAAGGCGGGCTTCCTCCCCGGTAATCCACTTTGATGCTCCAGTCTTTGTAGCAATCTTGCCATCTGCTGTCATGGCATACTTAGAAGTAATGTATGGCCTTTTGGTTGTAATATAGTGAAAGAAAACGGGGTTAATTGCATCACACTCTTCTCTTAAGAAATCCTCTTCCACAGCAACCCCATGTTCTCTTAATATTCTTGCCCCTTTTCCTGATACAAGAGGATTAGGGTCCCTTGAACCAATTACTACCCTTGCAATCTTATTCTCGATTATTGCTTCTGTGCAGGGTGGAGTCTTGCCATAGTGGCAACAAGGCTCTAAGGTAACATAAATAGTAGCGCCTTCTGCCGATTCTGTAAGAGAAGCTATTGCGTTGCGCTCTGCGTGAAGTTCCCCACATCTTTCATGATAGCCTTGGCCAATAATCCTTCCATCCTTAACAATTACCGCTCCAACCATAGGGTTTGGGTTTGTAAAACCTTCCGCCTTTTTGGCAAGCTCAATTGCTCTTCTCATGTAATCAACGTCTGTCAAAAAATCACCTTCTTCAGATATTCAGGGAAATACGCAAGAACCTGCGATAGAAAAGAAAAATAAAAAGCCCTGAGACCATCTGATCTCAGAGCATAACCTTCATAAAACACAGACCTATAAAAAATCTGCCGGTTTCTTCCATCCAGTTTCTTCCATCCAGACTCTGACTGTCGGCTCCGGACTCTAACCGGATCATGCCATTCGGCTCGCGGGCTATACCGCCGGTAGGGAATTGCACCCTGCCCTGAAACTCATTATTAATCTAACAAAAATTCTATATTATGAAGCTTCATCTGTCAATAGTTCATTAGTATGCTACTTCTTAATCAGTTCCCCCACCACCGCAGGAAGAACAACTTGAGCAGCTTGAGCAGCTTGAACAGCTTGAACCACCTTGTGGCAATATTTTTGAAGCAGACTCTATACAGGATATACTTGACTCTTCTGAAGTATGGCATAGTCTAAAGCAACATCTTTATTCCAATGACTGCATAAGCTGTCCTGATTTCAGAAGCTGTATGGGTGGTGCAAAATGCATCAAATATGCCCAGACTGGAAATTTTTGGGGTAAAGATATTAACTGCAAAAGGTAATATTTATGCGGTTTTCCGGGGTATTGTTAGCACTCATCTTAAAAGAGTGCTAATTTTCTATTGACTTTTCCCTCTCTGAGATTTATCATCTTCTTTAGTTAATATTTTTGATTAAAAGGAGATGTATAAAATGGCAAATAAACATGGAAGTCTTTCAATTGATAGCGATAACCTTTTTCCTATAATCAAGAAATGGTTATATTCAGATCATGACATTTTCTATCGTGAGCTTATTTCAAACGGATGTGATGCGATTACAAAGCTTAAGAAGCTTGATATGATGGGTGAATACTCTCTTCCAGCTGATTACAAGGCTAAGATTGAGATTATTGTTAATCCTGAGGAGAAAACTCTTAAGTTTATTGACAACGGTCTTGGAATGACAGCTGACGAGGTTGAAGAATATATTAATCAGATTGCTTTTTCTGGCGCAACTGATTTCATCGAGAAATACAAGGACAAGTCAACAGATGATCAGATTATTGGTCACTTCGGATTAGGCTTCTACTCAGCATTTATGGTAGCTGACGAAGTAACAATCGATACTCTTTCATATAAAGAAGGCGCTACTGCTGTTCACTGGTCATGTGATGGTGGTACAGAGTTTGACATGGAGGATGGATCTAAGGATACAGTAGGTACAGAGATTACTCTTTACTTAAATGAGGATTGCCTTGAGTTTGCAAACGAATATCGTGCTAAGGAAATCATTACAAAGTACTGTTCTTTCATGCCAACAGAAATTTATCTGTCAAAGGCTAATGCTCCTGAGGAATACGAGACAATCAACTGTGATGAGAAATTAGACACTGACACAGTTGTTGAAGAAATCCATGAGGAAGCAAAGTTCGAGGAAAAGGAAAACGAAGACGGAACAAAGGAGACTGTTGAGGTTTCACCTGCCAAGGACCAGTACAAAATTATAAAGCGTCCTGTTCCACTTAACGATACTACTCCTCTTTGGATTAAGAATCCTAGCGAGTGTACAGATGAGGATTACAAGGCCTTCTACCGCAAGGTATTTATGGATTACAAGGAGCCACTTTTCTGGATTCACCTTAACATGGACTATCCATTTAACTTAAAGGGTATCCTTTACTTCCCTAAGATTAATACAGAGTACGATTCAATCGAGGGAACAATCAAGCTGTACAATAACCAGGTATTTATAGCTGATAATATCAAGGAGGTTATCCCTGAATTCTTAATGCTCCTTAAGGGTGTTATTGACTGTCCGGACCTTCCACTTAATGTTTCAAGATCAGCTCTTCAGAACGACGGCTTTGTTAAGAAAATCTCTGAGTACATCACAAAGAAGGTTGCTGATAAGCTTTCAGGAATGTGCAAGACAGACAAAGAGAACTATGAGAAATACTGGGATGATATCAGCCCATTCATTAAATTCGGCTGCTTAAAGGATGAGAAGTTCTGCGACAAGATGAACGACTACATTCTCTTTAAGGACATTAACGATAAGTATCAGACCCTTCCAGAGCTTCTTGCTCCTGTTGAGAAGGCTGAGGATGAGAATGCCCAGGCTGCAGATAATGCTGAAGCTGCAGATAGCGCTGAAGATTCAGATAGCGCTGAAAACAAAGAAGCTGAGCGCACTACTATCTACTATGTAACAGACCTTGTACAGCAGGGACAGTATATCAACATGTTCAAGGATCAGGGAATGAATGCCGTAATTCTTGACCACAATATTGATACTTCTTTCATTACTCAGCTTGAGCAGAGAAATGAGAACTATCAGTTTATGAGAATTGATGCCGACCTTACTGATTCACTTAAGAGTGATGATGAAGCTGATCTTACAGAGGCTACTACTACTCTTACAGAGGTATTTAAAGCAGCCCTCAACAATGATCGTCTTACAATCAAGGTTGAAAATCTTAAGGATGAAGCAGTTTCCTCTATCCTTACTCTTTCTGAGCAGGGAAGACGTATGCAGGATATGATGAAAATGTACGGAATGGGTGGAATGGATCCAAGCATGTTTGCTGCAGACCAGACACTTACTCTTAATGCCAATAATGCATTAGTTAAGTATATTCTTGAGAATAAGGATTCTGAGAATGTTCCAATGTTTGCTGAGCAGCTCTATGACTTGGCACTTATCAGCAATCAGACTCTTTCAGTTGATGCGATGGCTAAGTTCGTTAAGAGAAGCAACGACATTATGTTACTTTTAACCAAATAATATATCAAAAATTTTACACATAATTTTATAAAATCTTACATGAAAATATCTCCTCCTTTAAGATAATGTGATACAATTTCCTTATCACGTTTTTAAGGAGGAGATTTTTATAATGAAAACAAGATTCAAACGCTTATCAGCCCTTTTACTGGCAGGTATTCTAACGGTTTCTTCAATTCCAGGCACAACTGCTTTTGCTGAAACCACTTCACCAGCTGGAATTCAGACAGTTGATGAAAATGACATCGTTATTCTATATACCAACGATGTTCATAACGCTTACACCAATAATGCAAAATCAAGCTCTCAGGGCTACGCCTCTCTTGCCTGGCTTAAGAACCAGATTAAAGAGACAACAAACCATGTGGCACTTGTAGATAACGGGGATGCTATCCAGGGGGACCTTATTGGAACACTTTCCAAGGGTTCATATATCGTTGATATAATGAACAAGGTAGGATATGACGTTGCTATTCCCGGTAATCATGAATTTGATTTCGGAATGGACAACTTCCTTGAGATTGCCAGCAAAAAAGCGAATTACAAGTATGTATCATGCAATTTTCTAGATTTGAAAACCAATAAATCAGTATTAGATCCATACACAATGAAGTCATATACAGTAGACGGAAATCAGATTGATGTTGCCTTTGTTGGAATCTCAACACCTGAGACCTTCACAAAGTCAACTCCAACATATTTCCAGGACGAAAATGGAAATTATATATATGACTTCTGTCAGGGAAATAATGGTGACACCCTTGCTTCTCAGGTACAAAAAACCGTTGACGCAGCTAAGGAGGCAGGTGCTGAATACGTAGTAGCACTTTCGCACCTTGGTACTGATGATTCAAGTTCACCTTATACCTCTAAGGAGATAATCGCAAAGACAAATGGAATCGATGTTCTTCTTGATGGACATTCACATTCAAAGATTGAAGGTGACAAGGTTGCCAACAAAGATGGCAAAGAGATTCTTCTCTCATCTACAGGAGATAAGACTACAAGCTTTGGTGAGCTTGTAATCGACAACAGCGAGAGCACACTCAGCACCTCTCTTGTTTCAGGAATTACAAATGAAGACCCTGATACCAAAGAATATGTTGATTCAATCACAGCAAAATTTGAGGATCTTCAGAATGAAAAGGTTGCAAAGACAGAGGTTGACTTAGTTATCAACGATCCTGAAGGCTCTAAGTCAAGATTAATCCGAAATCAGGAAACAAATCTTGGTGATCTGTGTGCAGATGCATATTTCGCACTTTTCAAGGATTATGGTGTAGACTGTGCCTTTGTTAATGGCGGCGGAATTAGAGCAACTGTCAACAAGGGAGACATCACTAGCGGAATGATCTACTCCGTTCATCCATTCGGTAATGCTGCATGTCTGGTTGAAGCTACAGGACAGCAGATTCTGGATGCACTTGAAATGTCATCCCGTGGTACTCCTGACAAGGAAATTGGCGGATTCCTTCAGGTTTCCGGAATTTCATATGATATTGATGCTACTGTGCCTTCTTCTGTTGTCTTAGATGATATGAGCAACTTTGTTAAGGTAGAAGGAGCACGCAGAGTTAAGAATGTAAAGATTCAGGGAAAGGATATTGATCCAGCTAAGAAATACAAGGTGGCTTCTCATAACTATATGCTTAAGAGCTGTGGTGATGGAATGACAATGTTCAAGGGTGCTACTATTCTTCAGGATGAGATGGCTCTTGATAATGAATTGCTTAGAAAGTACATTGTTGAGGATTTAGGTGGAACTATTACTGCCGATAGCATATATGCTAATCCTTATGGAGAAGGCAGAATAAGAATAGTAAAGTCTATGTCCGTTGAAAAATGTAGTATCACTGTATTGCAGGGTGAAAAATTTGTAGATTTACCTATGCATACACTCCAGAAAGTTGATAAGATTGAGTCAACCTGCTGCAAAACCGGTATTAAGGAACATTATAAATGTAAATACTGTAATGCTCTTTTCATGGATACTAAAGGCAAGATTGCTGCCAATGACGAAGATATCGTAATGCCAACTAAGGCACATAAGCTTACAAAGATTGCTGAGGTTCCTGCTACCTGTACAAAGACAGGAGTAAGAGCTCATTACGAATGCTCTGAATGCAAGGGCAAATTTGCTGATAGCAAGGGAACTAGCCAAGTATCAGACAAGACTCTTGAGATTAAGGCAAAGGGTCACTCTTGGAATAGCGGAAAGGTTGTTAAGAAGCCAACCCTTACCAAGACAGGCCTAATGAAATACACATGTAAGCGTTGTAAGGCAACAAAGACAGTCACACTTGCAAAGCTTAAGAAGCAGACCTTAAAGTTAACTCCAGCCAGCAAAGTATATAAGGCTAAGGATCTTAAGAGAAAGAACAAGACATGCACATTAAAAATAACAGGCAATAAGACTAGTCTTTCCTTCAAGATTACAGGTAAAAAGGCTACAAAGTATATTTCAGTATCTAAGAAAGGCCTTATTACTATCAAGAAGGGCATTCCAAAAGGAAAGTATTATATCACTGTAACAGCAAAAGAAACATTAAAGTATGCTAAGGCTACTAAGACCTTTAAGCTTACAATTAAATAGTTGATATTATTAAAAGCGGGTTTGGAATTGTTCCAAACCCGCTATTTCTCTAACATATATTCTACAAAAACACTCTCTCAAACACCTGTATATCAGTCACTATTGTCCTTACCAACATTAGGCAGAAACAATACCGCAATCAAGGCCGCAATTATGCAACCCAGCGCTGCTAAACCAAATACAAGCTGTGGTGATATTTTCCATATATACCCAATTAGTATTGGCATCAGAATGCCCACAATACTGTCAATTGATGCAATAAGTCCAAGCAGGGCAGTCCCTCTTTCATCCGGAAAAATATCATAGAAATATGCAAAAGATACTGCTGCAAACATATCCTTTATCATAGTAAGTATTATGGCAAAGCCAAAGACATAAATATTCTTTGACACCATAAATAATAGTGCCGGTATGCAGTCAAAGGCTATATCAAATACATAAAAGCCCTTTCGACCTTTCAAGTCACCCCAGTGACTTACCACCAATGCCATTAGTGCATTAAACATTAACACTGCAGCATTCATAGACAATACATTTGATACAGTAAGTCCAATCGTTACTGCATATAGTGGAAGGTAGGATATGGCAATTCCATATATACTTATAAAAAGATTAACTGCCATATATGCCAGCACCTTTTTGTCCTTTAGCAATTCAGCATAATCTCTTGCGGATATCTTCTCCTTGTCACAAGTCTCCTTCTTACTTTTTTCCCTGATACTGCCTTTTCTTATTATAAATAGGATTATCAGAGGAATTATGTAAAGAAGACCCCAGCCACTATACAATGCTTCAACAGATTCTTTTCTTGTAATGATTCCGCCTATGAATAGGCCAGCGGAGCATCCACCATATAGAAACAAATCTCTTACTGCAAAATACTTACCACGGTCATTATCATCAATTTCGTAATTAATGTCGTTTCCAATAGAATTATTGAATACAGTTCTAACCAAAAGAAGTATCACTGCCAATAGGGTTAGTAAGCCGGGCCTACTAGTTTTGGCCAAAATAAAGGGCACTACTACTCCAATTAAGAGCCCTATATCAGCAATGGCGTATGCGCTATACCGAACTGCCAGAAAACCTATTACTCCAGGAACGACTATGCAGCATGCATTAAATGCAGACAGAACATAGCTGTAATGCTGAGCAGATAGTCCTTTTTCTGCAAGGAACAGAGCCATCAGCTGTTCCAACGGTTCATTGGCAATAAAGAATCCAAAGTAAAGAAGATATATTTTCACATATCTTTTATTAAGCATTTTCTTATAATCTAATATTATTTTTTTCATATTAACAACTTCCTCCTACTATCAATCAATTAATCTAGTTGTTGATATGCAGGATTAGCAGTCGTCATCTAAGCCCATGCGGTTGTCCAGCGACTACTTACCTGCATGGGCTAAGACTTGCTTGTCAGTTGATTTTAACATAATTGTTTCTCCTTTATATGCAACGGAAATTAGAGTTTTTCATCTCGAAAAATCCGTTTTGTTATCATCTCAAAAAACTTATTTCTACTCAAACAAAGGTGTTGAAAAATACCTCTCAGCAGTATCCGGAAGTATTGTAACTACAGTCTTTCCTTCCCCCAGCTTCTCTGCCAGCTTAAGGGCTGCTGCCACATTTGTTCCACTGGAAATGCCACACATAAGCCCTTCTTCCTTGGCCAGTCTCTTGGCAGTCTCCAAAGCCTCCTCATCTGTAACTATGTAGATATCGTCATAGATTTCTGTATTAAGAATCTCAGGAATAATTCCATCTCCAATTCCCATCTGAAGATGAGTTCCAATATTACCACCTGCCAGAATGGCAGCATTCTCAGGCTCAACTGCCCAAATTGTCATATCAGGATACTGTGCCTTAAGCACCTCGCCTATTCCTGTAATAGTTCCTCCTGTGCCTATTCCGGAGCAAAAGCCGTGAATTGGGCCGGCAACCTGCTCAAGAATCTCAAGAGCTGTATGGTGCTTGTGTGCAAGTGTGTTGTTTAAGTTCTCAAACTGCTGTGGTACAAAAACATTTGGATCTTCCTTTGCCATACGAAGAGCAGTCTGAAGACATTCATCTATACATTTTCCAATATCACCAGCGTCATGAACAAGAATTGTTTCTGCACCATAATGCTGTACCAGATATCTTCTCTCTTCGCTTACTGAATCAGGCATAATAATTATTGTCTTATAGCCTTTTACAGCGCCAACAAGTGCCAGGCCTATTCCCTGATTACCACTGGTTGGCTCAACTATGGTCATTCCCTCTTTAAGAATGCCCTCCTTCTCTGCCTGTTCTATCATGTTAAAAGCAGTTCTGGTCTTGATTGAACCACCAACATTTAATCCTTCAAACTTTACAAGCACTTCAGCATACCCCTGTTATTCATTCTGTTAAGACGAATAACAGGGGTATGTCCTATAGCCTGTAACACATTTTCATAAATCATTTTTTCCTCCAATTGGGACTAACACTTAATTGTATTCCAGCCCTTTTTCTTAAAAATATAATGAGTAATTATTGCACAGCATAATCCAACTAACAGACCAGCAATAATGTCTGTTGGAAAATGCAGATATGCATACATTCTTGAAAATGCAATCACTAATGCCAAAACAATAGCAGGAATTCCAAACCTCTTATTGCATAAGAAAAGAGTTACTGCTGCTGTCATTCCATTCATTGAGTGACCTGAAGGGAAGGAATAATCCCATGGAAAAAGATTAATAGTGGAAATCCCCTCCTTAATTGCTTTGGATTCATCAATCCAGCAAGGTCTTATTCTGTGAAAAGCATTTTTAAGAATCAGATTACCCACAATAAAAGTAAGTAGCATAGCTGCCAGAATCTGAACGCTTGTCATACGATATTTCTTGGGAATAAATAGAATTATGCAGATAACAAACCAGATAATTCCAGCTTCCCCTATTGTTGACATAAACCACATAACCTTGTCTAAAATGGGATTATGCATTGTCTGCAATATATTAAGAAAATCAAATTCCCAATTCATGTCCCAGTCCTCTCTTATTCAAAATATTTATCATATACTTCAAAAAATGAATCTGTTGTAATCTCGATATCCTTGTCAACCTTAACCCTTGCCCAAATGCTGTCATTTAAATAATACAGAGAGTCCTTGTAAAACTTATCGTATACTTCATTAAACTTCTCTTCTTCTCTCTCAACCTTGATTACTTCCTTGTTGGCCTCAGTAAGCTCTATCTCATTCTTGCTTATGCACTTGATAAAATAGTAGCCCTCTGAAGTCTTTATACACTTTGAAATCTCGTCATTTTCCATTTCAAAAATAACCTTTTCAACCTCTTTGGGAAGTTCTCCTCTGGCCACAGTAATCTCAGTCCCCTCCGCTTTATTATAGGTGTTGGCAACTGTCTCAAATTCATTCTTGGCAGCTAACTGCTTTGCTACAGTATCTGCCTCCTTTTTTTCCTTAACAAAAATCTGTTGAAGTCTTACAATTCTGGCATCATCATCACTGACTTCCTCATTCATGCCTTCAGTCAATGAATTATATAGCTTCATTGCCAGGGCATAGTGCTGATAAATTTCCTCTACCTCAGCCTTGTTTGCTCCAATAAAATCCCTCTCGTCCTTTGATAAAGACTCATAGTATTCCTCTGAGGCCGACTTAACCTTTTTCTTCTCATCATCATCCAGCACCATCTGCTGTTCCTGGGCAATAAGATTCATGGTGTGGACCCTGACTAGCTCATCAAGTGTAATGTCCTTGACATACTCCTCCAAAGAAGCACCCTTAAAGTCATACTTCCACAAATCAATGCCATAATCTTTTCCATATAGATTCTTATAATTACACAGATAGAGACGGGCCTCAGTCTCTCCGCATCCGCTTTCGTTGATTGTAAAAACAAAATCATTACTTTTCATTCTGGTATCCCAGACATATTCTGTATTTCCAACCCGGCATCCCTGAAAAAGCCCTGCAGAAAGGCACATCACCATCAGTGCACTAATTATTCTTCTTTTCATCTTCTGTAAATTATCCTTCTACAATTAGAAATCTGCCATCCTGAATAGCAAATACCTCGCTCTGTTCCAGAATCTCCTCATCGGACATTCCTGCAATATCAGTACCTGCTTCCTCAAAATAGTCCTTAACTTCCTTTATATTCCTGCAGACTACCGCCATACAATCCTCTAAAAATTCTTCTGCCTCCTCAGGTGAAGTAGCAACCTCTTCCGGAAAAAGCTGCTCCTGATTAGCCAAAAAAGTATTTAATACCTCATCATCATATTCATAAGCCATATACATATTCCTCCTAATCAAAAGTGAATTAATTTTACCATAGATACCAGTCTATTCCAAGTCTAAGCAATTCCTGATATAATCTTGCAATTGGAAGTCCAACCACATTATTGTATTCTCCCTGAATTCCCTTTATGTGTTTGGCAAACTCTCCCTGAATTCCGTACGCTCCAGCCTTATCCAGGGGATCACCACTTTCTATATAACGCTGAATTTCCAAATCTGTTAAAGGATAGAAGCTGACATCTGTCTTCTCATAGAAGGAATGAATTCCTGTCTTTCCTTCCTTGCTGATAAATACAATAGTTACTCCTGTATATACACTGTGTGTCTTGTCAGACAGCATTCTGAGCATATCCTTTGCATCCTCTTCATCCTTTGGTTTTCCAAGGATTTTATCCTCGAATGCCACAACCGTGTCTGCTCCAATTACCATAATGTCTGTTGGAGTGGTAATATCTGCATGAGCTTCATCATATGCCACCACTGCTGCGGCAACCTCTTTTGCCTTCTGCTCTGACAGTTCAACTACCACCTCATGAGGTATTGATTTGCTAATAATCTCCTCTCCCTTTGCAGGGCAAATCTCAAATTCAAGTCCCACCTGCTCAAGCAATTCCTTGCGTCTTGGTGAGCCTGAGGCTAAAACAATTTTACTCATTAACCACTATCTCCTTCTTAAGTCTAAATGAATAGAGAAGCCCTTCCTTTACTCTAACCTTATTCTGCTCATTAGAATATATTCTAGACAAGGCATCTCCATATAATTCAATCTGTTTCTGATATCTGAGAATCAGTTCATCGGCTGTTTCCACCCGGTCTGTTTTATAATCCAGCAGAACAATATCCTGTCCCTCAAACCAAAATACATCTATGATTCCCTGCACCAGATAACCCTCCTTGGCCCTCATAACGAAAGGCTTTTCCTTAAACAGAAGTCCCTTTGAATCGGCTTGGGCCATTCTGAGTGCAATATCACTCTTTATAAAAATCTCAAACATAGTTGGAGAAACCATGTCCAACATGTCCTTAGTAATCATATCATTTTTCAGCTGATACTCAAGCTGTTTATTTACAAATTCTGTCACCTGTGAGTCGCTGCTTGTGTCTATGTCAAGAATTGCCGCAAAATCCAGACACTCCATTACTCTATGGACGGCCGTGCCCCTAAGTGCACCAGGGTTGACATTTTCCTTATTAAGCTCCTTGTCCTCCCTTGCAAAAACAGGAATATAGGCTTCTATTTCCTCCTTGGCAAAGTCAGGCCGCTCTACATTTCGCTCCTCCTCATCATAGCGTATAGCCATGGCCATATGCTTTAACTCAGATACAGAATATTTCCTTTTCTTGGTAACATCAGACAAATGAGCATACTCAAAATCAAAATTCTTTGACACCTGCTCAAGCAGATAATCGCTGCTGGAATTAATCCTCTCCAATAATTCAGCCTGATTTATATCCAGGCTGGCCAGTTCTTCAGCCTCTTTTCTTGCAAAGTCCCCTGCATCAACAAACTCAAGATTATACTTGTCCGGATAAGACAAAAGAGCAGGTACCAAAAGCTCCAGAAAGGTTTTTGCATCATTTCTCTGAGCAAATGACACAGGCACTTTAGGAATAACATTTCCGGTCTTTGACTCAATAAGCTTTTTGCCGTCATTAGCGACTCCGGTAAGAATCAGCTTTTCCTTGGCTCTTGTCAGAGCAACATACAGGACTCTCAGCTCCTCTCCCTTGTCATCACCTTCAAGGCGATTAATTATCTCCTGACGCATCAGACATGGTATCTTGATCTTAGGTTCTGTTCTAATCTCATCTAATCCAATTCCCAAATCAGGATGAATTACCAGCTTGCTTCTTTTGGCACTATCGTTAAATTTTTTCCCTATTCCAGAGACAAATACAATAGGAAATTCCAGTCCCTTACTCTTGTGAATAGTCATAATTCTGACAATATCCTCGTCCTCTCCTGCTGACGATGCTTCGCCAAAGTCCACATCATATTTCTGCAGCTGCTCAATATATCTTACGAAATGAAACAGTCCTTTATAACTTGTCTGCTCATATGCAATTGCTTTTTCAATAAGCATATCCAGATTCTGGGCTCTTCTTTTGCCTGCCGGCATTGAGGCAGCATAATATCCAAAGCCTGTCCTGTCAAGAATCTCCTGAATAACCAAATGAACAGGAGTATCTGAAAGCTTAGCCCTTATATCTCTGTATATCTCGTAAAATCTGGTAAGTCTCTCATTGTCCCCCTCCTGCATGGCTCTGATTGCCTTATGTGCAAAAGGAATATTGCTGTCATCGGCTGCAATCTCTGCCAGTTCCTCATCATCCAGTCCTACCATTGCTGATTTAAGCACAGCAGCCATAGGAATGTCCTGATAAGGATTATCCAAAATCTTTAGCATTGACAGGACAATCTGAACCTCATATGCGCTAAAGTATCCTGTAGAGGATTCAACATATGCGCTTATTCCACAGTCCTTTAATACTTCTGCAAATTTGTCTCCCCAGTCCCTGATTGATCTGAGAAGAATAACAATATCCGACAAACGAACAGGTCTAAGCTGACCTGATTCCTTGTCAGTAACCTGGCCATTTGCCAAAAGCTCCTTTATTCGCTTAGCCACCATAAGAGCCTCGATTTTTTTCCTGTCGTCTTCTTCCTCAAGGATTTCTCCAATATCCTCTGATTTCATGTCACATAGGATTATCTCAGGCTCATTGCCACTGCTGTCCGGATAGGATGCATGATAATGAAGAGCAGCATCGTCATCATAAGTAACATTGCCCAGATCCTTGGCCATAATCTTGAAGAACACATCATTTACAAAATCAACAACCTCCTGCCGACTTCGGAAATTATCATACAAATCAATTCTCTGATTAGTGCTGTCGCTAGTTGAATAGGTCTCATACTTTCCCATGAAAAGCTCAGGCCTTGCAAGCCTGAATCTGTAAATACTCTGCTTGACATCCCCAACCATAAACATATTGTTGTGGCCCTGGCATTCCCTTGAGATGGCACACATTATGTCCTCCTGAACCTGATTGCTGTCCTGATACTCATCTATCATTATCTCCTCAAACTGCTGACGAAATTCATCTGCTGCAGTCCTTGTTTCCATTGTATCCTCATCTACCAGAATTTTAAGGGCAAGGTGCTCAATATCAGCAAAATCAAGGATTCTCTTTTCCCGCTTTGCAGCCTCCATTGCATCGAAATATTCAAGGGTCAGCCTGATTATTTCCGAGACATATGGTCTGATATTTCCTATCTGCTCAATAATCTGTTCAAGCTCTATGTCAAAGTATGACTTCTTAATTGCTGCCATCTGCTTTTTGATACCATTGCGGGTTTCACTAACACGCTTCTTTTTATTCTCATCTACCTCCCCAGAGCAGCGTGCTAGATTTTTCATATCCAGCCTATGGAAAAATTCCTTCACACTGGCATAATCCTTAAGCTCCTGGATATTGTCAAAATAAAACAGGTCATCATCTATTGTCTTGGCATATGCTGCCGGACCATTTGGAGACAGGGCAAGCTCCTTGGCATTAAGAAGAATGCTCTTGGCCTCTCCTATCTGATTAATGACCCTGTCTACTATTCTGGCAAAAAACTCTGAATTCTCAAGCTCCTTTGGATTCTCAATTCTATATAATCCGTCCAAGCCCATAATCCACTTTCTTGGCCATGAATCACTTGAGGAAGTGCTGTAAACAAGACTCACCATGTCACGTACAGCCTCATCACTTCTCTTATCCGAATATGCATCAATCAGATTAAGAAAGCTCTTATTATCCTGACGCTCATAATTCCTTGAAAACACCTCTGCAAGAACATCCATCTCCAGCAGCTTTATCTCACCCTCATCAGCGATTCTGAAGTTAGGATCAAGACCTATATCCTCAAAATGATTGCGCACCACAAAAAGACAGAAGCTGTCAATAGTAGTAATCTGTGCATTGTGGACAAGCACCGCCTGTCTCTCAAGATTCTCATCCTCCGGATTCTCTGCCCTCTTTTTCTCTATTGCCTGACTAATTCTTCCCCTCATTTCGGCAGCTGCCGCCTTGGTAAAGGTCACCACAAGAATCTTATCTATATCTACCGGATTAACCGGGTCAGTAATCTTATTTATTATTCTCTCAACCAAAACAGCCGTCTTTCCAGAGCCAGCAGCCGCAGACACAAGAATATTTCTATTTCTCAGATCAATGACCTTTTGCTGCTCACTTGTCCAATTAACCTTAGCCACTATTGCTCCTCCTTTCTGGCCTTTTCCAATGCTATATCCCGCTCCATTGCTTCAAACAGTTCATCATTGTCCATCTTCTTAACTGTCCTGCTTTTAAGCCCCGGAATTCTGGAAGTAATTCCACAGATTGAATTATATTCACAATATGCACAGCTATCAGAGCCAGAAATCTTAGCAGGTTCAACTGTAATGCGACCTGAGAAAATCTCCTCTGCAATCTGTCTTGTCTTCATATTGGTATACTCTCCAATCAGCTCAATGTTCTCTGTAGGCATTACTGTTGGGCTTTTCTTTGGAACATTCTTGGTAGTAAGAGAAAGAGGAATAACCTCCGATTCTTTTTCCAGTTCAGTGTCCATGTTCCTGTATACCTCTTCGGCACTGTTGATTACTCCTACCGGTTTTAGGGCCTTGAGAATGGCATGCTTTATATCCTCCTCTGTCATTCCATTTTCAAATTCAATTACAGGGTCATCAATATTGTAATAGAAAAGTCCACCTGGAATTATTTCTCTGTCCTTGTACTGATTATGCTTTTTCTCCATTGCTGCATTCATATAGATTGCCAACTGAAGCTGAACCCCATGATATAGCTTAAGCAGGCTAAAGCTTGATTTACCGGATTTATAATCAATTACCTTAACATACAGCCTCTTGTCGTCAAGACAGGTATCCACCCGGTCTATTCTTCCCTTAAGGTCCATACTGTTGTTGTCCGCCAGTTCGAAAGAAATCTCAAAATTGTCCGGAACAAAATTTCCCTTCTTGACCTGTGTTGTAAGGGCCCATACTGTCTGCTTAAAGATATGCTCCATTCGTTCTATCATATGATGACTCTCAGCATCTCCATAGGCTGTAAGATTAGGATATTCCTCAACTGCCTCCATCAATGCCTGCTTAGCCATCTCATCTCTCATGTCATCCTGTACACTAAACCAGTCAAACTCTGAATCCTCCAGCTTTTTGCTGTATCTGTCCAGGGCATTATGATAGATATTACCCATATCCACAAATGCAAATCCACTTTCCTCACGTTCTCTTAGCTTAATTCCATAATTAAGGAAATGAGCGTATGCACACTTGGAATACTGCTCTAATCTTGTAACACTTCCCGTAAGATTTCGTCCATAGACTGCTCTTGCAACCTCTCGGCTAATTGGAGTATCCACATATCGAATGTACTTTGCCAAAAGCAGATTCTCAATGTATTCCCTTTTGTCCGACTGGCTGTAAAGCCATCTGGCAAGAGCATACCATTTTTCATCCTTCTCTCCAAAAATCAGGTAATCCATTGCTGCCTCAACAGTTGATGAGTTCATTTCACTTAGAATACTCTCGTGTACTGTCCTGGAAATCTTTGGAAAAAGCCTCTTTATCATTCCAATAAGATAGGATTCCTGACAGGCTTTTCCATCAGCTCCTGTTCTTGAAAAACTAATATAGAGCCTGTCTGTTGGCTTAGTCATATTTATGTAGAGATAAAACCTCTGAATAAATGACTTCTCTCTTGCACCTGGTGCCAGTTCAATATCAAGTTCCCTAAGGTTTTCTCTCTCGTACTGGGAGATGATTCCACCCATGTTGTTGGCCTTTGGAATTATTCCATCATTTACACCTATGAAAAATACCACCTTGACATCATTCAAACGGGTTCTCTCGATATCACCCAAAGTCACGCTGTCATAGCCTGGTGGAAGGGCTGCTACCTGGGCGGCATCAAAACCAGCCTCCAGAATTTCTGTAAATTCCTGAAGGTTCATCTGGTCCTCTCCCAGAAGCATAATATACTCCTCCAGAAGCTCCATTACTATCCTGTAAATCTGCTCATATTCTTTGGCCTTAACCTGCTGTCCATTATCCAGATACTGCTTTTCCTTCTGCATTAGCTTTGCCTCAATATCAAGGGAAACAATCACCCTATATATGGCTCTTATTCTCTCTGAAACAGTAACTCCTTTTCTTGAAAAGGCCTCATCCACTGGCTGGAAAATTCCATAAATCTTCTCCCTGATTTCATTTAAGGCTTCCAAATCATAAAGATGCTTCTGGCGGGTTCTCCTTAACCATTTCTCACTCCAGTTACTCTTGCCTCTGATTCCGGTTGCCAGAAGATAATTTTCCATAAGGTCAATTTGTTCAACAGGAATATCACAGAAGCCGCATCTTACAAATCTAAGCACTGCTTCCATGGAAAAATCCCTGCGATAAACATCTATCAGCGATTTAATAAATTCGATAAATGGATGAAACAGAATCTCTGTTGTGGCATCTATGAAGAAAGGAATATGATATTTTCCCAGAATGGACTCTGCATAATTGCTATATACGTTAATATCACCACTTAATACGGCAATATCCTTATATCTATATCCCTTTTCCTGCACCAGACAGTTAATCTCTCTTGCTGCAGCCATCAGCTCCTCTCTCGGTGTTTCTGCTGATACAAGCCTTATATCCTGCGACTCCTGTTCATACTGCTTCTGCTTTTTTCTAAAGAGATTCTGCTCCAGGAAAAACAGTTCCCTGGATTTGCCACCTCTAAAATCCTCTTTGGAATCCAGCACTACAGGCTCCTGCACCGATACTCCCAGCTCCTGTGCCATATTCATAAGTGATTTAATGGTCTTCTTAGGCATGTCAAATAATTCATGCATTCCGCGACTATGATAGAAATCCTCCTTGGAATCAATAGTCAGTGTAACCATTACCTTGTCAGCCATAGGAAGAATTTCTCTAAGCAGCTGATTCTGTATTGGAGTAAATCCTGTAAATTCATCGAAGGCTAAAACGCTTCCCCTTAGAAGCTCTGAATCTGCTGCCACTGCCTTAAGTACTGTCAGCACCTCCTCTGCAGTGATATACCTGTCCTTCATAAAGTCTTCAAAGCCCTGATACATTACAAGTACATCAGAAAGCTTTTCCGATAATCCCTTTTGCAGCTTTCCGCTTTCGATATATTCCTTGAGAGTGTCAGGTGTAATACTGTACTGCATAAGCTCTGACAGAAGTGATTTTACCTCACTGATATATCCCATTCTGTTCATGTTGCCCTTTAATATACCAAGCTCTTTTTCCTTTTCCTGAGCCACACGTCTTAGTACAAGATTCTTGCCTGTCTCTTCGAGAATATCCAGCCTGTTAATGCCCAGATCATCAAAGACTCGAAAAGCCAGTCTCTTAAAGCTTAGTACATCCACATTCATAATAGCCCCGTTAGCCGACAAATCTACAAGCATTTCCTGTGTGGCAAGAGTAAACTGCTCTGGTACAATCACAAGATAATTCTTGTCCTTATTAGCCTCTGCTTCCCTGACTATCTGGGAGTACATATAGCTTGTTTTTCCACTACCTGAGTTTCCTAAAATAAATTGTAATGACATTACAAATCACCTCTGAATACATCTGTTCTTATCTTCTTATTTTACAATAAAAAAGAGCCCACAACAATGTGAACTCTCTTTAAATTAGTAATTAAATTAGCGATTAAATTAGCGATTAAATTAGTGATGGAATTAGTGATGGAATAAACGAATTCCTGTAAAGCTCATAACCATGTCATATTTATTACATGTGTCAATTACATGGTCATCACGAACTGAGCCCCCTGGCTGTGCAACATACTTAACACCACTCTGACACTTCACGAATTGGAGGAAGCAGACGCTCTCTGTCATGAAAACTGTATAGAAATAGAATGTAAGAACCAATATATTCAGACCATCACGAAGAACTCTAAAAAACTATCACTGTTTTTAATGCCAGACCCAAAAAATAGATTGGCAAACCCTAAAGAACTTTGATTATCCTTATTTTTTTAAAGTCACAACCACCACTTCCGGACAGTCATTCACTCTGACAGGAATCACACTATTTCCCAATCCTCTGCTAACAATCATCTTTGTATTTTCTTCTTGATACACTCCGGCAGTGTACTTCGGAAACCATCCTTGATTCGGTGCACATATCCCTCCAATAAATGGAATCCGAATTTGTCCACCATGTGCATGACCACTTAAAACTAAAGAAATAGAATGTGCCGCATATACAGAAATTAACTCTGGCCTATGCGAAAGCAAAATACTAAAACCACGCCCTTTTAATCTTTCAAGCTTTGTATCTACCATCGCCTCTGTTTCGCCAAATACATCTCCTTTTAATTCCATTGCCGGATCATCAAGTCCAACCACTGTAATATGCTGACCTTCTCGTTCTAAAAAAACACTTGTATCTTCCAAAATCATCACATCATTTTCTATAAGTTGTGGTTTTATTACTGTTTCATATTCGTTTACCCATGCCTCATGATTACCTGTCACATAATAAATCGGTGCAATTTCTTTTGCTTCTATTACAAATTGCATTGCAACATCAATATCTGTATGATTGGAATCAATTAAATCTCCTGTAATCGCAATCATGTCTGGTTTTTCGGCTTGTATCTTTTCAATTAAGCGATTCTGTTCCTTGCCAAATGATGCATTATGCAAGTCAGAAACTAGTACAATCGTAAACCCATCAAACGCTTCTGGCAAAGAATCATCTTGTACTGAGTAGTTCGATACACTGATACGATAATTGTCCCAAATCAGCCATACAAACACCAAAACTATTATAATAACAAATAATAAAAAACGTTTCTTTTTCATTTACAGAGCTCTCCTATTTAGTGAATGAGATGAGCAAACCTAATCACTCAAAGCAATAGAAAGGATTGTGATTTGTCATCGTTTAGATTGCACCTTACTTCTTTAATCCGGTACCATCTGTTTTAACTAGTTTATTTTTTTGATTCTTTTACAATTTCCATTTTTGACTTTACTTTTATTTGCCGCATCTATACCAATTGTTAAGAAAAGCTTCCTGTTTCTTTTCAGATGCATTCGGATGCGTTTTCATATACTTAGTCCACGCTGATGCACGAATCTGCAAATCATCCCATGTTTCAACTTTTATTATTATTTGCACCCATTCGAAAAAGTGAAATACTTTACCTAGGTACTTTTTCATAAGTGGTGACATTTTGGATTCTGATTGTTTTCGCGAATTTTATCAGAAGCCTCTTTTTATGTGTAATAGTCTGTATAAAATTACAGAACTTAAACACATTATTAGCATAATACCAAAAAATCTGTTTTTTGCAATACCTTTTCGTACTTGAAATATACGCTCATCTTTTGCTTTATAACTTCGTCTCTTTAATTATGAGTAGTCAAAAAAAATAAAAACACAACACGAAAGCATGTTTATAAATCAAGTTTCTCAATAGCTATTCTTGCTTCGCGCTTATTCTTACAAAAGAAAATCGACTGCAATACTGTAACAAGCATACTTTCTAGATATTTGACACCAATTCGCCCTAATCGGAAAGCTATTTGGCGAAAAAACAGACCGCTCTGTTATGAGTTTCAACTATAGGCTATCATAATTCATTTATTTCATATCTGCTTGTGGCAGAAATCTATTCCTGTCTTTTTTGTGTGGCCTAACAACATTCACCCTCCTCATCGTAGGAATTATTATACACTTATAAAAGCAACGTCTTTAGTAAACTATGTTAAAAATAATGATATTGCGTTAGAAACGTGCGTCGCAAGGCGCACATAAAAAAGAGCCCACAACAATGTGAACTCTCTTTAAATTAGTAATTAAATTAGTAATTAAATTAACGATTAAATTAGTGATGGAATTAGTGATGGAATAAACGAATTCCTGTAAAGCTCATAACCATGTCATATTTATTACATGTGTCAATTACATGGTCATCACGAACTGAGCCGCCTGGCTGTGCAACATACTTAACACCACTCTTATGAGCTCTCTCGATGTTATCACCGAATGGGAAGAAGGCATCTGAACCAAGTGCAACATCTGTGTTCTTGTCAAGCCATGCTCTCTTCTCCTCTGCTGTAAATACTTCAGGCTTAACCTTGAAGAATTTCTGCCACTCACCCTCAGCAAGTACGTCCATATAGTCCTCACCGATATATAAGTCGATTGTATTATCACGGTCAGCTCTTCTGATACCGTCAACAAACTGAAGACCAAGTACCTGTGGAGACTGACGAAGCCACCAGTTGTCTGCCTTAGAGCCTGCAAGTCTTGTACAGTGAATACGTGACTGCTGTCCTGCACCGATACCGATTGCCTGTCCACCCTTTACATAACATACTGAGTTAGACTGTGTGTACTTAAGAGTAATCATTGCAATTGCAAGATCAATCTTGGCCTGGTCTGTAAGCTCCTTGTTATTTGTAACGATATTGCTGAAGAATTCATCATCGATTACTAATTCATTTCTTCCCTGCTCAAAGGTGATTCCAAATACGTCCTTTCTCTCTATTGGAGCTGGCTCGTAATCAGGATCAATTTCGATAACACAGTAGTTTCCATTTTTCTTCTGCTTTAATATCTCAAGAGCTTCATCTGTATATCCTGGAGCGATTACTCCGTCTGATACCTCTCTCTTAATTACAAGAGCTGTGCTCTTATCACAAACATCTGAAAGTGAGATAAAATCACCAAAAGATGACATACGGTCTGCACCTCTTGCTCTAATATAAGCATTTGCAAGTGGAGTAAACTCAATATCCATATCGCTTACCCAGTAAATCTGCTTCTCAACATCTGAAAGTGGCTGTCCTACAGCCGCACCGGCTGGTGAAACATGCTTGAAGGAAGTAGCTGCTGGAAGACCTGTTGCCTTCTTAAGCTCCTTTACAAGCTGCCATCCGTTAAAGGCGTCAAGGAAGTTAATATATCCTGCTCTTCCACTGAGCACCTTGATTGGAAGCTCGCCATCCTGCATATAGATTCTTGATGGCTTCTGATTTGGGTTACATCCGTATTTTAATTCATATTCCTGCATGATTTCCTCCGATTAATTGCTTTTTCAATATTTCAAAACTATACGTTCTTGTTAACGATACGTGTCTCGTACTCACCTGTTGCAATGTCAATAAATCTTACAAAAAGTGAAACCTTGTTATCCTCATTAAGGTTCTCCCATACCATATTAGTAAAGCTGTCGATATCTCCATCGATGTCTACCCATGTTGGCTCACCCTCGAAGCTTGGAAGTGGATTACCATCATTCATGTATGTGTGAATGAAACGTCCCTCTCCAGCAATTGGATTCTCATATGCAAATGTATATCTGTTGCATGACTCTGGGTTACCATTGTTGCTCTTTAAGATTGACATAGCGTAGTTAAACTTGCCATTCTCAATATGCATAACACCGGAAATACGTGGTGTATAGTTTGGAGCATCTGGCTCAAACTCACGAGTTCTAAGTGACTGCTCAAAAGTCTGCTGTTTATCCATAAGATCATAGATTGTATCTGTCTGATCTCCGTTAGTTACGATTGTCTTATTTCCAAGTACTCTAACTGGAGCGTAAATAATAAGACTAGGATCCTCAAGCTTTGAAGGGTCAAAAGCCTGTGTACGGATTCCCTCTCCATCCTCTACAAATACTCGGTTACGGCTGTTAGCACTTCTTCCCATAATGAAGTATGCTGTTACTGCCTTTGTTCCATCCTGTGAACGTCCAATAACGATTCCACGACCAGGATATGTTGTGCTTGAAAGTTCTGCCTTGAGTGATACTTTGTTCATTTTTTACCTCTCTTTCTGAGCTATGCCCCGCCAAAATAAATCGGTATACAAAAAACCGACCTATCCAGGCCCACACAGCTAATGTATTAATACATAAACTAAACTGTTCGCCCAGACGGTCGGCATTATTTCAAAGTTATACTTCATGTGGTTAATTCCACTTGTCCGTCAGTCATATAACCAAAATAATTTAAGCATGTATTTAGACTAATGTCAAGCTAATTGTCTGTATTTGATGCTGGATTTTTTGTATAAGTTCCTGATATTCCTTCATGATAATCTCATGCTTCTGTCGTATGTAATCAAGGTCATTATCCCTTGCAGCAAACTCTAGTTTTTTGGCTTTTTCTGACATTTCCTCTGCTCCAATTGACATTGAAGTGCTTTTAAGAGCATGGACGGTAATCTGATAATCCTTCCAGTTTTCCTGTCCATATAATGCCTCCAGCTCCTTACTTCTGTCGTTATCCACATAGCTTTGAAGCATTTCAAGATAGAAATCCAGACTGTCCGCACAATAGGCAAGTCCAATCTGGCAGTTTAGAAAATCAAATCTCTCAAGAACACTCATTGGCATTTTTTCCACTGAAGCCTCATAAACATGATCTTCTATAATCTTGTCATATGGCAGAAAATCATATAAGGACTTTAGAAGCTGCTTTTGAGTAACTGGTTTTGACAAATATGCATCAAAGCCTTCCTTGAGATATTTTTCTCTGGAACCAGCCACTGCATTTGCCGTAAGAACAATTATCGGTGTTTCAGGACAAAGTTTCAGCCTGTTAATTTCTCTAAAAGCCTCTACACCATCCATTACCGGCATCATATGATCCATGAATATCAGATCATATTCATGCTCTCTAACCTTCTGTATAACTTCAACACCATTTACGGCGGTGTCAAAGGATACTCCTGTATCCTTCAAAAGACCTGTAATCAGGTCAAGATTCATCTTATTATCATCCGCTAACAGTACCCTGGCTTCTGGAGCATATACATTAATCTCGCTTTCATCCTCAAGACTGTAATCCTTAACCTCAAGTCTAATAGGAGTTGCGTCAATAATTCGCTGCCGGATTCTGAATTTGAAGCTGCTTCCCTTGCCAAGCTCACTTTCTATCTTCATGTCTGCATTCATAAGCTTAAGCAGGTTGAGAATAATTGAAAGGACAAATCCAAACTGGTCAAGCTCTTTTTTGGAATTCATCTCTTCACTCTCGTAATAGGCCATAACCATATCAACAGCCTCCTGAGGCATTCCAACTCCCGTATCATTAACTTCAACACACAGGTATCCGTGATTCTCCGTAGAAGGCTCCCAATTAATTATTAATTCCACACTACCGTCTCTTGTGAAGTTAACTGCAGTTGCCACAATGTTATTAACAATCTGGTTAATTCTCACTGCGTCACCCAGAAGAAGCATAGGAAGATTATCATCTATGCTAATCTTGCAATCAAGGCCTTTTCTTCTGGTATTGTATTCAATATTGATTAACATATCGTTAATCATTGATGTTACTGAATATTCCACTCTGGCAATATTAAGAGTTCCATCATCAATATTAGTATAATCCAGAATATCATTAACCATGGATAGCAAAGCTCTACCTGCAACCTGTGCATTACGGGAATATTCTACTATTGCCTCCTCCTTAGTTCTCTTAAGAATCAGCTCATTATATCCCAAAACAGCATTGATTGGAGTTCTAATCTCATGAGACATATTTGTGATAAATTCAGTCTTGGCCTTGTCCGCCTTCTCCAGAGCCTCTTTTGCTGCACTTAACTCATCCATTGCCATTAAAAGCTTTTGGTAATCAGGTGTCTCCAATGCAAGCATACAAAACAGAGCACCTATTGTAAGCGAAAACATTGACAGCAAAATATCCCGTCTAAAAAAGAACTGGAAAAAACAGCCTCCTGTTGATAATACTGCCAAAAGAATAATTGATACTGCCTGCTTTGTCATAAAGGATTTCGTATTCTTCAAAACTATAACAACACTGTAATAAATAAAAACAGACGGAATAAGATACTCGATTATATTAAGAGGTCCTCTAATGAATTTTCCTTCAGGTGAAAAATCAAAAATAATGCCTGTAAAAAAATTGAGTACAAGCATAAGAGAATAAATGCCTCCAACATAATTGCATACAATAGTAATATATGACTGTTTATTGTATCGGCGAATATAGGAACTGACATACTCCACGTATGCGAACTGAAGATATAGGGTTAATCCTATGTAAAATGTATTTAATAACATATTAACGATGTTAGGAATAGCCGCTGCATATGAAATAGTATATGCAGTGACTACATCCATAACTTCAGTTAATATCATAATTAAGATAAACCTTCTAAATGCATTAGTTGTCTCGGACTGCTGACTATACTGAGTATGCAAAAAATAATACATTATTAGAAGAATAATTATTCCAGCAATCTCAAAATCAACGTTATATAGCATTACAGGCTCCTTTTGAATTAGTTTTTAAAGCTGTGAACAGGTGCAGGAATTCTTCCTCCACGATTAACAAATGCCTCACATGAGAACTGATTTACAGGCATTATTGGTGCATAACCAAGAAGGCCTCCAAACTCAACAGTTTCTCCAACTCCCTTTCCAATTACAGGGATAAGTCTTGCTGCTGTTGTCTTCTGGTTAATCATTCCGATAGCCATCTCATCTGCAATAATACCAGAGATAGTTGTTGCCTTTGTATCTCCAGGGATAGCAATCATATCAAGACCAACAGAACATACACAGGTCATTGCCTCAAGCTTCTCAAGTGTAAGTGCACCAGCCTCAACAGCATCAATCATTCCCTGATCCTCGCTTACTGGGATAAAGGCTCCGCTAAGACCACCAACATATGAAGAAGCCATGATTCCACCCTTCTTAACCTGATCATTAAGTAAAGCAAGGGCTGCTGTTGTTCCAGGAGCACCTGCATGCTCAAGACCAATCTCACATAAGATATCAGCTACTGAATCACCGATGGCTGGAGTTGGTGCAAGTGAAAGATCGATAATACCAAATGGTACTCCAAGCTTTTTAGAAGCCTCCTTGGCAACTAACTGTCCAACACGAGTAACCTTGAATGCAGTCTTCTTGATAGTCTCACAAAGTACCTCAAAGCTCTCGCCTCTAACCTTGCTAAGTGCAGTCTTAACAACTCCTGGTCCACTAACACCTACATTGATGATTGCATCAGCCTCAGTTACACCATGGAAAGCACCTGCCATAAATGGATTGTCGTCAGGAGCATTACAGAATACTACAAGCTTGGCACATCCAAAGGAATCTCTTTCCTTAGTACGTTCAGCAGTTTCCTTAATTATTTCACCCATAAGCTTAACTGCATCCATGTTGATACCAGTCTTTGTAGAACCAACGTTAACAGAACTACATACTAACTCTGTCTCTGCAAGAGCCTGTGGAATCGAACGAATAAGATTCTCCTCTGCTGGAGTCATTCCCTTAGAAACAAGTGCAGAATATCCGCCGATAAAGTTAACCCCTACTGTGTGAGCAGCTTTGTCAAGAGTCTTTGCAATTGAAACAAAATCCTCTGGTGTCTTACATGCAGCACCACCAACAAGTGCAATAGGAGTAACAGAAATACGCTTATTTACGATTGGGATACAATAATTGTTCTCAATGTCTTGTCCTACTGCTACAAGGTCCTTTGCAAGCCTTGTAATTTTGTTATAGATTTTCTCATTTAACTTATTAATGTCTGAATCTATACAATCAAGAAGGCTGATTCCAAGAGTAATAGTTCTTACATCAAGATTCTCCTTCTCAATCATTTCATTGGTTTCTTGAACTTCACCAATATTAATCATAATATTTCTCCTTACGCTTTATTATTTCAATAGTAGATATTATTCGATAGCAACTAACATTAGATACGATGCATTTTCTCAAAAATGTCAGCTCTCTGGCATTTAATTAATACACCAATCTGCTCTCCTAATGTATCTAACTCTGCTGAAACATCAGCGAAGGCCTTCTTAGCTGAAGCAAGATCAACAACCATCATCATGTTAAAATAACCTGAAACGATAGTCTGTGAAATGTCTAATACATTAATGCCTGCATCTGAAAGATATGTACATACCTTTGCGATAATTCCTACTGTGTCCTTACCTACTACTGTAATAATTGCTCTGTCCATTGTGTTTTCCATTCTCTCTTTCCTTCCTACTCAACTCTGATAATTGGCGAAGCTATATCTCTTTTTGCGACACTCACAGGGAAATCATCTGCCTTGTATGGATTGTCTCCCATTGTGATTTCAAGTCTCACTGCTTCATAAGCCAGTTCTTCATAGTTGTTTTCCTTACTTAAGTGACCAAGCATTACCGCCTGAAATTTATCATGAAGAAGTCGACATAAAAGCTGCCCACTTCTCTCATTCGAAAGATGCCCCCTGTCTCCAAGTATTCTTCGCTTCAGATGATAAGGATAGGCTCCTGTCTGAAGCATATTGATATCATGGTTTGCTTCTAACAACAGAGCGTCAAGTCCCTGAAGTTCCTCCACGATCCTCTCATCATATGTACCCAAATCTGTAATTACTGCCATATGATGCTTACCACTATTTACTCTGTATGCCACCGGGTCAGCTGCGTCATGTGAAATATGAAGAGGCCTGATATCAAGACTCCCTATTGAAAAGTCTTTGCCTGCTTCAATTGGGTGAAAAAGCTCTTCATCTATCTTACCAACTGATTTCACATTTCTAATGACCTCTATTGTACCTTTAGTGGCAAAAATTGGCAAGTGGTATCTTCTCGCCATTACCCCTAAACCTGCAATATGATCAATATGCTCGTGGGTAATCAGTATTCCTTTGAGGTCCTTGCCGGCTATGTCCATAGAATTAAGTCCCTGCTCAATTCTCTTGCCACTGATGCCGGCATCAATAAGAATATGATCATTATCAGATCCAACGCAAATACAGTTTCCACTGCTTCCGCTGGCAATACTACACATTTCTAACATTTCTAGTTCTCTTTCCAGTATAATTCAATCTTATCACCTTCATGAAGCTCCTCCGAGAACTGGGCCTCTCTGCCATTAATCATTGTAACAATGGCCTTTCCTCTTCCTGCCTGAAGGTCAAATGTAATTCTATCAAAAATATCTACGAAAATATAGCTTTCTTTTCCAAGAAGTTCAACTCTCTCACCATTTACTAATACAGTTATAGTTGTAAGCTGTACCTCCTTTGGTTTTGGCTGTGACACATCGAAGTATGTTGGATTAGCAGATTGAGCTGTTGGCGTTTCATCCTCCTCAGCTACCTCATTATCCACTTCTTCTGGCTTCTCAGACACAGTTTCTGATGACTCAGTTTCTGATGATTCTTCTGCCACAGTATCTGTCAACTCTGATGACTCAGTTTCTGATGATACAGTTTCTACCGACTTTTCTGGCACTGCATCCGATACTTCTTCCGCTGATGCTACTGCTTCTGCTGATGCTACTGCTGGTGCTGGTGCTTCTGCTGATGCCTCTGCGCTTGTATCATCCACAGTGTCTAAATCCTTTTCCCGGGAATTAAGTCCTTTGGCCTCTAATTCCTTCTCGAATTGATGTCCCATTGTCTGCTCTCCAGAGCGAACACTATATGGATCACCTGTCCAGTCAATTGTAAAATTCTCGTATACTAATGTATTTAAATCAGCTTCTCTGTTATTAACAAGTATCTGCTTATTTTCATCAATTACAAGATCCATAAATTCTGCCACCTGTCCAACAGTGTAGAAATTACGGGTTTCAATCTCATCACCCTCCTGAATCTCGTAATCCGTCGGTTCAAGGCTTCCATTAACCTGTACAAACTTTGGACAAACTACTTCCTTGCCGTTAATAACAAAAGTAAGTGTTGATGATGTATACTCTTCCAGCATTCCCACAGTATATACTGCTGCATCTCCTGCTGTGGAAGGCACAATTGTAATCTCACTGTTTGGTTCCAATGGAGTATTGATATTAGCAGGCTTTCCATTCATTGTAACTACTGCCGCTTCCCCAGCTTCACCTCTGGCAATTCTTGAAGCACCATTAACAGTAAAATTAATTGGATTACCTCTCTTAGGGAACAGTTGATCATTTGGAAAACCAGCCTGTAGAGCAGCGTCAACAATAGTTAATCTGTTATTGTCATAAAGCTTTAATCTCTCCCCATTGAACCTTACCATGATAAAGTTATTTTTCTGCTCATAATAGTTGAGACAAATTCCAATTGGAGTAACAAGAAGGGGATCCTTCTTAATATCTTTCTGTTGGAAGGTTACCTCTCCAAGTACCTCCTCACCTCTAAGGGCAACACGTTCATTTGGCAGGTCAAGTCTCTTGGCAAGCTTATCTGTAAATCCATGGATTTTACCACCGCCACCTACTACAAAGCATGCACTAACCGACTTATCACCATTTAATTCCTTAATCTTTGCAGCAATTTCTGTTGTAATTTTGTCTACGATTGGCTCAACAACCTTCCACAAATCTGCTGACTTTATTGTGTGAGAGATTGTCATAATATCGCTGTATGTTACTTCATCCTTCTCTGTTGAATCCCGCTTCATCTGTTCAGCGGTCTTAAAATCTACCAGATAATGATGGACAATTGCCTCTGTAAGCTCATCGCCGGCATAAGGTATCATTCCATATGCAATAATACTTCCATCACGGGTGATAGAAATATCCGAGGTTCCTGCTCCCACGTCTACAAGAGCAATGTTAAGCATTCTGAAGTTTTCAGGAATAGCAACATTAATAGCAGCAATAGGCTCCAAAGTCATATTGGCAACCGATAAGCCAACCTGTCCCACTGCTGAATAGAGGCCATCTACTACATCCTCAGGAAGAAAAGTAACGATTATGTCCTCTCCTATTTTCTCTGCCTTATGTCCTTCCAGGCTTATAAAAATCTCATCATTAAGATAATACTTAACCACTGAATATCCTACACAGTAGAACTTGTAATTGGTATCATTATTCTCCTTAAGAGTCTCCTGTGCTTTCTCAATTCCAAGAAGGTTAAGAGTATGAATATCCTCCCCGGTTACTACTGTCTCCTCAGCATAATTGTATTCAACATGAGTAGTTACTGTCTTAAGTACACGACCAGCGGCAGCGATACACACTTCATTAAGCGGTGTACCTGTCTGCTGTTCAAGTTCTTCCTTAACTGCACCAATAGTTCTAGACACTCGTCCAATATCATGAATCTGTCCATCCAGCATTGCACGTGTCTCGTGCTCTCTGATATGTTGAGCAACTACGATAAATTCATCCTTTTCTGTACGATATCCAACTGTACCCACAACATTACGAGTACCAATATCGAGTCCAAATACATTGTTCATGCCTCTACTCCTTATTATTACGAAGCTGCGCTTCGATTTGTTCATAAGTCTTTGTTATATCACCATTGTTGTCGATAACTACTCTGCAATGTGCCCGGTATTCATCTTCACTCAACTGACTTGCAAGAATATTATCTATCTTTTCATCCGAATAACCTCTAGACTCCTTTAGTCTAAGTCTTCGGTTTTTCTCATCAGTATAAATATACCAAAGTTCATCACAAATTTCATCATAATGTTCCTCTATCAAAAGTGCCGCTTCTATGACTAAAATCTGTAATTCCCCTTTGTTTTTCTCAGCTTCAAACTGCTGCACAACATAGTCCTTTACTGCCGGATGCACAATATCATTAAGCAGATTTCGCTTCCTGTCATCCCCGAAAATTACGGTGGCCAGTTTAAGCTTATCAAAGCCGCCTTCTGGAAGAAATACGTCCTCCTTTGCAAAAAGCTGCTTTAGCCTGTTATAACATTCACTGCCTGGCTCCATAAGCTCATGAGCTATCTGGTCAGCCAGCATAACTCTACTGTCAGGCATTCTGTCTATATATTCCAAAATAGCAGACTTACCTGCTCCTACTCCGCCTGTTATTCCAATAAATCTCATATTACTCCTCTAGTGGGCATCATACCAGGTATCTCCACTTTCTGTTCCAACCTCTAATTCAACTTCCATCTGGGCAGCATTATGCATTTCCTCTTCCAGAATAGCGATAACCTGCTCCTTTTCCTCCCTTGCAGTCTCAATGAGAAGTTCATCGTGAACCTGAAGAATAAGTCTTGATTTAAGTCCCTCTTCAATTAATCTGTCATGAACTCTAATCATTGCAATCTTGATAATGTCTGCCGCAGTACCCTGAATAGGGGAATTCATGGCAATTCTCTCTCCGAACTGCTTCTGCATGAAATTGCTTGAATTAAGCTCTGGAACAGGTCTGATTCTGCCATAAAGGGTCTTGATGTAACCATTCTTTTTGGCATCCTCAACCGTATTGTCAAGAAAAGCCTTAATACTTGGATAGGTCTCGAAGTATCTGTCTATAAACTCCTGAGCCTCTTTTCGGCTAATATTCAAATCATTTGCCAGTCCAAAGGCACTTATTCCATAAACAATTCCAAAATTGACAGCTTTAGCATTACGTCTCTGTAGATCAGTAACTTCATCAAATGGAACATGGAATACCTGTGAAGCTGTTGTTCTATGAATATCCTGCTTATTTCTGAAGGCTTCAATAAGCTTCTTGTCACCAGACACATGTGCCAAAACTCTAAGCTCAATCTGAGAGTAATCCGAATCAACAAAGGTATTTCCCTCCATTGGATGGAAAACCTTACGAATAAGCCTTCCCTGTTCAATCCTTATAGGAATATTCTGAAGATTAGGTTCTGTACTGCTCAATCTTCCTGTAGCAGTAATTGTCTGGTTAAAACAGGTATGAATCTTACTGTCCTCACCTATATAAGCAGCAAGTCCATCTGCATATGTGGACTTAAGCTTACTAAGCTGTCTGTAATCTAAAATATCCTGAACGATTGGAAATTCTCCTGCCAGCTTCTCAAGAACATCAGCCGCAGTTGAATAACCGGTCTTTGTTTTCTTACCATTAGGCATATTAAGCTTTTCAAATAGTATTACACCAAGCTGCTTTGGAGAATTAATATTAAACTGTTCCCCTGCCTGATCATATATCTTCTGCTCCAGCTCATTTATGGAAACAGATAACTGCTCCCCATATTGTTTAAGAGCCTGTCCGTCAATGGATATTCCCTCTTCCTCCATATCATGAAGAACAAATATCAAAGGCATTTCAATGTCTTCAAAAAGCCCCAACATCTCCTTGTTGCCAAGCTCCTCCTCTATAACCGGCTGAACCTTCCATGCTGTATAAGCTTCATAACAGCCATACTTTACGACCTTATCCTTGTCCTCTTCAAGCATCTGAAGTGGAGTCTTCTTCCCCAGATAGTCCTTTCTGGACTGAAGCATCAGGCCAAGATAAACCTTGGCGATATCCTCATATGGATATTCTCCAATTAGGGGATTAAGAAGATAAGCGCCAACCATCACATCAAAATATCTGCTTCTGTCAGTATAGTCAAAATATTTAAGATTTCGCTTCAGGTCAATAGCTATCCACTGCTCTGCTTTTACATTTGTAAGCTTGTCCACAAGATACTGGCTTGTCAACTTGGCTCCTGTCTCAAAAAAGTAGATATCTTCCTCTCCAAAGGCAATGGACATACCACAGAATTCATTAACTGTCTCCTGTGAAAACAAACTTATCTGACCATCTGAGGAAGAACCTGATTTACCTGGGATAATGGAAAAAGCGATTCTTTTCCCTTCCGCTTTCTTCCAGACACAATCCGCCTCCTTTACCTCTGTGACAAGTACAAAATGCTCTTCCGCATTATTCTTAGGAGCCTGAACCTCAAATCTTCCAAGAAGATTCTTAAACTCAAGGCGCTTACATAAAAGAAAGGCTTCCTCTGTGTATAAATCACTAATTGACTCAAGCCTGGCATTGGCAAAATCATACTCTACAGGTGCCTCTGTATTAATTGTTGCCAGCTCCTTACTCATCACTGCCTGTTCCCAGAACTCCACAATATTCTTACCTGCCCTAGGAGGCTTGATAACATCGGCATTCTCATGCACTGCATCAATACTGTGATATTGTGAAATAAGAGCAGTCGCTGTCTTCTCACCAATTCCCGGAACTCCTGGAATATTATCTGCTGTATCTCCCTGAAGAGCCTTAACATCAATAAACTCCTTAGGAGTAACAAGATATCTCTCCATTACATCAGCAGCATGATAATTCTCTATCTCAGTTCCTGTCTTCTTGGTCTTTGGAATTCTTATCATTACATGGTCTGTGGCAAGTTGCAGCAGGTCTCTGTCTCCTGAAATAACAGCCACTTCCATGCCGGCACGCTCTCCCATTCCAGCAATGGTTCCAAGAAGGTCATCAGCTTCATAGCCCTCTTTCTCTACAATACAAATACCCATGGCGGCCAGCATTTCCTTGATAAGTGGAACCTGCTGTCTCAATTCATCCGCCATAGGTTTTCTTGTGCCCTTATATGCCTCGAACATCTTATGTCTGAAGGTTGGTGCACTGACATCAAAAGCAACAGTCAGATAATCAGGCTGTTCCTCCTCCAAAATCTTAAACATAATATTCAAAAAACCATACACAGCATTAGTATGGATTCCCTCTGCATTTGTCAAATCCGGCAATCCATAGAAAGCTCTGTTTAAAATACTGTGTCCGTCAATTAACACCAACTTTTCACTCATAATCAATTAATCCCTTTATATTATTCTCGCTTATTATATACTGCGCTTATATTGCTCTTGTATATTCCTTAAGGAACTCAAGCTCGTCCCCCTCAAAATAAGAGGCCATTTTCTCCAATACCATTGCATGGTATTCGTTTAACTGTCTCTTCTCATCTCTGTTCATCTGGTCTGGATCAATTACATCCAAATCAATTGGAACATATGTTACGTTCTCAAAATACATGAACTGACCATACTCATTCTTAAGGCCCTTCTGGCAGATAAGCTCATTCTCAGTTCTGATTCCGTATTTTCCTTCGATATATATTCCTGGCTCGTCTGTTGTAACCATTCCTGGTTCAATAACATGATCCGCTGTACGTCCAGGATACTGCTTCCAGTGGAAAGCATTAGGACCTTCATGAACATTAAGTATATAACCTACTCCATGTCCTGTGCCATGATTATAATCCAAATTCTCATTCCAGAATGGTGCTCGTGCAAGAATGTCAAAGTTAATACCTGTACATCCATACTTAAACTTTGCATTAGCAAGGCTCATATTAGAGCGGCACACTCTGGTAAAATCTGCCTTCATCTCATCTGTCACCGGTCCAAGTGCAAAGGTTCTTGTAATATCAGTTGTTCCCTGAAGATAGTGTCCGCCTGAATCTACAAGAAGTAAGCCTTCCGGCTTAAGCTCCACATCAGTCTCTGGTGTAGCCGAATAATGAACGATAGCTCCATGCTCTGCATATCCACAGATTGTGTCAAAGCTAAGATCAAGACAATCCTCCTGCTCTCTACGAAGCTCCTCCAGATGATCTGATACAGAAATCTCTGTCATTGGAATCTTACCAACATTTTTCTTAAGCCAGTACATGAACTTAATCATTGCCACTGCATCCTTCTCATGTGCAATTCTGATATTCTCAATCTGAGTATCATTCTTGATTGCCTTCATAAGTACTGTTGGATCTGTCTCACTAATTTTCTCAACCTTTTCAGGAATGCTATTACATATTCTGTAATTAACAATAGAAGTATCAAGGAGAACCTTCTGTCCAGCCGGTATTTCCTTAACATAATCGTAGAAGCTGTTATATGGCTTAGTTATAATTCCATACTTATCCAGATATGCCCTAAGCTCAGATGTTACAATCTCCTCCTGAAGGAACCATACACAGCTGTCCTCTGAAACAGCAAGGTATGAAAGTACAACTGGAACATAACTGATGTCACCACCTCTTACGTTAAGAAGCCATGCTATATCATATAATGAGCTCATAAGGTGTAGGTCTGCACCTTTTTCCTTAAGCTTCTCTCTAACCTTGGAAAGCTTATCTGCTGTATCCTCTCCCACATACTTTAGGTCCATAATCATAACTGGAGCCTTTGAAAGAGCCGGTCTGTCCTTCCAGATAATATCGATAAGGTCCTCATCCACATGCATTGAGCCCTTCTTATCCTTAACAATCTTCTCAAGTGCAGCGCCCCATGCTCCATTAACAACTCTTCCGTCAAAGCCGAGACCCTGTCCCTCCTTAAGAGTATCCTTGATGTACTCGTCAACAGTAGGAACACCTTCCTCACCGCTCTTATAAAGCTTTACTGTTGTTCCTTCCAGCTGTGCTGCTGCCTGTACAAAATATCTTCCATCTGTCCAAAGTCCTGCTTCATCCATTGTAATAACTGCAGTACCTGCTGAACCAGTAAACCCAGTTATGTATTTACGAGCCATAAAATGCTCTCCAACATACTCTGACTCATGAAAATCTGCTGTTGGAACTACATATATGTCAATTCCTCTTTTAGACATTTCCTGTCTTAATTGCGCTAATCTCTCTGGTATCATCTCTATTCATCCTTTACTTCAAAAAATCTTGTGTCTAATTCCGGATACGATCTCTTAAGAGAGATAGGTTGTCCGGAACGATTAAGGAAACAGTGGCTACTTCTGGCTGTAGTTCTAACCTCACCTGTTTTCTTATCTGTCATCACATATTCTACTTCCATCTTGATTCCATTATACTTAACAAGCTTACACTGAATCACGACAGTATCATCAAAATGTACCATACTTCTATAATCTACAGAAATTGAAAGAACCGGACTAATTATCTCCATTTCTTCCATCTGCTTATAATTGAGACCAATCTGTTCCATTAAGTCCAATCTGGCCTCTTCCATCCACTTCACATAATTAGAATGATGAATGATTCCCATCTGATCTGTCTCATAATATTTTGCGTGGTGTTCATAGGGACGAATTTTAATATCAGCCGCCTGGCCAGCAACTGCAATTTCGTTTGTTGCCATAATAATTCCTCCATTCTGCTTACCTACTAAGCCACCCTCTATTATGCCACAATATATTGACTAATTCAACCGATTGACTCTATATATGCTTCTTCATAATCACTCTCATCAGCAAATAAATAGTAGTTACCGTCCATAAATCCCATATATCCACAATCTACAACATATCCTTTCATTTTCTGCTCCTTTCAATCATCCACATGCACTTAAATACTCCACATGTTTTGCCGTCCTGTTCTGATTGATTACCTTGAATGAAAAAGTAAAACTTAACTGAAATACCGCCTAATTACATAAAATCGATTTATGACCCTAAATTCACATTTTTATGGAGTGTATTTCTTGTCTGGAGGTGCTATAATTAGC
>JAXJPW010000026.1:0-31933 GCA_036311465.1 Agathobacter sp.
AATGGCTAAGAATGTTGCAAAGAAAACAACTAAAAAGCGTGTAAAGAAAAACGTTGAACGCGGACAGGCACATATTCAGGCATCTTTCAATAACACAATCGTTACTATCACAGATGCTGAAGGAAATGCATTATCATGGGCAAGTGCTGGTGGTCTTGGATTTAGAGGTTCAAAGAAATCTACTCCATATGCTGCACAGATGGCAGCTGAGACAGCTACTAAGGCAGCTTTAATTCACGGTTTAAAGACCGTTGACGTATTTGTTAAGGGACCAGGTTCAGGTAGAGAGGCAGCTATACGTGCACTCTCAGCATGCGGTCTTGATGTTACATCAATCAAGGATGTAACTCCAGTACCTCATAATGGATGTCGTCCACCAAAACGTAGAAGAGTTTAATCAGGAGGTATAGATTAAGATGGCAGTTAATAAAGTACCTGTACTTAAAAGATGCAGATCACTCGGTTTAGAGCCAAGTGTTTTAGGATATGATAAGAAATCAAAAAGAAATTTACAGAGAGCAAACCGTAAGGTTTCAGAGTATGGACTTCAGTTAAGAGAGAAGCAGAAAGCTAAATTCATCTATGGTGTATTAGAGAAGCCTTTCCGTAACTACTACAATAAGGCTGATAAGATGAAAGGATTAACAGGTCCTAACTTAATGATCATGCTCGAGTCAAGACTTGACAACGTAGTATTCCGTCTTGGATGGGCAAGAACAAGAAAAGAAGCTAGACAGATTGTTGATCACAAGTTTGTTTTAGTAAACGGTAAGCAGGTTAACATCCCTTCATACCTTGTAAAGGCTGGAGATGTTATCGAAATCAAAGAGAGCAAGAAGAACATTCAGAGAATGAAGGACATCGTTGAAGTAGCTGGTGGCAGAATCGTTCCTGAGTGGTTAGACGTAGATGCAGAGAATCTTAAGGGAACTGTAAAAGAGTTACCAACACGTGACCAGATCGATGTTCCTGTAGACGAAATGCTTATTGTCGAGTTATACTCTAAGTAAAACTAGGTTGATTTGCCGGGAAATCTATTCCCGGCTTATCCACTCTTTAAATATAATAACAACGAAACCCGAGAAGGAGGGACTTTGTAGTGTTCGATTTTGAAAAACCAAAAATTGAAATCGCAGAAATTTCAGAAGACAAGACCTATGGCAGATTTGTCGTAGAGCCATTGGAAAGAGGTTATGGTACAACACTTGGTAATTCACTTAGAAGAATCATGCTTTCTTCATTACCAGGAGCTGCAGTAAGCTCAGTTAAGATTGACGGTGTATTACATGAGTTCAGTTCTATTCCTGGAGTAAAGGAAGATGTAACTGAGATTATTATGAACATCAAAAATCTCGCAATTCGCAATACAAGCTCTACAAATGAGCCTAAAGTTGCGTATATTGAATTCGAAGGTGAAGGCGTTGTTACAGCTGCTGATATCCAGATTGATTCTGATATTGAAATCCTTAACCCAGATTTAGTTATTGCCCACCTTAATGGTGGTTCAGATTGCAAGCTTTATATGGAGCTTACAATTACAAAGGGTAGAGGATATGTGAGCGCTGATAAGAATAAGACAGACGATACACCAATCGGTGTTATTGCTGTTGATTCTATTTACACACCGGTTGAGCGTGTAAATCTTACTATTGAGAATACTCGTGTAGGTCAGATTACAGACTATGATAAGCTTACATTGGATGTTTTCACAAACGGAACATTAGAGCCAGACGAGGCTGTCAGCCTTGCGGCTAAGGTTTTAAGTGAGCATCTTTGTCTCTTCATTGACCTTTCGGATGCTGCAATTCAGGCTGAGGTTATGATTGAGAAAGAGAATGACGCACAGGAGAAGGTTCTCGAAATGAACATTGATGAACTTGAATTATCTGTACGTTCATACAATTGCTTAAAGCGTGCTGGAATCAACACTGTAGCTGAGTTGATTAATAGAACACCTGAAGATATGATGAAGGTTCGTAACCTTGGTCGTAAGTCTTTAGAAGAAGTTTTAGCAAAATTAAAAGAATTAGGATTACAGTTGAATCAGGGAGAGGAATAATTCAAACCCTTTTTCATAGAACTCATAAGGCAGAATCAATAAGACCAAAGTGCGTGATTGTGTCAATTACATGAGTGGCAACTGACAGGCAACTGTCACAACAAGATACGATGTTTGGCAAGTAAGACCGAAGCGCATAGCCAGGCGTCCCACAAATGGAGGAAAAAGAAATGGCAAAGTATCGTAAGTTAAGCAGAACATCTAGCCAGAGAAAGGCATTATTAAGAGGACAGGTTACAGCTCTTATCGCTAATGGCAGAATCGTTACAACAGAGGCAAAGGCTAAGGAAGTTCGTAAGATCGCTGAGAGCCTTATCGCTTTAGCAGTAAAAGAGCAGGACAACTTTGAGACAGTTACAGTAACTGCAAAGGTTCCTAAGAAAGATGCTAACGGTAACAGAGTAAAGCAGATCGTTGACAGAGAGACAGGAAAGGTTCTTTCTGAGACACATCGTGATAAGGATGGAAAGATCCTTAGAATCGAGAATGGTCGTACAGTTACTGTATTTACAGAAGAGAAGAAGGAAATCAAGAAAGATAAGCCTTCAAGACTTCATGCTAGAAGACAGATGAACAAGGTTCTTTACACTGTAAAGGATGGTTCTAAGAAGAACGCTAAGGATATTGATTTAGCTACAAAGTTATTCGAGGAGATCGCACCTAAGTATACAAATCGTAACGGTGGATATACAAGAATCGTTAAGATTGGTCAGCGTAAGGGTGACGGAGCTCTTGAGGTTGTTCTTGAGTTAGTTTAATTATATGATATTAGACACCACTTGCTAATGCAGGTGGTGTTTTTTTGCCTAATAACGCAAAAGCCTGATAACGCAAAAGCCCGATAAGGCAAAAAGCCAGATGACAAAAATAGCCCGGAAAGGAAAAAATCCAAATCCGGGCTATGCCACACTATGTTTATCAAATTTAAAGTATATTAATCGTTTTTCTGAGCTTCCTGATATTTGTGAACGTATGATTTAATACGGTCATATGGATTGAGAAGATCACTAATTGATGAATCATGATTAAGAGTATCGATAAGATAAGCGATATACTTACTCATGTCGCAGCTGATATAATACTCACGTGATAACAATTCAGGAGACTGATAAATAAGGTTTGTAGTAACAACTCTATAAATCAGGCCTTCCTCGTATGCCTTGTCAAATGAAGCAAGACCATTTGTAAATAAGCCAAATGTAGAAACGACGAATATTCTATTGGCATTACGTTTCTTAAGCTCTCTGGCTGTATCAATCATACTTTCACCAGAAGAAATCATATCATCTATAATAAGAACATCTTTACCATCTACATTCGAGCCAAGGAATTCATGAGCTACAATAGGGTTACGTCCGTTTTCAATGCGGCTGTAATCACGTCTCTTGTAGAACATTCCCATATCTACACCAAGAACGTTGGCAAGATAGATAGCTCGATTTGTAGCACCTTCATCAGGAGAGATAATCATCAAATGATCAGAATCAATTGTAAGATCCTTAACATTCTTAAGGATACCCTTGATGAACTGGTATGATGGCATTACATTCTCAAAACCGTTAAGAGGAATAGCATTAACTACTCGTGGATCATGTGCGTCAAATGTAATAATATTGTCAACACCCATTGCTACAAGCTCCTGAAGAGCAAGTGGACAGTCAAGGGATTCGCGTCCTGTACGTCTATGCTGACGGCTCTCATATAAGAACGGAAGAATTACGGTAATTCTACGAGCCTTTCCTCCTACAGCGGCAATAACACGCTTGAGATCAGAAAAATGATCGTCAGGTGACATATGATTCTCGTGACCGCATACACTGTATGTCAGGCTATAATTTGTAACATCAACCATGATATAAACATCATATCCCCTAACTGACTGGTTGATTACACATTTTGCTTCTCCAGAACCAAAACGAGGTGTATAAGGATGAATAATATAGCTATCCTTATAATAATCCTTAAAGGCACTTTCGTCACGATGCTGATGCTCTCTATTGCTTCTCCAGCCTTTAAGGTAATAATCAACCTGTTCTGCAAGCTCTGAGCAGCTTTCTGTTGCAATCAGTCCAAGTGTTCCAGTTGGCATTGTTTCCAAAATTCTTTCGTCGTTTGGCATTTTTGTTCCTCCATATTTAATTCGTGCAAACGCTTCGTTTCTTGAAACGGATGTCATCTCCAAACAGCTTTATGATTGAATAGTTGCTTGCGATACGAGAAACAATTCGTTCTGAATATGTATCCAGCATCTGGTTCAAATCAAGATTAGCTGAAATAATAGTAGATCTCTGTCTCAGTATACGTTCGTTTATGCATAAAAACAACTGGGAAACGGTAAAACTATTAACAAGCTCGGTTCCCAGGTCATCAATTATTAGCAGATCACAATCAAATATATTTTGATGTGTAGCTAATGCGTCGGTATCTTTCTGGAAAATACCTTTGCTTAATATATCAAATAATTGAAAAGATGTAAAGTATATTACAGAATTTCCCCTATCTAATATCTCTTTAGCGACACAGTTTGTCAGATATGTCTTTCCGACTCCTACATCTCCGTAAATAAAAAGATTCTTTGGCTTATTATCAAAATCCTCAATAAAGTGCCTGCAAGTGCTTACGGCATTCTTTGCAGTCTCTAATGCAGACAGCCCTGTAATAGGACTTATATCTGTATCGGAATAATATTCATAAGAAAAATTATTAAAGTTTTCACGCTCAAGAATATTTCTAATATTAGACTGAGAGTAAACTGTGTCAATAATAGCCTGTTGGAAGCAGTGACACTTTCTGCCATCTATATACCCGGTATCCTTGCAGTCGGGGCAGGTATAAACAGGCTTAAAAAAATCCTCACTATAACCCATCTCTCCAAAGATTTCTTCTCGTTCAAGCTGAAACTGCTTAATCTGTTTCTTTAATTGAGAAAGGGCTGTCTTATCACCAGACAGAAGCTTCTGGGCTTGTTTTACTGAATATGAAGCAATGGATTCATCTATTGTCTTAAGTCTTGGTGACCTCTCATAAGCGTCTCTAAGTCGAGTGGCAGCTATATGCTGACCCTTAAGCTGACGTTCGTCATAAACCTTCATAATCTCATTATATTGTTCATTACTAAGCGGCATAATTGACTCCTCCCCTGATTATTGAACTGATGTTGTAAGTAAAACCTTCTCCAATTTATCTACATCGAGATTTCTCTCAGTGAAATTCTTGTATCGTTTTGTAGCTGTACGCTTTGGTGTAGCGTTGCTTTCGGAAGACTGTGCAGTAAGCTTGCGGTTTTTTGAGAAATTCTCATCAAGCTTACTGACATCTGCAAGATTGTGAACCTTGCTATTGTGCCATTTTGTAAGAATTGAGTCAGTATACTCAAAGCTTGGCTGGTGTGTAGCACTTATTGTTCTCTTGCAGGCTTCCTGGATTAAATCTATATCAAATCCAAACTCCCTCGACCATTTAGTTACTAATGCTGCTTCGGAATCAGCAAGATTTCTTCCTGAAATACCTAACGCTTTAATAACAGCATAGTAAGCTTTGCTATGTATAGCGGCATTCTCCTTGGCCTGTTCAACTGTAGTGATATCTTCCTTGGCCCAGGATAATGCAACCTTATCCATATAGCGAAGACTTGAGTGTCCTTTGCTTATACAATACTCAACAAGGTATTCAATAAGCTCAGGAGTAAAATGAAGTTCTTCAAGCCAGTAAAATACATAGTTCTGATCAGAACTGTTTAATGGATGCTTGAGGTATGTTTCAATGATAAAAATCATCTCAGCAACCTCAGGGTCCTTGCAGAACTCCTTTATCTCATCTAATGAGAATTCACGTTTGGCAGGTTCAATAATAGAATTCTTAACTGCCATTGGATCAATTGTACTTTTTGAATTCTCAGAATTAAGTGTTTCAACAGAAGCATTGCTACTGAAAGAAGTATTGCCACTGACAGGAGAGCTTGATGTAATTTCATACCCCCCATCACTATTCTGGAAATCAATAAAATGTATTCCTGAAATAGTCTTGTCAGAATTGTAATCAATAGACATAAGTCCCTGACGTTCCCAGTATTTAATTGCGCGGATAATATCCTTCTCAGTGTGATTGAACAAATCAGCAATTTTAGAAATTGAGCAATCTGATGCATGAGACTGGATACTGCGTAATAAATATAAATATACCTTAACAAATTCACCAGAAGCTTCTGGCATATACTCCTCTATAAACTTATTAGGTACGATAGTGTCATTGGACATGCTGTCACAATACAAACGAATGCTTGCCATGTTAATCCCTCTTTCATTTCTAAACTAACTGAGATGAATTATAGCATAAGAAAATTTTAAATGGAAGAGCAAAAAGTGGCTGAAACCCTTGATTTAAGCGGATTTCAACGTTGGTAGATAAATGTGGAAAATGTGGAAAAAGTCAAAAAAATAAGACGAGAATAATCTGACAATTTTTGAATGACTAGGAAAATCAATGGGTTGGGAACAAGAGGAAATAGAGAAAATTTGCCACAAAAAATCCACATTTTTTATGAACAAAAATGCTCAAAAAAATGTGGATAATGTGGATAAAATGTTATTTAAGGAGGTTTTCTCCAATTTCTACAACGTTTCCGGCCCCCATAGTTATCAACAAGTCGCCGTTAATACATTTTTTTTCAATAAATTTTTGAATTTCGTCAAATGTTGGTAAATAATAGCATTCTGTACCCTTGTTTTTGAGAAGCTTAAGTATATCCTCAGAAGAAACTCCGTAGGTATTTTTCTCACGGGCGGCATAAATATCTGCGAGGATTACTACATCAGCCAATGAAAGTACATCAGCGAAATCCTCTAAGAACTTTTGAGTTCTGGAATATGTATGTGGCTGGAATACAAGAACCAGTCGCTTGTGTGGATAGTTTGCAGCTGCAGTAAGGGTTGCGCGAATCTCTGTTGGATGGTGAGCATAGTCATCAATTACTGTAATTCCGTTAACTTCACCCTTGTACTGGAAACGTCTGTCTGCACCACCGAATTTGCATAGTCCTGAAATAATGGCTTCAGTTGGAAGTCCCATTACAGTACAAAGGGCGATAGCAGAAAGCGAGTTGCTTACATTATGCTTGCCAGGAACACTAAGCTTTACATCAAAGAGCTTATTTCCCTTGTGCATAGCTGTATATGAAGCACAGGCTTTTTCATCGTATGTAATGTTTTCGGCATAGAAATCAAAGGATGAATCTGGTCCGTAGGTGATTATATCCTGAGGCATACCAGCTACAATCTCCTGGAAATTATCAATCTCACCATTGATTATGGTAGCGCCGTCAGCAAGTGTATTTGAGGTAAACCTGCGGAAGGAATCACGAATCTCATCAAGATCCTTAAAGAAATCTAAATGCTCTGCCTCAACATTAAGGATAATGCTGTATTTTGGACGGAAATTCAAAAAGCTGTTAGTGTACTCACAGGCTTCTGAAATAAATACTTCCGAGTTACCAACTCTCAAGTTACCGTCAATGGCCTTAAGGATACCACCTACTGTGATAGTTGGATCAGTTTTGGCCTCCAGAAGAATCTGGCTAATCATCGAGGTTGTTGTTGTTTTTCCGTGTGTTCCTGCAACAGCAATTGAACGCTCGTAATTGTCCATTATCTGTCCAAGAAGCTCTGCTCTTGAAAGCATTGGGATATTCTGCTTTTGAGCTTCGATAAACTCAGGGTTATCTTCTCGGATAGCTGCTGTATATACAACAAGCTCAATGCCGGGAATAATATTTTCTGCAACCTGACCATAGAATATCCTGACGCCTTTTGCTTCAAGACTACGTGTAAGGTTGGATTCCTTGGAGTCAGAACCTGAAATAGTAAATCCCTCATCTAATAAAATCTCTGCAAGTCCACTCATGCTGATTCCTCCAATTCCCATGAAGTGAACATGAATTGGAGAGTTAAAATCTAGTTTATACATAAAATTTACCTACCTATTATAAATGTGCTATATTTTTTGCTCGTTATATTATAAACCTAAATCAATAATTTGCAAAGTGAAACAATATTTCCATATTATGGGATAAATGGACAAAAAAATTAGCGAAAACGTTTAAAAATTGTCAAATATGTTGTTACAAAAAATGCTATATGTTATAATTCCCTTATATTAATAATTAGGAGACGAGGAGTGATAGAGTGATTAAGAAAGAAATGATAGCCATGCTTTTAGCAGGCGGACAAGGCAGCAGACTTGGAGTGTTGACATCAAACGTTGCCAAACCAGCGGTTGCCTTTGGTGGTAAGTATCGCATAATCGATTTCCCGTTGAGCAATTGTATTAATTCTGGCATTGATACTGTTGGTGTATTAACTCAGTATCAGCCATTACGTTTAAACACACACATCGGAATTGGTATACCATGGGATTTAGACCGTAATAATGGGGGTGTTACAATTCTTCCGCCATATGAGAAGAGTGATAATAGTGAGTGGTACACAGGTACTGCAAACGCTATTTTCCAGAACCTTCGATATATGGAAAGTTATAATCCGGAATATGTATTGATTCTTTCAGGGGATCATATTTACAAGATGGATTATGAAGTAATGCTTGATTTCCATAAAGCGAATAATGCTGATGTCACAATTGCAACAATGCCGGTACCTATAGAAGAGGCCAGCAGATTCGGAATCGTAATAGCGGATGAAAACAAGAAAATATCAGATTTTGAGGAAAAGCCTGAGAATCCACGAAGCAATTTAGCTTCAATGGGAATTTATATTTTTTCATGGCCTGTTCTTAGGGATGCACTTATTGCATTGCAGGATCAACAGAGCTGTGATTTTGGAAAACACATTATTCCTTATTGTTTTAAAAATGATAAGAGACTTTTTGCTTATGAATTCAATGGTTACTGGAAGGATGTTGGAACATTAGGTTCATATTGGGAGGCTAATATGGAGCTTATCGACCTGATTCCTGAATTTAACCTTTATGAAGAATATTGGAAAATATATACTAAGAGTGATACTATCGAGCCTCAATATATTGCACCGGAAGGGCATGTTGAGAGAAGTATTGTTGGTGAAGCCACAGATGTCTATGGTTATGTAGAGAATTCTGTTATAGGATCTAATATCACAATAGGACGAGGCACCGTAATTAGGAATTCAATCATTATGAATGATGCAGTAATTGGTGATAATGTTACTATTGATAAGGCAATTATTGCAGAGGGTTGTAAGATTGGAGATGGTGTTGTTATCGGTTTTGGTAATGAAGCACCTAATAAGCTTAATGAGAGCGTATATTCTTTTGGTCTGGCAACAATCGGAGAGGATTCTGTTATCCCAGAGGGTGTTAAGATTGGAAAGAATACAGCAATAGCCGGGGTTACTGAGTTGCAGGATTACCCTGACGGCGTGCTTCAGGCAGGAGAAGTTATTATCAAGGCAGGTGACATTAGATGAAGGCGATAGGAATAATTTTAGCGGGCGGTAGTAGCAATCGCATGAAGGAGCTCACCCAGAAGAGAGCAATTTCAGCAATGCCAATAGGTGGAAGCTTTAGATGTATTGATTTTGCACTTAGCAATATGACTAATTCTCATATTCAGACAGTTGCTGTGCTGACACAGTATAATGCAAGATCAATAAATGAGCATCTCAGCTCCTCAAAGTGGTGGAATTTTGGTAGAAAGCAGGGAGGATTATATCTTTTTACTCCTACTGTAACAATGGATAACAGAGACTGGTACAGGGGAACTGCTGATGCCATTTATCAGAATATAGACTTTTTGAAAAGAAGACATGAGCCATATGTAATTATTTCAAGTGGTGATTGTGTCTATAAGATGGATTTTAACAAGCTTTTGGATTATCATATTATGAAAAAAGCCGATATAACAGTTGTATGTAAGGACATGATGCCATCAGAAGATGTTGGAAGGTTCGGAGTTGTCAGAATGAACGAGGAATCTCAGATTACAGATTTTGAGGAGAAGCCAATTATGGCCTTGTCTAATACCATTTCAACTGGTATATATGTAATTAGAAGAAGACAGCTTATTGAAATGCTTGAGAAAGCAGCAGAAGAAAATAGATTTGATTTTGTAAATGACATTCTTATCAGGTATAAGAATGTAAAAAGAATTTTCGGATATAAGCTTAATTCTTATTGGAGTAATATTGCAGATACAGAAGCATATTACAAGACTAATATGGATTTCCTTAATCCTGAGGTCAGAGGGCATTTCTTTAGAGAAGAGCCTAGAATTTTTTCAAAGGTGGACGATTTGCCACCAGCTAAGTTTAATACGGGGTCAGATGTTAGCAATAGCTTAGTTTCCAGTGGATGTATCATCAATAGTAGAGTGGAGAATTCAGTTTTATTTAAACAAGTTTTCGTAGGAAAGAATTGTGTTATTAAGAATTCTATCATTTTGAACGATGTATATATTGGAGACAATACACATGTAGAGAATTGTATAGTTGAGAGCAGGGGGACTCTCAGACCAAATACATACTACTGTGGGGAGAATGGTATCAAGATCGTTTCTGAAAAGAACGATAGATATATACTTTAAAGAATTACACAATAGGGGGGCGTTCAAATGAATATTACAGACGTGAGAATTCGCAAGGTTGAGAAGGAAGGCAAGATGAAGGCTGTAGTGTCAATCACTATTGAAGATGAATTCGTAGTACATGACATTAAAGTTATCGATGGTGAGAAGGGCTTGTTTATTGCAATGCCTAGCAGAAAGGCTAGTGATGGCGAGTATAGAGATATTGCTCATCCAATCAATTCAGCAACTCGTGAGAGTATTCAGAATTTAATTCTTGAGAAATATAAACAGGAAATTGAAAACGCAGAATAATTTATTTAAAAAGCTTGCCTTTGGGCAAGCTTTTTAACAGGAAAAACATGATTAAAAAAAATATTGATTATATGAATCTGCAACAGATTGCCGACAGTGGTCAGTGCTTTAGATGGAAAAAGCTTGAAGAAAATAAGTATTCAGTTATAGCATTTGGCAAATATGTTGAGATTGAACAAAATGATAACGAATTTACTTTTTCCTGTGATGAACAGGAATGGGAGAAGGTCTGGAAGAAATACTTTGATCTGGATACAGATTATGAGCTTATTTCAAGACTCATATTAGAGTCCGGGGATCAGCACCTGATAGAAGCTTACAAATACGGAAGTGGTGTGAGAATACTTCGGCAGGATTTGTGGGAGATGATTGTAAGCTTTATGATTTCCCAGAATAATAATATTAAGAGAATAAGCAATAGTGTTGACCTGTTATGTGAGCGGTGTGGAAGCCCTATAGAAGACAGAGGCTATGCCTTTCCATTGCCGCATCAGAACAAAGAGGAAGTGTTTGCAGATAAAACAATGGGATTTGGCTATAGGGATGCTTATCTCAGAGAAATATATGCATATGCCAGGGAGAATCCCCAGTGGCTGGAAAAACTGGAAAAAATGTCCTATGATCAGGCCATGGAAGAACTTTTACAGCGTAAAGGAATCGGTAAAAAAGTTGCCAACTGCATATGTCTTTTTGGGCTTCATCATGTGGAGGCTTTTCCAATTGACACACATGTTAAACAGCTCCTTGAGAAATACTATCCCAAGGGATTTGATTTTGAACGATACAGGGGAGTGGCAGGGATTATTCAGCAGTACCTGTTTTACTATGAATTAAAAGGAAATAATTAATTTTAAAGTGATTTGACGTAAACTAAATTAGATATTATAATTCATAGGAATTAGAAAAGGAGCATTCGATATGTTTGTAATTGTTGGATTAGGTAATCCTGGTAAGAAATATGAGAAAACCCGCCATAACATCGGATTTAATGTTATTGATGCTATGGCTGATAAATATAATATAAGAGTAAAAGAAAGAAAGCATCAGGCTTTGATTGGGTCAGGCTTTATTGAAGGACAGAAGGTAATGCTGGTTAAGCCAACTACTTATATGAATAAGAGTGGCGACAGTGTTTCTGATGTACTTGATTATTATAAGCTGGACCCTGAATTAGAGTTAATTGTAATATATGATGATATTTCACTTGAACCTGGCAACATTCGTATTCGCAAAAAGGGTAGTGCTGGCGGACATAATGGAATCAAGGATATTATAGCCATGATAGACACTCAGAACTTTATGCGAGTAAAGGTTGGAGTAGGAGAAAAGCCTGCCGGATGGGATTTGGCAGACTATGTTATGGGAAGCTTTAGTCAGGATGACAAAGGGAAAATTGATGAGGCAATTCAGGATGCGATATCTGCAGCAGTCTTAATGATGCAAGGCCAAGTGGATAAGGCAATGAATAATTATAATGCAAAGAAGCAGGGGTGAAAAGTGAAAGCATTTGTAGAACCACTTCTGGAGCTGAGCGGCTTCCAGGAGATGACTCAGACAGCAGAAAAAAACAAAGGGCTTATTTCGATAACCGGCTGTATCGATGCCCAAAAATCACATATGATATATTCATTTGACAATGGGAAGAAAAATAAACTCATTGTCACTTTTAATGAGCAAAAAGCGAAAGAACTCTATGAGGACTATCGCTTTTTTGACGATAAAGTGGTTTATTATCCAGCCAAGGATATACTTTTTTATCAGTCTGATCTGAGAGGAAATGTATTAACCTCAGAGCGAATGAGTGCTCTTAGAGCTATTGCTGATGAAGGCCCGGTATCTGTAATTACCACCTTTGATGCCCTGATGAACACTATGGCACCACCACAGAAGGTGTGGGATAATATTATTACTTTGTCTCCAGGGGATGAAATAAATCTTAAGAAAATGGCTGACAGGTTAATTGAACTGGGCTACGAAAAAGAGTATCAGGTAGAGGCAATGGGACAGTTTGCAATTCGAGGAGGAATTCTGGACATTTTTCCGTTGACGGATGAGAATCCTGCCCGAATAGAGATGTGGGGAGATGAAATAGACACTATTCGAACCTTTGACGTGGAGAGTCAGAAATCGATTGTAGCTGTGGATCAGCTCACTATCTATCCAGCCTGCGAGATTGTATTATCAGAAAAGGAGCGTAAGGCAGGAATCGCTAAAATACGCATGGAAGCAGAGGAAATCTCCGGTAAGCTTCGAAGCCAAATGAAGACAGAGGAGGCCTACCGACTTGCCTCAACAATAGAAGAACTTACAGAACAGTGGGATGAATTGTCTGATTATGCAGGAATGGATGCTTTTCTATCGTATTTTCTTAAGGAGAGAATAAGCCTTCTGGATTATTTCGACCCAAAGGATACAATAATCTTTTTTGACGAGCTAAGCAGATGTGTAGAGAGAGGTTCTCAGACAGAGCTGGAGTTCTCAGAGAGTATGAAACACCGTCTTGAAAAGGGCTATATCCTGCCAGGACAAATGAAGGAACTGTTTTTACACAAAGAGGTAATAACAAGACTTGACGGGTATTCCAGTGTTTCGGTGGCGGCCCTGGACAACAAGCCTAACGGACTGCACCAGAATGGCCAGTATGGAATCCATGTACAAAGCGTCAGCTCATATAACAACAGCTTTGAGCTCCTAATCAAAGACTTAAAGAGATATAAGAAAAATGGATATAAAGTAGTTCTTTTATCCGGATCCAGAAGCAGGGCAAAGCGTCTTGCAGAGGATATTTGTGATGAAGGTCTTAACAGCTTTTATACAGATGACTACGATCATGACCTTGTTCCAGGTCAGATAATGGTCTGCTATGGTAAGGTTAGACGTGGCTATGAGTATCCAATAATTCAGTTTGCCGTAATAACAGAAACAGATATTTTTGGGGCAGAGAAAAAGAAGAAAAAACGTCACCGTACCTACGAGGGAGAGAAAATTCAGAGCTTTACAGAGCTGAGTGTAGGTGATTACGTTGTACACGAGAATCATGGTCTGGGAGTGTACAGGGGAATAGAGAAGATAGAGGTTGACCGAAAAACAAAGGACTATATCAAGATAGAATATGCCGGGGGCTCCAATTTATATATCCTTGCCACACAGCTTGAGCTTATTCAAAAATATGCCGGCAAGGAAGCAAGAAAGCCTAAGCTAAATAAGCTTGGAGGGCAGGAATGGACTAAGACAAAGACCAGAGTAAGAGGTGCTGTAAAGCAGATAGCAGGAGACCTGGTGAAGCTTTATGCAGCCAGAGAGGAGAAAAATGGTTTTGTATATGGTCCTGATACCGTATGGCAAAGAGAGTTCGAGGAGCTGTTTCCTTTTGAAGAAACAGAGGATCAGGTCCTTGCAATTGAGGCCACAAAGCGTGACATGGAAAGCACAAAGATAATGGATAGACTTATCTGCGGTGATGTTGGCTATGGAAAGACAGAGATTGCCATAAGAGCTGCCTTTAAGGCTGTACAGGAAGGTAAACAGGTTGCATATCTTGCACCTACAACAATTCTTGCACAGCAGATATATAATACTTTTTCTCAGAGAATGAAGGATTTTCCGGTAAGAGTAGATTTGCTTTGCAGATTTAGAAGCAACGCAGAGCAGAAAAAGACAGTTGAGGACCTGAAAAAGGGACAGGTAGATATTATTGTTGGAACTCACAGAATTTTATCAAAGGACGTTGAGTTCAAGGATCTTGGTCTCCTTGTGGTGGATGAGGAGCAACGATTTGGGGTTGCTCACAAAGAGAAGATAAAGCAGTTGAAAACTAATGTGGATGTATTAACACTTACTGCAACACCAATACCAAGAACTCTTCATATGAGCCTGATTGGAATAAGAGATATGAGTGTTCTTGAGGAGCCGCCAATGGACAGACTTCCAATCCAGACATATGTAATGGAGTACAATGAGGAACTGGTCAGAGAGGCAATAAATCGTGAGCTTGCCAGAGATGGCCAGGTATACTACGTATACAACAAGGTTAGGGACATAGATGAAATAACCACTAGGATACAGGCTCTGGTGCCTGATGCCAATGTGGCCTTTGCCCATGGGCAGATGAGAGAGACTGAACTGGAAAAAATCATGTATAATTTCATTAATGGAGATATTGATGTACTTGTTTCTACTACAATTATTGAGACAGGTCTGGACATTTCAAATGTTAATACCATGATAATTCATGATGCGGACAACATGGGACTTTCCCAGCTGTATCAGCTTAGAGGACGAGTTGGAAGAAGTAACAGAACCGCCTATGCTTTTTTGATGTATCGGCGTAATAAAATGCTCAAGGAAATTGCAGAAAAACGACTTGCTGCAATCAAGGAATACTCCGAGCTTGGAAGCGGCTTTAAGATTGCCATGAGGGATCTTGAGATTCGAGGAGCGGGAAATCTTCTGGGAGCAGAGCAAAGTGGACACATGGAGGCTGTGGGATATGATTTATACTGCAAGATGCTCCATGAAGCTGTCAGTGAGGCCAAGGGTGGAACACCGGTAGAGGATAAGTTTGACACTTCTATCGATATCGGAACAGATGCTTTTATCCCTTCCTCATATATTGCCAATGAGTTCCAGAAGCTTGATATTTATAAGAGAATAGCAGGTATTGAATCATCAGAGGAAAGCGATGAAATGCTGGAGGAGCTTATCGACAGATTTGGTGAACCACCGCAGTCAGTGCAGAATCTGCTTGTGATTGCCCAGCTAAAAGCAAAGGCCCACTGTTTATACATTAAAGAGATATCCCAAAAGGGAGAAGAACTGAAGCTGGCAATGTTTGAGCGAGCTGTGATAGACCCTCTTAGGATACCGCAGCTCATAGAAGCAAACGCCCCATTGCTTGGGTTTTCCATGAGTGGGGAGACACCTTTTTTCACATATATGCTTAAAGGGAATTCCCGTGTCAAGGGAAGAGATGTGCTGGAGATATTGACAGACCTGCTTGGACAAATGGAAATATTGATAGAAAATTCTTGATAGTTTACGCAAAAAGCACTATAATATATTGGCGATGTTATGCTTACATCGCATAGGAGGATATATGAAGATTAAGAAAATTTTAGCAATGTTATTAGCATCAGCTGTAATTGCAACTTCATTTACAGGATGTGGGATTAATAAGAATTCAGTTGGAGCAGAGTTAAATGGAGAGGACATTACACTTGGTCTTATTAACTTTGCATGTAGATACAATCAGGCAGGGTCAGATGATTTTATTAAGCAGCTTGGTGGCTGGGACAGTGACCTTATGGGGAATGGACAGACAATGCAGGAGAGCACTAAGGAAAGCGTGCTCAATGGTATTCATGAGCTTTACACAATGAAGGCTCATATGAGTGACTACAAGGTTGAGCTTACAGAAGAAGAGAAGAATAAAATCTCAGAGGTTGCCAAGACATTTATGGAGGCAAACGAGAAGGATGCTCTCGAGGAAATTGGAGCAACACAGGAAATCGTTGAGGAATATCTTTCTCTTTATACTATTAGAAGCAAAATGTATGCAGCAATTGTTGCAGATGTAGATACTAATGTGTCAGATGAGGAAGGCAATTTGAGCAGCTACTCATATGTTAAGTATTCTTTAGAGGGCACAACAAACCAGGAGACTGGTGAGACAACAGAACTCACAGAGGATGAGAAGAAGAAGATTAAGGAAGAGGCCAAGGCACTTTCTGACAAGATTGCTTCAGGAACAAAGCTTGAAGATGCAGTTAAGGATAATCAGGAACTTTCAGTTCAGACAGGAACATATTCTGCAAAGGATGAGAATATTGACGCCAAGGTTAAGGCAGCTTTAGACGGTCTTAAGGAAGGCGCCACATCAGCAGTTGTTGAGGCAGAGGATGGCTTATACATTGTTCGTCTTGACAAGAAGTTAGATGAGGAAGCAACAGAGAAAAATAAAGAAGAGATTATTAAGAACCGTAAGCAGGAGAAATACGAAGAGGTATTAAAGAAGCTTCAGGAAGATGATAAGTGGACAATCAAGACTAAGAAGATTGAGCAGATTAAGTTTGATGATTACTTCACAAGAAGTGCTTCTACAGAAGCAGCAACAGAAGATGAGCATGATCATTCAACAGAAGGAGCTTCAGAGTCGGTTCAGACAACAGAACAGTAATGAGAAATAATATTGTATTAATAGGAATGCCGGGAGTGGGTAAAAGCACTGTCGGCGTTATCCTCGCTAAAGTGCTTGGATATCAGTTTGTAGATGCGGATCTTTTGATCCAAAAACAGGAAGGTAAGTTACTTCACGAAATTATCTCTCAGGTTGGAACAGAGGGATTTATTCAAATTGAAAACAGAGTTAATGCTTCTCTTGAGACAGAGGATTCAATAATTGCCACAGGCGGAAGCGTTGTATATGGCAGGGAAGCTATGGAGCATCTCAAGTCCATAGGTACAGTAGTATATTTGCAGGTATCCTTTTCGGAACTGGAAAAGAGGCTTGCAGACATAAGAGGACGTGGTGTAGTCTTGAGGGAAGGGCAGGATTTAAAGGCTCTTTTTGAAGAGAGAACACCTTTGTATGAGCAATATGCAGATATATGTATTTCTGAGGATGGTCTGAATGTGGAACAGACTGTGGATGCCTTAGTTGAGAAATTGCAGGTTGCTAATAACAATATTGGAAAAGATGAATAGTATATTAGGAGGGATTAATCTCCTGAATATTTGAGGTGAGATATATGGAACAGTACGTAATTAAAGGTGGCAATCCATTATATGGAGAAGTGGAGATTGGTGGAGCTAAGAATGCAGCACTTGCTATTTTAGCTGCGGCAATTATGACTGACGAGACTGTAACAATTGATAATTTACCAAATGTAAGTGACATCAATGTTCTTTTACAGGCAATGAAGGAAATCGGTGCTAAAGTTGAACGTGTGGATGATCACAAGGTTAAAATTAACGGTTCATTTATCAATGATGTAACTGTTGATAATGAATTTATTAGAAAGATTCGTGCTTCATACTACCTGCTTGGCGCACTTCTTGGAAAATACAAGAAGGCAGCAGTAGCCCTTCCAGGTGGATGTGATATTGGAAGCAGACCTATTGATCTTCATCTTAAGGGATTTAAGACAATGGGAGCCAAGGTTGATATTGAGCATGGACTTGTAGTTGCTGAAGCTGAGAATCTGACAGGGTCTCATATCTACTTAGACAAGGTTTCTGTAGGTGCTACTATTAACATTATGATGGCAGCAGCAATGGCTAATGGTAAGACAATAATTGAGAATGCTGCAAAAGAGCCACATGTAGTTGACGTTGCTAACTTCCTTAACAGTATGGGAGCAAACATCCGTGGTGCAGGAACTGATGTTATTCGTATTGTTGGAGTAGAGAAGCTCCATGCATCAGAGTATTCTATTATTCCAGATCAGATTGAAGCAGGAACATTTATGTTTGCTGTAGCGGCAGCTGGTGGTAATGTTCTTGTAAAGGATGTTATCCCAAAACATCTTGAAGCCACTACTGCAAAGCTTCTTGAAGTGGGATGCAAGGTTGAGGAATATGACGATGCAGTCAGAGTAATATCTGATGGCAAGCTTACTCATACACAGGTTACAACATTGGCTTATCCTGGATTCCCAACTGATATGCAGCCTCAGATGGCAGTATTATTAGGAATTGCTGAAGGAACAAGTACTGTGACAGAAAGCATTTTCGAGAACAGATTCAGATATGTTGATGAGTTGGCCCGTATGGGAGCTGATATCAAGGTGGAAGGTAATATTGCTATTATCAATGGTATCAAGAAATATTCAGGAGCAAGAGTAAATGCACCAGATCTTAGAGCAGGAGCTGCCCTTGTTATAGCAGGTCTTGCAGCTGAAGGAATTACAATAGTAGATGATATTCATTTCATTCAGCGTGGATATGAGAAACTGGATGAAAAGTTCAGAGGAATTGGTGGACAGATTAAACTTGTAAATGACGAGAAGGAGCTTCAGAAGTTCATTCTTAGAGTTTCGTAATCAAATTGAAAAATAGAAATACAAAAATAGAAATACAAAAATAATAAGCCAGGATTTTGAGTTTTCTCAATTTCCTGGCTTTTTGTATTGTTAAAGAACTGATTTTATGTACAGATTGCGCTGTGTAGATAAATCAATAATAGAATTATCATCCAACTGAACCATAGGTCGTGATAATGAAGTTGGGTTGAGCATCACAATGTTGCAACCACGTCCATCGCTAAGAATAACTCGATTATTCTGATAAGTTGCAGCAATCTGATTTAGGAATGTAAGAATATACTTGGTGTTATATTTCTGAAATCCTTCTTCCTCAAAAATACTGATAACCTGAAATGGACATAAGGGAGATCGGTATGAGCGGGCTGCCGTCATAGCGTCATATACATCGGCAATTCCAATAATCATGGCAACCTCGTCAATCAAATCCTCCTCAAGACCTGATGGATATCCGGAACCGTCACAACGTTCGTGATGCATAAGCGCAGCTTTTTTGACACGTGAATCAAGTGGCTGGTTCTTAAGAAGGTCATATCCAAGCTTAGGATGGCTCTTGATTAAAGCAAATTCTTCGTTGGTAAGCTTGTCCGGCTTGTTTAGAACTTCAGCTGGAATCATAACCTTACCTATATCGTGGAGCAGACCCGCCAGGGTAAGCACGTCTAAGGTTTGTGAATCTACCTTAAGCCATCTTCCGAACATTCGGGCAATAAGACCAACATTAATGCAGTGGGCATAAATGGCGTCATCAACAACTCGAAGATTATATAACATATCAAATAACTCAATAATAGTATTTCTTGAACGGTACAGCTCAGAGACTGAGGTCATTAAATCTGCAGTATTAATCTGATTGTGATGTTGAGTGGCTTCATTAAATACCGCCTTAAGTTTATCAATTACAGAAAAGTATTTAATCTGAAATTCTCTAAACTCATCAGAAGCAGCAACCTTTTGAGAATGGGTTTTGCTTTCCTGTGCATGAGTCTTTGGAATAGATGAAACAGCCTTTTCCGAAGGGGCAATATTAGAAGCTGCTGCTTCAACAGGCACATCCGGAGCAGGTGCTTCACCTTCAATGGAAACAGACTCAACTCTGTACAATTTCATTCTATTAATTAGCTGACGTGTAATCTCTGTTCCTTCAGGTGCTAATACCTGACCAACTGGAGTTAACGCAGGTGATGCTAGAATCATTCCGGGTTCTAGTTCTTTTGGTGTTAATTTATACATAGACCCCCCTAAAAAAATAGTTACTATAACTAAAGTATAAGATTTTACAAGATGAAAGTCAATTATTTAGGGCTTGACATAATAAAAAAATCGGTGTATCATACATTGCGAAGAAACAGAATAATAGTACTTTTCTCTTATTCAGAGTGATGGAGATACATAGGATCTGTGAAGTCACGGCAACCCCAATCCATTTTGGAAAGGAAGGTGCCTACCTGAGCGAGCTAATCGAACAATAAGAGGATTTGATTTTCAGTATGAGATTAGGTCCGCTTATAGAGCGGACTTTTTATTTTGAAAGGAGACAAATAGATGGAAAAACTACTTTTTACATCAGAGTCAGTAACAGAGGGACATCCAGACAAGGTCTGCGATGCAATTTCAGATGCAATTCTTGACGCTTGCATGGAACAGGATCCAATGAGCCGAGTAGCTTGTGAGACTGCAAGCTGTACAGGATTCGTTTTAGTAACAGGTGAGATTACAACTAAGGCACAGCTTGATATTCCAAGTATTGTTCGTAAGACAGTTCTTGAGATTGGATACGATGAAGGAAAGAAGGGACTTGATGGTAATTCATGTGCAGTAATGGTTGCGCTTGATCAGCAGTCTGCAGATATTGCCATGGGTGTAGATAAGGCTCTTGAGGCTAAAAATGGTGCCTTTGCAGATGAACTTGATACAGGAGCTGGAGATCAGGGTATGATGTTTGGTTATGCAACAAACGAGACAGAAGAGTATATGCCATATCCAATTTCCCTTGCTCATAAGCTGGCACTTCAGCTTACAAATGTTAGAAAGGATGGAACACTCCCATACCTTCGTCCAGATGGAAAGAGCCAGGTATCAGTAGAGTATGATGAGAATGGCAAGCCAGTCAGACTTGAGGCAGTTGTTCTTTCAACACAGCATGATGAGGCAGTTTCACAGGAACAGATTCATGATGATATTAAGAAATATGTATTTGATCCAGTATTGCCTGCAGAGCTTATTGATTCAGAGACAAAGTTCTTTATTAATCCAACAGGACGTTTCGTAATCGGTGGACCACATGGTGATGCCGGACTTACAGGACGTAAGATTATCGTTGATACATATGGTGGAATGGCGCGTCACGGTGGTGGAGCCTTTTCAGGAAAGGACTGTACAAAGGTAGACCGTTCAGCAGCATATGCAGCAAGATATGTAGCTAAGAATATTGTAGCAGCAGGACTTGCTGACAAGTGTGAGATTCAGCTTTCATATGCAATCGGTGTTGCTCAGCCAACATCTGTAATGGTTGACACTTTTGGAACAGGAAAGCTTTCAGATGACAAGCTTGTAGAGATTATCAGAGAAAACTTTGATCTTAGACCAGCAGGAATAATTAAGATGCTTGATCTTAGAAGACCAATTTATCGTGGAACAGCAGCATATGGACATTTTGGTCGTACAGACCTTGATCTTCCTTGGGAGAAATTGGACAAGGCCGAGGCACTTAAGAAATACATGTAAACAAAGCGTTTTGAGAAAATTTCAAAAGAATTTTGAAAAACAGTTGATTACATGTAACTGTTATGCTACCATAATATAGTACAAAAGTCATAGAGATTTTTAGGAGAAGAAGAGAAAAATGCAGGATGTAGATGCTTTTTAGTGGGGACAAGGGTTTTGCATCTACATTCATCTTTCTCTTTTCGAAAAAAAATGGTAGAATAGCTACAGCACCGTTAAGGTGCTGTTTTTTTTGATAGCTATGAGTAAAAGGGAGATAGATATGAAAATTAGAACAAAACTCATTCTGGCCTTTTGTGTTGTTATTTTGGTTCCAGCCTGCCTAATGGTTTTTATTACAATTGGAATATTTGGATCACAAAATAATCTGATAATGAATGAGAATAGAAACATTAAAAATGCTGAAAAATTTTGGCTTAACAGTGATGAAATTTACAGTGCCAGCAGTAGTATGGATGAATACTATTGGAAAATTGACAGTGAAATCAAGAAAAAGCCGGATAAGAATTCTTTTTTACAATACTGTTACAGTATGGAGCAGGAAATAAACAAGAAGGGGATTTCGCTTTTTGTAAAAAAGGATGACCAGATTGTTTTTGGTGGAAGTAACGATTCTGATATAAGACAGAAGATGCTTAACTTACCAAGGAAGCAGCCTGATAAATATATAGAAATTCTGGATAATGACATTGAGTCTTTTTACAGAATTGCAGGTTTTGAGTATGAAGATGGAACAAGAGGTACAATCTGCATGGTAAAGAAGATCCCAAGGATGATTGACTCAAGGATTATTGTATTGGAAGTAAGCGCAGTAGTCATCGTGATTCTTATTCTTACAGCCTGTCTTATGATTTTGTGGATATATCGTAGTATGATTTCTCCTATCAAAAAGCTTCAGGTTGCCGTACAGCATATTAAGGATGGTAATCTGGACTTTGCAATAGAGCCAGTTGGAAGTGATGAGATAGCAAAACTTTGTGCAACCTTTGAGGAGATGAGACAAAGGTTAAGAGATAATGTGGCTGAAAAAGTAGAGAATGAGAACGAGAACAGAGCACTTATCAGCAATATTGCCCATGATCTTAAGACTCCGATTACAGCTGTAAAAGGATATTCAGAGGGAATTCTTGACGGAGTGGCAAATACCCCTGAAAAGATAGATAAGTATGTCAGAACAATATATAATAAAGCTAATGAGATGGATACGCTTATTAATGAGCTTACCCTGTACACAAAGTATGATACAAACAGAATTCCATATAATTTTGCCAAAATTGGTGTTGGTGAATACTTTGATGATTGTGTAGCTGAAATAGTGGTAGATCTGGAAGAAAAGGATATTGGACTTGCCTATAATAATTATGTCGAGGATGATGTTATAATAATTGTTGATCCTGAACAGCTGAGAAGAGTAATAAATAATATTATTTCCAATTCTGTAAAATATATGGATAGACAAGAGGGGTTTGTTAATATTAGAATAAAAGATGTTGGTGAGTTTGTTCAGGTAGAGATTGAGGATAACGGAAAGGGAATTGAACAAAAGAGCCTGCCGTATATTTTTGACAGATTTTACAGAGCAGATGCTTCCCGTAACTCTGCAACAGGTGGAAGTGGAATTGGACTTTCCATTGTTAAGAAGATTATTGAGGATCATGGCGGTAAAATCTGGGCCACAAGTAAAGAAGGTGAAGGTACAACCATGTACTTTGTAATTCATAAATTTCAGGAGGTAGAGGACGAAAATGAGTAAGATATTAATAGTAGAGGATGAAGTAGCTATTGCAGAGCTTGAGAAGGATTATTTAGAGCTTAGTGGATTTGAAGTAGAGATGGAGAATGATGGAACAAATGGTCTTGCAAGAGCCCTTGCAGAGGAATTTGATTTATTTATTTTAGACCTTATGCTTCCGGGCATCGACGGCTTTGAGATTTGTAAGAGAATTAGAGAGAAGAAGAATACACCAATTCTTCTTGTATCAGCAAAGAAGGAAGATATCGACAAGATAAGAGGTCTGGGACTTGGAGCAGATGATTATGTGACAAAGCCATTTTCGCCAAGTGAGTTAGTGGCCAGAGTAAAGGCTCATATGTCCAGATATGACAGACTTATTGGAAGCACAATTGTGGAAAATGATACTGTTGAGATTAGAGGTATCAAGATTGACAAGACAGCAAGACGAGTATGGGTTAATGATGAGGAGAAGCAGTTTACCTCAAAGGAGTTTGATCTTCTTACATTCCTGGCTGAGAATCCAAACCATGTTTTCACAAAAGAGGATTTATTCAAAGAGATATGGGATATGGAATCTGTAGGAGATATTGCCACAGTAACAGTTCATATCAAGAAGCTTCGTGAGAAAATTGAGATAAACACATCAAAGCCTCAATACATTGAGACAATATGGGGAGTTGGATACCGCTTTAAGCTGTAATATTGGATATGGGAAAATATACTTATGCTATTTTGGCCAATTATTTGCGTAAAAATCGCAGATAATTGGCTAATTTTTTTGCAATAAAAAATATTATGTATTAAGTTTGAAACATTGATACAAATGAATTGACAAAAAAATAACGGTTTGTTATATTTTGATAGGTTAGGACGAGTTAGACACGACTAACTATAAAGTGCTAAAAATTTATTTTCTATATAAAGGAAGGAGATCATTATGGTAAATTTTGATCAGTGGGAAGGCTTCGAAGGAAGACTTTGGAAAGAGCAGATTGATGTTCGTGACTTTATTCAGAAGAACTATACTCCATATGACGGAGATGAGAGCTTCTTAGAGGGTCCAACTGAGGCAACAGATAAACTCTGGGGCGCAGTTCAGAAGTTACAGAAGGAAGAGCGTGCTAAGGGTGGAGTATTAGACATGGATACAGATATCGTTGCGTCTATTACATCACACGAGGCTGGATATATTGATCCAGAGCTTAAGTCATTAGAGAAGATCGTTGGTCTTCAGACTGATAAGCCACTTAAGAGAGCATTCATGCCTTACGGTGGAATTCAGATGGCTGAGAAGGCTCTTACAGAGTATGGTTATACACCAAACCCAGAGCTTCACAAGATTTTTACAGTATATCATAAGACACATAACCAGGCTGTATTTGATGTTTACACACCAGAGATGAGAGCCGTTAGAAAGAATAAGATTATTACAGGTCTTCCAGATACATACGGACGTGGACGTATCGTAGGTGACTACAGAAGAGTAGCTCTTTACGGTATTGATCACCTTATCGCTTGTAAGGAAGCTGACAAGGCTGTATGTGGTTCAGGATCTATGAAGGGTGAAGTTATCCGTCTTAGAGAGGAGCTTACAGCACAGATTAATGCTCTTAAGGCAATGAAGGAAATGGCTGCCCTTTACGGTTTTGATATTTCACAGCCAGCTAAGAATGCACAGGAAGCTGTACAGTGGACATATTTCGGATACCTTGCAGCTATCAAGACACAGAACGGTGCAGCTATGTCAATCGGACGTGTTTGTACATTCCTTGATATCTACATTGAGAGAGATCTTAAGAAGGGTCTTATTACAGAGTCAGAGGCTCAGGAGCTTATCGATCACATGATCCTTAAGTTCAGAATGGTTAAGTTTGCTCGTTGCGAGTCTTACAACCAGTTATTCTCAGGAGATCCAGTATGGGCTACAATCGACCTTGCTGGTATTGGTGTAGATGGACGTTCAATGGTTACTAAGACAGATTACCGTGTACTTCATACACTTGAGAACATGGGACCTGCTCCAGAGCCAAACATTACAGTATTATATTCTTCAAACCTTCCAGAGGCATTCAAGAAGTACTCTGCAGCAATCTCAATCAAGACATCTTCAGTTCAGTATGAGAACGATGACGTAATGAAGCCAGTATGGGGCGATGATTACGCAATCTGCTGTTGTGTATCTGCAACACAGACAGGTAAGGAGATGCAGTTCTTCGGAGCTAGAGCAAACCTTGCTAAGTGTCTTCTTTATGCTATCAACGGTGGTATGGACGAGAAGAACAGAGTACAGGTTGGACCTAAGTATCAGCCAATCACTTCTGAGTACCTTGATTATGATGAGGTTATGGAGAAGTATGACGCAATGATGGATTGGTTAGCAGATGTATATGTAAATACATTAAATGCTATCCAGTATATGCATGACAAATATTACTATGAAGCAGCACAGCTTGCTCTTATTGATACAGATGTACGTCGTACATTTGCTACAGGTATTGCTGGATTCTCACATGTTATCGACTCGCTTTCAGCTATCAAGTATGCTAAGGTTAAGGTTGTTCGTGATGAGACAGGTCTTGCTGTAGATTACATTCCAGAGGGAGATTTCCCTAAGTATGGTAATGATGATGACAGAGCTGATGAGATCGGTGTATGGCTTCTTAAGACATTCCTTGAGAAGATCAAGAAGCATCACACATACCGTCGTTCAGAGCCAACAACTTCTATCCTTACAATTACTTCAAACGTAGTATATGGTAAGGCAACAGGAGCTATGCCTAACGGACGTCCAGCAGGAGCACCACTTTCACCAGGAGCTAACCCAGCTTACGGTGCAGAGACAAGCGGACTTCTTGCTTCACTTAACTCAGTAGCTAAGATTCCTTACGAGTGGGCACTTGATGGTATTTCTAATACACAGACAGTTAACCCAGATGCTCTTGGACATGATGAGGAAGAGCAGAAGAAGAATCTTGTTCAGGCTATGGACGGATACTTCGATATGGGAGCTCATCACCTTAACGTTAACGTATTTGGTATTGAGAAGCTTCAGGATGCTATGGAGCACCCAGAGAAGGAAGAGTACCAGAACTTCACAATCCGTGTTTCTGGATACGCTGTTAAGTTTATCGATCTTACAAGAGAGCAGCAGATGGACGTAATTTCACGTACATTCCATGCATCACTTTAATTCAAAAGATAGATAATAATTGTAATAAGCAATTAATAAGGAGTGTGAGTTATCTCACGCTCCTTTAGTATAAGAAGAAAAACAGGAGAGTTTAATGAGTATAAAAGGAAAAGTACATTCATTTGAATCATTCGCATTAGTAGATGGTCCTGGCGTGAGATATTGCGTATTCTTGCAGGGTTGCCATATGAGATGTAAGTATTGCCATAACCCGGAAACCTGGGAGCTTGAAGGAGGAGAAGAATGGAGTGCCGAAGACCTCTTCAAGAAGGTATACAGATATAAGAATTACTGGGGTAAGAAAGAAGGAGATGGTGGAATTACCGTAAGTGGAGGAGAAGCCCTTCTCCAGATGGAATTCGTCACAGAATTTTTCAGACTTGCCAAGGAAAAGGGTGTACACACAGCCCTTGATACAAGTGCTAATCCATTTAAAATGGAGCCTGAGTATCTGGAGAAGTTTGATAAACTTATGGAAGTGACAGACCTTTTTATCTTAGATATCAAAGAGATGAATGCTGCAAAGCATAAAGAACTAACAGGATGGACAAATGAGAATATTTTAAACCTTGCAACTTACCTTTCAGATCATGGAAAAGAAATGTGGATCAGACACGTACTTGTTCCTGGACTTACAGATGATGAGGAAGGACTTACTGAACTTGCCGATTTTATTAAAACACTCAAGACTGTGTCGAGAGTAGAGGTGCTTCCATACCATACACTTGGCGTGTTTAAGTGGGAAAAAATGGGGGTAAAATATCCATTAGAGGGCATTGCAACTCCTACTAAGGAGGAAGTAAAGCGTGCAGAGGAAATCCTTGGAATAAATAAGGCAGATGCCTTAGGACCAGTAGAGGGAGCTGAGGGAAGAGGCTGCTGCTAAGCCCTGAAAAATAATTGAATAAATGAGTATAGAGAAAGGGTCACACAAACGTGTGGCCTTTATTATTGCAAAGAAGGAAAATAGATGATACCCTTAAAAAAAAAGGAATGGAGCAGGGGACATGAAGAAATATTTGAAAATACAGGGACTGATATTATCAATAGCAGCCATGGCAATAGTAATGACAGACAACTGCCTGGCAGATTCGTCATCAGAGAAGGATTTGATACAGGTTGTAAATCCTCTTAAGGAAGAAAACATTAAGGCAGGAGAGGATTATATTCCAATGCCTGTAGATGAGATGAAAGCGGACAATGGGCAGCATACAGATAACAGTATACCTTCAAAATATATGTATACACTTGGAATGCTTTCCAACAAATATCCGGGGACAAAGGATCAGGGCATGTATGGAACCTGTTGGGCCTTTTCCTCATCCTGCATGGCAGAGTTTGACATGATAAAAAATTCAGGAATGGATAAAAGCACAGATTTCAGCGAATTGCAATTAGCGTATTTTACATATCATACAGTGACGGACCCACTTGGGGGAACAAAGAATGATAAGAATTCCTATTCATTTTATGATGATTACCTGACAATGGGAGGCAATTATTTTGTGGCAATGAGAACCTATGCAAAATGGATTGGGGCCATAAATGAATCCTATGTTCCATATAGCCAGACAGAGAAGGTACTTGAAAAAGGATTAAATTCCAAATATGCATATCAGTATAATGCAGTCAATATTCGAAACGCATATCTTATGAGCACAGACACCCAGAGAGCGGACATGAAGGCGGCTATTATGAAAAATGGCGCTATTGGAATAACCTACAATGCTGCGGAATACTATGGCTATGAAACAATTGACAGCCCATATGAGAGCGGCAAAAAGGTGAGTACACATTACTGTCCTGAATCAATAGGAGCAAATCATGCAGTTGCAATAGTGGGCTGGGATGATAACTTTTCCAAAGAGAATTTCAGGGATAAGCCTTCAGAAAATGGGGCATGGCTTGTCAGAAACAGCTGGAGTAATAATCAAAGCAGTGTAGATGGTGGCGCCTACTTCTGGCTGTCCTATTGCGATAAAACAATAGGTGCAGTGGCATATTCCATGGAATTCGACAAGACAGGAAAATATAGTAATAATTATCAGTATGATGGAGGATATCTTGCAGGAAAGACAAACGCCAGCACAGCTGCCAATGTGTTTAAAACCAAAGACTCTTATCATGGGGAGACCTTAAAGGCAGTAATGCTTTCTATGACCGAGGAGGAAAATGTCGGATATACCATAGAGATATATACAGCACTTAAGGACCCTTTGAACAATCCAGCCTCAGGAAAGCTTGTATCAAAAACTACTGGTACAACAAGCTATGCAGGAATGTATACTATTGATTTGGCAACCCCTGTCAAGCTGGGAGCTGGGGAATATTTTTCTGTAGTAGTGAAACTTAACAAAAAAGCCATTGACGCGGAATACAGCTACAATTCAGGTAAGGATGTTTATGGATTAAGTACAAAGGTGTATTCAGAAAAGGGACAAAGCTTCTCATATGTAAGTGGAAAATGGAAGGAGAAAACAAAGGGAAATTACTGTATTAAAGCCTTTACCAGCAATAACGGTTCGTCTACCCACACCATCAGATATGTATTAAATGGTGGAACAAACAGCTATAAGAATAAGTATTATTTTACAAGAAAAAACAAGGCGATTACCCTGTATTCACCAACCAAAAAGAATGCATATTTCCTAGGCTGGTACACAGATTCAAAGTATAAGAATAAAATCACAAAGATTCCGGCTAACAGAAACAAGTGGATAAAACTGTATGCAAGGTGGATGAGCAAGACAGCACCAAAGCTTCAATATGTAAAGAAGAGTAAGGGCCAGGTAAAATTAAAATGGGATAAGCGAAGTGGTGCGTCTTCCTATAATATTTATAGAAAAACAGGTTCAGGCAAGTGGAAGCTGATCAAAAAGCTTAAGAGCAACTATTGGACGGACAAGAGTGTAAAGAAAGGGAAAACTTATTATTATAGGATTTGTGCAGTTTGCAGTAAGGGGAAAGGGTCATATACAAAATCTGCCAAAATAAAAATATAAAAAAAATATAAACTATCTTTACAAAATATAAATAAGATGATAGAATGTGAACATGTTTTTTCACAAGCAATTTTAGGAGGAAAAGAAAATGTGTTTAAGAAAAAGAATCCTTTCTTTAGGATTGGCTAGTGCTGTTGTTATTTCATCAGTATTAGGCGGAACAGCCAGTGTTAGCGCTTCACAGAAAAAAGCAGACAATGACATCAAAAGTGCCATTACAAAAGAAGTATTTAAGATTGACGAGACTGCAAGCAGTAATGGTTACTTAGGCGTGACAATCGATGATAAATACCAGAAGGACTTTGTAAATACTAACAAGGATTTGTATGGTGCTTCAAATATTCCATCAGCATATATGAATTCACTTGCTAAAGTTAGTGCCAAGTATCCTGCCACAAGAGATCAGGGAAGCTTTGGTACCTGTTGGGCACATGCGGCCATGGCAATGATGGAATTTAGCATGATTAAAAAGGGCAAGGCTAATAAGTCAGTAAACTATAGTGAGTTACAGGCAGCATACTTTACCTTCCACTCAGCAAAGGATCCATTAGGTGGACTTACAGATAAGACATCTACATCTGTAAATTACCTTGCAACAGGATTTAATTCATTCTACTCTCAGAGAGCATTGACATCATGGAAGGGTGCTGTAAAGGAAAGCCTTGTTCCATACTCGAACTGCAATAAGGTATTATCTAATGGATTAAGCAGCTCATATGCCTATAAGAAGGACGTAGCAAAGCTTACAGATTCTACAATCCTTTTACCAGAGCCAAAATATAACAGACTTGGCGAGATTAAGCAGCACATTATGAAAAATGGTGCTGTAGAAATCGATTATACAGCAGACTTGATCTATGGTGACGGCAATTACAGCGTAGGTTATGTAGATACAAGTATTGTTAATAACTATGGTAATGTTATTAGTAACACTGCTGATTTTACAAAGCAGGTTACATATAATGGAGAGAAGGTTACAACATATTACTGTCCATTCACCAAAGATTCAGCCAAGATGGATTTGTATTATGGCGGACAGCACCACTATTCATCAATTAGACCTAATCATGCTGTTGTAGCAGTTGGTTGGGATGACAAATTCCCAGCATCTAACTTTAGAACTAATGGATGCAGTGGTCCTGCCGGAAATGGTGCATGGTTAATCCGTAACAGCTGGACAACAAAGACAGGAAACAATATTAACAGCTATTTCTGGCTTTCATACTATGATAAGGGGTTAAGCTCTCTTGCATACTCTTTCTCAGCTGATAAGGCCAGCACATACACTCATAATTATCAGTATGATGGTGGAATTTATGAAGAGCCATATATGGGATACGTAGATGGTTATGGCGGAAAGCATTATGCTAAAGCTGCTGCTAATGTATTTACAGCAAAGAGTAACGAAGTATTAAAAGCAGTATCTGTTTCAACAGACGGAATTATGAACGAGTCAGTTACAATTGAAGTATATACAAACCTTAAGAATAAGAATAATCCTACAAGTGGTAAGAAGGTATGTACACAGACAACAACACCTGGAATGGGTATTCATGCTATTAAACTTAAGAAATCTGTAATGCTTCCAAAGGGAACTACTTTCTCAATTGTTGTTAAATCAAAGAGCGGATATTATGTAGTAGAGAGAAGTGCCAGAGCAGACCTCTTCTCATCAATGGTAACTGCTTCAGGTCGCAGCTTTATTAAGCATGATGGCAAGTGGATGAATAATAAGCAGTTAGGTGTACTTGGAATAGGTGATAACTGTATCAAGGCACTTACTACTTCAGTTAAGGTAGCTGCTCCTTCTAAGCTTAAGGCAAGTGCTAAGACTAAGTCACTTAAGCTTTCATGGAAGAAGGCTTCAGGTGCAGCCGGATATACAATCCAGGTGGCTACTGACAAGAAGTTCAAGAAGGGTCTTAAGACTGTAACAGTAAGCAAGGGAAAGGCTACATATGCTACAGTTAAGAAACTTAAGTCAGGTAAGAAATACTATGTAAGAATCAGAGCATACAAGAAGGTTTCTGGTGGAAAAGCAGTTTCTTCATGGATAACATATAAGAAGGCTATCAAAATTAAATAATATGCTTTATAATAAAATCGTTGTGGTTTATTCCACAACGATTTTTTTGAAGACTTTTTTGAAGACAAAACAAAAACTATTGTAACCTGTGTAATAAAAATACGGTATATATAATATAGGTAATTGCGAAACTCGCTAAGCTCGTTCGCAGTCTTTATTCAAAACAAGGATGAATTCGTGCAATAGCACGAATTCTAGGATGGAAATTTACAACCACTACATTTAGGCGCAC
>JAXJPW010000027.1:0-16463 GCA_036311465.1 Agathobacter sp.
GGAGCTCGTAAGGTAGTTATCTCTGCACCAGCAGGAAATGACCTTCCTACAATCGTTTACAACGTAAACCACACAACACTTAAGCCAGAAGATACAATCATCTCAGCAGCTTCTTGTACAACAAACTGCTTAGCTCCAATGGCTAAGGCTCTTAACGATTTAGCTGGAATTAAGTCTGGTATCATGAGCACAATTCATGCTTACACAGGAGATCAGATGATTCTTGACGGACCACAGAGAAAGGGCGATCTTCGTCGTTCACGTGCTGGTGCTGTTAACATCGTTCCTAACTCAACAGGAGCAGCTAAGGCAATCGGTCTTGTAATCCCAGAGCTTAACGGAAAGCTTATCGGATCTGCACAGCGTGTACCAACTCCTACAGGATCTACAACAATCCTTGTAGCAACAGTTGAGAAGTCTGTAACTAAGGAAGAAATCAATGCAGCTATGAAGGCAGCAGCTACAGAGTCATTCGGATACAATGAGGATGAAATCGTTTCTAGCGATATCGTTGGATCAACATATGGTTCAATCTTCGATGCTACACAGACAATGGTAGGCGAGGACAACTTAGTACAGGTTGTTTCTTGGTACGACAATGAGAACTCTTACACATCTCAGATGGTAAGAACAATTAAGTACTTCTCAGAGTTAGCTTAATTTTAGTTCTCTAAGTTAATTAGGAATCTTTTGAGGGTCCGGTCCGAAAGGACCGAACCCTTATTTTTTTCTCTTAAAAAGTAATTACTTTTTTATGGAGATAATAACTGGCATTATTATATAAGGAGGACACAAGAATGTCTTTAAACAAGAAATCAGTTGATGATATCAACGTAAAGGGAAAAAGAGTATTAGTTCGTTGTGACTTCAACGTTCCACTTAAGGATGGTAAGATCACAGATGATAACCGTATTAAGGGTGCTCTTCCAACAATTCAGAAATTAATCAAAGATGGAGGAAAGGTTATCCTTTGTTCACACCTTGGAAAGGTTAAGAATGGACCAAACGAGGGAGAGTCACTTGCACCAGTAGCAGTAGCACTTGAGGCTGCACTTGGACAGAAGGTTACTTTCGTTAATGATGATAATGTAACAGGTGAGGCTGCAACAACTGCAGTTAACGCTATGAATGAGGGAGATGTAGTACTCCTTCAGAATACACGTTTCCGTGGAAAAGAAGAGACAAAGCCAACAGAGGCTGGAGAGAAGTTTGCTGAGGAGCTTGCTGAGCTTGCAGACGTATATGTATGTGATGCTTTTGGTTCAGCTCATAGAGCACATGCTTCAGTTGCTGTTGTTACAAAATATATCTCAGCTAAGGGTGGAGAGAACGTAGTTGGATACTTAATGCAGAAGGAGATTGACTTCCTTGGAAATGCAGTTGAGAATCCAGTTCGTCCATTCGTTGCTATTCTTGGTGGAGCAAAGGTTGCTGATAAGCTTAATGTTATCGATAACCTTCTTGAGAAGGCTGACACACTTATTATTGGTGGTGGAATGGCTTATACTTTCCTTAAGGCACAGGGAAAAGAAATCGGTATCTCTATGTTAGATGAGACAAAGCTTGACTACTGTAACGAGATGATGGCTAAGGCAGAGAAGCTTGGTAAGAAGATTCTTCTTCCAGTAGATGCTGTTACAATTAAGGATTTCCCAAATCCAATTGATGCACCAGTTGAGACAATCACAGTTGATGCAGACAACATGCCAGCAGACCGTGAGGGATGCGATATCGGACCAAAGACACGCGAGCTCTTTGCAGATGCTGTAGCTTCAGCTAAGACAGTAGTATGGAATGGACCAATGGGTGTATTTGAGAACCCAACACTTGCTGCAGGTACACTTGCAGTAGCAGAGGCACTTGCAAAGGCTGATGCAACAACAATCATCGGTGGTGGTGATTCAGCAGCTGCTGTAAACCAGATGGGATTAGGCGACAAGATGAGCCATATTTCAACAGGTGGTGGAGCTTCACTTGAGTTCCTTGAGGGTAAGGAGCTTCCAGGTGTTTACGCTGCAGATGACAAATAGAATCGAATAAAGGAGAGTTGCGACTGTTGCAGAGCAACATTATGATTCGTATTCGGATATAATTAGAATAAGGAGAACAAGATAATGGCAAGAAGAAAAATTATCGCTGGTAACTGGAAGATGAATAAGACTCCATCTGAGGCAGTTGCCCTTGTTAATGAATTAAAGGATTTAGTTGTAAATCCAGACGTAGATGTTGTTTATTGTGTACCAGCAATCGATATCGTTCCTGTAGTTGAGGCTACAAAGGGAACAAATGTTGCAGTTGGTGCTGAGAACATGTATTTTGAGGAGAGCGGTGCTTTCACAGGCGAGATTTCTGCAGCTATGCTTGTAGATGCTGGTGTTAAGTACGTTATTCTTGGACATTCTGAGAGAAGAGATTACTTTAAGGAGGACGATGTTCTTCTTAACAAGAAGGTTAAGAAGGCATTTGAGGCTGGTCTTACACCAATTCTTTGCTGTGGTGAGTCACTTGAGCAGAGAGAGCTTGGCGTAACAATGGACTGGATTCGTCTTCAGATTAAGTCTGATCTTGCTGGAGTAACAGCTGATCAGGTTAAGAAATTAGTTATTGCATACGAGCCAATCTGGGCTATCGGAACTGGAAAGACTGCTACTTCTGACCAGGCTGAAGAAGTATGTAAGGGAATTAGAGAGCTTATTGCTGAGATGTATGACGATGCAACAGCTGAGGAAGTACGTATTCAGTATGGCGGATCTATGAATGCCAGCAATGCAGCAGAGCTCCTTGCTAAGCCAAATATTGATGGTGGACTTATCGGTGGTGCATCACTTAAGGCTGACTTTGGTAAGGTTGTAAACGCATAATTAGAATTGTAAAAAGCAAAAATGGGCAAGGGGACTACCTCTTGTCCATTTTTTTGTATTGATGTTGCCGGAAATCGCAAGTAAAACTTGCATTCCTTGAAAAAAGATGTAATATAGAAGAAGAGAATTTTTTGAACATTTTATAAGAGAGGATTTTTTGTATGAGTAAGAAACCAGTTGTCTTAATGGTACTTGATGGTTATGGTCTTAATAGCAATCCGGAGGGAAATGCTATTGCAATGGCTAACACACCAGTTATGGATAAATTAATGGCTGAGTGTCCATTTGTAGAGGGAGCAGCAAGCGGACTTGCAGTTGGTCTTCCAGATGGTCAGATGGGTAACTCTGAGGTAGGGCATATGAATATCGGCGCTGGCCGTATCATATATCAGGATCTTACAAGAATCACAAAGTCAATTGAAGATGGTGATTTCTTTGAGAATAAGGGACTTCTTGCAGCTATTGAGAACTGTAAGAAGAATAATTCAGACCTTCATCTTTGGGGACTTCTTTCAGATGGTGGTGTTCATAGCCACATTTCACATGTATATGGCATTTTAGAGCTTGCAAAGAAGAATGGTCTTGAGAATGTATATGTACACGCTTTTCTTGATGGTCGTGACACTCCTCCAGCTTCAGGTAAGGATTTTGTTGCTACTCTTGAGGAGAAGATGGCTGAGATTGGAGTTGGAAAGATTGCTTCACTTTCAGGACGTTATTATGCAATGGATAGAGATAATAACTGGGACCGTGTACAGAAGGCATATGATTCCCTTGTTAAAGGTGAGGGTGTAAAGGCTACAAGTGCTGTTCAGGCAATGGAGGATTCATACGCTCAGGATGTAACAGATGAGTTCGTACTTCCAACAGTTATCACAGATGAGAATGGTGCACCATTATCACTGGTTAAGGAGAATGATTCTGTAATCTTCTTTAACTTCCGTCCAGACCGTGCACGTGAGATTACAAGAGCATTCTGTGATGATGCATTTACAGGCTTTGACAGACCATTTATTCCACTTACTTATGTATGCTTCAAGGATTATGACGAGACAATTCCTAACAAGATTATCGCATTTGAGAAGGAGTCAATTGATAATACATTTGGTGAGTACCTTGCTAAGTGTGGCAAGAAGCAGCTTCGTCTTGCTGAGACAGAGAAGTATGCTCATGTAACATTCTTCTTCAACGGAGGTGTTGAGGATCCTAACGTAGATGAGTTCAGACTTCTTGTAAACAGCCCTAAGGATGTAGCAACATATGATCTTAAGCCAGAGATGAGTGCTCCAGAAGTTGGAATGGACCTTGTTGATGCAATTAAGAAGAATGAATATGACGTAATTGTAATCAACTTTGCTAACCCTGACATGGTTGGTCACACAGGTGTTATTCCAGCAGCTGTTAAGGCTGTTGAGAGAGTAGATCAGCTGGTAGGAGATGCAGTAGAGGCAGTAAAGGAAATCGGTGGAGTAATGTTTATCTGTGCTGATCACGGAAATGCTGAGAAGATGATTGATTATGAGACAGGTAACCCACATACAGCTCATACAACAAATCCTGTTCCATTTATCCTTGTAAATGCAGAGGAAGGTACAAAGCTTCGTGAAGGTGGATGTCTTGCAGACATCGCTCCAACTTTACTTGAGCTTATGGGATTAGAGCAGCCAGCAGAGATGACAGGAAAGTCGCTTATTGTAAAATAATAATAAAACCCTTGAAAATAAACGAAATCAAAGTGCTCGGACAATTTGTTCGAGCACTTTTTGTCGTTAATAGTTTTAACTTTTCCTTAATTATTGCTCTAACTATCGTTAGAAATTAAGTAAATCTTAAAAGCATTTTCCCTTACAAATTGATATAATTGTATAGAATAAAATATTAAGGGAGGATGACCATGAAACTCAAAAAAATGGTGACAGCAATTCTTGCAGGTTCGTTGATAGTTTCTCAGTTCTCGGTTCCTGCGTATGCACAGGAGGCATCAAAGGATACTAAAGTTCCTAAGAAAATTATGGAATTTGTAAAAGAAAATGCAAAGAAACAGACAAAGGAGAAGGAGTACGTAAACGGAGAAGCTATTGTATTATTCTCAAAGGGATATACAAAAAACGCAAAGAAAAATGCAGCTGCGCAGACAGCATTTTCCAAGGACATCACAATTAAGAATATGTATAACTTTTCTAACAGTGATGGAAAGGTTGCCCTTAGCGGAGCCTCTGGAATTTCTTATGGGGATTGTGTTGTAGGAGTTGTAAAGTCAAATAAGCTTTCTACTGAGAGGCTTATAATGGAGTTAGAGAAGAATGGAAATGTAGAAAAAGCAGAGCCAAACTATAAAGTACATACAACTGATGTTGGAGACTATTCATCTTACCAGTGGGCACTGAATAATACAGGACAAAATGCCGGAGATAAGGGAAAAGATATCAATGCAGATTCTGTATGGGAAAAGGGCTGTACTGGAACAGAGAAGGTAATTGCGATTATTGATACAGGATTAGATTACAACAGTCCTGAATTTAAGGATCGTGTCTGGGTCAACAATAAGCTGGCTCGTTTGCCGGGGCTTCATGGTTATGATTTTGCTAATTTAGATCCTGATCCAATGGACGATTATGGTCATGGAACTCATTGTGCTGGAATTATGGCGGCAGCAACAGAGGATCCACAGACAGGAGTTAAGGGAGTGAACCAGAAGGCAAAGATTATGCCAATTAAGTTTCTTGACAGCTATGGAGGAGGAACCACTGAAGGGGCTGTAAGTGCATATAACTATGTATATCAGGCACAGTGCCTTGGTGTAGATATTGTTGCAGTTAACAATTCCTGGGGTTCAGTGGAAAGCTCTATATTTAATGAAATTGTTAAGATGGTGGGTGAAAAGGGTGCAGTATCCTGCTTCTCTGCCGGTAATGATGCTTGTGATAACGATAATATAGAAGATATTATTGGACAGGAAGAAAATCCATATATGATTATGGTCGCTGCTTCAAATGAGAAGGATGAGCTTGCACAGTTCTCTTCATATGGCAAGAATCTTGTTTCACTTGCTGCACCGGGAACAGACATTTTGTCTACCGTATCATATGATAGCTTTAATCCTGCAATATATGATGAGGCATTGCTTAATGAGCTTTGTGGTGACAATCATAATAACTATAATTCTGCAAATATTGCAAAATACAGTAAGGTTACTACAGGAGATGAAAATAATAAAAAGGGTTCATACACAGCCAGCCAGGAATTTGGCATTCCTTCCTTACTTATTTGTGAAAATGAGGATGGAACAGTGGATGAAAATGTAACATTTGAAGTTACAACTGATGATAAGGAGTATTTTGGACAAACAGGACAATCCCTTAAGCTTACAGCAAAAGGAGTTAAACAGGGACAGTTGGTTTCTTTTGTGTTTCCGATTGATACCCCAGCGGGAAAAAGAGCTCCCAAAATAGGAGGAAACATTAGAACTAAGGTTCCACATTCTACTGCCACTGTAAGTTTTGAGGGACAGGATTTTGAACGAAAATCCATGCTAATGCTTGGAGTAATTAGTGAAAAGGAATACAAGAATGCAATTGACAGTTCATTTGTGGAATGCCAGTATGGTTTCGGAATAGATATTGATGGAGAGACTAATTTCTGGAATCAGTTGGATGAAGACGGTCAGGATGCAAATAGCAATAAGGAGTATTGCGTAATCGGCTTCAGTGCAGCTACAGATGGTGATTATACTATGTGGCTGGATGATTTCTCAGTTACAAAGGGACAAAAGGATGAAGAAAAGAAGTACGGTCATTATGCTTTCTATAATGGTACATCAATGTCTACTCCTTATGTAACAGGTGCTATGGCCTTATTGAGCACAATGTATCCAAAAGCAAGTCCTGAAGAACTTATCAGAATAATTTCAGGATCAGTCAGAAAATCAGATGCTCTTAAGAACAAGTGTAAAACAGAGGGTGTACTTGACCTTTCACTGATTAATGATCCTGCTCCAACTATTGATAAGATTGCTGTTGAAGGACAGGATAAGATAGCAATATATGGAATAGGCTTTAAAACTGACACAATTGTAAAGGTTAATAAGACTCAGGTTCAGGCAACCATTTCAAAGGATGGTGGCAAGATACTTATTGACGGCAAGAATTATTTGAACCATAAGATTACAATTTCTGTTTCAAATGACAGAGGTGAGATATCAAGAGACGTCATGCTTATTTCCGGCAAGGAAATGACGCTTGAGGGTACAGCTGAGGACTATCTGGGAAGAAATGATGTATTTGGCGTATCACTTGCATCTGACGGAAAGAAGTATTATGGATTTTTCATGAATGAAGATGGTGGAATAAGTGTATACACCATGGATGATAAAAAGCTGCTGGATGAAAAAACTACCTCTTTAGATACTGTGTTTGACAATTATGACAGTAATAAAACATATGCAGGCAACATTAGTAATTATGTATATTCTAATGGGGCAATATATGTAATAGCTTGCCTTGACAACTTTGTTTCATTGGGAAAAGAATATAAGCTTGCAAAATACGATATTGCAAGTGGTGAATTCTCAGCAGTGTCTGACCTTCCAGAGTGCTATGATTCTGTGTTGGCTGGACAGCTTGCAGCTTACAATGGTGAATTATATATAATCGGTGGATATGATTACAATACTAAGAGTCTTTCAAACAAAGTTATGAAATACAATCCGACTTCCAAGAAATGGAGCCAGGCACCTTCACTTCCTGAAGGAAGAAATGGAGGTAAGTGCATTCAGACAGGGGATAAGCTGGTATATGTTATGGGTAATTCAAAGATTGTGGATAAAAAGAGCTCATGCCCTAAGCCATTAATTTTTGATGGAAGCAAGTGGACTGTTTCTAAGGCTGCATTAAATACAGATGATTATGTTTCAATTGGATATTCTATGGACGAAGAATTCCACGATTATGCAGTTAATGCTTCATTATGCAAGGAAGGAATTCTGATTTGCGGAATTGATGCAGAAGGTCTGGGCGATGCTTTTGTATATAATGTTGCCAAAGACTGCTACCAAAAGACAGCATACAAACTTCCAAACGATGTTAATAGTATTGAAGATGGAACAGTAGTAAATGGAAAGTACATTGCATATATTTACTCCAGATTAAACGGATATAATCTGTACTCAATGCCGGTTAACAGTGGATTAGTTAAGGTAAAGGCTGACTCAACAACAAAGGCAACACTTAATGTTGATGCAGCTGGATATCTTCCAGGTACTACAGTAACAATTAAGGCTACTGCCAAAAAGGGATATAAGATTAATTCCCTTACAATCGATGGAAAGACTTACAAGGGAACTACTGCCAAGATTGTAATTAAAAAAGATACAGTTGTTAAAATTAATGCTTCAAGACTTGTAACAAAGATTAAGCTGAATAAGACAAAGGCAACCCTTAAGGTTGGAAAGACTCTTAAGCTTAAGGCAACAATTATTCCAACAAATGCTACAACAAAGAAGGTAAAATGGATATGCTCTAATACCAAATATGCAACAGTATCTTCAAGTGGAGTAGTAAAAGCAAAGAAGGCTGGAAAAGGAAAAACTATTACAATTACATGTATTGCAACAGATGGTTCTAATGTCAAAGTGACATGTAAAATCAAGATAAAATAAGGCAAAAGGATTTGCCTGTAATACAGATAAGGAGGAGCTTCCCACTGGAAAATAGTGGGAGGCTTCTTTTTTGAAGAAAAATATTATAATAAATATTAGTTGTGCTTATTAATAAAGTAAAGTTATTTAAAAAAATAATAAGTCTGTTGACACTGTAAATTGAGCTGTTATATAATCTTAGCGTAAATTTAATGTGCAAATATTGTGTGCAGATTGGAGGACATAATGAGTATTCAGGAATTTAAGCCATTTAAAGAAGGAAAAGTAAGAGAGGTATATGATAACAATGAGAGCTTAATCATTGTTGCTACAGATCGTATTTCTGCTTTTGATAACATTCTTAAAAACAAAATTACAGATAAGGGCGCAATCCTTACACAGATGTCAAAGTTCTGGTTCGACTTCACAAAGGATGTAGTTGGAAACCATATGCTTTCTGTTGATGTAAAAGATATGCCGGAATTTTTCCAGCAGGAGAGATTTGATGGAAACAGTATGATGTGTAAAAAACTTGAAATGCTTCCAATCGAATGCATTGTTCGTGGATATATTACAGGTAGTGGATGGGAGAGCTACAAGCAGAATGGAACAGTTTGTGGTATCACTCTTCCAGAGGGACTTGTTGAGTCAGACAAGCTGCCTGAGCCAATTTATACACCAAGTACAAAGGCTGAGCTTGGTGATCATGATGAGAATATTTCATTTGAGCAGTCTGTTGATGTATTAGAGAAAGCTTATCCTGGCAAGGGTAGAGAGTATGCTGAGAAGATTCGTGATTACACAATTGCTCTTTACAAGAAGTGCGCAGAGTATGCTCTTAGCAAGGGAATTATTATTGCGGATACTAAGTTTGAGTTCGGTCTCGATGAGAATGGAGAGGTTGTAATCGGCGATGAGATGCTTACACCAGACAGCTCACGTTTCTGGCCACTTGAAGGCTATAAGCCAGGACAGGGACAGCCATCATTTGATAAGCAGTTTGTTAGAGACTGGCTTAAGGCTAATCCTGACAATGACTTCTTACTTCCAGAAGAGGTAGTTACAAAGACTGTAGATAAGTATAAGGAAGCTTATGAACTATTAACAGGAACACCTTTTGGGAGATAATATGGAACGAGAAGAGATTTTTGACAGTTACATTGATGATGACTCTATACATGAAGAGTGTGGAGTGTTTGGAATATATGATTTTGATGGCAATGATGTTGCTTCATCAATTTATTACGGTCTCTTTGCATTACAACATAGAGGGCAGGAGAGTTGTGGTATTGCGGTAAGTGATACTAATGGTCCTAAGGGTAAGGTCTCATCCTTCAAGGGAATGGGATTGGTGAATGAGGTGTTTACACCTGAGAGCCTGGCTGATATGCATGGTGACATTGGTGTGGGACATGTTAGATACTCTACAGCAGGTTCTTCAACCAGAGAGAATGCGCAGCCATTAGTTCTCAACTATGTCAAGGGAACTCTCTCAATGGCGCATAATGGTAATCTGATCAATGCCAATGAACTTAGAGATGAATTGGCTTATACAGGAGCTATTTTCCAGACAACAATTGACTCTGAGGTTATTGCATATCTAATTGCAAGAGAGAGAATAAATACTAATACAGCGGAGGATGCAGTTCGACGTGCATGTCAGAAGCTTAAGGGTGCCTACGCACTGGTAGTAGCCAGTCCACGTAAGCTTATTGCTGCAAGAGATCCTTTTGGATTTAAACCTCTTTGTATTGGTAAAAGAGACAACACTTACATTGTAACCTCTGAGACCTGTGCACTTGACACTATTGGTGCAGAGTTTGTAAGAGATGTACTTCCTGGTGAGATAGTAACAATCACTCCTGAGAATGGCATTGTTTCTGATATGTCAATGGCAATAGACAAGGATAAAGAGGCAAGATGTGTATTTGAATACATTTACTTTGCAAGACTAGACAGTGAGATAGATGGTGTAGGAGTATATGAGAGTAGAATCAAGGCAGGTAAGTATCTTGCCATGGATTCACCTGTTGAGGCTGATTTAGTTACAGGTGTACCTGAGTCGGGTAATGCAGCAGCTCTTGGATTCTCGCTTCAGTCTGGAATTCCATATGGTACAGCCTTTGTTAAGAATGCTTATGTAGGAAGAACCTTTATTAAGCCAAAGCAGTCAAGCAGAGAGTCTAGTGTTAAGATTAAGCTAAATGTGCTTAAGGATGCCGTAAAAGGTAAGAGAGTTGTAATGATAGATGATTCTATTGTTCGTGGTACTACATCTGACAGAATTGTCAAGATGCTCAGGGATGCCGGAGCAACAGAGGTTCATGTTAGAATTAGTTCGCCACCATTTTTATGGCCATGCTATTTTGGAACAGATATTCCAGCCAGAGAGCAGCTTATTGCTTATAATCACTCAATAGAGGAGATTTGTGAAATAATAGGAGCTGATTCTTTGGGATACCTTTCTATTGACAGATTAGGTGAGATGGTTAATGAACTTCCAATTTGTAAAGGCTGCTTTAATGGAAAATACCCAATGGAGCCTCCAAAAGAGGATATACGTGGAGAATATTATGATAGAGAGAAGGATCTTGAGAAGCGAATAATCGAGAGACCTTAGTAAAGGAGAAATATATGAGTACAGATAGATATTCAAGCCCATTGTCTGAGCGCTATGCCAGCAAGGAGATGCAGTACATTTTTTCACAGGATATGAAGTTTTCTACTTGGAGAAGACTTTGGATTGCTCTCGCAGAGACTGAGATGGAGCTTGGTCTTTCAGAGGATGGAAAGCCTGTAATTACTCAGGAGCAGATTGATGAGATGAAGCAGCATATTACAGACATTAACTATGACGTTGCTATCGCTCAGGAGAAAAAGGTTAGACATGATGTAATGAGCCATGTTCATGCCTACGGACAGCAGTGTCCAAAGGCTGCAGGAATTATTCATCTTGGAGCAACTTCCTGCTATGTTGGTGATAATACAGATATTATCATTATGAATGAGGCATTAAAGCTTGTACACAAGAAGCTTGTAAGTGTAATTGATGAACTTGCAAAGTTTGCAGAGGAATACAAGGATTTACCAACAATTGCATTTACTCATTTCCAGCCAGCACAGCCAACTACAGTTGGAAAGAGAGCAACACTCTGGCTCAACGAGTTTATGATTGACCTTGAGGATTTAGAGTATGTACAGAGAACTCTTAAGCTTTTAGGTTCTAAGGGAACAACAGGAACTCAGGCTTCATTCCAGGAGCTTTTCAATGGTGACAATGAGACAATTGACAAGATTGACCCAATGATTGCCAAGAAAATGGGCTTTAAGGATTGTTATCCAGTGTCTGGACAGACATATTCAAGAAAGGTTGATACAAGAGTAATAAATGTTCTTGCAGGTATTGCTGCATCAGCTCATAAGATGTCAAATGATATCAGACTGTTACAGCACTTGAAGCAGGTAGAGGAGCCATTTGAGAAATCACAGATTGGTTCATCAGCTATGGCATACAAGAGAAATCCTATGAGAAGTGAGCGTATTGCTTCCCTTGCAGATTATGTAATGGTAGATGCATTAAACCCAGCTATCGTATCATCTACACAGTGGTTCGAGAGAACATTAGATGATTCAGCAAACAAACGTCTCTCTGTTCCAGAGGGCTTCCTTGCAGTAGATGGTATTCTCGATCTTTGCCTTAATGTAGTAGACGGCCTTGTTGTATATCCTAAGGTTATCTACAAGCAGTTTATGAGCGAGATTCCTTTCATGGCAACAGAGAATATCATGATGGATGCCGTTAAGCGTGGAGGTAACAGACAGGAGCTTCACGAAAAGATTCGTCAGCTTTCTATGGAGGCAGGAAAGACAGTTAAGGTTGAAGGAAAAGAGAATAACCTTGTTGATCTAATTGCAGCTGATCCTTCATTTGGACTTACAAAGGAGGATATTGAGAAAACACTTAAGCCAGAGCTGTATGTTGGTCGTGCACCATACCAGGTTGAGGTTTACTTAAGAGATGTTGTTAAACCAGTTCTTGAGGCAAATAAGGATGAGCTTGGAGCAACAGCTGAAATTAACGTATAATATGTAACAATATCTAAATAAATTAAAGGGATATGAAGGACGATCTTCGTATCTCTTTTTTTGTTGGGCTTTTGGAAAAAAAGAGTGGAATAATATATAGGAATATGGTACCATGATACTATATTATAATGTGTCGTGAAGTGCATAGGGGGGAAAAACAAATGAAATACATGAAAAAAGTTGTGTTATGTATGCTTGCACTATTACTTTTGGCAGGTTGCGGAGGCGAGAAAAAGAGTGAGGTAACAGTTCGTTACCTTAATTTCAAACCGGAGGTTGCCGATGTCTGGAAGGAAATTGGTGCGAAATATACAGAGGAAACGGGTATTCCTGTAGAAATATTAACTTCACCTAGTAATGGTAATGAGCAGACCTTTAAGGCTGAAATAGCCAAAAAGAAGGCTCCTACTCTTTTCCAGATTAATGGACCTGTAGGTTATAAAAAATGGGCAAAATACTGTGCAGACTGGTCGCAGTCAGAATTTTATTCACATGTAATTGATAAGGACATGTGCATTACCGGAGAGGATGGTGGAGTATATGGAATTCCATATGTAGTAGAGGGCTACGGAATAATTTATAATGACGCTATCATGCAGAAGTATTTTAGCCTTCCAAATAAGGGGACAAGCTATACTTCCATGGCAGATATTAATAACTTTAAGGCTTTATCAGAGGTTGTTGAAGATATGACAGCACATAAGGCTGATCTGGGAATTGAAGGTGTATTTGCATCTACTTCTTTCCAGGCAGGAGAGGAATGGAGATGGCAGACTCATCTTATGAACCTTCCTGTATATTTGGAATATCAGCAGAACGGTGTTGACGACATGAATGACCTTAAGTTTGATTTTGCTGAGAATTACAAGAACATTTTCGATTTGTATATAAATTATTCAACTGTTGCACCAAAAGAGATTGCCACAAAGACTGTTGAAGATTCTATGACAGAATTTGCACTTGGAAAATGTGCAATGGTTCAAAATGGTAACTGGGCATGGGGACAGATTAGCTCAGTTGAGGGTAATGTGGTAACTCCAGAGAATTGTAAATACCTTCCAATATATACAGGAGCACAGGGCGAGGAAAGCCAGGGACTGTGTATTGGAACAGAGTGTTATATTTGCGTAAGTGCTATTGCTTCTGAGGAAGAACAGAAGGCAGCAATGGACTTTATGAACTGGGTATTTACTTCTGATATTGGAAAGGATTATGTAAAAAATAAATTCCAGTTTATTACCGTTATGGATACCTTTGCCACAACAGATGTACCTGATAATCCATTGGCTCAGCAGGTATCAGAGTATGTTAATGATAAATCAAAATCATCAGTATCGTGGAATTTTACTACCTTCCCAAGCCAGGAATTTAAGGATGGGCTTGCATCGCAACTATATTCTTATGTGAAAGGTGAACAAGGCTTTGATGCAGTAAAAGAATATGTAGTTACAAGATGGAAGGCTGAGAAAACTGGTCAGGAATAAAGGGAGGGGGACATATGAAGGTAAAATTTTCTATTAGAAAAAAAATTACACTTATGATGGCAACAGAATTTATTTTACTGATGTTTGGTATTTTGATAGTTGCTTTTGTTGTGAATAGAAATAATATTCTGGAATTGAGTAAGGCATATATGTATAACACAGCTGTTTCAACATCTGATATGCTCTACATGAGTTTCTTTGGAGATGATGAGAGGCAGGATAGTACAACACGAATTAATTACATGTTGGACAACGTTCAGATAGAGACTTTGGAGACTGCTGACGTATATATGGTTGATAATGATGGGAATTATTTGTATAACAGAAATTCTGACTTGATTGGAACTAAAATTGAGGGCAATGATGTTATCCAAAGTGTAATAGACAGGATTAACAATGAAGGCATGATAACTACGGCAGATGTTAAAGAGACTGTAATCAATGGAAAGCGTACTTATGTAGCTTTTATTTGTACAATTGATAATTGGATTATTGGGATTCAAGTGGACAGAGCTGATGTTATGGAACCTGTAATGAGTACAGCTAGGTCAATTTGTATAAGTGGTATTCTGGTTCTTGCGATATTCATTGTACTGTCTGTTTTTATTATCAATAAAATTACAAAGCCGCTTACATCAATTACATCTGTTATCAATGACATTTCTGAATTTAAGGTTAATGTTGAAACGGATATTAGTGATACAGGTGATGAGATAGGTGTTATGGCTTCTGCAGTTGAGAACATGCGACAGAATCTGTCATTAATTGTCAGTGAGCTTAACAGCATTTCAGGAGTGCTGGTAGAAGACTCTAATAGTCTGTATGATATTTCTGAACAGGTAAATGATGCGTCTACAAATAATTCTGCCACTAATGAAGAGCTGGCTAACAGTATGATGGAGACTTCATCATCAGCTGAGACGGTTAATGCAAATATCCAGAGTATGAATGAGAGCATTGCAAATGTGGCAGATGAAATCAAAAAGGGTACATCATTAACTGATGAGGTTAGACGGAAATCAATAGAGATTAGAGAAAAAACTCAGAATGCTAGTAATATTACTCTTGATATGTATGGAAGAATTAGAGAAGAATCTGAGGAAGCTATTACAAGAGCAAAGGATGTTGATAAGATTAATAATCTGGCTACTGATATTCAGGAGATTGCAGAGCAGACCAATCTGTTGTCATTAAATGCTTCTATTGAGGCAGCAAGAGCCGGTGAAGCTGGAAAGGGATTTGCAGTTGTTGCTGATGAGATTTCAAAGCTGGCAAATCAGTCTCAGGAGACCTCCGTAGACATTATGAATATTGCAGGACAGGTTAATGCTTCAGTAAGAGTTCTTACAGACAATCTTGTTAAGATACTTGATTTCATGGAAGCAAATGTAATGGGAGATTACGCCGGATTCCTTGAATCTACAAGTGAGTATAGCGATGCTGCCACATCAATTGAAGAATTCATGAATCATGCTAATGAACTTATCATGGACATTAAGTCAAGCATTGAGCAGGTTGCAATAGCAATTGATGGAATTAGTAATAACATTAGCAATTGTACAGATGGTGTAAACGATATTGCGGAGAAGACTACTAATGTAGTTGATCTTACAGTTGAAACCTTCCAGAAGACTTCAAATTGTAAGGATTCAGCTGAGAAGCTAAGAGAGATTACTTCAAGATTTAAGTAAAAACATATTGAAATATTATTTTTCTGAGGGGGGGTCGAAAGACAACCCCTCAGAATTATTTTGCACATTAATTTCCAAGCATTTCGTAAGAAACTAATTTGGATAAAGGAATACGGTCCTGGCTATGCCGATTTAGCGGCATTGGTTCCTGAGTTGACTATTATGAAATCAATCTGCAAAAATACAATTAATTGTCCGGTTGAAGCCACTATACAATTAATAGGTGGAAAATATAAAGCGGTCATTCTATGGCATTTAATGAATCAAACTTTACGATATAGTGAAATCCACAAAAGGATTCCAAATGCAACGGATAAAATGCTTACACAACAATTACGAGAACTGGAAAAAGATGGATTGATTAATAGAACAGTTTATCCCGTTGTCCCACCCAAAACAGAATATTCATTGACTAACTTTGGGAAAACACTTGCTCCTATTCTTGATGCCATGTGTGATTGGGGAACTGATTATCTAAACAAGGAGCATTAATGATAAGGAATTATGTAACCTTAGAATACATATAATATCACAAATGAGGCACTATCCCACAAATGTGGGATAGTGCCTCATTTCAGAACTGTTTTTGTTGCAGTCTTTTGAAAATAATTTTTTTATATTATATTACTCAACTTTCCCACCCTTCCAAAAGGCTGGAATGCTTGAAAAATCAAGCTTAATAACTAAATAAATTGGTGCATTGACA
>JAXJPW010000028.1:0-7944 GCA_036311465.1 Agathobacter sp.
GCACCATCCACAATCTTCTTCATGAGACAGTACATGCAGAGTACATTCTCAAAAGAGCTTGTAGAGGCAGCCAGAATTGATGGAAGTGGAGAGTTTAGAACCTTCAACAGAATAGCTATTCCAATCATGAAGCCAGCTATTGCAACACAGGCAATCTTCGGATTTGTAGCATCATGGAATAACTTATTTATGCCAAACATGCTTTTAACATCAGACACAAAGAAGACATTACCACTGTTCGTACAGATGCTTAGAAGTGATCAGTTTAAGACAGACTACGGTATTCTATATGTAGGTATCGCAGTAACAATTCTGCCAATCTTTGTAGTATACTTTATACTTTCTAAATACATTGTAGCCGGTGTAGCTCTTGGTGGAGTTAAGGAATAATAATAAAACTCGTAATAACAATAAAAAGCTTCCCTATTGAAGGGGAGCTTTTTTGTTTTGCTAATAGGTTGAAAAATAAGTAATTCATAAAAAATCCTTAAGGTTGCGGAAAGGTTGCTATGATATCCTTGTATCAGAACGTATCAGAAAATTGCAAGGAAGGGGATACTGTTATGGAATTTAAGCTGGATAATTTGAGCAAGAGCTATGAGAAAAAGCAGGTGATTTGTGATACATCCTTTACCTTTGAGTCCGGGAAAATATACGGGCTTCTTGGTAGAAACGGAGCTGGTAAAACCACGCTTTTTAACTGCATCAATCAGGACATACCAGTTGACAGTGGAAGCTTTTACTTTAGAGAAAAGGGCTGTGAACCACAAAAACCTGAGACTACAGATATTGGATATGTACTTTCTACTCCGATAGTGCCTGAGTTCCTTACAGGTCGTGAATTCCTTAAGTTCTTTTTGGAAATAAATAAAAAACAGATACCAAATCAAAAGAACCTGGAGGAATATTTCGAGCTTATCAATCTTGAATATGAAGATCGTGGCCGTTTAATGAAGGATTACTCTCATGGAATGAAGAACAAGATGCAGATGCTTGTTAATATCATGGCCAATCCAAAGCTTCTTTTATTAGATGAACCGCTTACTAGCTTAGATGTTGTTGTGGCTGAAGAAATGAAACAGCTTCTTCGAGGCATGAAGGATGACAAAATAATAATACTTTCAACGCATATTCTTGATCTTGCATTAGATTTGTGTGATGAAATTGTTCTGCTAAACCATGGAAAGCTTGAGCATTTACCAAAAGAACATCTTGATACAGCAGATTTCCGAGGAAAGATTATTGAGGCACTGAGGGAGGAAGAATAATGCTTGAAACATTACTGATTGCACTTCGTCTGCAGGTGGCATATTCCACAAACGGAATACAGTATTATATTAGAAAAATTCCTCTTGTGAAAAGATTATTCTGGGGAAAACCCTACGATAATGCTGACTTTAAACAAGTATTTACAGTTCTTGGAGGGATTTGGGAGTTAATAAAGAAATTTGCCTGCAAATTAATATATATTCTGGCGCTGGCTATTATAGCTGATAAGTTAACATTATTTGCACATATTCCAGAGGAACAGATTGGCAATATTTTTATTCAGACTTACATTTTTTTCGCAATTATTGGAGGAATAATTAATAACCATCTATGGGGAGTTGAAGAAAGAGATTATTATGCCATATTTCTTTTGCGAATGGAAAGTAGAAGATACGTATTATCACAATTTGGATTTTATCTAATTCATTCTACGGTTGCATACATTGTATCCCTCTTTACAATAGGCCATTGGGTATGCAACCTGAGTCTGGCAGACGGAGTAATATTAACACTGTTCTTTGTGTCAGTTAAACTTATTGCAGCAGCTTTTGAATTAAAATTTGATTATAGGCATATAAAAAATGTAAACTGGGGAAATATTATTGCTACAATAATATTGCTTGCATTAGCGGCTGGCCTTCCTCTGTTACATATTGTTCTTCCGATTTGGCTAATGCGCAGCATTATGGCCTTATGCATAGTTCCAGCGGTTTTTGGAATATATAAGCTACTGACATATGAGAATTATACATATACATACCGTAGACAGATTGTAGAGTACAGACAGGTTATCTCGGAGATTGATACTTCTTCTTCAAATGAAGCTCAGGCCAGACAAAATGCCATAAGCGATTCTGTTAAAGTAAGCAGCTCAAAACATGGATTGGCATATTTACATGATTTGTTTGTTAAGCGTCATTTTAAGCTTTTATGGAAGAACTCCATTATTATATCAGCTATAGTAGCTGTGCTATTCTTGGGCAGTGGAGTGCTATATCTGATTGACAGAAGTCTGTTTGATAGTTTTCATGGCGATATAATATCCATACTGCCAGCAATGCCTTTTGTGATGTACTTAATAAATCGCGGACTTCCATATACACAGGCACTTTATGCAAACTGTGATCATAGTATGTTAACCTTCTCATTCTACCGGGAACCGGGGACAATGCTTGGCCTGTTTGTAATTAGACTTGTAAGCATAATTAAAGTTAATCTGCTTCCTGCAGCGGTAATTGGTCTGGGACTTGACCTTTTGCATTTTCTTACTTCGAAATCCCAGGAACCTCTTGACTATATAATAATTCTGGTTTCAATAGTTTGCCTGAGTATCTTTTTCTCAGTGCATTACCTGGTAATTTATTATCTGTTACAACCCTATAATGCTGCAACAGAAGTAAAGAGTCCTGCATATTCTCTTGTAAAATGGCTAACCTATGGTGTGTGCTATGGCACAATTCAGTTAGAGATAACATCATCAATGTTTGGAATTGGAACTATTGCATTTTGTGTGGCGTATTGCATTATTGCATGTGTGCTGGTCTACAAATTGGCACCTAAGACATTTCATATTAAGAATTAACAGTAAAAAAGAACCACCGGCTGACTAAGCTGGTGGTTCAATACTATTTAGATTTGTCATTACTTGTGGTTAATGCATCAATCTCAGATTGGATTAATATGGCTGTAACGTAAGAAAAAAGTGACAATCCAACTAAAAGATTAAATACAATCAATACAATACGAAGCACAGGATCTACTACAAAAGCATAGAGCTGGATAAGATGCAGCAGGATAATAAATACTGTCTTAATTGGTCTTCGCATTATAAAGAAAAATGAATTCAGCGCAAGCTTCTTAAACCCAAGGTTAGACCTTGACATAAGTGGAAAAAGATAAGAAGCAAATGAAATCAGTATAATTAGCAAAATATAAACAGGGAATCTCAAATAAGAAATCTTATTGTCCAGTCTGTGGCAGAGGATAATATCCCAAACCATAATGACATAAACAAAAGCGATGGAAACCCAAGGAATTATCGAACCCTTAAGCTTTTTCCGAAAGCAGACAATGAATTCGCTGAAAATGTTAAAATTTAAATCATTCTTGGCCAGACGAAACATAACACTGTATAAAGCACAAAGTGAAGCTCCGGCAGTAACAACAGGAATACTGCAGATTACACACATAATATTAGTAATCACAATAATGGCACATTTCTTTTTAAAATTATCTGTCACGTTAAATCCCCCTAAAATACCAAAATGTATACTTTTATTGTAATTCTTTATTACAAAGGAATCAATTGCCAGCATGCATTTTGCATTGTTATGAATGGTAATAAATGGTAAAATATTGCCAAATATAAAGGTGCGGCAAAAAATATGAAAAATCAAAACCAAAAAATAATCCTATCCAGTGCCTTATTTATGTTATTAATGGTGATAGTAATAGCATATTTTTCAATTGGAGAATTAACCCTGCCTAGAGAAGATGACTATAATGGAACCAACATACAGGAGATAACGGGCTGGCAACAGGTATTTAGAGATGGAAGTGTTAAGGACGTAACACTTCCACAACATTTATATGGGGAAAAAGGAAGAGTTGAGCTTAGAGGAAAGATAAAATTGGAAAACACCGCTGGCAAGTGGATAATGTTCTGGAATCAGAGCAGAGATGTTAATGTGTATATCAACAATAAGCTGAGATATTCCTATAACACAGAGGAAACAAAATTTGTGGGAGAATACAGCCCATTTTCTTATTTGTTTATACCATTAGAACGGGAAGATTCTGGTGGAACTATAAGGATAGTGGCCCAGGAATCATATTCCACAATGTTTAATGAGTTTTATGGGGGAGACAGACTATCACTGTATAAAAAAGCACTTGGACCATATCTTCCAGAGATAATATTTGCATTTTTCCTTATGGGAGTGGGAATCACCTGTATTATTGTCCTGACAATAGTAGAAATCCTTATTAAAGAGTCCTTACCGCTTACACATCTTAGCTGGGCAATATTTGTGGCAAGTATGTGGATTTTGGTGAATGACGGAGGACGACAGTTTATTTTTCCAAATGTATCCATTGTGCGAGATGTGGCATACATGCTGGTGTGTGTAATGCCAATTCCATTTTTGATGTATTGTGATGAGGTACAGGGCTTTAGAAATCATATTCACTATGTAATATTGGAGCTTCTAGGTTTTATAGACGCAATAATGGTAATCAGTCTGTACTTCTTTGAACTGATGGATTGGATAGAAAGCTTTAAGACGGTAGAAGCAGTAATATTTATAGATGTAATTTTTGTAGCCTACACCATAATAAAAGATATAAAAAAGAAGCAAATCAGGGATTATTTTCTGTCAGCACTGACAATATTTGTTCTCGCTGTTGCAATAACAATACAGGTAATACTTTTTATTGCACTGCCAAGCCTTATATACAACGGAATAATAATAGAGGTAGGAATGTTCCTTGCCCTTACAATTGCGGTAATAAATACAGTAATCAGCCTTAATCGAATGCAGGCAGAAAAATCCAGAGCCATTATGGAAACGGAAGAAAAAGCTAAATTCCTGGCAAGTATGTCCCATGAGATTAGAACTCCAATAAATGCCGTACTTGGAATGAACGAACTGATTTTAAGGGAAGCACAGAGTGACAATATATTGGAGTATGCAAGTAATATAGAAAGCTCTGGAAATCATCTGTTATCCCTTGTGAATGACATACTGGACTTTTCCAAGATAGAAGCAGGACACATGGAGATATTGCCGGTGGAATACATGACCAGCTCACTGATTAACGATGCGGTCAGTATTATTTCTTCAAGAATCAAGAAAAAAGGGCTAAAGTTTACTGTGGAGGTAGATCCAAAGCTGCCAATAACCCTTAAGGGAGATGAGCTGAGAATTCGACAGGTAATAATTAATCTGTTGACAAATGCTGTAAAGTATTCAGAAAAGGGCCAGGTGGTACTTAAGTTAGGACAAAAGTATGAAATACAAAAAGGCTTTTTACTGGTGGTTACAGTTAAGGACACAGGAATAGGAATTAAAAAGGAGGATCAGGAGAAGCTCTTTGATTCATTTGCAAGAGTAGATGCCCTCAAGAACCGAGGGGTAGAGGGAACAGGTCTTGGACTGACCATTACAAAAAGAATAGTAGATCAGATGGGCGGTAATATAAAGCTGATCAGTACCTATGGCAAAGGCTCAGAGTTTACAATTGAAATACCTCAGATTGTGGTTGACCGTAAGCCAATAGGAAAGTTTGAAATAACAAATAATTATCAAACCAGAATCATAAACTACAGGAATCTTTTTACAGCACCGGAGGCAAGGGTTCTGGTAGTGGATGATAATAATATGAACCTGGCTGTATTCAAAGGTCTGTTAAAGAAGACAAAGGCCACAATAGACATTGCAAGAAGCGGAAGAGAAGCAATAGACAAGGTAATCACAACAAGCTATGACGTGATATATCTGGATCATATGATGCCGGAAATGGATGGAGTAGAAACCCTTCAGAAAATGCGTGAGCTGGGACTTGTTGCGGGAGTACCGGTTATTGCACTGACAGCAAATGCAATAGACGGGGCCAAAGAACAGTACATGGAGCTGGGCTTCGAGGATTATCTTGCAAAGCCTGTAGATGGAAATGATCTGGAAGAAAATCTAATGAAATGGTTGCCTCAATCCAAAATAATAAAGAATAAAAAGGGAATAGAGGATATTCTTGACCAAAAGGTAGGAATGTCAAATTGCGGAGAAGACGAAGAGTTCTATAAAGAGATGGTGGGAATGTACATAAATGGAGATAAATCAGAGGAGCTAATCAGGTACTATGAAGAGAAGGACTGGGATAATTACAGAATAGTAATTCATTCCCTGAAGAGTACATCAATGACCATAGGGGCGGTAAGCCTTTCAGAGAAAGCCAGAGAGCAGGAAATGGCAGTTAAAAATATGGATATGGAAAGTATAGAGGATAACCATAAAGTGATATTAGCTGAATATGCGAAGTTACTGGAAGAATTAAGAAGTGTATACTAATAAGTAAAGGTCGCTGAGTGTTAATCTGCGACCTTTCTAAATAGGAATATTATGAAAAATGTGGAATAGCTATTTACTACAGTACATATATTACCATGAATAGAAACTAAACCAATAGACTTATAATATAAAAAAATGCAAAGAATATGTGCTGACAGCACAAAATAGTGATACAATGAATAATTATAAGGATAAAAAAGAATAAAAATTCGTATTGGAGGATAAAATGGGATTTACGATTCAGGACATGCTGATTGTATCCAAAGATTTATACCAAATGGAACTGATTGCAGGCCAGAATGGCTGGGCAAATTCCATTAGCTGGTTGATGATGATAGAAGATACGCAAATTATAAATAATTTTAATGGTAAGGAGCTGGCAGTAACTACCGGTCTGGGATTTTCCAGTACAGAGAAGCTGATGCGACTGGCAAAAAAGCTTGTAGCAAGTCATGCAGCAGGACTAATAATAAATACCGGAGAATATATACACGAGGTGCCCCAGAAGCTGATAGAATTTTGTGATAAAAATGACCTGCCTCTTATAACAGTACCATGGGAGATTATTCTTGCTGACATGATAAAAGAGCTGACAATGCAGGTTTTTTTACAGGGATCAACAGACGAACAGATTATTAAAGCAATGATTTCGGCCATAGAAAATCCGGAGAATGTAAATAATTATAGAAAAGAGCTTCTGCCTTACTATGATGTTGACGGAGCCTTTCAAATTATTCTGATTTCAGTTGGAAATCTGGACGAGATGGATACTGTAGAGAGAAGAAAGCTAAGCTATCGTCTTCAGATATATCTGGAAAACATTACCCACAACGGAATTTTCTTCTATTATGATGGAGCTTTTGTCCTTGTTCTCAATGATGTAAGCCCAAAAGACATGGAAGATATTCTTGGAGGAATGCTTAACAGAACCAAAAGAAGAATGCCGGAAGAGGATGTTCATGTAGGAGTTGGAAGTAAGGTTACGGATATTGTTAATCTGAGAACAAGCTACACCAGGGCAAGGTCCGCAGTAATAATGTCCAGAAATAAAGACGAGATAAGAGTGGATTTTGACAATATGGGACTGTTCAGGCTCTTATATTCAGTAGAAGATAAGAATCTGCTACAGGATATGAGTGACACGCCCTTATTGCCGATTATAGAATATGATATGAAGCATAACTCTAATTATCTTGAGACTTTAGAGCTTTATCTGAAATATAATGGAAGTATTCAGAAGGTCTCAGAGGAGATGTACACACATAGAAATACAGTTATATACAGAATATCAAATATAAAAAAACTTATTGGCAGTGAGCTTGAGACCACAGAGGAGAAACTGCGATTCCAGATAGCGTTCTATATCAGAAATATGTGAGCATAAGAGTTATTAAGGTTAGATTAAGGTAATTCTATTTCTAACATAAGATTTCTCGGGTATTATTAGGTCAACAAGTTAAACAGAAATAAAACATATTTGATATAGGTAATTGCGAAACTCGCTAAGCTCGTTCGCAGTCTTTATTCAAAACAAGGATGAATTCGTGCAATAGCACGAATTCTAGGATGGAAATTTACAACCACTACATTTAGGCGCACTTTAATAAGC
>JAXJPW010000029.1:0-1648 GCA_036311465.1 Agathobacter sp.
CATTTAACAACTGATCCAGATATCCTAAGGATTCTTCAATCATCCGGATTCCTGTTTTATGTAGTTCCTCCGTAAGTTTTATAATGTAGGAAGAAATATCTGATGGATTTTTTATAAATTCATCTTCAAGTTTTTCAAAAACAGGTACGCTTTTTTCATTAAAATACTGTATACTCTTAAACATAGAGAACACCCTCATCTTTCTAAAGTTTTGGTTTGGTCACCTTATACTTTATCAGATTTGGGTGTTCTCTTTAAATTATTTATATATCCGAATAAAAAGTTACACTAGTATAGATATTTTTAAATAAGTGGACTATATTCTTGTCGTGTAGTATAATGTTCTTATTAGATGAAAAGGAGCATTATTTTATGGGAAAGAAAGCATCCACCATTACTCTTAGCACAGACGACCGTTCGTATCTTGAAGCACAAACCCGTGCCAGAACCATTCAGGCACAGACCGTAACTCGTGCGCGGATTCTGTTGCTCAAAGCGGATGGTATTTCAATTGATGATATTGCAGATAAAGTAGGTATGAACCGCAAAAGTGTCATGCTATGCATCAATAAATACCTTGAAGGTGGCGTTGAAAACGCCCTGTTTGATGCACCTGGTCGTGGCAGAAATGCTGAGATAACCGATGACGAAAAAGCATGGATAATAAATATAGCCTGCCAAAAGCCGGTCAATCTCGGTTATTCTGCAGAAGTATGGACAAGAGCTCTTCTCACAAAACATATCAATAAATTTGCAGAAGATGCCGGTCATACAAGGTTATCAACAATCAGTCAGTCAAAGGTTCGCACAATACTTGAAGAGGCAGATATTAAGCCTAATAAAATAGCCTATTATTGCGAAAATCGCGATCCCAATTTCGACCAGAAAATGCACAATGTTCTATTGGTATATAAACAGTTGTCTTTGCAGTTTGATGAAAAAGGACAGTTAATCCCATTTAAGGAAGATGAACAGGTTGTTCATGTGCTTTCTTATGACGAAAAACCTGGAATACAGGCAATTGCTAATACGTCAGAAGACCTTTCACCGGATAAAAAACACAAGACTTTTAGCCGTGATTATGAATACAAACGTCTTGGAACCGTTTCTCTGCTTGCCGGAATAGATTTACAGACAGGAGAAGCCATTCCGCTTGTAAGGGATAAACACAGCAGCAAGGAATACATAGAATTCCTTAAATTGCTTGACACCAAATATCCAAAAAAGGACAAGATTCGTCTGGTACTGGATAATCTGAAAGTTCATTCCTCTTTGGAAACAAGAAAATATCTTGCAACTGTACCTGGGCGATTTGAATTTGTATTTACCCCAAAACATGGTTCGTGGCTGAACCTTATCGAAGGGTTCTTTAGCAAACTTACCCGCCAGTCCTTGAAAGGTATTCGTGTAAAAACGAAAGAGGAACTGGTTCAGCGTATATATAAATATTTTGACGAAATAAATGAGGATCCTGTCATTTATCACTGGAAATACAAGTTGGAAGAGATTGACTCAAGCGAAGCATTAGTCGTTGATACATTACCCTTGAAAAGTCCAGTTAATTAATAACGGTTATACTAGTTTTCTTAACGAATCAAGATTATAAGCTTCTATATTCATCGCATTCCCCCAAATCATTTTATAAAAG
>JAXJPW010000030.1:0-13348 GCA_036311465.1 Agathobacter sp.
CAGAAAATAAAATGCAAGTACAGTCGTCAATCTGGCGGCTGTAGATTTATGATAAGTACCGACTATGGAGCGTTCTCTTCCAAAATGACTCATCATTATAAACATTATAGTGTTTGCTTACGTCTCCAATACTAATCTCTATTTTGTAGTTATAGAATAAGTCAATAATTGCTTCACATAGATTCAACAATTCATGGTTATCTTTTGCAATTTCCTCACAATCGTATCTTACCCTGTACAAAGTTGCCATCTGGCATACCGAACTCTTCGCCAAGTGCTGCTCTTACTGAAGGGGATGTGCTGACTATTACAACCTTATCCGGGTCTTTGATTGCCTCTTTTACATAATTATATTCATATTTTTCTGTTATACTGTCTACCGGGCACACATTGGCACACTGCCCACAATTAATGCATACTGCCTCCCCACAGGTCTGCTCTAATGTGTATGTTCCGTGCACACCAATCTGGCTGGTACATACGTCCTTACACATACCACATTTTATGCACTTTTCTTCCATACGAATAATGCTGGGATTATCTTCCTCGATTGGGACACGAATGTTTAATGGTAAATGACTCAAGCTACTCTCCTCCTTTTGCTTATATATATATAAACCTTAACCTATATTTATTTTAAAAATATAGCATATATAGTACAAAAGTTCTACGCGAAATTCACCATTCTTACTCTGACAGGTCTACACCGCCGCCCCTGATACGCTCTGCCCTTGCCCCGAAATCCTCCATGACCTGCTTTACATACCATCCCGGCTCACTTTCCACAATGATATACTTGCCACCCAGGAATCAAAGTGATAAATTTCCATCTGCTCCAAGGCTTCCTTCTGAAGATACAGCTATTTTAATGAATTCTGGCGTATAAGATTTTTGATTTTTAAGTTCTCACTGGATGTCAGAAAGGTTATTTACAAGTGTTGTTCCAATGAGATCAACTCCCCCACCGGCCATAAGCTGCTTTGCTGAGTATTCCTCCCTTCTCTAAAAATTGGCAAAATAATAGCAGTGAAGACTTTTCCCCACTGCTATGTATATTTCCTCTATTCTCTTTTCTCCTAATGAACCTCTCAGTTCCTAAAAACAACCTAATAATACATGCCCTTATCCTTTTTTGAAGTTCCTGAAGTCTGATTAGAGTCAATTCTTTCTCAACCTAAAAAACATTACTTTTTCGGAATTTTCATATCTACCTTCAAAATATGATTAATAAGCCATCCCAATAGAAATTCTATAAGACTCTTTACATATTCCTGAGGTTTATTCCGAATCTCATCCTCGTCCACATCATCCAATTCGGCAATAAAAGTTTTATGAGCCCTTATCTGGGCATCAAGCCCATCGTAATTGATACTTCTCATATATTCTTCTTCATCAGAGAAATGCTCCACAGTATAATGGCGAAGCTCTTTCAATATTTCAATAATTTTTTCCGAGTCTTCTTCTGTGGCACCGGCCTTTAAAATGTCATGAACTCTTCCGGTAATTTCAAAAAGTGTCTTGTGTTCGCCGTCAATCAAAGCAATATCTGTCTTGTACTCATCTGTGAACTCACACGGATTTTCCTTCACCATCCATTCCTCAATTGGTTCTAACTTTCCTATTAATGCGTCGCTTCCAATTATATGCTGATACAACCATTCTGTGAGAAAATGCATGGTTTCATCAAGGACTTCAATCTGGTTCTCATATTCATCAATATTCTTTCCGATAAGCTTCCAAAGTTCATTGCGGAAATGGTTGTGCTGTACCCTTTGCATTATGAGCTCTGCGTCACAAATTTTCATCATGTAGCCTTCTTCTCTTGCAAAATGGGTATTGGAATAATCCAACAATTCGTTGAATATTTCTTTGATATTGTCATATTTATCAACTATAAATTCATCATGTAAAACATATATTCCTCTGTTTAACAGTTCAAACATCTTTCTGTGGTCTTCATCCAGCACTTCATGTCCTATTAAACAGTCATTTGTAAACTCAAACATATATGAACCTCCCGAGAAAATCTGGTTATATTGTACCATTTTATTGTGAATTACACAAATATTTTGATAACGAACCAAAGGTGGATATTACTAGTCTTATTGCAAAACATGTTCAACTTTCGTTTTGAAGAATTGTATGAGAGGTCCATTTAGACACGCTATGATAAATGTTCCGCTTCCGGCTGCCGCCCAGATTCCGTTTCCTCTGCCGCATAGCAGAACAGACCAAACCGGCAACCAGTAAAATGATCCAGTTTAAAGTACAGCTTATGCACGGTTCCGATGGGTAGCCAGTCTCCCTTATTTACCCGATAATAGCAGCGTGCTTCATCCTTCATGTTACAGAAATCTGCTTCAAGACGAAAATCCATCTGGTGTGATTCAACAACAGTTCCTTCCGTCATATCCAATATACCATCTTCTTTTTTATCCAGCATAATGACTTTATATTTTCCATGATGTTTTGTAATGCCAACTGCAGCATAACAGCTCTGCAACGCACACAAACCTGCCACATCGCCCTCTTTCAATGCAGAAGCATCAACAGTAACCTCAGCTGCGCAGGACGGATAACTCATCCTTTGCGTAAGCGTATTTACTGCCTGTGTAAGCTCTGTACAAACTTCCCGTGTTGTAATTGTATAGGTTCCCTGCAATGCATCCAGATGATAGTACCGTGGATCTGGATTATGATTAAACTGCCAGCGCGGAAGCAGCCCATTACAGAAATCATCACTTCCCACTAATGGCTGATAAATATATCCTGGTCTGGTACTGTGAACCTCTATTTCTTCCGGCACATGTCCGTTCTGTCCAAAAAAAGGAAAATCAACCATTACTTTCGTAATACTGTTATCTACTTTAATGGCCTTATGAGGATGTGATATACTTCCACAAACAGGACATGGCTTTCCCTCCGTCAACTGTTCTGCAAGCTCACCTGTAATTCCAGCTAAATATGCTTCCAAAAAACTACTATGTTCTTCATTTAATAATGTGTATTCATCGTTAAGATTAACAATAACAGACGCAAAATTCTATTTTTTGTTATAATCATAACATCTTGAACAATTTCAACAAACTGAAAATTGTCCCAACAACTCCATGGAAATAATTGACATGGAGTTAATTTAGATTTATTATATGAACAAAAAGATAAAGCATTCACATAAAGGAGGAGAGTATTATGAGTGATACCATGTTGGCAATTATTGGAATAATTGGTGGATTGATGTGTGCCGTAGGAGATTTATTTTTGGACTTAAAAGGTCCTGAGAACAAAAAGTTAGGGGATATGAAGATAATAGACAGTATGTGGGAGGTTATGCCACACTACAGATTTGTAGTATCGACTATTCTTGCGATGTTTGCGGTTCCGATGTATTGCGGGGGTGTTCTGGCTCTTGAAAGCCTGATGGCATCCAAGGCACCAGTGTATGCAACAGTATTTAAAATTATAGCATTAATAGGAGCAATGGGGGGCTTTATGATTCATACTTTTTTGAACCTTTGCCCAACAATTTATCAGACAATAAAGAAGGAAGCCTCATTTGAACTGGCTCAAAAGGTTATTAACAGGATATTTAAGCAGATTTACGTTCCATTCTTTACATTGTATATTATGCTTGTAGTAATCCCGGCAGTGATGATTATGTATGCGATTATTTCAGGAATACTTGCAGCCGACTTATGGTGTCTTTGCCTTAATCCGATTGTATTTCAGATAGTCGGTTTACTACTTAGAGCAACTAAGTTAAAATGCTTTATAGATGCACCAAGCTGTTGTGCAGCAAGTCTTGGCTTAGCATCATATGGAGTACTTGCTTTGATTTTATTATAAGGAGAAAATATGCCGGTCAGAGTGTTTAAGAAAGAAGAAAAACTTCAGATAAGAGAAAAGCTGTTAAGCGTGGGATTTCCCCTGTTGAAAGAATATGGAATGATACATATGTCAATTCCAAAGATTGCCAAAGCAGCAGAGATTGGAACAGGAACATTTTACAGATTTTTCAAGTCAAAGGAAGAGTATGTTTATCAACTGATTGTATATCGTCGTGAGATATTATTATCAGAAATAATAACTGAAGAGGTAAAAAACGGTAAGAGAAAACTGACTAAAGAAGAAGTAAGGCATGTTATAGAACTGATAGTTGATAAAGACAAAAGTGTATATGCCAATTTAAGCCTTAGTGATGAAACTAAGCTGTTTGAGTACATTGAAGAGTTTTCTCCTGATATCAAAGAGGAAAAGAACATTGCAGGAGAATTACTTGGATATATAGATACACCAAAAAAAGAAATTGATTTTCCAGTGTTATTTAACATGGTAAAGGTTCTTGCAATCACTTCTCAGGCAGAAAATGAACTTCACCCTGAAGGATACGAAGGAACTATTTCATTAATAATTGATACAATTCTTAAAGAAATATACGAATGAATATGTTACCTTTTGGACTCACTCACTTCATGTACCTCTCTATAATCCCAGCTATTATATAGGCCGAACCTAAGCCCGGCCTATCTTTACTATATTTTTCTATTTCTTAAAGGACTTCCAGCTCCTCCAGCACTTCAACGATATCAGTCATAGGATTGCAGTCTGCATCACCCCAGGCAACTCCAAGAGTTTCATAATAGCCTTTTAGCTGCTCAAGATGCTTCTCCGCATCATTTAGCATAGGTCGAAGAATTGCTGAAATATCCATGCTTTCTTCATATCCAGGAATGTATTTTGCCAACTCTTTTACAAGTTGAATCTTTTCTGGTTTGCAATCCATGTCTAAAACAATGTATGCTTTATCACCATCTTTTTCTGATAACTCATTCTTCTTCCAAGCTTTTTCCATTGCCCTTAGCATGCCAACCGGATCAGTCTCAAGTCCTGTTGCAAAGCGAATAGAATACTTACCATGCTGATCTTGAAACGAGTTAAAATACTGCTTTTCTGTTTTATTTCTTCCCTCAGCTGTAATCAACATAACGGGTTTTCGTTTACGCTTTACATCATTTCTCTTTTTCTTCTGAAAATTTCTATCTGCCATTTACAGCACCTCCTCTACATATAAGCTCGTCTGGATCCACAGCAGCACAATCAACTTCTATATCAATAATGGAATCTATTTCTTATCCTTTTGCTTATAAATCTCCTTCAAATCCTCTATCGCAACTTCCGGAGCCATCGTATGAAACATCAAATAATTCCGTTTCATTCTTTCTACCGGAGCCTGCTTATAAATTGTTTTACTGGATTCCTCAGTATAATAATGCCAATATCTATAAATGTATCCAATCCAATAAATCACATCCTTGGAATACACTTCACCTTTCTCTGTCAATTTATCTCCAGCGGCTTCCATAACCTCTTCGAGCAAATATTCTTCACCTGCCCACTGCATGCGGTTATAGGTAGAATCCAAAGCCTTTGCAGTTTCAGAATTCATGAAAGTTTTTATAAAATCTGCACTTCCCAACTGTCTATCTACAGAAAGTTCAAATAGTCTGCCCTGAATATCACACAGTTTTAATTGTATTTCGTTCATGATTTGCCTCCTGCCGCTTGGTCTAAAATCTCGTCAAAAAACAGTCCTTCTCTACGATAGTTCCTACAGATATCATTTGCCAAAGAAGAACCTTTTACACGATTAGCCTCTGAAACTTCCTTCATAAACAATTTCTCTAAATAAGAAATCGAGATTTCTTTCTCAATCCGTACTGCATCGCATCCCCTTTGTGTAACTGCAACATACTGTTTTCCAAGTTCCAATGCAGACAAACTATTTATTAAAGCCGCATCCGTTATGTTTCCAATAAAGAAGTTATCAATAACAAAGAACATTCTGTCATTTGCAATGCTTCCAATAACCAAATCCTTATCCTTTGTCATTTCTTGATACTTGCTATAAAAAGGCGTTCCTTTTATTTTTTCCATTCGACCTCTGTGATATGCGACAATCATCGCCCATTCCAAATCAGCTGGAACATCTAATACTGCAAGATCTTCCACAGAAATGGAAACAATATAGAATTTTGCACTCTCATAATCGCAGATAAGAGTCAGTGCTTGGCTCGGTTCGGTTCCCATATAGAACCCTTCTCCAAAATCGCATTGTTTACGACTCTTTGGTGCAATATCCCCCTCTATTCCGGATTTGGAACCGTGATACAGCAACATTCTCCCTTTTTCAAGCTCAATGCTTTCAGAAGCTGCTTCTATCTTTTCCAAAACCATGTCATATACCGGAACCTTATACTCCTTGCATAAATCATATATTTTGTCCTGTGCAAGCTTATTTGGTAATGCACGACCGTTCTCCCACCGGTTTACAGTCGCAAACGTTACATTCAACCGCTCTGCAAATTCAGTCTGATTCATATTCATATATGAGCGTATTTTCTTTATTAAATCTTGCATAATATCATCTCCATGTTTCATTGCACCATATAACATTTGTCCTAATGCAAATTATATAAAATGTTATATAATAAGTCAATCTGTATATCCACACATCTGTAAGAAATAATGGACACAATATGGGGTATTCAAAGTTTTTTAGGGTCTACCTTTTTTAGGGTCTTTCGTTAGGGTTCTTTTTTATGGTCTTTCAGTAGGGTCTGGCTTTAGGGTTTGTCGTGAGGGTCTAGGCTAATAACATTAATAAAACAGGGTATGTTAGTTCGTATTGTGCGAGCTAATGTACCCTGTTTCTTTTTCGTCCTGCCTTATATATGATTATTTTTGCGGAAATATTTTTTTAAGGAGGACACATGAATAATATCACAGATTTACTTGACCTTGAAGACTCTGACATTAATATTACAGATGTTATTGTCGAAGGTCAAAACAAAACACTTATTATTGAAACTCCACCAGTTGCCCATTATTGCCCAACCTGTGGATATCGTATACTCTGACTGTGGATCAATGATTAGGAACTGGTCATTTGGATTATTTACAAACATGCTGATAATCTCAGACTTTGCAAATACCGACTTGCCAGATCCGGACTGGCCAAGGATCAGACCGTTATGATTTTTTAGAAGCTTCTTATTTGCAAATATCGCATTCTGACTAAGCTGATTGATTCCGTAGTAGGTTCCGCCTTCATCATTTAATTCCTGCGTCTTATATGGCATGAACATGGCAAGACAGGTGGAACTAAGATTAACTACTCTCTTGAATTCCTGGATTCCAAATGGCAGGCACGAATTAATTCCTTCCCTTTGTTTTCCAAAGCAGCTCTTTAACTTCAGTGACTTAAGCGATGCAATATTCTTTAGTTTTTCCTCGATTTGCACCAACTCTTCCTTACTTTTTGCAAGGAACATAACAAGCATAGTGGTGTTGAAATAGTGTTCGTCCAGCGTATCAATTTCCTTGGAAAACTCATCAAGCTTCTCTTTTTCATTCAAGAGCTTCTGGCTTGCATCCGCTAAAAAGTCATTGTTATTTCTGTTTCTTTGCTTTTCCCCTTCAATCTTCATTCCGACAGCCATATATTTACGGCCAACTTCCTGCTTAAAACCTGCGATATCCAAAAGCTCATTATTTACTGTCACATAGCTTGTACAGTTAATTTTGCTTAAGGATGCAATAATATCCGACTCCAAAGACTTAGGATATTCTTCGATATACATTACTTTTCCGTACTGGCCATTAATCATAAAAGATTCATTTTCAAACAGTACAGAAGCAGGTGCTATCGTATTAATCCAGTCATGACAAGTCTCATATTCCGATGCAAAATCAAACTTATAATCACCTTCAATTCCCACATGGGTTACACGGTAAAGCTTTTGCATTCTCTCATTAATTCCAACCGGTCTCATAACAGAACCCTGCATACCATTTGCACCTACACCAATAAAGGCACTTCTTACTGCAGAATCTGTAGACATGAACATCTGCTTTGCATCTTGTATATCATCGGCCTTAATCGTAAGCGTAAGATAAATCGTCTGATATAATCCCTGCTTTGCATCTGAAACCTTATCCCTGATTACTTTGTTATAGCTGCGTCTTAACTCGTCGTACTTATCACCACGAAGTGCATACAGTATCTTTTCATGAAACAGCTTCTCATCTACATATTCGTTTGCGACCGTGTATGAAAATCTGCATGGTATCGTTTTAAGTACCTTGGCAAAGTTAATAATGATTTCTTTTTGCTCAGAATCTGTTACTCCGGCAAAGTTGATATCACTAAGGACATACAGCTTTGAAAACAGCTTGTTATTCAGTTCAAAGATTCCACTCTCATCGATGCTTTTGATTGAGAAGATCTCCTGTGAGGAGGTCATCTCTTTTACAAGTGGTGTGTCGCAGATTTTTGTCTGCTCATATTTTGTTTTAATCACTGCCATCTTTTAGACCTCCAAACATTTCAATCTGGTCAGCTAAATCCACCCTGACATTTCTGACATAAGTAAGATTTAAAAGACCGAAACTAATTGCTGCTTCCGCAGCCTTTTTCTGTGCTCCTACACATGGAGCGATAATAAAGCCTTCGGCTGATAGGATTGATAGGATAGTCTTTTCAATAATGGCTCTGGCATCATCAGAATCACATGTAAACATGATTGTCATTGACGAATTAATAAACTCGTTTGCATTAAGCCCGTGCTTATTAAATCTCTGTTCTAATGTCCTTCCAAAATCGGTCTGATCTACAATCTCTGCCATACATTCCCTTTTCCAGTCTTTTCTACCTCGAACCATAGAAGCGTAGGAGAAGTGGCAACCATATCCCGAAACCGCCTTCATTGCTTCATCTACACTTAACACTTCAAACTGCATATGCTTGGTTATTTTAGACTCATCGTCTGCAAATAGGGCCCTGACCTCATCATATGTATCTCCTGTCTGTGTAAGCGTCATAAAGGTTTCTACTCCCCCGCCGGCTCCAATCACCTGCGTGAATCTGGCAGCCGCTTTTATATCCTTTGCAATTGTTCCAAGAGCTGCATTCTCATGACTTATTACCCTGTAAACTCTTTTCCAGCTGCCCCCTTCAAACTGAAAGGTGCCTGCTGGATCAAAGCCTACTAAGTGCATGGAACTGACTGTACTCTTTGGAACTGGAATCAGCATACGGTTTGCTTCGCGGATACGCTTTTCTTTTTCCTTCTTAAGACGCTTCTCCTCACGACTTATGGCTCTGCTTCCGGCTCCTCTTCCCATGGCCTTCTCCTCCTAATTACGCGTGATCAAACCAGCTGTTAATAAGGTTTGTAATCTTATTCTGGAAGTTAGGAAGTAAGGTATTCTTTCCGAAGAGGTACAAAAGACCTGCAATACCTGCCGCAACTGCAATGATGATGAACATGATGATAATCTGATCAACACCGTCTCTCTTCATGGTTACGAAGTTCTTTCCTCTGATAATTAATCCGTCCAACTTGTTTACTAACTTATTCACTTTAATATCCTCCTGTTAGGTAATTTATTTTTGTAAGTGGACCTCAACCTACATAATGCATATGGTCATATAGCTCTTTGAATCTGCAAAAATTTCAAAAAAAATGTGGGAAGGATTTTTCTTCCCTCCCACACGGTCTTTAAATAAGGTCTGCTATGTCTTCAATCATTTCTTTTGTAATCAAATCAAGGAACAAAAAGTCTGTATCCTCGAAAATGAAGTCTCTTGCATTGGCAAGGTTTCTCCAGATAAGTAAAATATCTGCAGGCTTGCAATCGGCTTCCTCTGCAATTCCTTCCGACTTGATAACATCATACAAATAAAATGCATCCGGAAGTGGATCAACTGCAAAACCATCCATATACATATACATCTCCAAATCATGAGCTTCCTCTAAGATTTTACAGACAACAAACTTTTCAATCGTAGTAAGTTCTACCTCTTCCTCAGCGTCAAGCTTCTGATAAAGGCTTAGCATAATAGGAATCGTAAGTTCCTCATCAATAAGGCCTGACTTTGGAAACCAGTCAGCTACCATTTCAGTAAAATCATCCGGTACAAGAAATCCTTCATCATCAGGAATTAAATCCGTTGAACACTCGATATGCTCAAGAATCTTACCATTTACAAACTCCTTAATAAGCTTGTCTGCCTTTTCATCTTCTGTGTAATAATCAAAAAACTTTAACATCTTTACATCCTCCATTAACTTAGTGTTTTTGCTTGTTACATAAGTCATATGGACTGAATAAAGGATGAATCTGCAAAAAAAGACTGCTTAAACATAAAAATTTAAGCAGCCTACAAATTACTTATTCTTCGTCATCATCAAATGACGATATGATATGAAGTTCTCCTGGGGGTACTTCAACTTGGCTGGAAGATTGCCATTGACTGAATACAAAATGTGTGATATAACTGATAGGACCAAGTGGTACTACCAGTTATTTTTCTATGTGAGGTATAAGATCAAACATGAGTAATCAAACAAATAGTGAATACCAGAAGGCTATAGACTATTTATACCAGATGGCTTCAGACGGTCAACTGATTGTGGGGAGCAAGATTCCGTCAGAGCGTGAGTTGGCTCAGAAAACAGGAATCAGCAGAAATTCCACCAGAGAAGCAATCAGTATTCTTCGAGGCATAGGTATCGTTGAAAGCAGGCATGGTTCTGGCAATTATGTTTCAAAAGATCCAGGTTCATCCATTTCAATGATGATCAAAGCTATGCTTGCCTTAAAATCCACTTCTAAGGCTGAAATTATCCAAGTACGAAAAGTGATTTCCTATTCGGTATGTGAATTGATCATGGACAGAGGCCTTACAAAGGAGGAAGTCGCAGATTTTCAGAGTATTTTAGATGGCATGATAACTGCGTCAAAAGAAGAATTTGCTGAGTATGACAGGATCTTTCATCGAAAATTGATGCTTTTGACGGATAATACTTTATTCAGAACCTTAATGGAGCCTATTGGTGAAGCTTATCTGGAACTGATACCAGAAGTGATTGGTCATACAGATGCTGACTCAAGAAAAGCATTGGTTGACATACATGCCCTGCTAATCAGTGGGCTTGTAGATCATGATCGTGAGAAATGTAAAGCCTATTTTGAGAAACATTATGGTTTTGTGGAGGACGGTTTAGAATTATGAAATACATCAACCAATTTTTAATTATTTTGTTAATTTCCTTTTTGGGGGAAATATTGAAATGCCTTTTGCCGTTACCGATTCCTGCAAGTATTTATGGAATGATCATTTTGTTTTTGGGACTCATGACTAAGGTAATTAAATTAGAGTCAGTGAAGGAAACCGGCAAATTTTTGATTGAGATCATGCCAATCATGTTTATTCCAGCGGGAGTTGGACTGATGACAACCAGGGGGGCGTTACAGCCAATCTTATTACCTGTCAGCATCATTACTGCAGTGACGATTATTACAGTTATGGTTGCCACGGGATGGGTGTCTCAAATCATTATCAGAAAGTCAGGAAAAAAGAAAGATGAATAGTTTTTTTCAGGAATCATTGTTTGCAGGACTGGCACTTAGTCTTGTTGCATATGTAATCGGCATGGCACTTAAGAAAAAATTGAAAATAGGGATTTTCCACCCATTGCTGATCTCCATCATCATTTCCATTGCTGTGCTTGCAATGGGAAACGTGGAATATGAAGTATATCAGGAAAGTGCCAAGTATCTAAGTTATCTTTTGACACCGGCAACAGTCTGCCTTGCAATTCCCTTATATGAGCAGTGGGAACTTCTGAAGAAGAACTACTTGGCGGTTGTATGTGGTCTTATTGCAGGGGTCATTACCAGCCTTGCTACGGTATTTGGACTTGCAGTTCTTTTTCATTTGTCTCACAGGGAGTATGTAACCCTTCTTCCAAAGTCCATTACCACAGCAATTGGAATGGGGGTATCAGAAGAACTTGGCGGATATGTAGAAATTACGGTAGCTGTCATCATCATTACAGGAGTTCTTGGAAATGTTTTTGGCGATATAATATGCAAAATATTTCATATCAAAGAACCTATTTCAAAGGGACTTGCCTTTGGGGCCAGTTCTCACGCAATCGGAACTGCCAGGGCAATCGAAATTGGTGAAGTAGAAGGAGCCATGAGCGGCCTTGCAATTGCAGTTTCGGGTATTTTTACAGTTGTATTGGCCTCAGTATGTGCGAACTTTCTGTAGATATCATTTCATTGAAAAAAGTATTTTCGTAGGAAATCAATAATGGAACTTAAAGAGCAGCCGGGAACCATAGTAGGTGATTTTTGCTTCAAGGGTATTTATCAAGACACTGTATAATGCATATGCAAAATAGAAATCATTGCTGTCAACTTCAAATTCCATGATTATCCTCCTTTCAGTTTTCATACCTTCTAAAGAATAATACTTTACCTGTCCATTTTACTGGTCTTAAAACGACTCTATCCTTATAAATGTGATTTTCTCATACTTCTCGGTAAACGCTGCAATCTTATCCTTTGAATCATCCTTTGCGTAAAAATATATGTATCTATCGACATCATCTGATAGCTGCATAAGCTTCTCAGAATCCTTTTTTATCTTCTGGTTATTAAAGGCTGTTACGGTTGCAAAACATTCAGCAACTACCATCTCATCTGTAGATACAATGTCAAAGCCTATTAATGCACCCATATGAAGTTCAAAGGCTTTGCCCTCGTATCTACTCATCAGATCCTCAACAGCCTTAAGCACCACAAGCTTCAAGAATTCTAGTAATTTGATTTCTTGTTTTTTCAATATTTATTTCAACAGTTTCAATAAGCTTTTGAACTTCTTTTTTATCTGAAAGAATCATAATTTTCGTTCCTTTTTATTTCCAAGTTTTCCAAATTTCTGGCTGATAGCCGATGGTTGACTGCTTGCAATTTCTTACGATTGGAGTTTTTATAAGATGCTGATTTTCAAGAAGTATTTCAAATTTGTCTTCTTCAGCAATATATTTTATAAGAGCAAGCGTATCTTTATCCTTTGCATCAGGATTTATAAGGTTTTCAATGCCTCCATTTACGTTTGCAACAGCTGTAAATTCGCCTTTACTTAGCCCTTTTTCTTTCATATCAATGAATTGAAATTTGATTTCGCGTTCTTTAAAATATCGCTCTGCCTTCTTTGTTTCGTTACATTTTTTAGTCCCAAAAATCTGTATATTCATAAGAGATTTCCTTTTCTTTGTGTACCATTCCTACCCCCAACCCCCGCCCGACTCCCCGGGGGCTGAAAAAGCATTTTATTCTATTCAATTATACCATCCGCTTACTCTCCAAAAAAGAAATGTAAACGGTATAATAAAACCAGCAGTTTTCGGCAGTGAAAAACCAGCAGTTTTTTAAGACAAAAATTTAGCAATCATATAAATAACTCCGAAGGATGTTTATAATGACATCTGGA
>JAXJPW010000031.1:0-71105 GCA_036311465.1 Agathobacter sp.
CTTTCTGACATTTATGCTCTACATGGTCATAAACACGAGCAAGAAGCTCTACTGATTTACTCCGATTACGCTTAATGACAGAGTCATCAAGGATAAGAACATTTACTCTTTCTGGTCTTGTCAGCAAATGAAAAGCTGTAGTTACCTTAACGGCAAGAAGCAGTAGAAATTTGCTCCAATTATAGGAAGTTTCATTAAGGAAACGATAATAAGTGTTCTTTGAAACAGCCTGATCCTTATGTTTTGAATTCAGGAAACGAAACAGATTTTTCCCCTGAAAAACAAGTAACAAAAGGAATTGAAATACCTCAAAAGCAGAAATGCCACAATTCTTTGATATATTGGAATTGCGAAGGAGTTTTCCAATCTGAAGTTCCTTAATAGCTTTGGAAAAATCATCTTTGGTATTTTCATTTTGAGAAATATGGTTTATCATAAAGTCAGCACCTCGTATTATTTGGTTTTTATTGTTGTGGTGACTTTATTATACCAAATATGAGGTGCTTTTTTATGTCAATGCACCAATTTGTTAAATTATTTTGCTTGAATTATCAAGCGTATTCGCCAACTTTACTGGTGGGAAAGTTGAGATCATTATATTATTATATTTTCATATTTTTCTTTGATTATTTGGTGGATACAGTTCCTTTAAATCCCCTGGCCTTAAGCAGACTTTTATATGACTTATATTTTCCTTTAGGTACTTTAGCCTTACACTTTTTACTAATCCCCTTAAAGGCATTAGCATCAACATTTTTTCTGGTCAAAAGTGAAGTATTAATATATATTTTCTTTAATTTGCTACAGTAAGCAAATGCCTGCCTGCCAATTGTTTTAACATTCTTTCCAATTGAAAGCTTTGTTATGCGTTTATTGCTCTTAATGGCCTTGGCACTAATCTTTGTAACCTTAAATACCTCTGTCTTGTATTTGACAGTGCCAGGAATTGTAATAGTGGTTGCTTTACTGTCAGAGCATCCCAGGTAGGATACTGTTGCCTTATTTCGTCCCACACCTGTAATAACATAAATCCCCTTGGACTTGGAGTCAACAAATTTGTCTCCTGTTTTAAAGCTGATAGGGTCCTTTTTTTCCGTTTTTTTCTTGGCAGGTATACTTTCATACTTAGTTGCCCTGCAGTTTTGGCAGGTATATACCTTCATTCCAGCTTCATGTTCAGTGGCTTCTACGATTACCACTCCCTTATCCCATTGGTGCTGAGAAGTCATTGGAATCTTTCCCTCATCAGCAAGCCATTTGTTTATATCCCTTATCTCATATGTAAGCAGTGTGTTCTCAAAAAATCTGGTAGTCTCACCCTTCTTAGACACCTTCCAATATTCAAAGTGTCCATCTATTCCACATCGGCCTTCTTCTTTATGAACAAAATCCACCTGATATCCCTTTTCAGCAAAATCATTGGGAATAATACCGGTCATCAAGCTTACTTTCTCATTCTGCGCCTTATTGGCATCCTTGGCACAAAAATATTTCTTCTGTCCATCTGTCAGATAAAGGCTTATCTGGGCACCACTGCTTAAGGCCTGTTTACCACACATCACTTCACTATCGGCAGAGCCATAGCAAGTAGCGGTCAAATCCAGCTGTTCTATTCTATTGTTGTCACATTTCAATATGGCAAGCTTACTCTGCTTGGCAAGATCAAGCCACTTGATTCTATTATTGCTGCAATCAATATAGTTAAGTCTGTTGCAATCCTTAAGGACTAATCTTTCCAGTCTGTTACCGGAGCAATCCAGATGCTTCAAATTGGCTGCTCCGCTCATCTCAAGCCTCTCCAGACGTCCATTTACACATCTAAATTCCTCCAGACTTGTATTATTGCTAATATCATACTTTTTAATTTTGCTGCCGGAAAGATCAAGTCTGCTAAGCTTCTTATTAGTCACAATATTTAGCTTCTCAATAGAAGTATTCACAGCCTCTAAGGATTCCAGCTTCCAGCATTCTGATACATCAAGATACTTTAAATCAGGAGAATCTGCTATTCTAACAGTCTTGATTGAAGCATTGGCTCTTAAATCAATTTTTCTTGCCTTAGTTTTCTTACAGGTAAAGCTTGAAATAATAAAGTACTCAAGTCCTTTATAATCACTTACCCCTTCAGCTGAAATAAAATCCTTAAAGTATCTCTCTCTTAAAGAAAGCTTTCCATCCTTATCTATATCGTATTTTCTGACAGAATTACGAAATACTTCATCCGGAAAATTACTGGCATTAATAGTAATATCATCCGACATATCAGCAGTAAGAAGTTCTGTCTGCTTAGTATTTTCCTCCTCAGCTAATTCCCCTATAGCTAAAGGATTCTCGTCTGCCTTTACTCTTGTGGAATAAAAAGGCAGTGATGTCATCAAAACTGAAAGCATCAATGACACACATAACATCTTTTTTTTCATAGTATATCCGCCCCTTCTAAATTTTTCGCACAATATTTTAGCATTCTTATGTCACATATAAGTCACATCGGATATATTCGTCCATGAAAAAATTTTAATAAACAGAAAAAAAGTGGCCACAAGCCACTTTTTAATAATCACATATGATTTATACTCGCCTCTAAATTAAATCGGGTTATCTCCTGCTATGATTAACCCCTGCTATGACAAAAACTCTGCCATAGCTTCTAAAGCCTGCTCCTCATCTTTTCCTTCAGCAGTTACAGTAACCAGATCTCCTGCTTCAGCAGAAAAAGCAATTACCCCCATTATACTCTTTGCATTAATATTCTTGTTATCACAAAGTAAACGAATGTCACTTTCGAAACAACAAGCCTGAGCTACAAGATCAGCAATGCCATTTGCATGCTTTGAAATAATATCAGCTACACGTACTTCTCTCTTTAACATATCTCTTTCCTCTTATTTCTCAAAATATATTTTAAAATAACAAATGAATGAACAAATTTCAAGTGTTTTAATTTGGAAAATTATTCTTACTGAATTATTGCAAAAAAAATACACCTACAAATACTGCCGCATCTGTGGTGCACTTCAATGAGAATTACCAATATAAGAGCGATAGACGGGGCTCGAACCCGCGGTCTCGACCTTGGCAAGGTCGCGCGTTACCAACTACGCCACTATCGCATGTCCTTGTGTTCTCTCAAACACAAGTGATATATTAACCCAACTCAGTGCTCATGTCAACACTTTTTACTGTATTTTTTCAATTTGTTTTATTTCAATTTTGTTCTATTATTCTATTCTCTTTCATATCATATATAGAACAGTGAAGGAGGTTATTATGAGTACTAAAACAAAGATAGTTGTTCTGCATATGAAGAATCTGATTATTACAGGCATTCTGATAGGAATCTGCATTCTGTTGCTACTTTTATTATGTGTAATTTATCTGCCCCATAACAAATTATCAACAGAGGCAATGTCTGATTCTCTATATACCCCGGGCATCTACACCTCAGCGGTTCAGCTTGGAGATGAAGCAATGGATATACAGGTTACAGTTGATAAGGATCACATTAACTCTATTTCACTGGTCAACACAAGCGAGACCATTCAGACCATGTATCCACTTGTAAAACCAGCTCTTGCTGATTTGGAAAAACAAATCCTTGAAAAACAATCCACCCAAAATCTTACATATTCAGAAAACAATCGTTACACATCCATGATTCTGATAGATGCAGTAAATGATGCATTAAAAAAGGCCGGTTCGAAATGAACCGGCTTAAATCGCGTAAGTATTAATTCTCGAGACCTGTAAGATAGTCATCTAATGCATCTAAATTAACAGTATATGTCTCTGCTGGTCTCTTGCTCTCATAATAACTATAAGTGCTGTATCCAGCCCATCCTAATAAACCAATTACAACTGCCCATGCACATGTAATTGCTGCGACACGCTTTACTTTATTACGAGCAAGAGTCTTCTTACGATTTGCTTTTTCTTCTTTATATCTGTCTACTTTTGCCTGACTCATGATATATCTCCTTAAGACTTAATATCATTATTTTACACACAATAGTAATAAAATGCAAGTATATTACTCGTTCTTTCCTGAAATCTTTTCCAATAAGTTCTCAGCAATCTTAGCAAATTTATCCTTGAAGATATAGCTTACAATTAATAAAACAACTGCTCCGGCACAGATTCCCATTGTAAGTCCAAAGTAGCCATTAAGAATAAGATCACCGCAACAAACAAATGCAAAAATTCCTGGAATACATCCTACCGAAACTGCAAGTAAAAACTGCTTAAGGGAAAGGTTTGATTTAGCTGCAATGTGAGGAATAATTCCGTTTGGAATTATTGGAAGTACACAAAGAGCTGCAATAAGTCTTACCGGATGCTTAGACTTACTCATAAGTCTTGCAATTCCTGCTTCCTTATCATTATTCATAAGTTCATCTGCTGCTTCACCAACTGTTCTTGAAAAAACAAAAACACCTACATTAACAGCAATATATGTAACATAACAAATAATTGTTCCAAGCTTTCTTCCAAATACAATTCCTGCACACATATAGATTGGAATACCTGGAAAAACAATTGTTATGGTCTGAATAACCTGAAGTAAAACGAGAACCCCTGCTCCGTTCTTTCCATTACTTCTAATGTAGTTTTCCATGGCCACCTGATCACCTTCTTTAACCAGAAGAAGAACATCCGGAATAAAGCTAATGGCTGCATACAATACAGTTGCCAAAACTAAAACACTAATAATTAACTTTACTATACATTTGATTTTTTCCGCTTTTCTACTGTCAGTAATTCTGACATTAGCATTTCCTGCTATCATTTTCATCACCTCATAGCAATATAACTAAATTTTTCAAAAACTCCGTAGTATGATAGCACAAAAGGGTGTGCCAGAGCAACACCCTTATTAATCTTTGGTTATTTCGTATTGTTTTGTGAATTTACCTTTACATTTTTCGTGAAATATCAAGACATTTCATCATAGCTTCTATAACAGAACTGCGCATTCCGCCTTCCTCAAGTACTCTTACAGCCTGAATTGTTGTGCCACCTGGCGAACAAACCATGTCCTTAAGTTCCCCTGGATGCTTGCCTGTTTCCAAAACCATCTTGGCACTTCCAAGTACTGCCTGTGCTGCAAAAGTGTACGCCTGCTTTCTTGGCATTCCTCCTGCTACCGCTGCGTCAGCCATTGCCTCAATAAACATAAATACATAGGCTGGTGAACTTCCACTTACGGCAGTCACTACATCCATCAGATGCTCTGGGATTATCTCCGTCTTGGAAAAGCCCTGACATAACTGCTGCACTATGGCTATTTCCTCGTCACTGACCATATCGTTATGGCACATTCCTATCATGCCTTCCTTAACCATTGCCGGTGTATTTGGCATTGTACGAACCATCTTGATTTTCTTGCCAAATTTCTCCTCAAACCAGTCTAGACTCTTACCTGGAGCAATTGAAACTATAATCATGTCATCCGTAACTGAGTCCTTAATCTCATCTATAACAGCCTCATAAAACTGTGGTTTCACTGCAAGGAATAATACATCTGCAAACTCAGCCACCTTACTGTTATCATCCACCATTGTGATTCCAAGCTCCTGACTCTTTGCCTCAATGCTCTTTTGAGACTTTGCTGAAGCAATAATATCCTCTGGAGCACACTCCTTTGAATCAAGCATTCCATGAATCATGGCTGTTCCCATATTTCCACAGCCAATAAAGCCAATTTTCTTTTTCATAACAATTCCACCTTTCACTTACTTATGTAAGTGTAGCATACTTGATATTTTTTTCCAAACACAATTAGCTGGCAGAATTATTAGCTGGCAGAACTGCATTTAACCGGAATTCCTCTATGCTCCACTGCTGTTGAGAAAACAATTTGTGTACGTGTTTTTCCAAATCTCTGAAGTTCATTAATGAAGGTATCAAGCTCAGAAGTATTTCCAAATCGAACCTCTATCAGCATAGCATATTCTCCTGTTACACAATTGCACTCAATTACATTTGGAATCTGCCTGATAAATGGATAGAACTCGTCCTTCTGAACAGGCTCAAGATCAAGATTAATAAATGCCTTTACACTGTATCCTAAGATTTCAGAATTGACCTGGGCATGAAATCCTGTTATCACTCCATTTTTCTCAAGTCTTTCTATTCTTGCAGTCACTGCCGGTGATGAAAGATATACCTCCGATGCAATATCCTTAATTGACATTCTGGCATTCTCCTGTAACAGAGAAAGAATCTTTTCATCTATCATATCAAATCCATTCTTCATAATTTCGCCTCTTTTCACAAAAAAAGTGCCCAGACATAGTAATCCCATGTCTGAACACCTTTGTTCTTCTTATCATATTTATTTATCGTTTTATTTGCTATGAGAATATCATTAGCCAAATAATTTGTCAAGAACTTATCCTTTGGAATTCCCCCTTTGGATTATCCAATAGAACGGATTGCCTCTCTTACTTTAAGTATCTGAGATGGACTTACTGACAATTCATCTACTCCCATATTAATAAAAGTCTCTGTAAGTAATGTATCAGCTCCAAGTTCTCCACATATACCAACCCAGGCACCACCCTTATGCCCATTTTCAACAGTCATCTCTATAGCTCTAAGAATTGCCGGATGATGTGGGTCAAAAAAGTTATCAAGGTTTGGATTCTGCCTGTCTATTGCCAGTGTATACTGTGATAAGTCATTGGTTCCTATTGAAAAGAAATCTGCCTCCTTACCCAGTTCCTCTGACATCCACACTGCTGCCGGTGTCTCAATCATTACACCCTGCTCAATCTGTCCATACTCTATGCCTACTTCATCCAGCTCCTTTCTGGCCTCTTCCATCAGTTCTTTGGCTCTTAGCAATTCGTCCAGTGAAATAATCATTGGATACATTACGGATATATTGCCAAATCTGCTGGCTCTAAGAATTGCACGAAGCTGAGTCTTGAAAATCTCTGTCCTGTCCAGACATATTCTTATGGCACGATACCCAAGAGCAGGATTTTCTTCCTTGTCCAAATTAAAATAGTCTACCTTCTTGTCTGCTCCAATATCAAGGGTTCTGATAACTACTGACCTGCCCGCCATAGCCTCTGCCACTGCACGGTAGGCTTCAAACTGCTCATCCTCTGTAGGATAATCTTCAGAGTTAAGATACAGAAACTCTGAGCGGAAAAGGCCTATTCCACCTGCATCATTCTCAAGTACTGCCCCAATATCTCCAACTCCACCAATGTTGGCATACAGCTTTATCTCTCTGCCGTCTTTGGTTACATTAGGCTTTCCCTTAAGTTCCTGAAGCAGACTGTTTCTTTTATCCAGTTCCTTCTGCTTTTTCTTATATGCCTCTAATACCTCAGAATCAGGCTCAATAATAATCTCACCTGCCAAACCATCCACAATGGCCAGCCTGCCCTCCACATTCTCCGGGTAATCCACTCCAATCAGAGCAGGAATATTCATGGTTCTTGCAAGAATGGCTGTATGTGAATTAGTAGAGCCATGTCTTGTTACAAAGGCTAATACCTTTGTCTTGTCCATCTGAACCGTCTCTGAGGGTGCAAGATCATCAGCCAGTACAATTACAGGCTTATTACTGCTTATTCCCTGTGAGGTCTCCCCTGACAGAATTCGTATTACTCTGTCTCCTATATCTTTGACATCTGCTGCTCTCGCCCTCATATAGTCATCATCCATGGCAGCAAACATTTCAGAAAAGTTATCTGATGTAGTCTTTACTGCATACTCTGCATTAACACAATCTGAATGAATCATGCCAACAATAGACTCAACAAAATCCAAATCCTCCAGCATCATCTGATGAACTTCAAAAATCGCAGCATTGGATTCTCCCACTTCCTTTAATGCCTTATCATAGAGTTCCTGAAGCTGAACCTTGGCAGTTTCCTTGGCTTTTTCAAATCTAAGCTCTTCTGCATCAGCATCATCCACCTGCTGTTTGCAAACTTCATTCTTTCCATTTATATATATTGCTACCGGTCCAATTGCAATTCCCTTGTAAACACTTTTCCCCTGCAATCTCATACCTTCACCTCTTAAAGATTAGTTTCAAAAAAAGCCTTAAGCTCTTCTATTGCAACATCTTCACCTTCCCCATCTGTCTTTACAGTGACCTCCATGCCACACTTTATTCCCAAGGACATAACTCCCATTATTCTCTTGGCATCTACCTCTCTGCCATCCTTTGATATCTTAACGTCACAGGCATATGTACTTGCCTTCTTAACAAGCTCCCCTGCCGGACGTGCATGAAGCCCCTCCGCATCAGTAATAACATAAGAAAATTCCTTCATTCTATTCTCCTCCTGCATTAGTAATTATATATAGTCTTCTCTGCTTTTTATTATATCATTTTATCTATTTTTTCGAAAGAAATTTGCGATAAGTAGTGTCGATTGCAAAGGCCCCCACAGGAGCAGTTAATACTATAGCAAGAACCGCCACTGTAAGAACAAGCTCACCACAAGGCAGCCCTAATGCCAGAGGAATTCCACCAATGGCAGCCTGAACTGTTGCCTTAGGGGTATATGCCATCATGGTAAAGGCTTTTTCCTTGCTACTAAATCCGGTTCCCAATACAGAAACAAATACCCCAAGCATTCTAAATATTATTGCGCCTGCAATTACAATAAGGGCCTTGATTCCAACCTTTCCCAGATATTGAATATTTACTGTGGAACCTACCAGTACGAAAAGAAATACTTCAGCAGCAACCCAAAGCTTGTTGTATTTTGCCGATAAGCGCTTTGCCACCTGGCCTCTAAACTTCTGCAGAGACACTCCTATAAACATTATTGCAATAAGTGCTGAAAAAGTAATAGGTGTGCCAAGTGAATCCTCCGCTACTACTAATAGGAAAGAAATGCTCAAGATTATCAGTATCTTGGAGGTATCTCTCATATGCATTTTTTCAAAAAGTTTTGAGGCAAGATATCCTGCCACAAGTCCAATAACAATGCCCAATATGATGGACACAGGTATGTTAATGAAACGAATGGCTGAAACACCCTGCCCCTGGGCCATTCCGATAAATGTAGAAAACAATACAATTACATAGACATCATCCACTGAAGCTCCTGCCAGAATAAGCTGAGGTATTCCCTGTCTGCATCCGTATCCCTCCTCCATAAGCTTAACCATTCTTGGAACAACTACTGCCGGAGACACAGCAGCAAGCACAGCTCCCATTATGGCAGACTCCAAGAGTGTTAGCCCCAGAAGCCATGGACCAAGAAGCATCATTCCCAGAAGCTCAAAGGTTGCCGGAACAAAGCACATCATAATGGCCGGTCTTCCCAGCTTCTTTAGTCCTGATATATCCAGGCCGAGACCAGCTCTTGTGAGAATAATTACAAGGGCTATTTTTCTAATATCTGCAGAAATATTTAATATAGTTGGATCAATAAGATCCAATACATATGGTCCAAGAACAATTCCTGTGGCAAGCATTCCAATAAGACTTGGAAGCTTTATTCTTTTACAAATCCATCCCATTGTCATTCCAAGCAAGAGAATTAACGCAATACTAAGTAACATAATTAATCAATCTCCTAATTTTTTTCTTTTCTTTGCCATATCTAACTCCTTTTTATTATGATACAATAATTTTATGAAAAAAGTAAAACTTATTATTAGAAGCATAAACTCAATAGATTTCAATACTACTCATATAGAAGACTTGCTAAAAAATATTCACCCAAGATATCGTGAGAAGTATCTTCGTTCCAAATCAGAAAGAGTACGACAGCAGGCTCTCCTTTCAGGTCTTCTGTTACACCAGGAGCTTAACCTTACGGCGAATTCTAAGCTCATAATCAACGAATATGGCAAGCCTTCACTGGCAGATGAATCATGGCATTTTAGTCTGTCCCACAGTGGGGATTATGTAATTCTGGCTGTCTCGGATACTCCTGTTGGAGCAGATATTGAAGGGACCAAAAAGGGAACTATGAAGATAGCGCGCAAAGCCTTTCCAAAGAAGTGGGTTTTAGAGCTTGAGAAGCTTGATTCAGTTAGCAGCCCAGACTTTCAGAAGGAATTCAGCCGATACTGGACCCATTATGAAGCCTCTGTCAAGCTGATGGGATGCGGCTTTGCCAGGAAAGTATCAGATGAAGAAATCTTGCAGATTGCCTCTACGGCATACACCACAGAACATGACAGTTATATCATATCCATTGTTGCCAACCAGCCTTTTGAGGTGATAATCGAATAAATAACTGGTAGAAATTATTGGAAGAAATTTTTGTATAGCAAAACTTCCCAGCCAAAATAAAAGCAGATCCCAAAAGATCTGCTTTTACTCACTAAAACTTTTCCATATTCTTTGTTTCTGCCAGCTCATCAATTATTGAAGCCATATCACTTCCAAATAGGGATGACACCGATGCCGCAACTGCTCCCTCTACAAGAGGAGCATCAATCATCTTAATCTTGTCATTATCATATTCCTCAAGAACCATCTCCGTAGTCATTACTGCGCTACCCATGTCCATAAGAATAATTACGCCATCTTCGGAATAAACGGAATCAATAGCATTCTTAATCTTTTCATAGCTTGTTCCAAAGGTTCCGTCCTCAAGACCACCAGCCGCAGCAATAGCAGCACCATCTGCCATCATTGTAGTCAATTCAACTACTGCCTCTGCAACCTTCTGGCTGTGGGATACAATTACAATTCCTACCATTTTAACACCTCACTTACGAACAGGCTTTTGCTATTTCCTTAAGCATAAGGGCAAAAGAAGTCGCTCCAGGATCCTGATGTCCAACACTTCTCTCCCCCAGATAGCTTGCACGACCCTTGGTTGCAACAAGCTCCTTAGTATGCTCCATACCTTCCTCTGCAGCTGCCACACCGTCTGCAAAGATAGCCTCAACATCTTTTCCAGATTCCTTTGCCGCCTTCATAGCCTCAAGAGCCGGAACCATTGCATCAAGCATGGTCTTCTCACCAGTCGTTGACTTTCCTCTCATCTTAACGCCTTCAACTGCTGCCTCAAGAGCTGCGAGAAAATCGTCCATATCAACTGAATCCTTGGATCCGATTACTGTCCCGGCCTTCATGAAAGCTGTTCCATACAATGGGCCGGCACTTCCTCCTACAGTAGATACAAGAGTCATTCCAACTGTCTTTAGAATGCTTCCTATATCCTTTCCTGCAAAGGATTCCATCTTCTTATCTACCTCTGTAAAACCTCTGGACATGTTAATTCCATGATCTCCATCACCAATAACATTATCCAGATCGGTGAGATATTCCTTGTTATCAAACATAACCTTTGAGATATTGGTTAATACCTCAAGTACCTTACTCTGATCTGCCATTAAAACTACTCCTTCTTACTTAGTCCAGTATCTTTATTTCAGTATCCATCCCTTTAGGCATCTATTCCTTTAGGAATCAATACCTTATTATGCCTTAATTGCAGGAGTATCTGCCTTAGCATCTAAAAGCTGCTTCATCTGGTCATCAAGACGTAATACTGAAATTGAGAATCCAGCCATCTCAATAGATGTCATGTACTCACCTACAAATGTCTTGTAAACCTTAATACCCTTTGATGCAAGAACATCTGCAACGCGGTTATTAATAATATATAACTCCATGAGTGGAGTAGCACCAGAGCTGTTAATCATAACTGCTACTTCACTTCCGACATAATCAATATCAGCCAGAATCTTCTCTAAGAGATGATCAGCAATATCATTTGCACTCATAAGCTTATCACGATGTGTTCCAGGCTCTCCATGGATACCGATACCAATTTCCATCTCATCCTCTGCCAGCTCAAATCCAGGCTTTCCACTTGCTGGAACTGTACAAGGAGTAATAGCAGCTCCCATAGTTCTAACATTGTCAATTACCTTCTGAGCAACAGCCTGTACCTCTTCAAGGCTGGCGCCTGTCTCAGCCATAGCACCTGCAATCTTGTGTACAAATACTGTACCTGCAACACCACGACGTCCTACTGTATATAAACTGTCTTCAACTGCAACATCATCATTTACAACAACCTGTGCAACCTTGATTCCGTCTGCCTCTGCCATCTCTCCAGCCATTTCAAAGTTCATTACATCACCTGTGTAATTCTTAATAACCATAAGAACACCGGCATCTGTAGCAATAGCTTTAATTCCTTCATAAACCTGGTCAGGTGTTGGAGATGTAAATACTGCACCGGCAACAGCTGCATCTAACATTCCTTCTCCTACATATCCTGCGTGTGCCGGTTCATGTCCGCTACCACCACCGCTGATTAATGCAACCTTGCCTTCCTTCTTGTCGGCACGTACTACTACGTTACCACAATCTAACTTCTTAAGATACTGAGGATAAGCCTTTACCAGTCCCTGTATCATCTCGTCTTCAACTGTATCTACGCTGTTAATAAACTTCTTCATTTTGTACCTCCCAAAAAAAATGCTATGATTTATATGTAACCAACTACATATAAATCATAGCACAATGAATACTAGTCCTCAAATCTCTTTTGGTATATTTGCATATTTTTTCTAGTTTGCACAATATTTTTTATTCAAATTGTACAATCTGCCATTAGTTCTGCATTTTACTTTGCAATTTACTTTGCAATTTACTTTGCAACTAGCTTCTGTAATCTGCATTAATCTTGACATAGTCATATGTAAGATCACATCCCCAGGCAGTTGCCTCTGCATTTCCTTCGTGCATATCTACAAATACAGTAACCTCTGAGGCCTCCATAATCTTAATAGCTTTCTCCTCGTCAAATTCAAGAGGAATACCCTTATCAAACACCTGAAGTCTTCCCTCTGAGCTCTCGAAAAACAGTTCTACATTATTCTGATCAAATTCTGCTCCTGAATATCCCATAGCACAAAGGAAACGTCCAAAGTTGGCATCGCAGCCATAGATTGCAGCCTTTGAAAGATTAGAGCCAACAATTGCTCTGGAAAGAGTTCTTGCATCCGCTTTGCTCTTTGCATTAACAACCTTAGCCTCAAAAAGCTTGCTTGCCCCTTCTCCATCTGCTGCCATTTTTCTGGCAAGGAAACGGCATACATAGAATAAGGCCCCCTTAAATTCCACATAATCTGCATTCTTTTCTGTAATCTTTGGATTAGCTGCCAATCCGTTAGTCATTACCATGAAGGTATCGTTTGTAGATGTATCCCCGTCAACAGTAATCATGTTAAAGGTATCCTTTACCACCTCACTGACAGCCTCCTGTAAAAGTTCCTTATCTATATCAATATCAGAAGTTACAAAAGCAAGCATTGTACACATATTAGGATGAATCATTCCAGACCCCTTACACATTCCGCCAAGAGTAACCTTCCTGTCTCCAACAGTAAACTCAACTGCAATCTCCTTGTTCTCTGTGTCAGTAGTCATAATGGCCTTGGAAGCTTCTGTTCCGGCTTCTATTCCAGCATCAAGCTTCTTAGACATTGTCTCAACGCCCTTAACCAGCCTGTCCACAGGAAGCTGCATTCCAATAACTCCTGTAGATGCTACAGCCACTGTATCAAATGGAACTGCAAGTTCAGCTTCTACAGCCCTGGCTGTTGCCTCACAGGCATCCCAGCCTTCCTGTCCTGTACAGGCGTTGGCAATTCCTGAATTAACTACTACTGCATGAAGTGGCTTACCAGAAGAAACCAGCTTCTGATCCCACTGAACGCAAGCTGCTTTAACCACATTGGTGGTAAAGGTTCCTGCACATTTACATGGCTCCTTTGAAAAAACCATGGCCATGTCTGTTCTGTCTTTATACTTTATGTTGGCCTGGCAGCTAGCTGCCTGAAATCCCTGCGCGGCTGTTACACCACCTTCAACTTCATGAAACATTATTTAATTTCCTCCATAACACTCTTATAAGCAGGACGAATAATCTTATTCATTCCTACAAGCTCCTCAAGACGATGTGCACTCCAGCCTACGATTCTTGCAATGGCAAAAAGTGGAGTATATAATTCCATTGGAATTCCAAGCATCTCATATACAAATCCACTGTAGAAATCTACATTTGGACTTACACCCTTGAATATATGTCTCTTCTCAGCAATAAGCTCTGGAGCAACTTCTTCTATCATATTGTAGAGGTTAAGCTCCTTCTCACGCTCTTTTGCTACTGCAAGCTTCTCCACATAGCCTTTAAAGATTCTCTCTCGTGGGTCAGAAAGAGAATATACTGCATGACCCATACCGTATATAAGCCCCTTGTTATCAAACACCTCTCCATCAAGCATTTTGGCGAGATAATCTTTGAGCTCATCTCTATCATTCCAATCCTTAACATTCTTTCTAATATCCTGCATCATCTCCATAACCTTGATATTAGCTCCACCATGCTTTGGTCCCTTAAGGGATGACATGGCTGCTGCAATGGCAGAATAAGTATCTGTTCCTGCAGAGGTTACAACACGGGTTGTAAATGTGGAATTATTACCGCCACCATGCTCCATATGAAGCATCAGGGCAATATCAAGAACTCTTGCCTCCAGCTGTGTATAATTATTATCAGCTCTTAGCATTCTAAGGAAATTCTCTGCTGTAGAAAGCTTTGGATCAGGTCTGTGAATATACATACTCTGGTCATTCTCATAATGGTTATAGGCATGATATCCATAAACAGCAAGCATAGGGAATATTGAAATAAGTGACATACACTGTCTAATATTATTGTCAATTCCTCCAACATTTGTGAGCTCGTCATATGAAGCAAGAGTAAGAATACTTCTTGTCATTGAATTCATAATGTCCTTGGAAGGAGCCTTCATAATGACATCTCTTGTAAAGTTAGTTGGAAGAGTACGACTTTTCCCTAATGCAATACAAAACTCTTTTAACTCCTCTTCTGTTGGAAGCTGGCCAAAAAGAAGTAAATATGCTGTCTTTTCAAATCCAAACTGATCAGGTGTAAGCTCACCGATAAGAGTCTTAACGTTATAGCCTCTATACCAGAGCTCACCATCACATGGAACTCTCTCCCCATCCTCCTTCTCTTCAAAGGATGTAATCTTGGAAATACCTGTCAATCCTGTAAGTACTCCCTTTCCATTTAAATCGCGCAGGCCACGGTTTACACCATATTCCCTGAACAGATTATCAGATATAGAGTCGTTTGCAATACAAATGTCCTGTTTGCTGGCTGCGTAAGCAGATAAATAATCTTTTCTAGTCATAACCATTCCTCACTTCTATCATAATAAAATACTATTATAGCATAAAACTATCGTTTATAAAATTCCAAATGATTCCAAAGTTCATCTGTAAGCTCCCCACCAGAATGTTTATAATGTGACAAAGTATTCTTAATCTGAATCTGTTTCTTTGACATTATCTCATCATATTTTGTAAATACATTTCTAAACATAGGATTGTCCATCAGCTTATTTCTTATTTCCTTATTGAACGGACAATACCTGGACAATATGTCCCTTGACACCTTATTAAGACGAAAATTTCCTTTGCTCTCATACTTAATCCAATTAATATAATCAATTACGAAGATTTCTCTATAATCTCCCTTGGCACGAGTGATTAAGGTCTTAATCTTATTCTTGGTGTCTGATGAAATATGAACATTACTCCTATAGTGCTCCATATAATCATAATAATCTGAAGTAAGAGAATGTTCACTAATATCCTTCCATCTGTTTCCCTTAATATTCTTACAAATATCCCACCTATATCTTGCAACCACCTCAAGCACCAGTTCATCCAGATTTCCTGCCAAAAATACAGGAAACAAAAATCTTGCTGCAGACTCTCTCATGCCATGCTCTGTTGCCTGCCACATCAATGCTCTGTTGCCTGCATTAGGCGTTATAATTATATCCGGCAATACCTCCTTCTGAATAAGCATATGATCTGTTTCATTTTCCAAATCATAAAACATTATTTCTCTATAAAAGCATCCAAAATCTATCTCTCTTATCTTATCAAGAGCTTTCTGAATTTTGTCTGCACTCATTAACATACTGTCTGGACTCATAGTCAGCACCTGGCCTGTCAGCACAGGACTGTAAATGCCCAAATCTCCAAAGGTTCCTTTACTGGCAGCTCTGAACATATTTTCAAGCTCAAACCTAACCATGTTTCTACGGTCAAACTGAAGACTTTTTTCTTCATCTGCCGTAATCCTGTTAACCTTTCTCATTTCGCTAAGCCAGCCGTCATAGTCCAGATCAAACTCATTTTTGGAGGTGTCACGAATTCCAATATATATCATGTGGAGCCATTCATACATAGTAAATACATGATCTGACACCTCATTATTTATCCTCTGATTAAGCATGAACAATAGTTTAACATTGTCCCTGCCAACCAGTCTTGGATCAATAAAACCAAACTGAAAGAATAACTGAAGCATAGGGGATACCTCCTCCTTGGACTCAACAGTCTTGAAAAAGGCTCTCTCATATATATCAAAGAACATGGCAGATACCCTGTCAAAAATATCTGTCGCCTCATCCCCCTGAATTTTTTTATTTATAACAGTAAAGTATTGTTCCAGCAAATCTCTGTACTGTTTCTTTTGTTCCTCTTCATAATCAACATAATTAATTATATATTCAAAATAGTCAAATTCCTGCTCTTTTGCCTTCTGCTTTTTGGCCTTCCCACGGCTCTTACTGGTTCCAGCATATCCTTTAAAATCAAAGCTCCAGTACGAGCCAAAAGCAGCCTCAATCTCCTCCTGTGGAAAAAGCTGTCTGTTTTGCACAAACCCCTGAAGCTCCCTAACCTTTCTATTAATCGCTTCTATGTCCTTATCCATGGAAGATAGCCTCTTGGCCAAATCAAACCAACAGGAAAAAATCCCCTGTTTTTCCCGGCCTGACAGCAGCTTCGCTTTTTGAATATTATACTCAATTATTCTCTCCATATTTTGAATTGCAGAAATCATCAGCTCTGATTCTCTGTTAATCTCGCCAATACATAATCCCTGCTTTTCTATGTAAAACTGCTTCATAATCTCAGCTGACTGAGTAAGCAGTTCATTAACATACACTATCTCCCACTGGTGTATAGCCTTGGGCAATACTACAGGTTTAAGTTCACTCTGCCCACTGACAGACATGGGTTCTATGCCAAATTGGTCACAAAGGAGTGAATATTCTCTAAACTGCTTCATTATAAAGAGATACTCCTCCTTGGACACAAGCAAAAGTTCCTGATAACGTTTGAGAACAGACTGAGCCAAAACAGTATTCGCATGCAAAAAAGCATAAATATACTGTGGCTGCTCATCAAAAATCCTGTTAAGGTCCTCAATACTTTCATATGCATATGTGACAATAAGTGTGTTCTCTACTGCCACATAATCAGAAATGTATCTGCCAACTGTACTTTCCATAAGTCCAATTACAGAACCTGCCTCCAGAATAAATGCATCATTAGCAGTTCTCATCTCAACCTTACCACTCAGAATAATCTGAATGTCACAGACTCTGTCTCCTTTATTGACAAATTGTTGTCCCTGCTTTTGTTCTATTACCAACATTGACATTGTATTCACCCCATTAAGCTGCTATATTGCAGCCTCTAAATACTCTACCAAACGTGCTTCAAGCTTTCCCTTTTTAGCCATATCATATAAAATATCAAAGGCTTTCTCTTTTGAAACCGGTTTCTTATATGGTCTGTCCTTAGAAGTTAATGCATCAAAAATGTCTACAATTGCAAGAATACGAGTCTCTAAATCCAAAGCCTCGCCCCTCAGGTGATTTGGATACCCACTTCCATCCATGAGTTCGTGGTGAGATGCAGCAAACTTTCTCACATTGGAAAAATGCGAGTTAAACTTAACCTTGCTGAGGATGGTATTTGTCATATGCACATGATTCTCCATCTCTTTTCTTTCATCTATGGTTAATGTTCCTCTCACTATCTCCAGACATGATTTCTCATATGGTGTCAAATAAGGAATTCGAATATCACCAGCCCTGTGATAGGTATGGCAGGCAATCTTATGGACCTGTTCCATCTGTTCCTTTGTCACACTGGTTGCAGCATTAATTTCCTTAATTGTCTCAAGGCTTTCTTCCAGAAATCTTCTTTCCAGTTCATACTCTCTCATGGAAATTATACCCTTGAGATAATCAATCTCGTAGTATGCCTGAATAAGTGCAAATCTGTTCTTAATTTCCTCAAGACAGCCTTCCAGCCTCGTGGCCTTGTTCATGATTGAAAGTGGCACCACAAGCTTACCGATGTCATGGACTGAAGCCGCAAGAATAAGCTGCTCTCTTCTGTTCTCATCAAAATAATCCCGACAGGTACCCTCCTCATGTCGTCGGTTTATCTCATCCGCCAAAAGGGCTGCATACTTCGTTACCTTCTTAGTATGCGTTCCATTGTATGGCGTTCTTGCATCAGACACAGTAGAAAATGCATCGATAAACGAATACATCTGATCCTTTATTTCCTGAATATATAGCATATTGGAAATGGATACTGCTGCCTGTGAAGCCAGAGTTCTTACTACATAAACCTGGTCTTCATCAAAAGAAATAACATTCCCCCAGTCATCCATGGCATTCATAAGCTGTAATATGCCCACCACCTTATCATCACTGTTCATCATTGGCATTACCAGCATTGACTTAGTGTGATAATTAATCAGACTGTCATTTCTCTTTACGCTTTTAAAATCAAACTTTCTGTCTGTATATACATCTGAAACATTCACCAGCAAGCGATGAATTGCTGCATATGCACAGACATTCTCCTCTCGCATCTGAACAGGTTCCAGGTCAATCTTCTCCCCATTCAGACCTTTGTGTACGTTCTTTGAAATCGTTTTTGTTATCTTGTAAACCAGTTCCCCCTTCTGGCTAAGATACAGTGTTCCTGCGTCGCAATGAGCTACCTTCATTGCAGTAATTAATATCTTATCTAATAAAACATCTTCATCCTTCTCAGCAGTCAACTCAATCCCGATATCAACGATCTCCTTAAGTTCCTCCTGTGATAACATTACAGCTCCTCCTTTGTAAACTATTTTATCATAAGATACAACTATAGCAACCGAAAAGATGTGTAAATATTCAGCTGACCATAACCCTCCAGGGGATTTGGATATTCTATATTATTACTCCTTTCACAGCCTCTTATAAGCTGATTTTTTATATCCACTGAATTTATCTCATTTATCCCTCTTTTTATCACTGCCCACTCCAGAAACTGTCCGCAGGCTCCGGCCGTAATTGCCGCTGCTGCACTGGTCCCGTCAAAGGTCACATACTGTCCTCTAAGCCCCTTGCCTTCTATATTAACTGCAGGTGCAACAAAATCAGGCTTAACCATTCCGTTTGGCAAAAATCCCCTTCCCGATTCCAGCATCACAGCTCTGTCCTCCACTCTGTACCCGCCAACACTTGTCACCACATTGGCATCTGCCGGCATTGTAATTGTACAATCTGGATCAGGGGCAAGAAAACACACTGATGAATTCTGATGACTACTAAGGGGCAGCCAGATATTAAAATCCGATTTTGTCAGATTATCTGAGTATACATAGAGTCTCCAGATCCCTACCTTCACCCTGGAAAATCTTAGAAAAATCAACTGTGCTCGCTTTTCCCGTCCTGGATATCTGTAATCAACAGTCACAGTGGTATCCTCGTAGTTAAAGTAATAGATTCTACTGTCCCCTGAAACCGGTTTGCTTTTGGGCAGTCGTTCCCCTGAAGGTGAGGCTACTGCTACTGCATATCTTTCCAGGGAATTTCCCCAGAATTCCCCATAGAAGCCTTCCATATCCTTCTCCACATTTATCTCAATTATCACCGGTTCTAATATTGATGTGCTTCTCCCCCTAAAATGAATCTGCTTATTTCCCTCATTTCCAGCCGCCACCACCACAGCACGTTTTCTTGTGGCAGCTACTCTGTCAAGAAACCTGCAAATTGGAGCATCTCCATTGTGCTGGCCATTATTGCAGCCCAGACCAAGAAAAACTACCAGGGGCTGTTCCAGCTCTTTAGCCTTTTGTACAGCATAATTAACCGCCTCCATAATGTCAGCCTCACTGTAAGCAGGCACAGCTTGTGGAATATAGTAGAAATTCCTCAGTTCTTCTGCTGCCTGCCTTAGCTTTACCACAATTAATTCTGACAGAGGAAGTGCACCGGTAAAATTGGCAAGCTCATCCGTACTTCCTGCCACCACACTGGCCAGAAAGGTTCCATGGCCTTCTTCATCTTTTCCTGGCAAATCTCTGCTCATCTCTTTGGACATCTCAATATTTTTTCCATTTTCAGAACCGGGCACTGCAGACTGGTAGGCTTCATCATTCTGAAGCAGAATACTGTCAAGCTCCTTTTGTGTATATTCGCTTCCGTTAATGTATCCTTCAGGTGGTATTCCTGGTCTGGTCTGATCCCACAAAAATCTTATGCGGCTTCCTCCATCCTCTCTTCTAAAGGCTCTGTCCTGAATCTGGATACCAGTATCAATCACTGCAACTAAAACACCCTGTCCTTTTAAAGACAGGGTGGGTTGCTGCTGTAATCTGATTATTCCACTTACCTCCAGGGCCTGCTCGCTAAGAAGCCCAAGGCATTTGGGAATTGCTGAATACGTATATTTTTCGACTGATAAATCAGTCAGTCTCTGTGAATCGTAATACCAGATTTCATAATCTGAGTCTAAATAAACAATATTATCAGGAGCAAGCTCCGGAAAATTTGTCTCATCCTTTGCCACAATAAAAGATATTTTGCTCATGCTACAGATTATGTTGTTCTAAGTCCTCTTATTCACAAATTCTGCAGTTTTTCTTTACTCGTGGTACTCTCTGCTCTCATGACAGGTAAAGTAAATTACCTGATATTTATTCTCCAGCTCTATAAGAAGCTCTTCCCCGTGGGCAGCCTTCTCATCGTCCAGATTAACAAAAGGATCATCTAAGATAAGGAATGGTTTCTCCTCCTGATACATTGCATCAACAAGGGCGAAACGCATACAGATTCCAATAAGATCCTGGTATCCTGAGGATAATTTTACTGCATCTCTAAGCTCTCCATACTCTCTCATCTTAAAGGAAATATTGGCATCTACCACCCATTCTCTGGAATCATCTCGTGTTAATATTCCATAATACTTCTGGAAGCCATCTGAAATAGGCGCCATATATCTTGCAGTAAACTGCTCCTTAGCACTCTGAAGAAAGTTTTTGGTATCCTCTAAAACATCATACTTATGCTGTTCTTCTATCTGAAGCTGCTCACAGTTTGCCAGCTCCTGAAGCTTTTCATCCCTTCGGTCAAGCTGCTCCTGAAGATTCTCCATCTGTCGGCTGTACTGCTCAATGCCCTCCTGGATTTCTTCAACCTTATCATCTACTTCATGAATCATTCTGTTAAGCTCATCCAAAGAGTATGGGCATTCTGAATTGGCAAGAGTTGCCTCCATATCATGCTCTTCCTCAAACTGAGTCTTCTTTGCCTTTGCCGCATCAAACTGCTTCTCCAAAAGACGGCATTCTGCACTTTTTCTCTTTATCTGATTCAGATCTGAATCAATTTCATCTGAGAAGCTTATGCCTATAGCCACTCCAAAATCGGTGATTTCATGAAGAATAATGTCGTACTCATTCTCTGCTGCCACGTACTTTTGCTCTTTTTCCTGAAGTCGCTTGTACTCAGTAACCCAGCCCTTAAGCTCATACAGCTTTGGCTGAAGCTCTAATACATCACATTCAATTCCGTATTTATTTACGAAGCTAAGTGCATCTGCCTTTAGAACTTCTATTCCTTTTTCAATTTCCTCAAGCTGAGCTTTAAGTTCATTGATTGGTTCTTCCTTGGCTTTCTTCTGCTCCTCCCGGGCCTCAAGCTTGCGTGTGAGCTCCCTTGCATTCTCAGTATTTCTCTTCTTGCCAACCAGATTTAGAACAATTCCTACCACTGCTATTATTGCTCCGGCTATCATTCCTGCAATCAGAACAGTCTCCAGCTCTTTCATTCCAACTGCAAACTCCAGTACTGCCGAAGAACCTGCGGCTACAATTCCTATCATTAAAAGAGCCAGACCAACAATAACAAGCTTGCTCTTCTTTGGAGTACTGTCAATAGTTTCCTGATCTGTAAGCATTGCCACCGATTCCATCTGTGACAGCTTCATCTCCAGCTGTCCATGCTCTGTCTTAACTCTCGAAATGTTATTGGCATCCTCAAGCTTCTTCTCAAGATCCTCCATTGCAGGAGTACCATCCTTGAAACGTTCTCTTAGCTGTCTATAGGAATCCTCTTCCTCCTCCGTAAAAAGAAAATTGTTGGCAATAATGCTCTGTTCCTTAAGCATTTTAGCCTTCTTTACCTGAGAATCAAGCTCTTCATCTGTAAGAATTGTTGAAGGTAATTCCTTTCTGACTTCCTTGAAGGCAAGCTCTGCATTCTCAAGCTCCTTGCAGATTCTCTCGTAATTAACCTTGGATTCCTTTCTTCTGCTCTCCTCACTGGCAATCTTAAGAGCTCTTGCGTAATCCTGTCTAATGTCTAACAGCTCCTGCTTTTGAGCTCTGCGCTCCTCAAGCATATCAGAAAGCTCGTCCATGGATTTCTCTGCGGCCTCAAAGCCTTTGATATCCATCTTAAGCTGTGAAATCACATTACCACGCTTTTTAATGCTGCCGGTAATACGATTAGGATGAAGCTTATTCATCAAATTTCTGATTCTTTCCTGAGCAGTTTCAAAATTGTTAATATCATTAGTGTTCTCTGCCAGATTACCCAGCTTTGCACTAATACTGTCTGTTGAGGATACAAGACAGTCATTTTGAGCTATGTAAATAGTTCTCTTAAAGGATGCTCTGTCAATGTCAAAAAGCTCCTCACCTATTTTCTCAGAATAATCCTCACTCTCAAGATTAGTCTCTCCATCATATAAATGAAACTCATCAGTCTTCTCTGTATTACCAAAGGAACGACTTATAGTGTATCTCTTGCCATCAATCTCAAAGGTAAGTCTTCCACCATATGGTCCCCCCTGCCAGGGCTGATACTTCTTTCTGTCCTTCTCAAGGGCTCCGCTTTCCTTTTTGTTGTCAAATCCATAAAGCATGGCACTAAAGAATGCAGCAAGTGTACTCTTACCCCATCCGTTAGGCTTATTAATAATATTTACATGCTCATTAAAATTAATATCCAAATTAGATAATTTACCAAAATTATCTACATGACACGAAATAATTTTCACCGCTAAATCTCCTCCCCTGAAAGTGCCTGAATTCCACAGCGAATAACCTCTGACTTGCGTGCTTCACTAAGCTCAGATTTAAGCACCATTCTAATAAACTCGCCCTTCAGGGACGCATCCTTTTCATAATCTCTGTAGTCTACATAAATCTTACTCTGGTCTGTAATCTTGATAAAATAAAAATATTCTTTGAACATATCCTGCAGGAGTTCTATATTGAGTTCCATCTCAATATCTACCTGTCCACAGAGAACAATCTTGACAAGACTCTTGGAAGGAATTGGATTCTCATTGAGTGCTGTCTCGATTCTAACTGCTGCATCCTGTGTAGTCATAACTCCTGTTATGTCTACTGAAATCTCATAAATATCTCTTGTAGAGATTGGGATAAACTTACATTTGTAGTCCAGGGTATTCTCATCCACATCTATGAGAACAAATCCCTTCTCTCCAAGTTCATCAAAGCCTCTTCCCTCAAGACATCCTGAATAACAGTATATTCCTCTCACGCCCAGCGTTCCCTGAGAGAAATTATGCAGATGTCCAAGTGCAAGATAATCAATGTTCTTATTGCGCAAATCATTGAGACTGATATTGTCCTCTATCTCTGTATTGCGATAATCACTCAACTGACCATGAAGAGTAACAATATTATATTTATCAATATCCAGCACTAGGGAATTGTATAGTGTTGGCTGATTCTCTGCGCACAGCTCAATTCCAGATATTGTTACATTGCCATAAGAGTAAGTACGCCATTCCTCTGAGAACAGCTTAAGGTTCTCTGGAATCTCATCCAGTTTTGACAAAAAGCTGTCCATATCATGGTTACCCTTCAGATAGTAGAAATCAATGTCAGGGTTCTGAACAATGGCATCATGAACAAGATTACGTGTAGTAGCTGATACAGTTCTGGTATCAAACATATCTCCTGCAATTATTATTGCCTTAACCTGGTTCTCTACAGCATAATCAACCATTCTGGTAAAGGTACGAAGAATTTCCATTCGACGCTCCTTTGCCTGCTCCTTTGTTAAGTTAGTACTCATCTTTGAATCAAGATGAAGATCTGCACAATGAATTATTTTCATAAACCTGTCCTTTATTTTTCCGGAAGCTGGGCCACGCCTCTTGTCATAATGAGTGGTGCTCCCTTTTTATCAATGTAATCTCGTGTTATTGTAACCGCACCGATATTATCATCCTTAGGAATCTCATACATAATATCAAGCATAAATTCCTCAATGATAGATCTGAGGGCTCTGGCACCTACCTTCTTCTCCTTTGCTCTCTCGGCAATTGCGTGAAGTGCATCATCATCAAAGGTAAGCTTAACCTCGTCCATCTCCAGCAGTTTCTTATACTGCTTAATAATAGCATTCTTAGGTTCAACCAGAATTCTTACAAGCATATCCTCTGTAAGAGCCTCAAGAGAGAACATAATTGGAAGTCGTCCTAAGAACTCAGGAATCATTCCAAATTTTCTAACATCCTCAATAGTAGCCTGCATAAGCAGATTCTCGTCCTGATCATACTTATCCTTAAGATCTGCCTTAAATCCTATAGAAGCCTCCTTGTTAAGTCGCTCCTTGATTATCTCATCAAGATCCGGAAAGGCTCCTCCACAGATAAAGAGAATATTTCTGGTATCTACAGTTGTCATAGGAACCATGGCATTCTTACTGCTGGCTCCCACAGGAACCTCCACCTCAGCTCCCTCAAGAAGCTTAAGCATTCCCTGCTGTACCGACTCACCACTGACGTCTCTTTGGTTAGTGTTCTTCTTCTTGGCAAGCTTGTCTATCTCATCGATAAAAATAATACCATGCTCTGCTCTCTCCACATCATTGTCTGCTGCGGCCAAAAGTTTGCTTACTACACTCTCAATATCATCTCCAATATATCCGGCCTCTGTAAGTGAAGTTGCATCTGTAATTGCAAGAGGTACATCCAGTAATCTTGCAAGGGTCTTAACTAGATATGTCTTACCACTTCCGGTAGGTCCAATCATAAGCATGTTTGACTTCTCAATCTCAATTCCGTCATCTGTCTTGGACATTACTCTCTTGTAATGATTGTAAACTGCCACCGACATTACTTTTTTGGCCTGTTCCTGTCCTACCACATATTCATCAAGACTGGCTTTAATCTTGTGTGGTGCAGGAATTGAATTAATATCAAGCACAGGAGCTTCCTTCTTCTCCTTTGGCTTTTTCTTCTTAACCTTCTGGCTTTCTGGAACTCCCATATTAAAGTCCGACAGATTAATGGAGCCTAGATTTGGCATTTTCCCAAAATTCATCATGTCGCCCATTCCAAAGCCTGAACTGTTCATGGAATCAAAGGTCTTTTGCATACAGTCATTACAGATGCATAAGCCTTCCTGTATCTTAATCATTTTGCCGGCTGTGCTCTCAGGTCTTCGGCACATATAGCATATATCTTCGTATTCTTTATCCTTGTTATCTGACATAGGTGATATTACCGCCTTTTCTATTACTCTGCCTATTTTTATTCATTATATTACAATATACAATTATATTCCAATAGCCTTGGGAACACAAGAAAAGACGCGTTCTTTTTCAAGGCTATTGGAATAATTTATTTAGTCAGGCTTACCGTTACGGATATTATATAATCTATAGCAAAATTCAGCCTCCTCCTCTGTAATGTTCTCCTGTGAAAAAGCAACCTTCTGTACAATTGCCATAAACCGATTCCAGTCCTCTTTGGCAATATTAGGATAAGTTTTTATTAGAGCCTTCTCGTACTCAGCATCCGTTATCTGATGAAAAGGAACCTTATGGTGTCGCTTCATACTTCTGTAAAGCTTGTGATTAATGCTCTTTACCACAGCATTATAGCGTTGCTTTGCAAGTCTGTCTGCAATACCATTCTTCTGCATTTTATTGTTGTGCTTAAGTAATAAAATCAGCCCAAGAGAAATAAGTAAAAGAGCCGCAACGTTGATTACTGTAATCATCCATGCAGAAAGGCCGTTCTTTCCCTCTTTGCTTTTAGAACCAGTACCTGAGCCTTCGCCTGAACCAGCCCCCTGCTTATCCCCTGATGCAGTCTGTGAGTCCTTCTGGTTTGCCTGCTGAGAATCCTTCTGACTGTCCTGCTGGGAATCCTTCTGACTATCCTTTTGGCTTGCCTGTTGGGTATTCTCTTCAATCTGTGAATTCTCTGAATCCTTATGCTCCTTATTATATTCCTCTCTTACCTTATTCTTATCAGAGCTTTGTTTTAGCTCCTCCATCTCACTTTGTTTTCTTTTATCAGCAATACTCTTGTCTGAAGGTAAAACCTTGCTGTCAGACTCAAAGCCCGGAGTAGTTTCTAAGGGAACCCATCCCACATTATCAAGATATATCTCCGTCCAGGCATGGGCATTCCTGTCAGTAACTGAAATACTTACTGTACCATCCTTTTTTATGTCACTATTTCTCTGCTTTACAACATATCCGGTTACATACCTTGCCGGAATGCCAAAGCGACGGCACATAAGGGTTGTGGCTGCTGCAAAGTGCTTACAGTATCCCCTGTGACTGTAATTAAGGAAATAATCTATGACATCTGTATTGTCAGGAACTTTACTCAGGGTCCAGCTATAATTACACCGTGCAGTGATTAAAGTCTTTATAAGGAGTGCTCCATCTACCCTGTCCTTTTCATTTATGTCCTCCTCAATACACTGATTAATATCACCTGAATACCCAGTTATATATTCCGACATACTGCTGATGTACCTGTCCACATATTCTCTGCATTCATCAGGAATCTTCGTATATTCCTTTCTGGCAAACTTATTGTACCAGTCCCAGTATTTCCAATTTTCTCCTCTTACTTCCTTACAGGCATCCTCATTAAGTTGTTTTAGTTCCAGGTCTACGTAATATTCAAAAAGAACTTCTTCTTGCAGCTCATTATATGTGTAGCTTTTTCCGTAAGGACTGTCGACCTTCACTCCCCACATTTGACTTTTGCTGCCGTCTACTGCAGCAAGACATGTCACATCTACAGACCTTACAAGACGGGATTTCCTGCTTATTGTATCCCCTTGAATATTAACATCCTCCAGCTTTGTATAATCTGAGGCATAGGGTATAAGTGCCGCATTATTCTTCAGTCCCGTAAAATTAATTTTGGCATCAACTGTTTCTGGTAATTTGTGATAATCCGCCTTGATTTGGTCTGACTCAACAGATCTCCAATAGCTAAGGTCTTCATAATAATCGTCCACTGCTTTTTTCAGACTGTTAGCCATTATGTACGGGCCTTTCGACAGGCATTCTCTCATTTTATCAGGATCTAATCCCGCTTTCTTACATTGCTTCTCGAACTGGTTACTTTGATTCCATTTCCCATTGGAATATATATCTCCCTGATATTCTGCCAGATAATGATTGGATTTAATGGGTTTATCTGACTCAAATACAAGCATTTCCTGATCATATATTTCGGGAGCTTCATTATCTATCGTGCTGTCATCCTGGGTGAAATATGGATTAAAAAGTTCAGCTTTGACTGTCTTCTCCATATTTCTCTGGAATTCCAGCACGTCAGGAGCTTTCTTGGCCAGCTCCTTGGCCGGCAGTGTAAAGATAAAAGGAACCATTACCACAACAGAAACAATGGCTATCATTCCCACTATATCCTGATTGGATTTGTAAAAAACAATAGCTACTAACAGCAGAGCAATTCCATTCCATTTTGGCAAAACTCCAACATATGCCTCAGCTATCAGTATTGCAAGGGGCAGGACAAATCTGAAAATCTTTCTCCCTGTCAGCCTTGACAGTGTCTCAAAAACTACTACTATTATTACTCCTGCTGCAATCAGAGCCAGTCCAAGGTATTCCTCTTTACCAGGCTCAATATATACTGTTTGGGCAAAATGCCTGGCATATTTTTTCAAATATACACTGAGAGGAAATAAAAAAGCATCCTCCACTTTTACCGAATTATTCACGTAAATAAACACACTGATTGCCGTAGTAATAACCGGAAGAAACAGGCAGGAAAAGCTCACTCTGTACAGGGCAATAATAATTGCCAGCAGAATCAGCATAATGAATGCATATTTATCCTCTATCTTAAGTTCCAAAAACACCTGCGAAATCATGGTCATAGAGCTGGCTAAAATAAGAATCCAGCTTATCAGATCTATGACATATGAAGTTGTCTGTGATGACACCTGTGTCCAGGCAACACTCTTTTTCTTTTTCATAACTTCTCCAAATTATAGAACTAATTCAAACTCATCAAGCTTGTATCTTCTGGCTTTGTCACCGTCTATGGACAGCCTTCCATCGCCCCATAGAACAAGCTTGTGAACATAGTTTTCTCCTCTGTATTTGTCCTGGTATTCCTCTGCAACACCAGGCACATTATCATTAAGAAATCTGGTCAAAAAAATGTAATAGCTCTCCTCATCATCTACTCTCATTCTGACCACATCATTATACTCCTCCTTCTTCCAGGCTACATAATGGGGGCAGCCTGCATCCATTATGGAAAAGGAGAGACCTGCCAAAAGCCCATAAAATTCCAGGGAATGCTTCTTTGAGTAACCCTTGGGATCAATCATCAGCACTACCGGACATGCCTTGGGAAGGCTGTTTTCCCTAATGATAATATCGTCCATTTTAGCGGTAAGCTTCCAATGTACATTCTGGATTCTGTCACCTGGACGGTAATCTCTCACGTCAAATATTTCTGAAGGGTCAAAGCCACTTCTGGATTCATCGTACACATCAGCATCTCCGAAGAAATTTCTAACCTTATCTCCTGCCTGAACCATGACAGGCTGAATCTCTGGAAGAATCATTGTACTCTCTCCAAGATTAATCTTCTTGTCAAGATAGAACAGGCCGGTAACATCATAGATTCGAAGCTTTCGTATTTCAAAATAGAAATTGCCCACCTCATTTAGTACTATTTCATTGACAAATGACTTCTTTCCTGGAATTGCATCCTTTAGCCAAATCCATTTTTTCTGGCGTTTCTTAGCCTTTTTCTCACCACACTCTACCTTAACTCTCAGCTTGTGAAGGGTAATACTCATTGAATTCTCTACAATCAGCTCCAGCTTTGTGGTTCTGCCCAGCTCACTTAGGGCAATTGGAATATTCATGGAAGCTTCTATTTTTCTCAGACAGGCAATATTGTAAATCAATGCAAGTACTGTTATCAAAATAAAACATAAGCCCAGCATTAGTACGGAGGTGTTTAGAAAAATCATTCCCATATATAAAATTACTAGCGATAATATTATAAATAGTATATAGCTTAACACTTATCTACTTCTCCACATATGATGCCGGTTGATATGTATCTGAAAGAATCTCTGAAAGCACAGCCTCTGCTGTTACCTTTGTAACTCTGGCCTTTGTATTAAGGACTATTCTATGCTTTGCAATATCAAGGAACACATCTGCCACATCCTGTGGGATTACGTATTTTCTTCCTGAAAGAAAAGCCTTGGCCCTGCACATTCTGGCGCAGGCAATAGTTCCTCTTGGACTGACTCCCAGCTCAATATATGGATTGTCTCTTGTTGCCTGAATCAGTCTGGCAATGTATTCATAGATATTGTCATGAATGAAAATGCCCTCCACTATGCTTTTCATTACACATAGCTCATCGGAATCAATGACTGCCTCAAGATTTTCATATGAGACTCCACGACTTTTTCCTTTTGCAATCTCCATCTCAGAAGCAATATCAGGATATCCCATGCTCATACATATCATAAATCGGTCCAGCTGTGATTCCGGAAGAAGCTGAGTTCCTGCACTTCCCTTTGGGTTCTGAGTAGCCATTACTACAAAAGGTGTTGGAACAGGACGGCTGACACCATCTACCGTTACCTTGCCCTCCTCCATTACCTCCAGCAGCGCAGACTGGGTCTTAGGGGAGGTACGGTTAATCTCATCTGCAAGAAAAAGATTACACATAATTGTTCCCTGATGATATGTAAACTTCCCTGTTTCCTTAACATACATGTTAAATCCAAGAATATCAGCAGCCATTACATCCGGCGTAAACTGTACCCTGTTATTCTCAAGCTTCATAGCCTTGGAAAAGGCCATGGCAATTGTTGTTTTTCCAACCCCCGGCACATCCTCAATAAGAATATGTCCTCCTGCAAGAATTGCCGCAAAAGCCTTTTCGATGCACTGGTCCTTTCCCGTTACTGCTTTTTTAACCTCCTCGATTACCGATATAGCTCTCTGATATTCGTATTCAAAATCCATTACTAAACTCTCCTTTTATTCTATAGGTAAATTCTATAGGTAAATTCTATAGGTAACTCCCAAAATTATTTATATGTCTTAAATCCAATTGCCTTCATACTGGTTCCGGCTTTTTTAACCAGTCCGCTCCACGCCTTCATTGAATTGACAAAGGTAGTATTTGCCATTTTGATAAAGGTTGAAGTTTCATAGCCTCTGTATACTGAAGGCTTAAAGCTGAGATTTGCGCCCTTTTTATATTTGGCTACCGTAAAGGTTGCCTCTGCACGGCAGAAATTAAGTCCATCACTATATGCATATACTGCTGAAGCAGTTTTGCTTCCCTTTTCGCCAATGCTAAAGGTCATGGAGTCCTTCTTTTCCTCACCGTCTTTAACATAAATAAAATCAAAGGTCTTATTCTTGAAATTATAGATTATTCCATAATTTCCGTCTCGTATTACAAGATTACCCTCCTTGTTACTTTTTCCATTAAGAATAATATAATCATACAGCTGCTTATAGCCTGATTTATTCTTAACTGTAACCTTACAGGTAAATTTTTTCTTACCAAGTGTTGCTGTAATTGTAGCTGTCCCCGCTTTAATTGCTTTTACTTTTCCATTCTTATCAACAGTTGCTACTGATTTGTTGGAGCTTGTCCACTTGGCCTTCTGTTTTGTCCCCACAAGACGTATAGTCCTGGTGTCACCCTTATATATTGTGGCTTTAGTGTCAGAAATTGCTATCTGTGCAACGGTAACAGTTTTTGCACTGCTCCATGCACTGTAAATTTTTTTCTTTCCAGAAATCCTGTAGGTTCTAATCTGCACATAATATGTCTTTGAATCCTTAAGACCTGTAAGGTTTTTCTTAACTGTGCCTGCTTTGCTGACTGTTTTGGTGGAAGACTTTGCCATATCGGAAGCTTCCGAATATCTCAGCTGGTAGCCTGATACTGCGGAGTTCTTTTTCCAGGTAATAACTGCCTGTCCTGCCACAGAGGATTTAGCTGAGGATATGGTAGTTCCCTTTGGGCCTGCAGTTACCTTAACCTTTATGGTTTCACCCGCTAGCTTCTCAGTAGACTTACTTGTCAGTGAAATATTGGCAGTCCCCAGATACTTAGCTGCAATCTTTACTGTTACAATACCCTTTTTACTAATGCTTGCCTTTATCTTACTATTATCAGACTTACATGCGAGACTTCCCTCCTTGCATTTTGCTGAAAATGTAAAGCTAATTGACTTAGTTGAAGTAACCTTATGGTAGCTCTCTGAAGGTACTGTAATCTTATTTGCCTCCTTGGCCACGGAAAACTCTTTCTCCACACTGCCACGATAATCCTCCATTCCTGTCACTTTCACAATGGCACTATCTGTAGGCTTAATATTGTTGCTATACGAAAGGGTATAATCAGTTCCCTCAACCAGCTTTACCTTATTAACTGTAACTGTGACTTCCGGCTTTTGCTCCTTTCCATCATATGCCATCTTTGTGGAAGAGAGCTTAACATCCTCACTGGTAATCTTTGGAATCTTCCAAAGAACTATATTAGATTCTTCATGAGCAGATTCAGTAATTCTTTTGGCCAGAGCTGCATATGCATCCTCAACATATCTTACTGTTATCTTACTGCCCTCCGCTGTGGCTGCATCTAATAGACAAAAACCTGTATCCACTGCTGTTCCTGATACTGTAAACTTGGTAGAAAGCTTTGCGTCATTCCTAAAGGTATTTGCCCAGGAGCTGACACCACTTAAATCAAGACCTGTCAGGGTAAGCTTCTCCAGCTGCTCACAATCTCTAAAGGTACTGTCAAGATTGCAAATAACTTTAGTTCCCTTCCAGCTGCTTAAGTCAAGACTCTTAAGGGTCCTGCAGTTTCTGAAAAGACTCCTGGCAGAAACCTGCTTATTTCCAAAGCTCCAGCCATTTACATTAATTGACGTCAATTCGTAGCAATTGTCAAACATCTTATCAAGCTTCTCTGCTGCCGCCAGATTAAGATTACGGATATCTACCTTCTTAAGTGCCTGACAATTATAAAACATCTCAGAGCAATCTGTAACTGTGGAAGCATCAAATTCTCCAACTGTTACTCTCTCCAGCTTTGTATAATCCTTGAACAGGGCGGTAAGCTTAGTCATTCCGGATCCTCTCAGAGTAACCTCTGTAATCTGATTCCTGTAGTCACTCCATGGAACATCTCCCTGCCAGTCCCCATTAATAAGCACATCCAGACAGCCGTCATCCAGCTCCACCTTGAAGTGTTCATCCTCATATTCAAAGGTTACCGGTGAAGGATCAGATACGGCTTCTTCACCCCTAATACCAACAGGCAGCATAGATACAACTAATCCCAATGAAATAATTGCACTTAATAGTCTCTTCCCCATAAAAAACCTCCCATGATCCAATGTTTCTCAATAAAATTAGTAAATATGTACTACTTTAGCACCAAAACTTTGTATAAGTTGGCTATTACTTTTTTCCTATGCGTATGGTATATTAGTACTAGAAAAGGAGAAATCCTTTTTTATTCCCTTTTTATTAATAAACATTTTCATAACTAAACTCCTCAGAAAAAGTCGGCGTCCGTCGACTTTTTCTATTGCCTTTATTATAGTACATTTGCCTTTCTCTATCTATATAATTTCCAAAATAATAAAAAGCCTCCCCGAAGGGAGGCTCAATCTATCTATTCTATTCACGATGCATTGAGAATGTCTCCATATGATAATTACTGAGATTATCATGGATTCCTCTGTCATCTGCTTTTCCAAGAAGCTCATCTCTTGACTTCTTTGTAGAAATCTGATCATTGTATGAACTTGGTCCGCCTACACATCCACCTTCGCAGGCCATTCCTTCAATGAAGTCCTGTGGAAGCTTTCCTGCCTTGAGAAGAAGAAGTGCCTTCTTACACTCTGCCGCACCATTTGCCTTGCAAACTGTACAGTCGATACCTGCATTTGTCTCCTTCATACTCTGGATAACAGCCTCAGTAACTCCACCTGAGTTACCAAATCTCTTACCATATACTGAAGATTCCTGATATGAAGTATCGTCAGCCTTAAGTTCAACGTTCTTTGCCTTCATGATTGCACGAATCTCACTGTATGTAAGTACATAATCAGCATTTCCTTCTATCTTCTGATCCTCAACCTCTGACTTTTTTGCAATACAAGGTCCAATAAATACAGTAACTGCATCTGGATCATTAGCCTTAATCATTCTTGAAATAGCACACATTGGTGATACTGTTGTAGAAATTGCATCACTAAGCTCTGGGTAATGTCTTCTTACCATATTTACAAAGCCTGGACAGCATGAAGTAACCTTCTTCTTTCCTTCCTTGTAAGCAATCTCCCATTCTTCAGCCTCGTAGGCAGCTGTCATATCTCCACCCAGACCTACTTCAACTAAATCGTTAAATCCAACTTCCTTCATTGCCTTCTTCCAGCTGTTCATAGTGATGTTAGGACCAAACTGTCCCTCTGTAGCTGGAGCAACAAGTGCATAAACCTTTTTATCTTCTGAAAGAAGAGCCTTAATTACGTTAACAATGTAAGTCTTTGATCCAATAGCTCCGAATGGACAGCTATGGATACACTTACCACATCTAATACATTTTTCTTCATCAATTACAGAAATTCCATGCTCGTTGTATGTAATCGCGTTAACAGGACAAGCAAACTTACATGGTCTCTTAAGATGTGCAATAGCGTTGTATGGACATGCCTGAGCACACTTTCCACACTCCTTACATTTCTGTGCATCAATATGTGAACGATGACGTCCTGCCTCAATCGCTCCAAACTTACATGCATTGATACAAGCCTTTCCAATACAGTTCTGACAGTTCTCTGTAACTGTGTAGCTGGAAATAGGACAATCCTCACATGCTGAACTAATTACCTGAATAACATTTCCATCATCTACAGGACCAGGTGCCTTACCCTCTGCAAGACGAACTCTCTGGCGAATAATCTCTCTCTCCTTGTAGATACAACATCTAAACTGTGGTGTTGGTCCGGGAATAAGAGTGAATGGAATATCATCCCTCTTCTGTTCAAGATTACCCTCAAATGTGGCTTTAGCTACTTCATAAAGTACATCATGTTTAATTTTGATTACGTTCTCGTCAGCGTACATATTCTCTCCTTCTTATACTCCGTTAATATCTCTATAGTGCCATTGTACAAAATCAAATTCCATTTTTCTAGATATGTTTTTATCAAAATACATAAATTTTGACATTTTTTTCACAAAGTTCAAATTTTTCTGCTATTTTTACTCATTTATATGAAAATTGCACATAAAATAAAGAAACTATATCCTATGAGGAGCCCCTATGATTAATGATTATGGTTCCAAAATGGAAACAAACCTGTATGCCTCTCTTTCTGCCACACCATCTGAGCTTCAGTCTTCGCCTGATCTGGCAGTAGGTTTTACTGCTGAAACTGACACCTGGGAGGTCATTATACAATATGTTCAGTCCCCTGAAGAAATCCTGAAAGCCTTTCCTTCTATTGCTTTCACCCCTCTTCTGGGCAATTATGCTATCGTAAGAGTTCCTGCCCGGGAAATAGACAATCTTGCTCTTTTTCCAGCTGTAGTATATATGGAAAAGCCAAGACAGCTCTTCTACGAGGTTCTCAATGGAAAAAGAGAGGCCTGCATCGGAGGGTTGGTAAATAATTTGAACCTGTCCGGGAAAAACACTATCGTTGGAATCATCGACTCAGGTATCGACTATTTCCATCCTGATTTCAGAAATAATGATGGAACCACCAGAATACTGTACCTGTGGGATCAAACCCTGGATATGGTCTTCGACTCAGCAGAAATTAACGCTGCTCTGGCTGCTCCCACAAGACAGACTGCTCTAGCACTCTGTCCCAGTGAGGACTATTCCGGCCATGGCACCCACGTTGCAGGTATCGCTGCCGGAAACGGAAATGCATCAATGGGACAATATCGTGGAATAGCCTATGAGGCTGACCTTATAATTGTTAAGCTTTCCACCGGCAGTAACGGTTTTAGCACTACTGCCCGCCTGCTGGAGGCTCTGGATTTTTGTGTCAGAAAAAGTATTGAGCAGGGTCTGCCCCTGGCTCTTAACATAAGCTATGGAAACACCTACGGTTCTCATAGCGGAACCTCCATTTTGGAAAAATACATAGACTACATTTCCTCAATATACAAAATTTCTATTGCCGTTGGAAGTGGAAACGAAGCTTCTTACGGTGGGCATGCCTCTGGAAAACTAAGTAACAATGCTGACACCGTCACCAATCAGTTATCTATCAGCAATTACACCACTAACCTAAGTCTTCAGATTTGGAAAAATCCATGGGAAAACATCGCCTTCTCGATGCAACTTCCCAATAATGAGAGGCTGAGCATCCCCTCTTCCCCTGGGGTCTACCGCTTTAGTATTGATAACAACCAAATCTATATCACTGTTGGTGATTCTACTCCATTCAGCATATATCAGGAAATCTATGTGGACCTTACAGGTTCTCCCTACCTGCAGTCGGGAATCTGGTCTGTTATTGCAAGGGGTGAGCAGATTATAGATGGAAATTATGATATGTGGCTTCCTTCTTATGCAATACGAAATGAAGATACACGTTTCCTTACTCCCGACGTAAACACAACTCTCACTATTCCTTCAACCTCCGGAAGGGTTATTACTGTAGGAGCATATGATTCAATTGCAGATCGTCCTGTTGCCTTTTCCGGACGAGGTCCAACCTGGAATACTGAAATGATTAAGCCTGATCTGGTAGCTCCCGGCGTCAACATAATATCCTGTGCTCCCGGCGGTGGTTATACCTCCAAAAGCGGAACCTCCATGGCTACTCCTTTTGTAACAGGAAGCTGTTCCCTCCTAATGCAGTGGGGAATTGCAGACGGAAATGATGCCTTTTTCTACGGAGATAAAATAAAGGCAGCTCTGATCCGGGGATCAAAAAAGCTGCCTTTTATAGATGCTTATCCTAACCCGATAACAGGCTGGGGGGCACTGTGTCTTCGCAACAGTATTCCAAATTAATACTTTCTATTCACATTTTAGCTGACTTACTATCTCTACTTTTGTCGCTTTATATGCCAATACAATACTAAAAATCACAATAATTGAAATTGACGATATCAAAAAGGAAGCAATGGAATAATTTGAACAATGGAATATCCACACTTCTTTATTTGTAAACCAGTAAAAAAACTTAAAGCCAATCACGATATTTGTAACAAGCCACATAGATGCAATAATATCGATAACCAGAATACATATACTTTCCGTTAGAAACTGCACTACTATATCAATAACACCGGCTCCAATTGCTCTTTTTATTCCTATTTCATATTGACGGCTCGCTACTACATTTGACAGGCAACTAAACATATTTACGCCTAAAATAAGTAGTAACATAATTACTATTTTATTTTTTGTTCCTTTTTCGGCTTTTTCATTCATTAAGGCTTCTTTCTGTGCCTGGTAGGCGGAACATTCTATTAGTCCCAGTTGTTTCTCATACTCAGTAACTTTTTCCGGGCTATCTGTTTCAATAAACGAATAGTAATCCACTTCACAAAAATCTTTTATCTCTATTCCATTCATAGAAGCCTGCGAAACATATATTTGAAAAGTTGCATCCAATTCATTATCATCATTATAATGCAGTCTCTGGGTATATTCTCCGTCTTCACAGACTCCGACAATGCTTAGTTTTATTCTTCCTTCATCCTTATGGTAATCTCCTAACATAAAACTGGTCTCATATGGCAGGTCTTCTTCCGATAATCCAAGAGCTTCAAAAAAAGACCTGTTGATAATAGCTTCATTCTTATTTAAGCGAAAATCCTCTCGCCCATACAACATATTCAACTTTTGTGGAGCATTGTATCCTTTATTTATATCTAATGAACTTAATTCACGGCTTTCATACACAGAATTCAAATTCGATGGAATACATACATACGTTGCATGAACTGAGCTCCCATATTGTGTCTGTGGTATGTCTAAAGAATAGTAATCATATTTTTTATATGAAATAGAATTACTCTCCATCATATTCTCAAGAATTTTAAGCTTTGCATTATCACTCTCCTGCTCGGCTATAATATAACCTGACGATACCGAAAAGGCCTCCTTACTGTTGTTGTAACAATTCGAATCAACAAAAACAAGATATCCGAGCAAAATTGATAATGAGATTATTATTGTAACCGATAATGCTATATATGCTTTTATATTTTTATATAACATTTGTAATGAATGATTTAGAAGCATTTTCATGGCTATACCAACACTCCTTTCTCTAATCTGAGCATGGTTTTTGCACTAACTGCCATCTCATCATCATGAGTAATTAGTATAATTCCTCTACCCTTTTTATTCTCTTCATCTAAAAGATTACATATTATTTTCCTGTTTTTCTCATCCAGATTTCCAGTGGGTTCATCTGCAATAAGCAAACAGGGATCAAGAATCAAGGATCTGGCAATTGCTACTCGCTGTTTCTCGCCTCCTGACAAAACATTTACTCTTTGATCAAGAAGTTTTGTTATGTTAAGAAGCTCCGCCAGACGTTCCAGTTCTTTATCCTCAATTTTTTTACGTTTATAAACAGCTGGCAAAAGAATATTATCTTTGCAGGATAATTGAGAAATCAGATTATAGTTCTGAAAAATAAAACCAATATTTTCTATTCTTAGCTTCGCATAATCCTTATTACTACGAATTACAGTCCCATTAAACTCATATTTTCCTTCGTCATAGGTTTCAATCAGCCCAATAATATTCATAAGTGTCGACTTACCTGCACCTGATGAACCCACAATTGAGATATAGTCAGAATTCGTCATATGCAGATTAATATCTCGCAAGACAGGATAGCTAAAGCTTTTTTTTAAATGCTCAATATTAAGATTTAATTTATTCATCTTCCCTATCCTCATTCTCCATTAAAGACTTAAATCCACTATCACATTTTGTTCCCTCATCGACTCCGGAAATAACAGCATAATCTCCGGAATAAAAGCCAACCTGTACTTCTACTTCTTCTACCCCGCTATCAGATATTACCCTTACATACAACTTATTGTCATTACATGAATACACACAGTTTTTATTAATTGCTAATGCATCTGTATATGTCTTTCCTGTGTATAATTTAATTTTATCCACCTTATCTCCATATGTTAGTGTTTCGGAATTGTCCGGTTTAACATATGCATATCGCTGATTTTCTGCATTCACTGCATTATCAATTCTGATAACCTTATACTGTACTCCTTCATCATCAGACAATTTCAGTTTCTTCTGACTTAATTTCTTAAATGTAATATCATCCGAACAATCAACTCTTATAACAAGATCCGAAAGAGACTCCAGCATAATATAGTTATCCTCACCCATGTTGATTGCTTTTACAATTCCACTTTTTTCTGCATATATCTCTTCCCCTTTGTAATAAGCTATCAATTGTCCCTTTGAGATAAAATCCCCTTCACTGACAATCATTCTCATTTTATATATGTCAGTAAATTTGTTTAACTCTATGAATTCAACTTTGTTACTGACAACATCCCCTGACAGCTCCACCGTTTCCTCTATGTCCAATCGCTGTACTTCACAAATCTCTCCGTAAGCAACATCTCCAATTCTCAAATCATCAGTTATCTGATAATCTTTCTGCTCAATATTGGAAATCCAAATTAGTGCAATAACTGGTACAATCATTGCCACCAGGAATAAAATAGCTCCTATTAATCTTGCAATCTTTTTCATAAACATCCTCTATTTATTCTATTGTTCTTTGTTATTCTCTATATATACTTTTTGGTAGTCAACAGTATCATCTTCCATGGCAAACATTTCATATCTGTCTATCCTGATCCTATAGCTTAAATCAATATAGGTTTCATATTCTTTGCCATCACAGGTATACTTAAATACCAGATATTTATTGCAACTGGTAAACTTCTTCAATGTATCATCATGGAACTTGATTGATAATTTAAGTGATTCCGATTTGGATAAGGCTATTGCTTCAGACTTGTCCCACTTATAATCAGTTCCATTTTCCTGTACTACTATTTCATCAATTTTAGCACTGTCATTAGCGATAAAATATATATCTTTAAGCTCTACATCACTTTCGGCTGTAAATTCCAAATCATCAACATTAAATTCACCATCAATATAATACGAAGCATTAACATCTGATCTGGCAAGCGAACTGCAAGAAAACCTATCCTTCTCATCCAATGCCAGATCTAAGGAACTATATTTTACATTTATCTTACTGATGTAATCTTTTCCATCATAGCTGACCTTCAACTCTGTTATTTCACCTGAAGAAAAATCAACAGGATCTACCACTAATGTATTTTCATACAGTCTAGGCAGTCTTTCTGCAAAATCCGCATATTCCTCCTGGAGTTTTTCTACATCGGCATCCTTATTATATGTCTCAAAAATAATCTCCGGCATCAGTTCTTCTTCTCCTTCGATAATAGAGAACTTACATCCTATGCCATTATTCAGTTCAACCTTTAGCTTATCTTTATCTAGCTTTTCTCCTGTGATTATTGTGAATGTCATTGACTTACAGACCGTCAACTCAGAATATATATATTTTGAATCCTCTGCAAATACTCTGAAATAATCTGATGTGATTGGAGGTATATTATACTTCGCCTCAGGTGCATTCTGCTCTGTGACTTTCTCCGTAGAAACATCCTCATCTTTGTTGCAACCAGTTACCAATAATGCTGCAATAAGAATTAATGCACACTTTGATATTTGGGTCCTCATTTTTTTCATAATACTTTCTCTCTCCCTCTTAATAATAATGATATTAGGAAATACAAAAACACAGTAAGCAGAAATTCTGCTTACTGCGAAAAGTATTAACCTTTTTCAAGCGCATAATATGCTTTATCTATGTAAGGCATTTTGGTAATAGATTTTTTTTTGATTACTTTAAATTTTTCTTTATCTCTCATCTTATATATTTCAAACGTAGTTTTTGCAGCTGGGAAAACAGCTACAATCTGATATATACATGTTGGTTTTTTAGCAGGAACTGTATACGATACTGAAGTTGTAATGCCACTAGTTACGCTTTCTGAAACCCCCAAACTTGTAGAACACGAAGCAGATACACCCAAATATTCTGCTCCAACTGTTGCTTCAATAGTATTTGATGATTCAAACGTCCTTGATTTCTCATTAGAAATAGAATAAGATGTTTCCACTCCTTTGACATGCTTTGCGCGAGAGCTAGAATACACTTTTCGTCCAGCAGCAACAGATTTTGTAGTGACCTTTATATACTTTCCGTTATATACATTTCCACTAATTCTCCTTGTTATAGTTCTTGCACTAATACTTTGAGTGCACATAGAAAGCGATGCAATAAGAATTGCACCAAAAACAAACATTTTTTTCATTTTTTTCATAACATTTCTCCTTTACATTTACATATTGTGCAAATTTTTAACACCAATATAGTATATATATATATATATAATTTGTCAACAAAAAATATAATAAATAAATTATACTTATTTTATAAGGAATTCTATAATGTTTACTTTATTTTTCCAATTAATTGCTTGCACATTTTATGCTTTAGCAGATTTAGTTGCAGCTTCCCAATAGATAAAATACTTAGAAAACGTCATCTGCCACTTCAATCAAATCGCTAAATCTCTGGATTCTTGGAACTTCTTGGTCAATCTCTCCAAAGCCATATGCCGCATGAATAAAGCCAACCCCTGCAGATTTGCTTGCATCATAATCTCCCTGAATGTCTCCCACGTAAACAGCAGAATCGATTTGGTTGCGACGGACTATATCAGCTATATTCTCTCCCTTTGGTTTGTCGTTGTTGCCATAACATTCAATGTCCTCAAAATAATGAGCAAAACCATAATGCTCAAGAAATGCCTCTATATATCCTGATTGACAGTTGCTTACAATATAGAGAGAATATTTCTCCTTAAGAGTCTTAAGGGTCTCCTCAAGCTCTGGATATAACTCACCGCCATGCTCTCTGAGATAGTCATTCTCATGGCTGTAACACTTCTTAGCTATCTCCTCTCTGCCAGCCGGAGATAAATCCGGGAAGAATTTAAGTGCTATCTTGTCCATGGTCTGTCCCATAACACTGTAAAAGTCTTCCTTTGTCAAAGGTTCTTTATCAATTCCTTCTGCCTTTAGTACCTCATTCCAGGAATCTGCTACTCCCTGAGCAGAATTCCAAAGGGTTCCATCCATGTCAAATATTATTGCTTTTTTCATAAATAAACTTTCCTCACTTGCATAATATTTCTGCTATTTGCAATATCTGTTTTTACAATATCTGTCTTCTTATATATGACTCAAAAAAGGCTTAGAATAAATCACATATTCTGTCTGCCACATAAACACCACTTGCAGACGCATGGGATAGGGAATGTGTAACTCCACTTCCATCACCAATCACATACAGCCCCTTATGCTTGGTCTCAAGGTTCTCGTCTAATGCTACCTCCATGTTATAGAACTTAACCTCTACTCCATACAGAAGCGTATCATCATTGGCAGTTCCCGGTGCAATCTTGTCAAGGGCATATATCATCTCTATAATTCCATCAAGAATTCTCTTAGGAAGCACCAGACTTAAATCCCCCGGTGTGGCTGCAAGGGTTGGTCTGACTGTTCCCTCCTCAATTCGCTTCCAGTTGCTTCTACGCCCTCTCTCAAGGTCGCCGAATCTTTGAACAATAGCTCCACCACCAAGCATATTGGACAGGCGAACAATTCCTTCTCCATAACCATTACTGTCCTTAAAGGGTTCTGAGAAATGCTTAGCTACCAGAAGCGCAAAGTTAGTATTCTCTGTCTTTCTATTCTCGTCCTCAAAGCTATGCCCATTAACCGTTACTATTCCATTAGTGTTCTCATTTACAACTATTCCACGGGGATTCATGCAAAAGGTTCTTACTGCATCCTCGAATTTCTGGGTTCTGTATACTATCTTGCTCTCGTATAACTCATCTGTAATATGTGAGAAAATAACTGCCGGAAGCTCCACACGCACTCCAATATCTACACGATTGGACTTTGTAGGAATGTCAAGGGCTTCGCATACTGTCTGCATCCACCTACTTCCACTTCTTCCTACGGAAATAATACAATTCCTACAGTCTGAGAACTCCTTGTCTCCGTAGAATACCCTGTATCCATCCTCCAATTTCTCCACAGTCTCTACAGGAGTCATAAAGTAAAAATCAATCTTATCCTTCAACTCATTATATATATTCTGAAGAACAACATAGTTAATGTCTGTTCCCAAATGTCTTACGGAAGCGTCAAGAAGTGTCAGCTTATTCTGCATACAAAGCTTCTTAAGATCAGTACCTGCTGTAGAATAAAGGGTGGTTCCCTCCCCACCATGCTTCATATTAATATCATCCACATATAGCATAAGCTCTGTAGCTTTCTCACGTCCAATATATTCATACAGAGTTCCGCCAAAATCGTTTGTGATATTGTACTTACCATCCGAAAAAGCTCCTGCTCCTCCAAACCCGTTCATTATGGCACAGCTCTTACACTTGATACAGGACTTAACCTTCTTGCCGTCAATTGGACATTTACGGTTTTCCAGCTGACTTCCGGCCTCAAATACAGCAACAGAAAGGTCAGGTCTTTTCTTAGCTAATTGATATGCAGAAAAAATACCACCTGGTCCTGCCCCTACAATAATAATGTCATAATTCTTTCCCATTTTATCATCACTCCTCCATTAAGATTCTATGTTGGCCCATCTCCCTTTGCCTTAAGGAACTTCTTATGCGTATACATATTCTGATCGGCCATCTTCATAATATCATTAATACTCTCACCATTCTGGCAATATCCCACTCCATATGCAGCCTGAAGGAATATGTCACTGTCAGAGTTATTATAACTCTCCTCCTCAGCTTCAAACTGCTCAAGCATTTTCCAAAGGTCTTCCTGGCTTACATTTTCAAGAATGACCTCAAATTCATCGCCACCAATTCTGTAGGCATTGTCGCCAAATACCTTTCGCAGCTTTTCTGCCATGCAAATCAGCAACTGATCACCCTTATCATGACCATGATAATCATTGTAGTACTTCAAATTATTTAAATCAAAGGACACAATGGTAACATTCTTTATATCAATATTGGCAAGCCTTGAGATAAAAGCATTTCTATTGAACAGCCCTGTTAGGGAATCAGTATATGCAATCTGCTTAAGTTCGTTTCTGCTTAGGCTGTCCTTTACCTCATGATATGCCTTCTTTCCATATTTGAATAAAATGCTGGTTGTATAAATTAGCAGACCAAGTCTGGTAAACAAGATGTTATATGTATAAGTAATATTCCAGCTTATCAGGTCAGCAACTAAACCTGCTAAAAGAACAAAAAGCAGTATGTCGTTTCCACCCTTTTTTCCTTCCCTTCGTTCTATCCTATATGATCTGATAAAGAAACGTGCAATAACAAAGACTTCCGTTACTAAAATCAGATGATATATCCACAGTATTTGAAAAAAGTCTTTAATATTTGCAATCTGAAGTACTGTTGCCACAATAATATAGCAACAGTGTATAACCATAATTCCACTTACCAGATTCTTTTTTACATTTTTTCCGTACGTACTGTTTCTTACATATAGCAGGAAAAACAGCGGTGCCAAAAACAGACTATAATATGCCAACGTATTCATGGCACTTGGGTTAAACACTATGATATTAACCAATGCTGAATTGGTAGTAGCCCAAATACCAAAGAACAGCTCGAATAAGCTAAGATATACTATTTCCATAATATATTTAGCATACTTTATAAGAAATACACTTAGTAGCAGCACAATACATGCTGAAATAACCAAGAGAAGATTAATAATATTATCCCAAAACTCAGACTCAATTATGTATCTATATATTGATGAAACATTTCCGTAAATAAATCTTATTTTTTCTGCATTATCATAATCATCGTAACAATTGTATACTTCTATCCGTATTTCTTTACCTTCCATATTTTCAGGAATATCAACTATGTTGTATGCAGTTCCTGAAGTATGGTTAAAAAAGCTACTACCTGCTAAGGTGTAGTATCTGACTGTATCTAAATATACATTCACCTTCATATGAGAGGTAACAAAGTAAAGACTCTTACCTGTCATTTCACTGGTTATCGTATTATAATATATAACCGGCTTGTCAGTCTTATATTGAAAGGAGCTTGTGGTTAGGTCACGTTCTTCCCCATTCACAATCCATGTATTTAATTCCTTTATCTGGGTTCTCTTAACCTTAATGTTAGTATCACTAATTCCAAAGGATATTATGCATATAAACACTGCAAACAAGGTTATTACAAACGCCATTTTTCTTATATGATGTTTGAACTTTACTTTCTTCATACATTCCTCCATCCCAATTTTGAGTGGTACCATTATACCATAGCAAAAACAAAAAACCAATAGGAGAGAATTTTATTATCTCCCCCATTGGTTCAACACAATATCCTTTGCCTGATCAAATTGCGCTTTACGCACACCGACCACAATTTTTTGGCTATTTCGAATTTGCCTGAACATCTTGATATCAATACCCTGAAGCTCAAGATAGCTAAACAATAAGCCAATTGCTCTGGTATCAAATTCGTACTGTTCAACAACAAGCAACGTTATATCTCTATGGCTAGTAATATTAATCCCGGCAATCTCTCTGGAAAGCTGCTGCATAAACTGAATTGTTTTATCCACGTACTCCTCTCTAACCGTGATTGAAATCCAGTCAATATTCTTAGCCACAAACTCACAGGATATTCTGTTTTCTTCCATTATGGAAAAAATCCTGATAATGTTCCTGGCATCTTTTCCCAGCTTTTCTCTCTCTATTTTGACCGAGAAAACATCAATCTCTCTCAATCTCATAGTCGAATTATATCACATAGCTATTAATTTGACATTCTTTTTATTATGAGCATGCAATTTTTCTTTTATTGAATCACTGACTGTATTAATAATATTACAAGAAGAATAGGTGCAACATATTTTATCATCACCACATACAATTTTTCTCTTGCAAAACGTACTCCGCCCTTCTTTACCTCATCAATAATTACCTTTGGTTTAGCAATCCATCCAAACAAAATACATGTTGTTATGGCTACAATTGGCATTAATATGCTATTGCTGATGTAATCTAACAAATCAAGTATTGTTGCTACTGATCCATTTGGCAGAGGCAGTTCAAAGTAGAGGATGTTGTATCCAAGACATACTACAATTCCAACTATTGCCGCGTATACAGTAGCAATAATCGCACTCTTGGTTCTGCTTACATGCCACTTATCCATAAGTCCGGCAACTATGGCTTCCATTACAGATACTGATGAGGTAACTGCTGCAAAGGTTACCATTACAAAGAATAGAATTCCAATTATTCTGCCCAGACTTCCCATCTCATCAAAAACTTTTGGAAGAGAAATAAACATAAGTCCCGGTCCCTTACTCATTCCTTCTGCTCCCATAAATGTGAAAACAGCCGGAACAATCATTAAGCCGGCAAGTAATGCCACAAGTGTATCAAAAAACTCAATCTGATTAATTGACTTCATCAGATTTGTGTCATCTGTTACGTATGAGCCATATGCAACCATAATTCCCATGGCTACGCTTATTGAAAAGAATAGCTGTCCTACCGCATCCAGAATGAGAGAGCCTATCTCTTTTATTCCCATTCCGCTAAAGTCCGGTACAAGATACACCTTAAGACCTTCAAGTCCTGTTCTCGTCACTCCTGATGCATCTGTATGTGTAAGTGTCAACGAAAAAATTGATATACCCAAAACCAGAACAATGAGAATTGGCATAATTATTCTACTATACTTCTCAATCCCCTTTTCAACCCCACTGATAACTATAAAGGCAGTTAAACCCAAGAAAATTATCAACCAGAATATTGGTGAAACCTGACTTGAAATATGATTTGTAAAATAGCTTTCATCTGCTGCCGGCTTACTTCCATTCTGAATAAATACAGCAAGATACTTAAGCACCCAGCCACCTATTGTACAATAATATGGCAAAATAATTATTGGTACAAGCCATGCAAACAGCCCGGTTGCCCTAAATTTCTTATTGATTACCCCATAGGCCGTTAAGGGTCCCTGCCTTGTCTTTCGTCCAAGTGCAATCTCAGTTGTAAGCAAAGTAAAGCCAAAGGTCAATGCCAGCACAATATACACTAGCAGAAAGGTGCCTCCACCGTTTTTAGCTGCCAGATATGGAAATCTCCAAATATTGCCTAGTCCAACTGCACTTCCAGCTGCTGCAAGTACAAACCCAATTGATCCAGAAAAACTGCTACGATTCTTTTTTCCCATTTCTTATCTTCTCCATTTTCATAATATTCAAATTAATTATATCAGTTTTATGACATTTTTGAATCTACAATAAGTAAATTATATAATGTTGGCGACAGATTAAACTCTTTGTTTAATGATTCCACCTCCTCAAGCATTTTCTCCTTATGTTCTTTTTTTATATTGGACTTAACTGCCCTAATCAGAAGATTCTTTGGAGTATGAGTAAAATCAATAAATTCCAGTATCTGTGTCTTATATCCAGAGTATTCCAGCAGATTAGCCCTGATTGCATCTGTCATTATGGCTGCTGTTCTCTCCTTAAGCAGACCATATCTGGTAAGGGCGCCATACTCCTGACTGTTAATCTGAGCATTCAGTTCATGCTGACAGCAAGGTACAGAAATAATTATCCTTGTTCCCCATCTAATAGCATGATAAAGAGCATAATCCGTTGCCGTATCACAAGCATGAAGTGTAATCACCATATCCACGGGCTGCTCACTCTCGTACACTGCCACATCTCCCACCTTAAAGGAAAGCTTATCATAGCCATACTTTTCTGCTGTTTCCTGACATTTTCTTATTACATCCTCCTTAAGGTCAAGTCCGGTCATGGTAACATCCATTCCCTTTACATAAGTCAGATAATAATACACTACAAATGTCAGATAGGATTTACCACAGCCAAAGTCCACAATATTAATCTTCTTTAGATTGGCCTTGTCTACCGCCTCAACTATAAACTGAATAAACTTATTTATCTGTCGATACTTGTCATACATGGAATTAACCACTTTTCCCTCCTTGGTAAATACACCCATGTCCACAAGTGGAGGAATTACTGTTCCCTCCTGCAGATAATAGTTCTTTTTACGATTATTGTCTTTGTTAACCTTTACAGTGGATGAAGCCTTTGACTTATTGAAAAAGACCTTGCCCTTTTTTGAGACTTTTACTGCATACTCACTGTCAGCTGTCCAAGCGTTAAGCTGCTTGTAGCCCACATTCATACACTCTCTGCAGTAACACTCAACCTGTTCCTGAGATATGGACTCATGAAAGGCCTGCTTTTCTGTAAACTTTTCTGCCTGAAAGCCCTGTTTCTTTTTAGAAATTACTATTTTCTTATACTCAGCATTCTTTCCATTGCTTATTACTACCTTCTCAATATCCTGTGAGAAAATATCATTAAGCTTATTATTTAATTCGTTTTCCATCTTTATTTCCTTATTCTATTGTTTAATTAATTTCCCTGTCTTTACAAATATAATACCATTTCTCAGATGGTATCAGTTTTATAATTATATCATTTTATATTTGATTTGTAACATGAAAAGCAAACTTAAGAACATAATAATCCCTATAAGAAAGAGCTGCGCACTTATTAGTGCAGCAGCTCTTTTATTTAAGTACATATATTATTTTACTGTTGACCAAATCTTGTATTCTACGTTAGGATTAACACCCTTTATCTGGAATAACTGGCTTACAGTTACAAATGTATATCCCTGATTCTTTAATCCTTCAATAATCTGTGGTAATGCCTGTACTGTCTGTGAATTACCCTGGAAATCATGAAGTAAAACAATTGTACCATCACTTGCACTGCTTAATACAGAGCTTACTCTCTGACTTGTGCTTGTGCTTGATACCCAGTCGTTACAGCCTACGCCCTGAATAAATGGCATGTCAATATTCTGATACATTGTGTTGTTTACAGCAATGTATGGAGGTCTGAAGAACTTAACATCATAGTTTACTGCGCTCTTTATGGCAGAAGTAGTCTTCTGTATCTCCTGCTGAATCTGATATGCACTCATCTGGCTCATATTCTGATGAGTATATGAATGGCAGGCTATCTCACATCCCATATTAATCTGTCTCTGAAGTATAGACTTTGTGTTGCTGTTTACCTGCTGTCCAATAAGGAAAAATGTTGCAGGAACATTGTATTTGGCAAGAACATCTAATACCTCATTGGTTGTGCTTGTTGGTCCATCATCAAATGTAAGAGCAATAAGCTTTGAGTTCTTGTTTATCTCAGTCTGTGAAGATCCTGAATTAGAAGAACCGGAATCTGATGAAGTAGATCCTGCCTGGCTTACCTTTAACCAGTCAATATATGCATCCCAATTTCCATCATCTGCAGTTACAACAAGCTCAATTTTCTGACTTCCTGTTCCATGCTTTACATTCTTAAGGGTATACTCTGCAGGATAATTATCTCCAAAGTAGAAAGTTCCCTTTTTCTCGCCGCCAATCTTAAGATCAACCTTGGCCATTGTGCTGTTATTAGAACATCCTCTCAATGTAAAGTCATGAGTATCGTATGCATAATACTGTGTAGTTGATACACTGTCATTGTTTGCATAAAGTGCAACCCCGTTAAAAGGTGAAGAAATGCTTCCGGTATACTGACCACTCTTTGTCATACTCTCACATTCAATCTTGCCGTCTGAAGAGGTTGAACTGTTGCTATTATTATTACTATTATTATTGCTATTGCTGTTATTATTGCTTCCAGTATTTGCTTCTGATGAAATTCCACCAATGCCTAACCAGTCAACATATGCATCCCATTTTCCGTCATCTGCAGTAACAATCAGCTTTACTTCCTGGTTTCCGGTCTTGTGAGACACGTTCTTGATTGTATACTCTGCAGGGTTGTTATCTCCAAAATAGAAGGTTCCCTTTTTCTCGCCGCCTATTAGCAGATCAACCTTGGCAAGTTCATTATTGTTAGAGCATCCACGAAGTGTAAAGTCATGTGTGCTCTTTGTAAAATTCTGAGTATATGAGACACAGTCGTTATTGCCATATAAAGCTACCCCATTAAACTTTGAAGAATAGCTTCCGGTATACTTACCGCCTTTTGTCATATTCTCACACTGAATCTTATCAGCATCCGCTACTGTAACAAGATTGTTGCCTGCATTTGAGCTGCTGCTATCACCAGTATTTGTACTGCCACCGGTTGATGAGCCTCCAGTAGACGAGCCTCCGATTGTAATTACATTCTTATAAACATTTGCCGAACCGCTACTCTGATAGCCTTCAATATTAAAGGCTGTCTCGTAAAGCTTTCCGCAGGTCATTCCCATTCTCTCCCAAGCCTTAAAATGCTCAGTTACTGAGATTGTTCCACTTGTTCTCTTAGATGTACGAACACTGAAATACTGCTTAAATGTAGTATTTCCTATGATAGATGGCTGATTTACACGAGTACACTCATATACATCATATGTTCCTCCATCTACATTAATCTGTCCCTTGGAAGTTCCTCCTGGTGGACGCCAGCTTCCCCAGCTGTCTACAATGTAATATTCAATGAGTGGATCCTTGGTCCATCCATATACGCAGAGGTAAGAATTACCATTTGGACTATAATTACAGCCATAATCACATGTGATATTTCCAATCTGCTGATACGTTTTGGTACTGTCGAATTTTTTTCCTTTTCTGAAAAGTGCATTACCTATGTTGCTCCACTGACAGCTAAAATTACCATTGCCATTTAAGGTCATGCTGGTATTTCCATAGTCTTTCCAAAGCTCATAGTCATAGCCGTTCTCGTTACCTGTTGAATTGTTATAAAGTGTTGTTGCCGCCTGTGCTTTAATTGGGGTAATAAGGCTTGCACACATAACCAGTGACATGAGTAAGGCTTTAACTCTTCCCTTTTTCATAACAGTATCCTCCTTTCACTTTTGTCCATTTCATTCTACCTGTTTTTTTATCTTATCACTCCTCAAAAGTTGCACTTATATGCATAAAAATTGTTCACTTTTGCTCAATTATTGTTATTTTATTGCAAAAAAAATAATCGAAAATAAGCCGATATTATATATTATTATATATTAATTAACGCCCCGGTATATCCACCGGGGCGTCCTGCTATTTTCTATATTCAATTAAGCTTCGTCAATAGCTTTTCCAATATCATGTCTCATATACTTGTTATCAAAGTTAACCCACTCTGTTGCCTCATATGCCTTTGCACGAGCCTCCTTAAGGTCTTTTCCAAGAGCTGTGATTCCAAGAACTCGACCACCGTTTGTAACGATTGTTCCATTCTCATCAAACTTTGTTCCAGCATGATAACAGAAGTAATCCTCCTTGCCTTCGAAGTTCTCGAATCCTGTAATAGGAAGTCCCTTCTCGTAAGCTACGGGATATCCCTCAGAAGCAAGTACTACACATACTGCCGCTTCATCTGAGAAACGAAGATCAATCTCATCAAGTCTTCCGTCAACACAAGCCTCCATAACATCAATGATATCATTCTCAAGTCTTGGAAGAACAACCTGAGCTTCAGGGTCACCAAAACGTGCATTATACTCAAGCACCTTAGGTCCCTCCTCTGTAAGCATAAGTCCAAAGAAGATAATACCCTTAAATGGTCTTCCCTCTGCTGCCATTGCATCAACAGTTGCCTGATAGATGTGGGCCTGACAGAAAGCGTCAATCACTGGTGTATAGAATGGACTTGGTGAGAAGTTACCCATTCCTCCAGTATTAAGTCCTGTGTCTCCATCTCCTGCTCTCTTATGATCCTGAGCTGATGACATAATCTTAATTGTCTTTCCATCTACAAATGAGAGAACTGACACCTCACGTCCAGTCATGAACTCTTCAACAACTAATGTGTTGCCGGCAGAACCAAACTTCTTGTCCTCCATAATCTCCTTAACTCCAGCCTTAGCTTCCTCAAGAGTATTACAGATAAGTACTCCCTTACCAAGTGCAAGACCATCAGCCTTAAGTACAATTGGCATCTTTGCTGTCTCTAAGTATGCAAGAGCATCCTCAGGATTAGTAAAGTTCTCATATCCAGCTGTTGGAATGTCATATTTCTTCATAAGATCCTTTGAAAAAGCCTTAGAGCCTTCAAGGATTGCTGCATTTTTCCTAGGTCCAAAGCACTTGAGCCCAGCAGCCTCAAACTCGTCAACGATACCACCAACAAGTGGATCATCCATACCGATGATAGTAAAATCAATAGCATTTTCCTTAGCAAATGCTACAAGCTTATCAAATTCCATTGCTCCAATTGGAACACATTCTGCCAATGCAGCTATACCTGCATTACCTGGTGCACAATAAATCTTGTCTACTCTTGGGCTCTTTGCAACACTTGTACAGATTGCATGCTCACGTCCGCCGCTTCCAACTACTAATACTTTCATCGAATACTCCTTTATTTGTATATAACTTTTCCATCTACTAACTGGATTTTATCGTTTGCAATAAGGTCAATTGCCTTAGGCATAATAACCCATTCTGCCTGCTCCATTACTCGCTTCTGGAGCACCTCTGGTGTATCATCCTGCTGCACCTCAACAGCCTTTTGTAAAATGATAGGTCCTGTATCAGTTCCTTCATCAACAAAATGACAGGTTGCACCGGTAACCTTTACGCCTCTCTCCAAAACACCTTCATGAACCTTAAGTCCATAATATCCTGTTCCACAGAAGGAAGGAATAAGTGAAGGATGAATGTTAATGATTCTATTGCGGTACTGTGCAATCATCTCCGGTGGAATAACCACAAGGAATCCTGCCAGTACAACAAGATCAACATCATATGAGTTGAGTTTAGCAAGGAAATCCCTGTTAAACTCAGCTCTTGTCTCATAATTCTTAGGCGATACACAAATACCCTGAATTCCTGCCTTCTTTGCTCTCTCAAGGGCAAAGGCTCCTGGGTTGTTACTTATTACAACCTCTATTTTGGCATTTGTTATTGTCCTATTATCAATTGCGTCTATAATTGCCTGGAGGTTGGTTCCTCCTCCAGATACACAAACTGCTATCTTAAGCATTTTTTGTCTCCTATACCCAGTCTAAATTATGAAGGTCACTCTATTAAACGAGATCTACGCCCTTGTCACCGTCAATAATCTTACCAACTACGTATGGCTTATCTCCAGCAGACTTCATAGCTTCCATTGTCTTATCAACATCAGCTGGATCTACTGCAACAATCATTCCAAGCCCCATGTTGTATGTGTTGTACATCATCTGCTCTTCAACATTTCCTTCACGAGCCATCATTGTGAAGATTGGTGGAATAGGATAGCTGTTCTTCTCTACTACAGCACGCTTTCCTTCTGGAAGCATACGTGGAATATTCTCATAGAATCCACCACCTGTAATATGGCTGCAGGCCTTAACACGAACACCTGCATCCTTTACAGCCTTAAGAGCCTTAACATAGATTCTTGTTGGAGCAAGTAATGCCTCACCAAGAGTAGTTCCAAGCTCCTCATGATATGTATTTAAGGTTTCCTTGTCCATGTTAAAAATCTTACGAACAAGTGAGAAACCGTTAGAATGAACACCTGTTGAAGCCATACCAATAAGAACATCTCCATCCTTAAGGTTCTCTCCAGTAATGATGTCCTTCTTATCAACAACACCAACTGCAAATCCGGCAAGATCGTAATCATCCTCTGGCATAAGTCCTGGATGCTCTGCTGTCTCACCACCAATAAGTGCACAGCCAGACTGCTTACATCCCTCTGCAACACCACTTACGATTGTAGCAATTTTCTCTGGATAGTTCTTACCACATGCTATATAGTCAAGGAAAAATAATGGTTCTCCACCTGCACAAGCAACATCGTTAACACACATTGCAACTGCGTCAATTCCGATTGTATCATGCTTATCCAAGATGAACGCAAGCTTAACCTTAGTTCCACATCCGTCTGTTCCGGAAAGAAGAACCGGGTCCTCCATATCCTTAATAGCTGATAAAGAGAATGCACCTGAGAAACCACCAAGGCCACCAAGTACTTCTGGTCTCATTGTTCCTTTAACATAATCCTTCATCAATTCTACTGACTTGTATCCAGCTTCGATATCAACACCTGAATTCTTGTAATCCATTATTGTTCCTCCTTGTAATCATAGGTTTTTCACGGTTATAGTATACCTTCTGACTGTACTTTTTTCCAATTATATATACTGAACATTATTATAAGTGATTCTAATATATAAGTGTGTTTTTATAAATATACTTATAAATTCGCTCTTCTGTCCTGTACATATCTGTATAATGACTCAACAGTTCCTTCAATATCCAAGCGGGCACTGTTCATGCAGATATCATATCCTCTTGAATCGCCCCATTTAAACTGAGAATAAGTGTTATGATATTTTTTTCTGTTATAATCATGACGAACCATCTTGTTTTCTGCTTTTCTAGGAGACAAATCAAACTTCTCCTCAATTCGCTTAAGCTTAAATGGCTCGTCTGCCATAATAAATACAGAGATAAGCCCTGGATGATTTCTCAACACAGCTTCAGCACATCTTCCTACTATTACAAAAGATTCTCCTGAATTTGCTTTTTCCTTAATAAACTCAAACTGTAAATGTGCAAGATTATCCTCTATTGAACTACTATGACCTCTTACTCTTCTAGTAAGAAATGGTGTCTTGGACTTTTCATCATACTTCTCAAATTCGTCAGCATCTATATCAAGTCCATCCCACATGTGGTCCAAAAGATTTCTGTCATAGAAATTAACTCCTAATTTGGCAGCAAGCTGCTTTCCTATTTCGTGACCACCACTACCAAACTCCCTTCCAATTGCAACAATAAATTGTTTATCCATATTTCTTCTCCTTTACATAACTAGCAATATCTTACAAATATCAAAAGCATTGATACAGCGATTACAAGAATTGTTCCCGGAACTGCTGTCTTGCAATATTTACCCCAGCTAATAACATAACCATTTCTAGCTGCAACTGATGTTCCTACTACGTTGGCAGAAGCACCAATTGGAGTAGCAGAACCTCCTACGTCAGTTCCCATTGCAAGGGCCCATGCAAGAATAGAAAGATCTACTCCTGTAGATGCTGCAATTGCCTTAATAACTGGAATCATTGTTGCTGCAAATGGAATATTATCAACAACAGCACTTGCAATAGCAGATATCCAGATAATAATTGCAACAAGCATCATAATATTTCCGCCACTTACTTTTCCAATGAATCCGGCAAGTAATTCAAGGATTCCTGTTTCCTCCAATCCACTTACTGCCATAAATAATCCAATGAAGAATAAGATGGTCTTATAATCTACCTTCTTTAATACTTCAACGGACTTCTTACCGGCTACTAAGAGAATTGCAACTGTAGCAAAAACACCAATAGTAGCAACTGTAAGACCTGTCATGGAATGTGTAATAAGCATTGCAACTACAATAAGAAATACAACTACACACTCAACAAACTTTCTCTTGTCCTTGATTTCATCCTTTGGATTAGGCATCTTGCTGATTGCTTCCTCTGTAATTACAATCTTCTTCATGTCTTTTCTGAAGCATAATACAAAGTAGATGATCATCATAACAAGACAAATTCCGACAATCACTCCTGTATTTGTAATAAAATCAAAGAATGAATATCCTAATGATGTTCCTATAATAATGTTTGGTGGATCTCCACACATTGTAGCCGATCCTCCCAGATTAGCACAGAAAATCTCTGATAATACCATTGGAATAGGATTAAACTTAAGCAGCTTACCTAACTCAACAGTAACTGCTGCAAGGAACATGATAACTGTAATACTGTCGATAAACATTGCAAGAATTCCGGACATTGCCATAAAAGCAATCAATAAAGCCATTGGCTTATAATTAACTAATTTGGCAAGTCTCATACAAAGCCATCTGAAAAATCCAAAGATAGCCATTCCTTCAACCATCACCATCATACCTGCAATGAAGATAATTGTGGCCCAGTTAATACCTGTAGAAGACTCTTCTGCTCCTGCGGAATACCAGAAACCGGATGTAAGAATACAATTAAGATTAAGTGTTCTGATAATTGCATCCTTTGAATGCATTACTGCACCGAAAACTATAACAAGTGTAGCAATTCCACAACCTAATGTTGTGTAATGTCTCTCAAACTTATCTAATACAATGAGTAAGAACATTGTAGCAAAGATAATAATAGCTAAATACTGTTCAATAGCCATATTCTTTTACTCCTTTCAGACTTTCAGGTCAAATAATGATTTTCCTGTAAGTAAATACGTAATAATTTGTTCCCCTCTTTACTTAATAGCCATAACCTTCCTTTTGTTGTTTTCTCTTATTAATCAATACTCTCAGCTTAATAATTCTGTCTGTAGACAGGACAATTAGTAGTTTTTATAACCTACTTCCTGAAGCCTTGCATCCTTGGCCTCAACTTGCTCTTTCATATCACTTGTGTACTTCTTGAGCTTATCAAGCAAGTCCTTGTCAGATGTAGCAAGGATCTTTGCAGCAAGAAGAGCTGCATTCTTAGCTCCGTCAATAGCAACTGTTGCTACCGGAACCCCTGGTGGCATCTGCATAATGGAAAAGACTGCATCCATACCATCAAGCTTACTTCCCGAAAGGGGAACTCCAATTACAGGAAGTGCAAAAAGTGCTGCACACATTCCAGGAAGGGCTGCTGCCATTCCGGCACCTGCAATAATTACTCTAACGTCTCTGTCCTCAGCACTTCTTGTCCATTCAATAAGTGCATCCGGCTGACGATGAGCAGAGATAATTGTAAACTCATACTCGATTCCTAATTCTTCGAGCATGTCAGCAGCTTTACTCATGACCTTAAGGTCTGAATCGCTGCCCATGACAATTCCTACTTTTGCCATAATTCTTTCCTCCATTTTCTATTTTGCTATTGCATCGTACTCTTCAAGGGGCACATTAAGTGCTTCTGTACCCGGTACTACAAATCGACCGTCCTTAATTATATCCTCGGTGCTTCCATCCTTCCTGATTACAGTGATTGCACCAAGTTCATTATATGGAATTGTAATATCTGTATGACAGTTAAAATATGCTTTTGAAGCATCTGTCTTTCTAAGTGCAGAAACAGAATTGTCTCTTGCAACAATAGCCTTACCGTCAAAATTGTATGTGATATTGTCCTCATCATTCTTGAAGCAGGTATCACCTACTGCAAAATGAGGTCCAGTCTTCTCTGCAATGAGAATTGGAAGCTTATCAGCAATATCATATACCCTTGCCATCTTGTAAGCAGTAGTATTTGTCCCGATGGCAAACTCTCCCAATGGAAGAGTCTTGTGATGGAAAAGAACATTGTCAGCAATATACTTCCTGTTCTTCTCTTCATCCTCGAAATTAGTACATGTATAATCTACGATCATTCCATCCTTGAAATCAATCTCGATATTTTCATAATTAAGTTCATTTAAATATACCTGACTTACATGAAGCTTTCCTGTTGTTCCCTCAAGAACAGGTGATGTAAACACCTCTCCTACAGGTATATTAACATCTGCTACACAGTTCTCAAATGCTGTCTCCTTATCTGGATTCGCTAAATCAAAAATCTTAACATAGAGATCTGTCTTATTGTCATTCTTACCAACAATATGAACCTTATCTGCTGTGTCTAACACATCAATAAGCTTCTTTTGCATGTCTCTGTATAGCACATAGTCAAGAGTGTTAAGCTTCACTGTCTCCTTAAAGATTTCCTTATACTTGTCACCAATTGAAGCAACCGGATAAGAAATAATTGTAAAGCTTCGGTCCTCAATATGAACGTATTTATTAACTAATCTGGTGTAATTATTTAAAACATATACAGAAAGCTCCTGCTGCTCCTCTGTATATTTAATTTTCTCATCCTTCTGTTCTGGTGAAAAAGGAGTCTCACCGAATACCTCACATACAGCCGGTCCACCATATACTGCTGAGATATCCTTGAATTTTTCAAAGCTGTTTCGTACACATTCGATATATCTCTCGGCATAAGCTTTGTCCATCCAAAGAGCATCGTCCTCTCTGTGATCAAACTCATACTGTTTGTTAACAGTTGTTATTGTAAAGTTACTAGGTGCAGACTGAAGCTGAATGAAAATTGGCTTAAGGCCCATCTTGTCAAAATTCTTCACTGCTGCTCTGATCATTCGCTCAAATCCAAGGGAATATCTGATATCAACTGCTGCATTCTTGGTAATATCCTTGTTATTAGCAGCAAAACCCATACGGTATCCCTCAGTAAAGGTATCTGCCATAGCCTGGATTTCTTCCTCTGAAAGGGTATTCAAATACTTTGCACTATTTATCGCATCCTCAGATACCTCCAAACCATACTGGTAGAGATAATCTGTATTAGTAAGATCAGCCTCCATTACAATGTCACCCATTGATCCATAGGATGCATTGAACATTGAATTAAGCTTATGATCCATCTCCATCTCACAGTTATCATGTTTGAAGGAATAAATAGTATCCTTAATAACCTTCTCCGAAAGCTCATCCTTATTCTCAAAGTAATAATATATCTCCATCAGTAATTCAGCATATAAACAAATAAATTCTGAATTGTTCAAAAATGCATCCTTAAGAAGATAATCAATTCTTGAATGCAAATATGAAAGATACCTGCCGTATTCTTCTCCTAATACCTTCACTGCATATGCAGGATTAGAAAAGCTTGTGATATATGCTTCCTTCTTAAGGGGAGCATAAAACTTCTCAACCGTTGACTTCTTATCAACCTCAGTATTATATGCAGCAATTACTTCAAGAAAACGCTCTGCTGCTGCCTTAAAAAATTCATCAAAAGGTGCCTCCACCTCCTGGACCTTGGAAATCTCCTGTAAACGTTCTGTAACAAGCTCTAATCTCTCTTTGTAAAACTCATTCTTCTCAGCTAATAAATCCTTATAACTCATTTCTATACCTCTAAATCTATAATGTAAATCCTAAAACATATAATCCAATCCAGCAAACACATGAAATACCTGAAAAAGCTGTTGCCAGCCTTGGAAAAAGCATAAATGAATTTTCCTCCTTAGTACTCTGTATTGCCAGAATAAAAGCAACAATGGACACCAGTGTTGTAAACACACCCGCACTTCCATAGTATAGTGACAGCTCCCCTGCATTTTTAAAAGCCATAGTCAGAATAACCACCAGCATAATCAGACAAAACCCTGCTATCACCAACGCTGCTATTCCTTTTTTAGAATGTACTTTCTCTGTAAACTTAAATCTATTACGTCTTCTGCGAACCACTATGTCTATCCCTTTCTAGACGTTCTAATCTTATGGATTATGAAATAAACAATATAACCACACAATCCACCCAATGTATTCAAAATCAAATCATCCACATCAAAGCTTCCTGCTTTTGAAAAAAGCTGTATTGTTTCTACCAGAAGGCTGAACAATCCACTTGAAAAAACTGTAGAAATCAGTCCAACCTTCCTTCTTGTAATTCTTGGTAAAAAAAAGCCAAATGGCATAAATGCAATAACATTACCTGCCACGTTAAGAAAAACAGTCTTCCACCCCAGGATATCTACATGGTAGAGGAATCTTTTTATCTCACAAAAAGGTTCAAGATTATAACGATATCCTGTACTTATTGTTCTCCCCATACCTTCTGCAAAAAACAAAAGATATGCAAGAACTAATAAATACAGAACAAAAAACAGTTTTTCTATTATTTTTGTTTTGCCTGAATTAGTGGCAGCCATACTGCTCGTAGTAGTTGTCTATTGCAGCCTTCATGTCATCATCGATTACCACTCTACCCTGGCACTCACGATTATAAAGATGCTCAACTACCTCTGCCATTGTAACAATAGCCTTTGCTTCAAAGCCATACTTCTCGTGAATCTCGTCAAGAGCCGCAACCTTTCCTCCAAGACCAACTTCCATTCTGTTAAGAGAAACCATAAGTCCCTTAATCTCCACATTTCCACAAGCCTTAATAATTGGGAAGGTTTCCTCGATTGACTTGCCGGAAGTTGTAACGTCCTCAATAATAACGATTCTGTCTCCATCCTTTATCTTGCTTCCAAGTAAAATTCCTGTGTCACCATGATCCTTTATCTCCTTACGGTTAGAGCAGTATCGAATCTCCTTACCGTATAACTTGGAATATGCGATTACTGTAGCAACAGAAAGTGGAATTCCCTTGTATGCAGGTCCAAATAAAACATCAAAGTCATCTCCAAAGTTTTCATGAATTGCCTTTGCATAGTACTCACCAAGCTTCATAAGCTGCGCACCTGTTACATATGCTCCTGCGTTCATAAAAAATGGTGACTTACGACCACTCTTTAATGTAAAATCTCCAAATTTCAGTACATCACTCTCTATCATAAATTCAATGAATTCGCTCTTGTATGCTTCCATGAATAATCTCCTTTATTAATATGCTTATATATTTTTCTCGATATATTAGTATATCGCGTTTCCCAATATTTTACAATGCAGTTTAGTTTGTAAGTCAGTTCTGTAGTAACAAACTTTTATCTTACCGCACCAATAAGTTCATTTATATCCTTTACATTATATTTATCCATATATGCTTCTATTCCCTGAACAATCTCTTCTGTAATGCGAGGATTATGGAAATTAGCTGTTCCCACACTTACAACAGTTGCACCGGCAAGAATCATCTCTATAGCATCCTCAGGGGAAGCAATACCACCCATTCCTATAATTGGAAGGTTAACAGCCTGTGCTACCTGGTAAACCATACGTACAGCAATTGGGTGAATAGCAGGACCTGAAACTCCTGCTGTCTTATTGGCTACTGCAAAGGTTCTTCGGTTAATATCAATTTTCATACCTGTAAGAGTATTAATAAGAGATACTGCATCTGCTCCACCAGCCTCTACTGCTCTTGCCATCTCAGCAATATCTGTTACATTAGGGCTAAGCTTCATGATTACCGGCTGCTTAGCAATCTTTTTAATTTCTCTGGTAATAGCCTCTGCCGCCTCCGGTCTCTGACCAAAAGCAATTCCGCCCTCCTTAACATTAGGGCATGAAATATTTATCTCAAGTAAATCTGCATTAGTATCCTGAAGGCGCTCAACCACCTCAAGATATTCCTCTGTAGAATGTCCGCAGACATTAACAATAATTTTGGTGTCATACTTCTTGAGAAACTCCAGGTCTCTCTCAATAAAAGTATCAATTCCCGGATTCTGTAATCCGATTGCGTTCATCATTCCACCATAGGTCTCAGCTACTCTTGGAGTTGGATTACCTGGCCATGGCACATTAGCCACACCCTTAGTTGTAACTGCTCCAAGTTTATTCAAATCAACAAAATCAGCAAATTCCATTCCAGAGCCAAAGGTTCCTGATGCTACTGTTACCGGGTTCTTAAGTGTTACTCCACAAAGATTAACTGATGTATTCATTACAGCTCTACCTCCTTAGCATCAAATACAGGTCCTTCTTTACATACTCTCTTATTGTTAACATTTGAGTGATGATCCTGCTCTGTAGACTGGCATACACATGCAAGACATGCTCCAATTCCACAGGCCATCTTTTCTTCCATTGACACAAAGCATTCCATGTTATTGTCCTGGGCATACTGTTTTAATGCTCTAAGCATTGGCTTAGGACCACATGCATAGATTACGTCTGCTTTGAGACCATTCTCTCGTATGGCATCAATAACATTTCCCTTTGTTCCAAGGCTTCCATCCTCTGTTGCCACATAAGTATCTGCTATCTGGTCAAACTCTTCCTTAAGAAAAGTACCATTGTCTCTGTAACCCATTACAATGTCAAAATCCACACCTTCAGCTTTCATGTTCTTAGCGAGCTGAAGCATTGGAGGAACACCGATTCCTCCTCCAATAAGAAAAGCCTTTTTACTGTCTGTTGTAAAACCGTTACCAAGTGGTCCTAAGATATGAACCGAATCCCCTGCCTGAAGCTTGGAAAATTCCTCTGTGCCGGTATTCTCACCAGTTACTCTGTATACGAGTCTAATTGTACCGGCCTCTTTATCAATACCACATAAGCTGATTGGTCTTGGTAAAAGCTTTGCCGGATTGGCACTGTATACAGACACAAACTGTCCGGCCTTTGCAGCCTTTGCTATATTTTCAGTCTTAATTGTCAGATCGTATATATCTCCCACTAAATTGCTCTGAGACACTACTACTGCCTGCTCATCAAACTTTTCTCTCATATTTTGCTCCTGTTTCTATTTTTCACAAAAAGCCTCCTGCACAAAGTGCAGAAGGCTGATTTTTATTTACCTGCTTTACTAAGGGCACCTGAAATATCTTCAATCATGTCTTCAACTGCTGCACGTGATGCATCTGCGAAATTCTCTGATGTAAATCCCCTGTCTTTATATTTATCCTGCTTGTAGGCTGCAATAATTCCTCTTGAAGAATTAACTATTGCACCAAGACCATCCTTATTAAAGAAATGTACAAGGTCTTGGCCCTTTCCACCCTGAGCTCCATATCCCGGAACAAGAATGTATGACTTAGGCATTACTTCACGAAGAACCTTACCCATCTCTGGATATGTTGCTCCAACTACAGCACCAACATAGCTGTAAGAATCACCCATGCAGTCACTTCCCCACTCAGCAATCTTCTGGGCAACCCACTCATAAAGTGGCTTTCCGTCAATTACTCTGTCCTGGAATTCTCCACTTGATGGATTAGATGTCTTGGCAAGAATGAAAATTCCTTTCTTTTCTTCCTTACAAACATCTACAAATGGTTTAATTCCGTCTGTACCCAAGTATGGATTAACTGTTGCAAAATCCTCGTTAAATGTATATACCTGCTTGCTTCCAATCTGTACCTTTCCAAGATGAGCAGTAGCATATGCTGCTGATGTGGAACCGATATCGCCTCTCTTAACGTCACCGATAACTACCAGGTCCTTCTCCTTTGCATAGTCGACTGTCTTCTGGAATGCAATAAGTCCATCTATTCCAAACTGCTCGTACATGGCAATCTGTGGCTTAACTGATGGAATAAGATCATATGTCGCATCGATAATTGCTTTGTTATACTGCCAGATAGCCTCTCCAACAGCCTTTGTAGTCTCACCGAACTCCTCAAAGGCATTGGTCAAAAGGTGCTGTGGCACATAATCAAGCATAGGATCAAGTCCTACAACGATTGGGGCATTTGTCTTTTGAATCTTTTCTACAAGCTTATTGATCATATTATTATCCTCTCTGTATCTTGTTTTACACCTCTAATAAAATATCACTATTTTTCTTCAAAAACAACCCTGCCGTCGCATATAGTTAATTTTACTTTTCCAGTTACCTCTCTTCCGTGGAAAGGAGTGTTTCTTCCCTTAGAGGCAAAAGTGTTCTTATCTATGGTATATTTCTCATTTGGGTCAAAAATCACAATGTCTGCTGGCTTTCCCTCTGAGATATCTCCAGCATTAAAATTCATTATTCTGGCTGGATTGTAGCTCATTTTCTCAGCCATCTGCATTGGTGTAAGCCATCCTCCTAACACCAGTTCTGAATATGTAAGGCAGGCTGCAGTTTCAAGCCCTACTATTCCAAATGGAGCTTTTTTGATGGATGTATTCTTCTCTTCAAAGGAATGAGGAGCGTGGTCTGTTGAGATAACCTCCATAATTCCAGACTTAAGACCCTCCTTAAGTGCTTCTACATCCTCCTGCCTTCTAAGTGGAGGATTCATCTTATAATTAGTATCCACATCTGTATCCTGAGGATCAATAATTCCATCTACCTTAGGTGGTACATAGTCTTTAATGTCATCCGAAGAAAGGGTAAAGTGGTGAGGACATACCTCTGCTGATACAGGAAGGCCCTCCTTCTTTGCCTGTGCCACCAATGCCACAGAATCCTTTGTAGAACAGTGGCACAGGTGTAGTTGTGCTCCTGTATCTCTTGCCAAAAGGATGTCTCTTGCAACAATTACATCCTCTACTGAGTTAGAGATACCTGGCATTCCATATTCTTCAGATTTTTCATCCAAATTCATTACACCACCATGAACCAGATTAATATCCTCACAGTGTGCAAGTACAGGCATGTTAAGCTCTGCTGCCTTCTTCATGGCCTCTTTGTATATGTAAGAATCCATAACAGATTTGCCATCCTCGCTAATAGCAGGACCTCCAACAGCATGCATTCCTTCGATGTCTGAAAGTTCCTTTCCCTGCTGTCCCTTAGTTACTGCGCCCACCTGATAGACATGTATTCCGTTACCATTCTTTGCTTTATTATGTACATACTCAATCACATCCGGATTATCTGCTACCGGCTTTGTATTAGGCATACACAGAACTGTTGTGTATCCACCATGAGCCGCAGATTCCATTCCTGTAAATACATCCTCTTTATACTCAAAGCCCGGGTCTCTAAAGTGAACATGAAGATCAATAAAACCTGGCATTACAAAACATTTATTGGCATCAATTACCCTGTCTGCCTTTTGACTAAGCTTCTTTCCAATCTTGGAAATCACTCCATCTTCTATATATAAATCAGCTACCTGATCCATTTCAGTAGCCGGATTAAGAATTCGTCCATTTTTGATTAATATGGTCATATTATCCACATCCTCCTTGTTCATAATAGTATAGCTAGATATAAGATAACATATTTTGAGGGCAAAAAAAAGACGTTGCAAAAATGCAACGTCTTTTGAATTAACGATAGTAGTAGTAATGACCCTTGATATTTGCATAGCTGTACTTAAGGTCCTGAGCACTCTTAATCTTTAATTTGCTCTTCTTAACTGTATAAGTAACAGTTATTGTCTTCTTACCCTTGATTGTACGCTTATTCTTATCGCTAATCTTAGCAATTACTTTTCCCTTTGAATTCTTAACAGTAATAGCTACGTCTCCAGCTAATTTAACCTTCTTGCTCCATCCGTTAACATAAGCGATTGTAACCTTAAGGTTTCCGCTCTTGTCATATGCAAGCTTTGTGCATCCCATCATAAGCTTATTTGTCTTACGCTTAGGAGCTTTAGCCTTGTACTCGTTCTTAACAACCTTTACAGGGAATGAATATGTAACACCATCCTTATCTGCTGTTACTGTACATGAACCAGTCTTCTTAGCAGTAATTTTACCGTTCTTAACTGTAGCAATCTTTGTGTTGCTTGACTTCCAGTTAGTATATCCGTTAACTGTTGGAGCGCTCTCTGAACACTTTACAGGAACTGAAGTAACAACCTCAAATACCTGAAGGTCTGCCTTAAGTGCAGTGCTGAAGAAAATATCTACATAATATTTTCCCTTCTGAAGTGGGCAGTATGCTGCAAACTCATAGTTATTCTTAATATGACCATCTTTATACATATTTACAGCCTTAGTTCCTGTAACATAGTTCTCATTCTCATCATAGATTGCAATCATCATCTGTGCACTTGTCTTACTTCCAACGTAAAGTACAGGAACACAGTTCTTTGTTAATGTAAGCTCATATGATACTAAATTGTATCCCTGAACATACTGTGTAGGAACAGAGCTCTTCTTGTAAATATACTTCTCTGTCTTTACCCCTGATAAATCAGCCTTTGTAGCTGCAAGTGTCTTGTCTGTTGTTGCTGCTTTTGCGTCAGATGGAGTAACAACGATTGAAGTTACAACTAAAGCAAAAACTAAAATAATCTGCATTAATCTAGATGCTAAATTCTTCTTCATTTCTTTCTCCTTTTCTTTAAATATATAAATAACATGCAAGGGGAATAATATCACTGGGCGGTCACACAGAAGTCACACCAGAATAAAATATTTATATTTTCTTCATTTATTAAGACTTTTTTTACACTATAGCATCCAGTCCTTCATCAACGCTATTTCCGCCTTATACCCTTCATCATCGTTTGGAGTTTCCAGTATAAAAGGCTTTCCCTGAAGCAGAGGATGGGAAGCAATTCGTCTCATTGCCTCCATGCCTATCCTGCCCTCTCCAATTCTGGCATGTCTGTCCTTATGACTTCCGCAGTCGTTCATGCTGTCATTAAAGTGTATTGCTTTAAGCCTGTCCAGGCCTATCACCCTGTCAAACTCCTCTAATACTCCATCAGGATTGTTGACAATATCATATCCCCCATCCCAGACGTGGCAGGTATCAAGGCAGACTCCTATTTTATCCTTTAACTCCACAAGCTCAATAATTGCCTGAAGCTCCTCAAAGCTTCTTCCAACCTCTGTTCCTTTTCCTGCCATAGTCTCAAGAAGAATGGTTGTAGTATGTTCCTGTTTCAGGGCACTGTTAATGGCCTCTGCAATCATTGGTATTGCAGCCTCTGTCCCCTGTCCCACATGTGAACCCGGATGAAAATTATAATAATTGCCTGGAACATATTCCATTCTCTCCATATCCTCAATCATCATCTGAACAGAAAAAGCCTTTGTCTCCGGCTTTGCAGCACAGACATTCATTGTATAAGGTGCATGGGCCACAAGTCTTCCAAAGCTGTTCTCCTTCATATAATCCACAAGGGCCTGGGCATCCTCAGGAACAATTGCCTTGGCTGCTCCCCCTCTTGGATTTCTTGTAAAAAAAGAAAATGTATCCCCTCCAAGCTTTGTTGCTGCCTTGCCCATAGCCAGAAAGCCTTTTGTTGATGATAAGTGATTTCCTCTATAAATCATTTTTTCTCCTTCTTCATACTATATTTCTCAGGTCACGCCCTACCGGGCACTCGTTATATTTCTATAATCCCTTGATATTATATAAATACAATAAAAATTTCCCACCCCTAAAGGAATGGGAAATTTTGTAAAACATATTTATTTTGCAGCAATTACATCTGCCATATCATAATATCCTGGAGCTTTTCCTGCCAAAAACTTCGCAGCTTCTACTGCTCCCTTAGCAAATACACCCTTAGAATATGCTGTATGCTTGAAAGTTATTACCTCATCAGTTCCTGCAAATATAACCTCATGCTCGCCGACAATATTGCCACCTCTTACAGCAGAAATTCCAATCTCATTCTTCTCACGCTTCTTAAGCTCCTGACTTCTGTCGTACTTGTACTCGTAAGCCTTATCAAGAGCATCGTTCATTGAATCAGCAAGTGCAAGAGCTGTACCACTTGGTGCATCCAGCTTCTGGTTATGATGCTTCTCTACAATCTCCATATCAAAGCCGGCTGGTGCAAATACAAGTGCGGCCTTCTTAAGAATATCCATAAGAGTATTAATTCCAAGAGACATATTTGCTGACTTAAGAACTGCAACCTCCCTGCTGGTAGCTTCAACCTCTGCAAGCTGCTCATCGTTTAATCCTGTTGTGCATAATACAACTGGAACCTTCTTAGTCTTACAGTAAGATAATAGTTCTTCCATTGCATTCACATTAGAAAAGTCAATGATTACATCTGCTTCTACATCACACTCTGAAATTGAAGCAAACACAGGGTAATCATTCTTGATTCCATCATATACATCGATACCTGCTACAATCTCTACCTCTGTGTCTTCTTTACATATTGAAGTAATGAACTGCCCCATTTTGCCGTTGCAGCCATTCATAATAATCTTTGTCATATTTTCTCCTTTGTTATGCAAGCTTAATTCCGTACTCCTTCATTGCCTGTGCAAGCTTAGCAACATTTGCCTGCCCCATCTCACTCATTGGTGCACGAAGTGGTCCAACCTCATATCCCATAAGGTTAAGTGCTGTCTTAACCGGAATAGGATTAACCTCTGAGAATAAGGCATCCACAAGTGGAAGTGCCTCTCTCTGAAGCTTCTGAGCTCTTGCAAGATCACCCTTGAAAAAGCTGTCACATAAATCATGAACCTTTCCAGGTGCAATATTACTCCAAACAGAAATTACTCCTGATGCTCCGATTGATAAAAGTGGAAGCACAAGTCCATCCTCTCCAGAGTACATATCAAGCTTTCCATCTGTTAAATTCATTGTCTTGGAAGCCTGTGCCATGTTGCCTGTTGCTTCCTTGAGACCTACAATATTATCCTCCATATTGAACAATGTTGCAACAGTCTCTGGAAGAAGATTGCATCCGGTTCTGCTTGGAACATTGTACATAATGATTGGACACTTTGTACTCTTGGCAATTGCTGAATAGTGCTTTACAAGACCATCCTGTGTTGCCTTGTTATAGTAAGGAGTAACAACGAGAAGACCGTCTGCTCCTGCTGCCTCAGCTTCCTGAGAAAGCTGAATTGCTGTCTTAGTGCAGTTAGAACCTGTTCCGGCAATTACTGGAACTCTATTCTTTGTAAACTCAACTGCTGCCTTGATTACTTCCTCATGCTCCTCCATTGAAAGACATGCACTTTCTCCTGTTGTTCCAGCAATAATAATTGCATCTGTTCCTCCATCAATCTGCATATTGATGAGTTCTTCTAACTTTGTGTAGTTAATCTCCTCGTTTTCTAACATTGGTGTTACGATTGCTACACCTGCTCCTTTAAAAATAGCCATAATTCTCTCCTTTGTATTTTAGTTTTGATAAATACGAAGTAAGATGACCTCTCATACAAATAACAGAGTTATTCATTACAAATGAAAAACCAGCTCACAGAGCTGGTCATATTAGTTATCCCTATGATAGCTCCCCATCTTACGATGACAGTCATAGAACTGTTAATCCTATGCCCAAGAAGGTGACTGCAGACATCACACTCTTTCGGCGTTCCTTCCTTTCACATGTCTTCTACTGTGTCTGCCACATCCGGCATGCTACTGATAATTCACGCAACCTCTATCTTGTATTTAGTTGCCATTCATCATAACACTTACGTGTCATCATGTCAACGCAATTCTTTATTCTGTGCAATTCTATTTTTCCGGTGCAATATTGTAAATTTCATCTGCATATGGACGCATTCTCTCATGAAGAACTCTTCCAGTGCAAATTATTGTCATATCATCAGGCTTGACATCAATTAGCTCCTTAAACTCCTGCACACTGATAACCTCCTGATCAACCAGACCAAGAATCTCATCAAGCACAACCAAATCAGTCATTCCTGTTCCTATAACCTTTTTACTGTAATTGTAGCCATTTCTCAAATTCATGATTTCTTCCTGACGTTTTTCATCGTCAAGCTCATCAAAACATACCTCTGACTTTGCAAAATTGAATACTTTAATCTCTGGTTCAAGTCTGCTCAAAAATGTATTCTCCACTTCACACTTTCCTTTGAGGAACTGAATGACAGTAGCTTCTTTTCCTTCAATAGCTGCCTGAATGGCTAACCCCATTGCTGCGGTGGATTTACCATGACCTTCACCATAATAGAATTGTACTTTACCTGCACTCATATATGCCTCCAAATCACAAAACCAATTTACGCATAAGATACCATAAATGCAGAAAATTTGCAAATTTTACCACTTATCAGTCGTCTAAAAAATCTATTTTACTAACTGAAACCTCATAGGCAATACGTTGTTCTATCTGGGTTTCAGTAATCTTTTTCACATACTCCCTGCTCTGGATTCTTCCCCAAATCTGTACATGTGTTCCAACTTCAAAGCCAGAGGCAAATCTGGCATTTCTTCCCCAGCATATACAGGGTATGTAATCAGACTTTCCATAGGAACGATTAACCGCCACCAGCAAATCTGCAATCTCTCTTCCAAGAGGTGTTTTCCTATAGATTGCATCCTTACAGATATAGCCGTCCAGAAAAATCTGATTCATCGCCTCCTCATTATCTGTGAGCTCAATTTCTCTGGCAAAAACCGTCAGCACAAGACGATTTCTTTTCTCGTCATGCCTGTTAAATGACCTGAACTGGCCCCCGATATACACCTGCTGCCCTATGTAACTTTCTTCCACATTGATTAATCTTTCAGATACCATTACAGGAATGTAGTCCACAAAATCAGACAGCCTGCTGACAGAGAGTTCAACCAAATAGAACCCTTCTCCATATACCTCGTGACTGTACTCAAAATCTGACACAATCTCACCTACTAATGACACCTGGTTGTTTTCAAACATTTTATCTGCCATGAATATTCTCCTTCCTTTTGTAAATGCTTTCTAGATATATTTACTATGGGAAAGATGTGTAATTTCTCAAACACTGTCGATAATGTATAAAAAGGAAGAAGAACCTTGCCAAATCAGAATATTATGATAAAATAAAACAGTTGTAAAAAAGGATAGACATATTAATAAGAAAGAAGGAGACATATGATTACTTCTAGAGATGATATTAGAAATATAGCAATTATTGCCCATGTTGACCATGGTAAAACAACCCTGGTTGATGAGCTTTTAAAGCAGAGTGGTGTTTTCCGTGAGAATCAGGAGGTCCAGGAACGTGTAATGGACTCAAATGACATCGAGCGTGAAAGAGGAATCACTATCCTCTCTAAGAACACTGCAGTACAGTATAAGGATATCAAGATTAATATTATTGATACACCAGGACATGCCGATTTCGGTGGTGAGGTTGAACGAGTTCTTAAGATGGTTAATGGTGTAGTTCTTGTAGTAGATGCCTTTGAGGGTGTTATGCCACAGACTAAATTCGTTGTTATGAAAGCTCTTTCAATGGGACTCCCAATTATTGTCTGCGTAAACAAGATTGATCGTCCCGAGGCAAGACCTGATGAAGTAATTGACGAGGTACTTGAGCTCTTTATGGATCTTGATGCTTCAGATGAGCAGCTTGACTGCCCATTCATTTTTGCTTCTGCAAGAGATGGATATGCTATGCTTGAGCCTGACGGAGAGCCAAAGGATATGACTCCTCTTTTCGAGACAATTGTTAATTATATTCCTGCTCCTCAGGGTGACCCTGATGCAAGCACTCAGGTTCTTATCTCTACAATCGATTACAATGAATATGTTGGTCGTATTGGTGTTGGTAAGGTAGACAATGGTTCCATCAAGGTTAATCAGGAAGCAGTTGTTGTAAACCATCATGATTCTGACAAATTACAGAAGGTTCGTATTAGCAAGCTCTACGAGTTTGACGGACTTAACAAGGTTGAGGTTACTGAGGCCGACATTGGTTCAATTGTTGCCATCTCTGGTATTGCTGATATCCATATTGGAGATACAATCTGTTCTCCTGAGGAGCCAGAGGCAATTCCTTTCCAGAAGATTTCAGAGCCTACAATCTCAATGAACTTTATCGTAAACGACAGCCCTCTTGCCGGACAGGAAGGAAAATATGTCACATCACGTCACATCCGTGACCGTCTTTTCCGAGAGCTCAACACTGATGTATCTCTCCGTATTGAGGAGACAGACAGCGCCGACTCTCTCAAGGTATCTGGACGTGGTGAGCTTCATTTATCAGTTCTTATTGAGAACATGCGTCGTGAAGGATACGAGTTTGCAGTATCTAAAGCTGAAGTTCTCTACAAGGAAGATGAGAATGGCAAGAAGCTTGAGCCAATGGAGCTGGCTTACGTAGATGTTCCTGACGACTTTACCGGAGCAGTTATCTCAAAGCTTCAGCAGCGTAAGGGTGA
>JAXJPW010000032.1:0-2065 GCA_036311465.1 Agathobacter sp.
CATGATTTCATCCATAGGTATTTGCCGGTCAAAGCTTTTCAGGCTTGTGGCCGGTTTATTTTTTTACAGCCAGAATCAGAAGGTAGTGTCAAATGAGATATGAAAAATGAACAAATAAAAAAATCTTAGATGAACTCTCCCAAATTACAACTTTTTAAGTGGTGGTGGATGACCAGCCACCCTTGACAGCACGCAAAAGAACTGCTGGGAGTGGATTGCCGACGGTGAAGAACTAAAGAACAGTTAGTTATTTATTCATCCGTCGCTCACAGCAGTTTAGCAGTTCTTTTTCGTGCCATCAAGGGCATGCCGCTTTGCGGTGGCTTGGTCGTTTGCCTCAGGCTCAGAATCTAAGAACAGTTAGTGCCGTTGGCGTTTTGCATGTTCAGGATTGTTTGTTGCCCCAGGAATATTAGCAGCTGCCATTTTCCTGGCATTGTATCAGCTTTTGACAGCATCCCTACTTCGTTTAAGACATGGTAGTTGTTGTGTTTGTGTGGTCGCAGGAAGTTGTAATACGCAGTCCATAGTGCAAGGTCATACGCAGCCCCATTTATATTATCAAATCCGTTGGTTTTGCGATAGGAAGCCTTGTAGGTGCGGTTTAATCGCTCAATTATCTGCTTGTATGGCCTGAATTTTTGGGATACTTCGTCATGGTTGGCAAGACCTATCACCTGGGTAATTGACAGATTAAATTTCTCTCCGTATTCTCGGAAGAATTGTTGTGCAGCAAGAGGATATGCACTGTATCCATCTGCAATAAATTTAAAATTTGCTGGCAGCTCTTTTAAATGCCTGAATGCCATTCGCATTGCCATGATGCATGGACCTACACCACGGTTATCAGATATTTGGTAGCCTATAATTGAGCGTTTTGCAGCATCCATAATCAACCAGATGTAGTTTTTGATGCCACGGATTTTTATGTATGTTTCATCGGCAGTAAATACATTGCCTGTCTTATAGTCATAGGTATCTACAAATGGTTTTATGCATGCAGAAGCCGTTTTGCAGTAGTTGGCAATATGTTGATGGGATATGCTTATGCCGTGTATGTCTTTTAATGCCTGGGCTGTTTTACGGAGTGATAATCCGAGATTGACTTTGTATGTGAGGCAGAGAGACATTACATGCTGATCGTGCTTGCTAAATTTTAGAGAGGAGGCGTTCTTTGGGAGGCTGTTTAAATCCATACGAAAAAAATCTATCTGGAATTCCCGGTAGATGTAATGGAGTTTGTATTTGTTCTTGCCATATTTGTACACAAGGTCTTCTTTATCGACTTTGTGCAGGTTGTGTATATAGTAGGGACATTTTGGATTCACGCATTTGTGAACAATAAATTGCTTGCGTTCTTTCTTAGGAACCAGCGAATGGTTGCAATGCGGACATTTCAGGGAATAGGATTTTGAGAAACGATTTTCTTCAGGTACGAATGTGGTGGAGCAGACTTTGCACATGAGTTGTCCCTTAGAGCCGTTATTTTGGTAGAGATATGGCTTAGGAGCGTTACAGCGAGGGCATGTGCAGCTATCGTCAATATCGCATTCAGAACGTCGTTTCACAGGCTTGATTTTCTTGCCGTATCTCCATTCAAGATAGGGGATATAATCCTTGTAATCCCATTTTTCGTAATAGACGATTTTGGGAAGCTCATCAATTTTAAACTTTTGGTATTTCGGAGAATGTGAATCATCGAAGTACCATTGTTTGAGAGGGATGTATTTGCAAATAAATTTAAAAAGCCAGCAAATTTGTTTATGTTGGTATTGAATAATCTGGAGTAAATAGAGTATAATATCCACGAGCATTGTCTCCTTTGATGGTAATGGTTTGTGGTGAACTCATTATACTTCATTTTGGAGGTCAATGCTCTTTTTATTTGCAAACTTCCAATAAATCAATGTTTTGAGGTATTTTTGAATTATAAAAACGGGTAGTTTTTGACACTACCATGTTTTTGGGGGAGGCAGGATTATGGATTATCAGGGAATGAGGACTTACAGGCGTTTTCATCAGGAGCCGGTGCCGGAGGCGGTGCTGGGGGAGATGATGGAAAATG
>JAXJPW010000033.1:0-29414 GCA_036311465.1 Agathobacter sp.
GATTAATTGACGAAATGAAAACTGTCATGAATTGACCAAGTATGGAGTTGAAACATCGCGATAATCAACTTGTATGAGAATTGTAGCATTAAGGGGAGAGGAAAGCAATTGAGCAAAATTGCTAGAATTTGATTTTGGGTTTTATATAGTATTACATAAATTGAGAAAAAAAGACACCACAATACTAGATGGAGGAGCCTTAGTTCATAAGGCTCCCTCCCATATATTTTCTGGCTGATTCAGTTACAGCCAGACCGCCCTGACTGGTTTCCTTAAGGCAGGCTGGCATCTGATTTCCTATGCGCTTCATGCTGTCAATAACGTCATCCGGTGAGATTGCACTTCTTATTCCAGCCATTACAAGCTGCGAAGATACTACTGCGTTGACTGCACCATAGGAATTACGCTTGATACAGGGTACTTCCACAAGTCCTCCAACGGGATCACACACAAGTCCAAGAAAATTCTTGAGAGCAAGAGCGGCCCCATGGATTATAGCTGTGGGATCACCGCCCTGCAGATAGGTAAGAGCTCCGGCTGCCATTGCGCTTGCAGAGCCAATCTCCGCCTGGCATCCACCTGAGGCTCCGGCAATAGAGGCGTTTTCTGCAATGACTTTTCCAATTCCAGCGGCAATATAGAGGGCGTGAATCATTTTTTCGTCATCTACATTGTAGTCCTCAGCGTAGCTTAGGAGAACTGCAGGAAGAACACCGCAGGAACCTGCAGTTGGAGCCGCAACAATACGTCTCATGCAGGCATTAGATTCGCCCATTTTAATAGCTTTTTCCATGACCTTTCCTATGAAATCTCCACAGATGTTTTGGCCGGATTCATTGTATTGTTGGAGAAGTGCGCCGTCTCCACCGGCCTGTTTGCTACCGGAACGGAGATTGCCGTCGTAAAGCTGGTCTGCACTTTTCATGGCCTGATACATCTTAAGCATTTTCCCGGTAGATTCCTCAGCTGTACGCTCACTCTCGTCCAATTCTGCCTGTAGCACAATTTCCCACATTTCTTTATCTTTTGTAAGGCATAAATCGCTTAATTCTGCTAATGAATGATATTTTAACATTGCAAGTGCTCCTTTGTTCAAAATAATGCTGAAAAGTTAACAGCCCGGGAAGTAGGTTACTCTCAGGACGCCCTCCACGTGGGCAAGCCATGAGATACCGTCCTCAGGAATTGGCTGATCACATTCCAAAACCATAACAGCATTTTGTCCCTTATCGCTTCTGAAAAGCTGCATTGTTGCTATATTTACTGATTTATGAGCTAGCATAGAGGTTACTTCCGCCACATGTCCGGGCTGATCAAGATTATGGACAATAAGTGTAGGATTATCCCCGGAGAAGTTGGTATTAATTCCATCAATTTTATCGATATTTATTCGACCTCCCCCTATGGAAGAAGCCTGAACTTCGATTTCACTGGAGGTAATTCCCTTTAGGCGAAGAACTGCTGTATTGGGGTGAGCATCCTCCAGCTCTATCTCTCCAAACTCTATTTCCATTCCCTGTTCCTGGGCGATTTTAAAGCTGTTTGCAATCTGATAATCGTCAGGAGCCATTCCCAAAAGACCAGCTACAATTGCTTTTCGTGTTCCATGTCCGTCGCCGGTAGCAAAGAAGGAACCGTGTAAGAGGATAGTAGCTTTTTTGACAGGCTCATCTAAAAGACGACTGGCTACATATCCAATGCGAACTGCTCCAGCGGTATGAGAACTGGAGGGTCCAACCATAATAGGACCAACAATATCAAATAAATCCATATGACGCCTCCCTGATAATATGATTTCACATTGTAGAGCAATTTATTTGAAATGAAAAGAGTAAAACTTATTTTTCCTTTTTGTTGACAAAATTCGACACCCTATTGTATATTACAGTAGAAGAGCGAAGGCGCTTATGCACAGATGCATAGGCGCCTTTTTCTATTATCAAAAGAGAGGAGGACTAATAACATGAAAAGTATAGAACAGGTGCTGACAAAGCATACAGATAAAATTAATAATTTATTAGCCCGCTATGGTGTTAAATTTGGAATCTATAAGAACAACACATTTAAAGAGCAATTATTTCCATTCGATTCAATACCAAGAATAATTGAATATGCTGAATTTGAAATGTTGGAAAAGGGGCTAAAGCAAAGGGTTTTGGCTCTTAATTTGTTTTTGAAGGACATTTATTCAGAGAAGAAGATTGTAAAGGACAATGTTGTTCCTGAAGATTTCATTTATGCATCTTCAGGATATATGGCAGAGTGTGAGGGTGTAATGCCTGTAAAAGGTATATATTCACACATTTCCGGAATTGACCTGGTAAAGGGCAAGGATAATCAGTGGTATATTCTTGAGGATAATCTAAGAGTTCCTTCAGGAGCATCATATCCAATGATTGCAAGAGAACTTTGCCGAAGAAGCTCGCCTGAGACCTTTCGCAATATTAAGCTCCTCGATAACAGAAATTACGCTGACCTGCTTCGTAAGACAATGGATTATGTAAATACCGGTGGACATACTGTAATTCTTTCCCCTGGAAGATATAATGCTGCATACTTTGAGCACTCATATCTTGCGGAAAAGACAGGAGCACATCTAGTGACAGGCTCAGAGCTTTTCGTGGAAAATGACAACTTATACTACATCAGTGCTAACGGTGAAAAGGAGAAAATAGGTGCAGTATACAGAAGAATTTCAGATGAATATCTGGATCCAATGAACTTTAATCCAGAGTCACTGATTGGAATCCCACATATTTATGATGTCTATAGAAAGGGCAATGTTGCTCTGATTAATGCACCAGGAAATGGCGTGGCAGATGATAAGGGAATCTATTATTTTGTTCCAAAGATGATTAAGTATTATCTGAATGAGGAACCAATCCTGAAAAATGCTCCAACATATCTTCCATTTTATGAGGAGGATATGAAATATGTGCTTGAGAATTTTGACAATCTTGTTCTTAAGGATGTGGCAGAGGCCGGCGGATACGGGGTTGTATTTGGCAATTCCATGACAGCTCAGCAGAAGGCTGATTTCATAGAGCTGCTAAAAGCAGAACCAAGGCGGTTTATTGCTCAGGAAGTAATTGATTTTCAGGATATAGATATATTGGATGAAGGAGAAATTGTTCCAAGAAAAGCTGACTTAAGAGCTTTTGTATTAATGTCAGAGGAGCCAATGGTGTGGGCAAGCGGTCTTACACGATTTTCCAGAAATCCGGATTCGTTTATTGTAAATTCATCACAAGGAGGAGGTTTCAAGGACACATGGGTATTATCTCGGTAGAACAGGTTGACCATTTATACTGGTTAGGAAGATATACAGAAAGAGTGTATACAACACTTAGAATATATGCAAAAAGCTTTGACAGGATGATTGATGGCACAGATGAGGTATTTGGAAACTATTGCGACTTGTTAGATATTCCAAATATATATGAATCAAAGAAGGATTTTCTAATGAGATATCCATTTGATGCCAGTATTCCAGATTCAATTATAAGTAATCTGAACAGAGCTTATGACAATGCAATTGTTCTTAGGGAAACAATTGGATCGGAAGCACTTTCATATATACAGATGGCAATATATGCAATGAATAAGGCTGCACAGAGTGATGCACCTCTTATTGAACTGCAACATATTTCAGATGACATTCTATCCTTCTGGGGTCTTGTAGATGACCAGATTGATGTGGAACAGATTAGAAATATTATCAAAGCAGGAAAGCGTATAGAAAGGGTTGATCTTTATGCAAGGCTTGAGATTGACAAGAAGAGATTAGACAGAGAGATACATAGAATGATTCCACGTGTATTGAGAAGTGGAATGAAGTATAACGAAAATTCTCTTAGTCAGGTAAGCAGACTAATTAACGAGAAAAACGTGGATTACAAGAAGATAATTGTCTGCGTAGAGTCAATTGTGGATCAAATAAAATAAGAAGGTGATAAAGTGGCGTTTTTGAATTATGAATACAAGATGAAAATCAATTATTCCCAGCCCGTAAACAAATGCTATTTCACGATTAAATCTATTCCAACAGATGATTATAGGCAGAAAAGTATATCTTATGAAATAGGTTTGCGCCCTCCCACACGTTACTCAGAAAGCAAGGATTCTTTTGGTAATGCACAGATTATCGGAAGCCTTAATGAGCTTCATTCAGAATTCGATTTCACAATTAAGGGCCTGGTGGAGACAAGTCCAATAAGCATCACAGGCGAGGTAGATGAGAATCTGGTAGGCATGTATAAGTATCCACATGGAAAATGTATTCCAGGTGATGCAATTAATGGATATGCCAAAGAGATAGAAGGCCAAATAGCAGGCTGCCTTACAGACAAAGAAAAATGTAATAAGCTTATGAACCTGGTATATGAAAAAATGACATATGAAACAGGCAGCACAGTGATTGAGACTACTGCAGAGGAAGCATTTGCCAACGGAAAAGGAGTATGTCAGGATTTTTCGCATATATTTATTAGTCTGCTTAGGATATTTGGAATTCCGGCAAGATATGTATGTGGCTTAATTGTGGGAGAAGGAAAAAGCCACGCCTGGGTTGAAGCGGTTTGTGACAATAATTATGTAGGCTTTGATCCAACACATAATCGGGAAATTACAGATGAATATATAAAGCTTGGAGTTGGAAGAGATGCGACAGATTGCGCTATTAACAGAGGCGTAATGTGGGGAGGGGGACAACAGATACAGGAGATAAATGTAATAGTTGAAAAATATTATCTCTAGTTGAAGAGAAACATAGTTGAAAGGCTTGGTTAACTTAATATGGAAGAAATAGTAACATCAGTGGGGCTTCCTGTTGATGAGAAGCTAATGGTAAAAAAGAATAGGATTATGCCGGAAGGAAAAGCACAGACAGATTCTCAGCTGAAGCGAATCAGCGTAGTTACAGGCATACACGGGGATGAGCTGGAAGGTCAGTATGTATGCTATGAATTACAAAGAAGAATTCAGCTGGAAAAAGAAAAGCTTACAGGAATTGTAGACATTTATCCTGCAATAAATCCCCTTGGTATTGATTCGATTACAAGAGGAATACCGGCTTTTGATTTGGATATGAACCGACTTTTCCCAGGAAATATTGATGGAAATATGACAGAATATCTTGCAGCAGGAATAATGGAGGACATAGCAGGTTCAGACTGCGTTTTGGATATTCATGCAAGTAACATATATCTGACAGAGATTCCCCAGATAAGAATTAATGAGTTACATGCAGATATCCTTGTTCCCCTTGCAAAGAAAGCCAATATTGATTTTATCTGGGTTCATGGAGCCAGTACAGTATTAGAGTCTACCTTTGCCCATAGTTTAAACAGCATTGGAACCCCGGTTCTTGTTGTTGAAATGGGAGTGGGAATGAGGATTACAAAGAAATACGGGGACCAGCTTGTAGACGGAATTTTTAATCTTATGATGGAGCTTGGAATATGGAAGGGTGATTTGTCTACAGCAAAAGTAAAAACCCCTATGATTTCAAAAAATCCTGATGATGTGTGCTATTTAAATGCCACAGCAAGTGGAGTGTTTATCTCGGAGATAAGTCATGGAGCAAAGCTATCTAAGGGAGATATTATAGGAAGAATCATAAATCCTCTAAGTGGAAAAGTTCTGGATGAAGTAAGAGCACCCCAGAGTGGACTCCTTTTTACATTGAGAGACTATCCGATTGTAGATGAGGGCTCTTTAATGGGACGTATTCTAAAAGAGGAGGTCTGCATCTATGAATAAGAAGCTTATCTATGAAATAAAGGGATTATACAGAGATGATTTCAGGGTTACTGGATATGAATTTGGTTCAGGCAAGAAATCAGTTTGTATTGTGGGAAACTCAAGAGGAAATGAAATCCAGCAGCTGTACTGCTGTTCTCAGCTGGTTAAGAAAATGAAGCAGCTGGAGGAGGAAGGCCGAATCAAAGAGGGCCATAATATTCTCATAATTCCTTCAATTAACCCTTATTCTGTTAATATACAAAAAAGATTCTGGCCTACAGATAACACAGATATTAACAGAATGTTCCCAGGATATGACCTTGGTGAGACAACACAGAGGATTGCCGATGGAGTATTCAGGGAAATAATGGACTATGAATATGGAATACAGTTCACTTCATTTTATATGCCAGGTGATTTTGTACCCCATGTCAGATATATGAAAGAGGGATATACAACCCAGGAAGAGGCATACAAATTTGGGTTAAAATATATAGTTGAACGAAATGTGAGACCTTATGATACAGCAACCCTCAACTATAATTGGCAGGTATGGAATACAAAAGCATTTTCACTCTATACCAATACAACAGAGAGTATCAGCAAAAAAGGCGCAGGCCAGGCGGTGCTTTCAATTATGAATTTTCTGGCCAATAAGGGAATAATCAAATATGAAGCAATTATGGAAAAAAAGACAAGAGTAGTTGATGATACAGAGTTTATTTCTGTCAGAACTGCAAAGTCCGGTTTCTTTGAACCACTTGTCAGGGCCGGCGAGCAAGTGGAGGGAGGAACTCCACTTGCAAATATTTTGGACCCATATGAAGGAACAATTTTGGAGACTCTCTATGCACCAATAGAGGGGGTAATCTTTTTCATACATAATGATCCACTTACATATGCCAATACGGCAGTAATCAAAATGTTGTTATAAGTTTTACTTATTACCAGTGCATGTATTTACATATTGGAATTATTCCTATATAATTAGTATGATATATACATCTAATCAATAAGTTATGTGAAAGGATGTTGTATCGTATGAAAACTATATTATGCTTTGGAGATTCAAATACATATGGCTATATACCCGGGACCGGGGACAGATATTCAGAAGACCTTCGATGGACAGGGATTCTTGCCAATAATTTAAAGGATAGTGGATATCGTGTAATCGAAGAAGGCTTGGTTGGGAGAACAAGTATTTTTCCAGATCAGTTAAGACCGGGCAGAAGAGGAATTGATTATCTTCCTGTTGCTCTGGAAAGTCACTTCCCGTTGGACAAGGTTATTCTCATGCTGGGAACAAATGACTGCAAGACAGTATACAATGCATCTGCGGAGGTTATTGGTAAAGGAGTGGAAAAGCTGATTAATCAGATTAGGGATCTGGATGAAACAATTGATATTCTGCTTCTGTCTCCTATACATTTAGGGGAACGAGTGTGGGAAGAGGAGTTTGATCCTGAATTTAATCAGATTTCTGTTGAGACCTCCCAAAAGTTAAAGGGAGTCTATCAAAAAATTGCAGAGAAATACGGTTGCAGCTTTCTGGCAGCATCAGATGTTGCGCAGCCTTCAGAGGTAGATCAGGAGCATCTGACAAAAGAGGGACATGCAGCATTGGCGAAGGCAATAACCGAAAAACTGGCAGGCTAGACAGGGAATATGCAGAGCGGAGATATAGAATAGAATTATAGAACGGACTATAGAATGAAAAAATAGAATAAAAAGCAGAATGAATAGGAATGAAGGAGTAGAACATGACACTTCAGCAACTTAAATATGTTATTACAATTGCAAATTGTGGATCAATGAACGAAGCGGCAAAACACCTGTTTATATCACAGCCCAGCTTGTCAGAAGCTGTAAAAGAATTGGAGTCAGAGCTTGGAATAGACATTTTTCTAAGATCTAACAGAGGCATACAAATTACTCCTCATGGCGAGGAATTTCTTGGATATGCCCGCCAGGTATGTGAACAGTTCAATTTATTGGAAGACCGATATATAGGAAAGGAGTCTAAGAAGAGGTTTTCTGTTTCTACTCAGCACTATACATTCGCAGTTAATGCATTTATCGAAACTGTTAATCAACAGGGGATAGACAATTATGAATTTGCTATTTACGAGACAAAAACAGGAGAAGTAATAGAGAATGTTCATAACTTTAAATCAGAAATAGGCGTATTATATATAGATGATTTTAACGAACAGATAATTAGTAAAATGCTTCGGGATAATGCGCTGGAGTTTACTGAACTTTTTTCATGTGATACATATGCCTATTTATGGTCGGGGCATCCACTGGCAGACAAAGAGTATGTCACTATGAAGGATCTTGAAGAGTATCCATGTCTGTCCTTTGATCAGGGAAATAACAAATCCTTCTACCTGGCGGAGGAGGTTAAGAGCACTTACGACTACAAGAGATTGATTAAGGCCAGTGACAGGGCAACACTGTTGAATCTTATGGTGGGATTAAACGCCTATACCTTATGCTCGGGTATAATTTGTGAGGAATTAAATGGTGATGGCTATCGTGCAATAGCCCTTAAGGAATCTGAAAAGATGAGAATCGGATATATCAAACGTAAGGCTGCCAAGCTTTCCACAAGTGGCGAAATTTATGTAAACGAACTTAAGAAATATAAGAATAATGTGCTAAACAGCAATATATATGGATAAACCCACAAAAAGAGTGTATAATGGCTTCTATGACAATTTATGAGAAGTGAGGATTTTTAAGTGGAGTACACGGAGAGTAGTTTAGTTAGAATCGCAAAAAGGGAAAATAATACGAAAAGAAGCTATCTGGTGGTTGATCCATTACAGGGAAAGCATATACCGGTCAAACCCTCAGAAGCATTAAAGCTTTTTACAGAGCTTGCAGAAACTTTTAAGGAAGAGTACAGGGATGAGAGATTGTTGCTGGTAGGTTTTGCAGAGACTGCAACTGCCATTGGGGCACAGGCAGCGGTAGCAATCGGTGCAAAGTATATTCAGACAACAAGAGAGCCAATCCCGGAGGTAGAATATTTATTCTTTTCGGAGGAGCATAGTCATGCAACAGAGCAGAAGCTGGTAAAGGATGACATTGATGCAGTTGCAGAGGAAATTGACAGAATTGTATTTGTGGAGGACGAAGTGACAACAGGAAATACAATTCTTAATATAATAAATATTCTGGACAGAGAATATAGTGGCAGATTCAAATATTCTGTAGCATCATTGCTTAACGGTATGGCGGCAGAGCATTTGGAACAGTATAAGTCCAGAGGAATTAATCTTCATTATCTGGTTAAGACAGACCACAGCAATTATGGAGAGATTGCGGACAAGTTTGCAGGCAATGGTAATTATTACGATTGCATTACCAGATCAGTGGAGGATTATGCCACAATTAACATTTCTAGTAGAATGGATGCAAGAAGACTGGTAGATTCAAAGGAATATGAAAAGGCCTGTGAGGGATTATGGAATGGCCTGAAGCAGGAAATCGGAAATATGTCTGACAAGAGAATTCTCGTAATTGGAACAGAGGAATTTATGTTTCCTGCTCTCTATGTGGGAGAGAGATTAGAGAAACAGGGCAATCAGGTATTATGCCATTCTACAACACGCAGTCCAATTGCCGTAAGCATGGAACGAGACTATCCATTACATTTCAGATATGAGCTCAAAAGCTTATATGATGCACAAAGAAGAACCTTTATTTATGATTTAGGTGAGTATGACAGAGTATTTATTGTTACAGATTCACCATTAGTTGAGGAGGGGCTTGTGACTCTGGTTAATGCCCTTAGGACACAAAATGAACATATTTCAGTGGTAAGGTGGTGCTAAGATGAGAAGCTCATATTCAGAACAGGACGTTATCCTTTTACTAAAGGACATAACTGGCATGGTTAAGCCTCAGCCTACGGAAGAGCGGGAAAAGCTTATCCAGTCTGGAAAGCATTACAGTGAGATGCTTCCAATTGAATATGTACCTACAGAAAAGTACATGCAGGTATATTATGAGGCCTTGGAGAATTATTCAAAGCCTGTAGCCCAGGCAATTGGAGTTTTATCAGACAAAATAATAGAAGCCAAAGGCAGGGAGGTAGTTCTTGTTTCCCTTGCCAGAGCCGGAATTCCAATTGGAATCCTGGTCAAGAGATATATTAAGTATAAGTACAGTATAGATGTACCACATTTTTCCATATCCATAATAAGAGGAAGAGGAATTGATGACAATGCCATGAAATACCTGTTAAGCAAATACAGGCCGGAGCAGCTGTTGTTTGTTGACGGGTGGATTGGAAAAGGAGCTATTCTCAACGAACTCAAAAAGGACATAGGGGCATATGAAGGAGTGTCAGCCGACATAGCTGTAGTTGCTGACCCGGCCAATGTTACAGAGCTTTGCGGAACTCACGATGATATTTTGATTCCAAGCTCATGCTTAAACAGCACAGTTTCAGGCCTTGTAAGCAGAACTTTTCTGCGAAGTGATATTATCGGTCAGGATGATTTTCATGGAGCAGTCTACTATGGTGAGTTAAAGGACTCGGATTTATCCTATGATTTTATTCAGGCAATAGAGAAGAATTTTTCCTTGGAGAATTCCTCTGCAGCTTCAGATAAGAAGCTCGAAGGAAAAGGACTTGATGAAGTAATTGAGATAGGCAGACATTTTGACATAGATGACATCAATCTTATCAAGCCGGGAATTGGAGAGGCAACAAGAGTGCTGCTAAGAAGAGTACCATGGAAAATTCTTATTGATGAGAGATACAAGGGGGATCCTCAGCTGGGACATCTTGTAAGACTTGCCCAGGAGAAAAATGTTCCGATTGAGTACTATCCACTTACACATTACAAGTGTTGTGGTATTATTAAAAAGATAGCTGATGCATAAATTGCATTGGATATATAGACACTAATTATGGGATTTAAAAAAGGAGGTATCATATGGATATGTTCGATAAGGCAACAAAGGTAGTAAAAGAAGTGGGAGAGAATGTTATCGATTCCGCTAAGAATATTGGGTCATCAATTTACAGCACATCAAAGGAACAGAGTGAGATTGCAGGTCTGAAAATTCAGAAGTCGGTTGTAGAGAGAAGACTTGATGAGTCTTATGCCGCTATTGGAAAGAGATATTTGGAATATATGAACAAGGCAGATGCAAGTGAAGCCTTTGATATATCAGACATTCTTGATGTAATGAAGCCTGACCTTGATAAGCTTGAGGAGATGAATACTTCACTAAAAGAGAAGGAGCTCGAGGCAAAAAAAGATGAGGAAGAGCGCCGTCAGAAGAAGGCTTTAGAGGAGTACGAGGCACAGAAAGCCAAGCTTGACAAAGCCATGGAGTTAGATATTCTTACACAGGAAGAGTACGATGAGAAGCTTGCCGTAATTAAGAAGAAATACGATAATTATGAGCAGCTGAGAAAAATTGATATGCAGCTCCAGATGGGCATTATCTCTAAGGAGGAGCATAAGGAGAAAATCAACAATATTATTGGTTAAGAGAAATAATAAAGCAGGAATCATTTTTGTGATATGATTCCTGCTTTGTCTGTTTTGTCATTAAATTATTCTGAGATACCAAAGGCTTCAGCAAGATATAAGGTTTTCTGAGCCCAGTTCAAATGAGTCTTGTACTCGTTCATTCTTTCCCTTGCCTGACTGCCAGACACGAAGGAATTAGAGTTTTTGTTCCAGTTGAGAATGGACTGCGCATCGTTAAAATCTGCTCTTGATACCTGGTAGGCTTTGTTAACAACAGAAATTTGATTAGGATGAATAACTGTTTTTCCGGTAAAGCCCATTAGCTTATCATCCTGAATCTCCTGCACTAAACCTTTTTCCCAGTTATCTCCAGAGTAGTATTCCCAAACTGGTCCGGAAATTACATAGTCTGAGCCATATACAGTAACAATATCCGAGAAGATATTAGAGATTGGCTTTATTCGGTGTATCGATTCATTGGAATGCCTTCTAAACCCAAAAATATGGCATAAATCATTGCCGCCAACTCTGATATTGAGCACTCGATCTTCAACCTGAGACAGGGTATCCTTTAAGGAATAGAGGATTTCTGCTCGATTGCGAGGATCAATAATCGATGAGCTTTCATAGATTGGCATCATATAAAGTGGCTTTATTGCCAGCTCATTTGCACGAATAATCTCATTTATATACAGCTGAGCATTATCAGGATTGAATTTTGGAATATTAAAGCCTGTAATAATATCAATTGCTTTTCCAAAGCTTTTGGTAAGAACGGAAATCTGCTTAGGATTGCGAACTCTGATAAAAATCTTTGGCAAATAAAATGGTTTAATCTGATACTGTGTATATATTTTATTAATTGATTCAGCAAGAATTTGCTCAGCCTCATCAACAAAGTCATCGTTAATTGTATCCTCCAGACAAAGTGCCAGAGAAAAGTTTTTCCCTAATTTTTCATTAATAATTGAATCTGCTATAGTGGTTTTATTTGCTGGACAATACAAAAGTGCCCCTACGCTATAGCATAAAACGTTATTTTTCACACTAACCTCCTTTTTGCGCATTTAACTCATTGTAGCATTGTTTTAATAAAAAAGACAGTTTAATCTACAAAAGTGGTTTTCATGTGATAAAATAGAGGGAGTTGTAAGTATTAGCACATAGGAAAAGGAATAATGAATATTTTATGGAAATGATTAGTTTCAGACATAATGTGATGAATATTAATTCTATTCAGTCCTTCTTCAGTATTAGAGGAGGATATAGTAACAATACCAGAGATGTTTATTTTGTGAGAGTAATTGGTGAAGATTCTGAGCTTATTCCAACTATTCTTCAGGTGGACAGGAAAATGGATATTGAGATGGAGAATGGAAATCTGGTTTATAGGAGAATTGGTTGTCTGCCAGTTCTTAAATCCATAGAAGATTCACAATTTTATTCTAAACTATACATGGATATAGATAATAATGGAGCTGGAACATTTAAGAAAATTCAGTCTACACCAGAGCTGGATAAGGTTATTGCAAATGCAGTATCATTGACAATTAACGAATACAGGAACTCAAGGGACAATATATCTGACTCAATGATTCGCAATTTTGGAACAAAGTTGCTTTACTGGCTGGATCAGGAGTTGGGAGATTGCTTTAAATCCTGGTCTCAGAGAGCCTGTATCAAGCTTGTGGCAGACAATGTAACCAAGGAGCAGGAATATTTATTCTATCTGTTCTTGACTTATATTGGCTGTGACGTGCTATTGATACAGAATAGAAGTGATGTTGACATAAGCAGCAGGGTATTAAAATATTCGAACCCTTTACATAGCGGGGCCTTTGGGGAAGCAGTAGTTCCAGACTATACACCATATGTGCCAACCCCAGCCGCAGCCCAAGTAGCCGCAGCCCCAGTAACGCCAGCCCCAGCCTCAAGCATGGCAGCCGCAGTAATGCCAGCCCCAAGCATAGCAGCCGCAGCCCCAGTAACGCCAGCCCCAGCAGTAGTAATGCCAGCCCCAAGCATGGCAGCCGCAGTGCCAGCCCCAGTAGCAACTGCACCAGATGCAGAGAAAAGCTATGAAGAACTTGCTCAACTGGCTTCATCTGTGGTAATGATTTCAATTCATGACAGAAACGGTCAGATTATTGGATCTGGTTCAGGAATAATGATTGGCCGGGACGGATATATTCTCACTAATGATCATGTAGCATCAGGTGGCTGTTTTTATTCTGTAAGAATAGAGGATGATGAGTCGGAATATGTGACAGACAGAGTAATTAAGTATAACAACGTAATAGATCTGGCAATCATTCGAATAGAGAGACAGCTGAATCCAATACCAATCTATAAAGGAAAGAACAGGCTGGTGAGAGGTCAGAAGGTGGTTGCAATTGGAAGTCCTCTTGGACTATTTAATTCTGTATCGGACGGAATTATTTCCGGCTTCAGAAAAATAGACGAAGTAGACATGATTCAGTTTACAGCTCCTATTTCCCACGGAAGCTCAGGAGGTGCAGTACTAAACATGCAGGGTGAGATAGTGGGTATTAGTACAGCAGGAATCGACAGTGGACAGAATATTAATCTGGCAATTGGCTATGAGAATATTCTGGAGTTTACAAGTGGATTTACAGGTTAGTAAATTAAGTAGCAAAATTAAGGTTACAGAAAGAAATATAAAGAAAAAATTAACAAATCAATGTCAAAAAATGCGACAAAATGTAACGCGCTGATATGTGGCAATCTTGATAATGGAGTATTATTATGTTACAATTTTAACGCAGATTTGAATTGATTTAATACAAGAAAAATATATGATTTTCGGAGCAAAAAATGAATACAGATAACAGGAAATTACAACTTTCATTTAATTCGCCAATTATTCTGGGATTTACATTTATATGTTTTGCAGTAATGATTTTAGATCAGCTTACAGGCGGATTTACAACAAAGACATTGTTTAGTGTATATAGATCATCCCTGCTTAGCCCCCTAACCTATGTGAGATTCTTCGGACATGTGTTAGGTCATGCAGGCTGGGAACACTTTATGGGTAATATAATGCTCATACTTGTAGTTGGACCGTTACTTGAAGAGAAGTATGGTTCAGCCAATATTCTGTTCGTAATAATGGCAACAGCACTAATTACAGGAATTGTTAATTTTGTGTTCTTTCCACGTGTTATGCTGTTGGGCGCAAGTGGAGTAGTCTTTGCTTTAATTTTACTTTCATCCTTTACAAGCTTTAAGGAGGGAAAGATACCGGTAACATTTATACTGGTTGCGGCAATCTATATAGGACAACAGATTTATCAGGGTATTTTTGTTCAGGACAATATTTCTAATCTCACCCATATTATTGGTGGTGGAGTAGGTGCAGGTCTTGGCTTTGTAATGAACAAGAATAAGATGAATAGATATTGAAGGTGAGAATGCAGTATGTTAATGCACAAAAAAATTCGGGACCTGAATGACTATTTTGTCGAACTAAATAGTAGACAGGATAAAGGGGTGTATTTTTACCGAATTAATGGATATTCAGAGGAGATAGGCCAATTTATTAAGAAGTATTATGACGTAGCAAGAAAGACTGGCGTTGTAATTGAGGGTAAGATTCCTAATCCTGATGAGAAGAACCTGGCCTATTATAATGAAATAATGGGAATGGATTTCCAGAAAAATCAGGACTTCATTTCATCAAGCTTAAAAAAGTGGCTGCCACGAATGAATGATTTTCAGAGACAGAACGTTGCAGCTTCCATATATGATGCATTAGACAACATGAGTAAAGCCGGCAAGACAGACAATATGCTGAAAAATGCATATATAAAGTTTATGTGTTGGCTTTATTATAAATTTGAAAGGGTTGTTAATCAGTTAGGGGAGAATAGCATTCCCAAAATCCTTTATGAGGGCCAGATAAGTAACTACGAGTTAATTCTAATTTCTATTCTCTCAAATGCAGGCTGTGATGTGGTTTTATTACAGTATTCAGGGGATCAGGAATATCAGAAGCTGGATCCTTCTTCAGCACTTTCTGAGGAATATCAGCAAAGTGGTTTGCAACCATTTCCACAGGGCTATTCTATAAAGCAGGTTAGAGAAGACATTCAGAAGGATATGAATAGCGAGAGGTTATACGGAACAAAGCCGTCTATTGCCAACTGCACTAATGCATGGATTAAGGGTAAAGGCCTCGAGGATATACGGGAGAGTGTAACCCTAAGAGGAAGTGATGACCACTTTTTCTATAATTGTTTTTGTAGAATAAATGGCGCAGAGGATAAGCTTACCTATACCAATGAGCTTTTCCAATTGCAGCAGGAGCTTAAGAATGCAAAGCGTAATCTGGTAATTGTAAGTGAGGAGATTCCTAACCCAACTCCTGATGAGATTGCTTCAATAAGAAGAAATAATTATGCAAATCAGGAACAGATGATTTTGGACTTGTCCAATAACATTCAGTATTCAGCTAATAATGAATTACAGCGAATTATTCGTAAGGCTTTTGTAGATGTTATTCTGGAGGAATCTAAAAGAGAAGGTGAGAACCTTAACAAGTTAACTAACAAAGCAGTATATCTGTTATGCTGGCTTAAGAGATACATGTCACAGCTGTTTTCTAATTGGAAACAGCCTGATGTAGGATGCTTCATCTATTTAGGAGGATGCAGGAATGTTAATGAAGCTCTGTTTATGAGCTTTCTTGCCAGAATACCAACAGATGTTTTGATATTGTGTCCTAATCTGAATGTCAGATGCTGTCTGGAGGATAAGCTTCTCTATGAGGTTAATTACACAGAGAGCCTTTCCATAACCCTGTATCCTCAGGATAATTCTCAGGTGAGAATGGGTACTGTTGCATATCATGCTGAGAGAGAACTCGATAGTCTGATGTATCAGGACACTGGAGTATATAGAAATCAGCAATATACTAAAGCCAATGTAATTAATCTTCAGACAATGTATGAAGAGATAAAGCTCATGTGGGATGAGGAACTAAAATACAGACCAGGCTTTAGCACAGTTGATGGAACCGTCAATATACCAGTCATCTTTTCAAAAGTATCAGGCGTTAAGGACGGAGATATAAATAAATATTGGCAGTCGATTGCTGAGCTGATTACGGAGGATACATTGGTGGTCAATGCGGCCCCATTTATTCAGTCTTCAGAGGCTAATCCAATGAAGCAGTATGCAGTAGAATTCTATAGGAATGGTAAGCTTCAGAAGAACCGGATAAAGACTCATCCAAAGTATGAATATGGCATTTTGAGGGAAGACATCCAGGAGTTTATCCTTGATAAGCTGGAGGCAATGATTAATCAGAAGCTGATTAAGGGCATTGGAGAAAATGGTATGGAATATACCGTAATAGCTCAGATTTTAAACATGCCTAAGAACATTGTCAGACTTATTCAAAAGTTTGACTTTACTAAGAAGAATCCAAAGCTAATGTATATCATTACAGGTGAGACACCAATTTCGTTGGAGGATTCAATATTAGTAGCTTTTCTTAACCTGATTGGATTCGATGTTATTTTCTTCGTACCAACAGGATATAGAAGCGTAGAGCAGTTTTTTAATGGTAACATAATAGAAGAACATCAGATTGGAGAATATAAGTATGATATGCAGGTTCCTAATCTGAACAGTCATTCATTAAGTAATACGCACCGTTCATGGCGCGATAAAATTTTTAAGCGAGGTAATTAGTTATGGGACTTGATTTTAGTAAGACAACAACTACAGCAACACCAACTGTTATAGATATTCCGGATACTAAAGAGGAGCTTGCAGTTGTAGAAGAATATGATATTGTTGCTGACAGAGAGAAAATGAACGCAGAATTAGTTAATTCTGAAGAGGTTGACCGCATTGTAAGTACAATCGAGGTTAATAATCTTGAGACAATTGTTTCCTTCGGAGCAGAGGTCGCAGAGGAGATATCAAAGGCATCAGACGTTGTACTTAACAGCATGAATATGTCTCAGCTTGATGATACAAGCGAAATGCTTAAGACACTGGCCAAGATTATGGATCAGTTTGATATTGATGAGATAAAGGAGAACCCGGGACTTTTCAATAAGTTATTTGGAAATCTTAAGAAGCAGCTTGATAAAATACTTGCCAAGTATCACACAATGGGTGACGAGGTTGACAAGATTTATGTTCAGCTTAAAGGCTATGAAGCTGAGATAAAGCAGTCTAACAAGAAGTTAAGCACAATGTTCGACGCTAATGTTAACTTCTACCATGAGCTGGTTAAGTATATTTTGGCTGGAGAGCAGGCCTGCAGAGAGATTGAAGCATATATTGCCCAGAGACAGCAGGACATGGAGACAACTGGTGACCAGTCAATCCAGTTTGAGCTTACCAGTTTAAATCAGGCTCTTATGATGATGGAGCAGAGAACTCAGGATTTGAGAACAGCAGAAAATGTTGCTATGCAGTCTATTCCAATGATTAAGACAATGGAATTTAGCAACTACAATTTAGTTAGAAAAATCAACTCAGCCTTTATTGTAACACTTCCTGTATTTAAGCAGGCTCTTGCGCAGGCAATTCTGCTTAAGAGACAGAAGATTCAGGCAGAGGCAATGTCAGAGCTGGATAAGAAGACAAATGAGATGCTTATTAAGAATGCTCAGAACACAGTTGAGGTATCTAAGACTACTGCTCGACTTGCATCAGGAAGTTCAATTCAGATTGAGACTCTTGAGACTACATGGAGAACTATTACAAGTGGTATCGAAGAGACTAAGAGAATTCAGGAAGATGCCAGAAAGAAGCGAATCGAAGATCAGGCAAGACTTGAGGCGATTAAGCAGGAATTCAATAGAGAATACCATATGCCATCAGCAAATAAATAGTTTTTCAATAAATATATACAATACATATATATAATTATTTAGTTTATAAGGAGGGTAAAGTTATGCCTATCAATTTATCAAAGGGACAGAAAGTAGATTTGACAAAAGGAAATCCAGGACTTAAGAGTATCATGGTTGGACTTGGATGGGATGTTAATGCATTTGATTCAGGTGCTGATTTTGACCTTGATGCTGCTGCATTTATGTTGGGTGCTAACGGAAAGTGTCCTACAGAGAAGGAGTTCATCTTCTATGGAAATCTTGAGCATGCTTCTGAGTCAATGAAGCATATGGGAGATAACCTTACAGGTGAAGGTGAGGGAGATGACGAGCAGATTTTAGTTGACTTAACTAAGGTTCCGGACAATATTGAAAGAATTGCATTTACAGTAACAATTTATGACGCAGAGTCAAGACGTCAGAATTTTGGTCAGGTTTCTAATTCATTTATTCGTCTTGTAGATGAGTCAACTAACACAGAGCTTATTAGATATGATCTTGGAGAGGATTTTTCAATTGAGACAGCTGTTGTTGTTGGAGAACTTTACAGACACAATGGTGAGTGGAAGTTCAACGCTATTGGAAGTGGATTCCAGGGTGGACTTGCAGCACTCTGTGGTCATTATGGAATTGAAGTAGCTTAGTTAATTTGCATTTTATAGGAGGTAATAATATGCCAGTTTGTTTACAGAAGGGACAGAAGGTTAGCCTTACAAAGGGTAACCCAGGATTAAAGAACGTAGTAGTAGGAATTGGATGGGATGTTAACGCATTTGATACAGGCGGAGATTTCGACCTGGATGCAGCAGCATTCTGTTTAACAGATACAGGAAAGGTTTCCGGTTCAAATGATTTCGTATTTTATGGAAATCTTACTCATCCATCAGGTGCAGTACAGCATTTAGGAGATAACCTTACAGGAGCTGGAGACGGTGATGACGAGCAGATTAAGATTGATCTTTCTATGGTTCCAGCTAATATTACAAGAATTGCATTTACAGTAACAATTTATGACGCAGAGTCAAGACGCCAGAACTTTGGCCAGGTTTCTAATGCATTTGTTAGAATTTACAATGAGGCTAATGGCGAGGAGCTTCTCAGATATGATCTTGGTGAGGATTTCTCAATAGAGACTGCAGCAGTATTCGGTGAGTTATATAAGAATGGTGATGAGTGGAAGTTCAACGCCATTGGAAGTGGCTACCAGGGTGGTTTAGCTGCCTTATGTAATAATTATGGAGTTGATGTAGAATAGGAGGACGTTATGTCAATTAGTTTGCAAAAGGGACAGAAGGTTAATCTTTCTAAGGAAAATGCAGGGTTAACAAGAGTAGTTGTTGGTCTTGGATGGGATGAAGTTAAGAAAGGTGGCTTTCTTGGTTCATTATTCGGTGGTGGAGCAGATATTGATTGTGATGCTTCAGCTATCATGTTACAGAATGGAAAGTTCGTTACAAAAGAGGATTTGGTTTTCTTTGGTAACTTAAGACACAAATCCGGAACTGTTAACCATATGGGTGATAACCTTACAGGTGCTGGTGATGGAGATGATGAGCAGATTACTATCGATTTGAACCAGGTTCCAGAGCAGTATGATAGAATCGTTATCGTTGTTAACATCTATCAGGCTGTTGAGAGAAAACAGCACTTTGGAATGATTGAGAATGCCTTTATTCGTTTGGTAGATGCCAGAAATAATAATGAGATGTGTAAATTCAACTTAACTGAGAATTATTCTGGAAAAACAGCCATGATTTTCGGTGAAGTATACAGACACAATGGTGAGTGGAAATTCAATGCTATAGGAAATGCTACAAATGATCCTGGAATCGGAGAGCTTTGCAGAAGATTTATGTAATTAATGGATTAATAATAGAATGGAGAGGGGCTATGGATGTAGTTCCTCTTTTCCTATAAATAGTTTAAGGAGGTCATTCAGAAGCAATGAGTGATATTAATAAAGTAGAGTTAATGAAGGGACTTACAGATGCCCAGGTTGACGAAAGCAAATCAAAGTATGGAACTAATGAATTAGCTAAAAAAGAGACAGAGTCACTTTGGTCCATGTTTATTGGAGCATTTGATGATATCTGGATTAAGGTATTATGTGCAGCTCTTATTCTTAAGGTTGCATTAGCGGTATTAGGAGTATTTTTCCCAGAAATTGGTGGCGGAAATGATGCAATTGAGATTGTAAGTATTGTATTAGCAATCGGTCTTGCAACCGGATTCAGCACATTATCAGAGTACAGAAATACTTCAAGAAGTGAGGCACTTCAGGAGGAGTACAATAAGACATATGCCAAGGTAATGAGAAATGGCAAGCTTGTTAACATTCTTACAAGCGAGATTGTAAAGGGTGACACAATTCTTGTACAGGCAGGTGACAAGGTTCCGGTAGATGGTGTGTTATTTGATGGTAACATTAAGGTGTCACAGGCTGCTCTTAATGGAGAGTCAAGGGACGAGACAAAGACTGCAGCAGCTAATATGGATGAGGCTGAATCAACAGACTACGCATCAGCCAGCAAGGTATTTATGGGCTCTGTTGTTACTTCAGGCGAGGGCTACATGGTTGCTACAGTAATTGGTGATGAGTCAGAATTAGGTAAGATTAACAAGGCATTAACAGACGATAATGAAGAGGAAGAGAGAAAAGATACTTCCAGCTTAAAGCTTGAGGTTGTAGCTGCCGGAATCGGTAAGTTAGGTGTTTCAGCCGCTGCAATTGCCGGTGTTTTACATGTAGTTCTTTCTGCAATAAGAACCACAGAAACTGTTACACCTGTTTTTGTAATTTTATTAATTGCTGAGGCTGTTATGCTTATGGCTTCCATCGTAATTATGGCAGTTCCAGAGGGACTTCCAATGATGAACAGCCTGGTTCAGTCAATGAATACAGAGTCAATGTACAAGAAGAATATTCTTGTTAGCCATAAGGCAGCATTCTCAGATTCAGCTTACATGAACGTTTTATTCAGTGATAAGACAGGAACAATTACAGAAGGTAACCTGTCATTAGTTGAATTTATTACTGGTGATGGAAAGATTGTAGACAGTATCCAGAACAGTGAGTTTATTGAGGCTATTACCCTTAACAACCTTGCAAAAATTTCTTCTGAAGGCAAAGCAATCGGAAGTAACAACATGGACAGAGCATTACTTTCATATGCAATTAGTAATGGATATGATGATTCAAAGAACGATCCTGATAAGGTTGAGGAGATTAGTGGATTCGACTCAGAGAAGAAATGTGCAACTGTTAAGCTCAAAAATGGTCTCGTATACTGGAAGGGTGCTACAGAGAACATTATTGGTCAGGTAACACATTATATTCTTCCAGACGGAACAGAGAAGGAGTTTACTGCAACAGAGAAAAAGACTGTTGAGGAGCAGATGCATGTTCAGGCTAAGAGAACAATGAAGCTTCTTTCAGTTGCCAAGATTGATGGTGCAAAGACAGTACTCATGGCAGTATTATGTCTCCGAGATAATGTAAGAACAGATGCAATCGAGACTGTTGAAATTTTAAATCAGGCTGGTATCCAGGTAGTAATGGTTACAGGAGATGCAGAGGAAACAGCAGTAGCAATTGCTAAGGAAGCCGGAATCCTTAAGGATGAGAGCAAGGATGTAGTTCTCACACATGAAGAATTAGAGAAGATGTCAGATGAGGAGCTTAAAAAAGCACTTCCTGACTTAAGGGTAGTAAGTAGAGCTAAGCCTCTTGATAAGAAGAGATTAGTAACATTATCACAGCAGCTTGATAATGTATGTGGTATGACAGGTGACGGTGTTAATGACGCACCAGCCCTAAAGCAGGCCGATATTGGATTTGCTATGGGTGATGGTACAGCAGTAGCACAGGAGGCTGGTGATGTTGTTATTCTTAACAACAGTTTGACATCAATTAAGGACTGTGTACTTAACAGTAGAACAATGGCTAAGTCGGTTGGTAAGTTCCTTATCTTCCAGCTTACAGTAAACATCAGTACACTTTTAATGAACATTATTGCACCAATCCTTGGTTGGACAGAGCCATTCTCAATTGTTCAGATTCTCTGGATTAACCTTATTATGGACACATTAGCAGCTATGGCATTTGGTGGAGAGCCAATCCTTAACAGATATATGAAGGATCATCCAGCTAAGAGAACAGATAATATTTTGACAAAATACATTAAGTCAGCAATCGGAACAAGCTCAGTTTTCATTACATTAGGTTCTATCTTAATTCTTGAAAACATTGGCGGAATTACTGATTTTGTAACACCTGCAGGATGTTCAGACCCAGAGCTATACAAGAAGACATTTATGTTTGCATTCTTCATTTATTCTATTATCTTTAATAGTTTAAATACAAGATCAGAGAGATTTAACCTCTTTGAGCACATTAGTGAGAATAAGAACTTCATTCGTGTAATGGGTGCAATCTTCGTACTTCAGACAGTAATTATTGAGATTGGTGGAAAAGTATTCGAGACAACAATGCTTGATGCAAAGGCATTACTTGTTTCTATGGCTTTAGCACTTATCATTGTTCCAGTGGATTTGGTTAGAAAAGCAATTGTGTCTAGATAATCCAGATACAAAACCGAAATAAATCAGAAATAAAAGATATAAAACAGGGGGTGTGGTATATGGGTATCACACCTCCTTTTTGGGAGAATAATATGAAGATTTTTTGTACTGATTTGGATAATACAATAATCTATTCATACAAACGTGATATAGGTGAACAAAAGCTTAATGTGGAGATATATCAGGGCAGAGAGATATCTTTTATCACAAATAGAACCTACAGTCTGCTTCAGGAGATTAATAAGGATTATCTGATAATTCCAACAACTACAAGGACTTTAGAACAGTACAACAGAATTGACCTTGGAATAGGACAATTTGAATACGCGCTAACCTGTAATGGTGGAGTTCTTCTTGTAAACGGTCAGATGGACAGGGAGTGGTATGAAGAGTCACTGAAGCTTATTATGGAGAGTACCCAGGAACTTGATAAGGCGATTTCCCTTCTGGAAAAGGAGCCCCGTAGAACCTTTGAACTGAGATTTATCGAGAAGCTTTTTGTCTTTACCAAATGTGATGAACCGGAAAAGGTAGTAGAAGAGCTTAAGGCACAGCTTGACACTAACCTGGTGGATGTGTTTAACAATGGTGTAAAAGTATATGTGGTCCCAACAAAGCTTAGCAAGGGCATGGCAATAAAACGTTTGAGAGAGCGTATGAAGCCGGAAGTTATAATAGCTGCCGGAGACAGTGAGTTTGATGTGTCAATGGTTGAGGAAGCTGATTGCGGACTGGTTCCATATGGCTTCATTGATGAATTTGGTGCCTCGCAAAAGGTTATTGAAATGGAAAAAGACAGGATTTTTGCAGAAGCCTTATTGGAAAAGGTATCAGAAATGAAATAGAATAGTTAAATAAAATTGGCAGAGCGAAAAGCTCTGCCTTAAATATTAATCCATTGAAATACCAATTCCACCTCGTCGCTCTGAAGGCTGTAGAATTACGGTGACATTTGAGCCTGGCTGCCATTCAAACTGATATGACTCACCAGAGGCCTGACCAATAAAGGTCTTCCATGAAACATCTGCTCTTACGTTTGGATCACAATGGCCATTTCCTACCCAGCAAACTACTGCATCAGGATCAACAGAAATAGTATTATTGTTGTTTACTGTGCTTAATACAATTGGGTTACCGTCAGAAAGTACGGCAACAAAGGCGTTATTTCCTCTGGCTGTGAGGGTAGAAGTTGCAAGTCCCTTCTGGGACAGGATTCCCACACCTACAAAACGAACACTGTAATCACAGTCTGCCGAGAACGCTAAAATGTTTTCTGACTCAACAGAAATTGTTTCACCTGGAGCTAAATGGTAGATAATTACATGCTGACCGTAATTGGCATAATATGTAACAGAATCTCCGTTCAGATTAACCTTCATTAATGGAAGATTCTCGCCGGTTACACGACGGGCAAGCTGGCCAAGTAAAGCCTGACCAATGTTATTCTGTGGTCCCAGCAATACCTTTTCAAAGGTATAATTTTTGGGTCCCATATTATCTCCGGCAATAAATGCTCCTGCCTTAGCAAAAAGTGTATCACAACCGGAACAGGTTACTTTTAAAGTTAATTCGTTTACTGTTTCAAAAGTTAACATTATATATTCTCCTTTATTATATTCTGTCTATCTTATAATGTCATAGTGATTTTTCTACTCAACCTGAACCCCATACAATTCGCACAGTCCACCAAGATCTTTGGCAACACCGTTTCCAACGGCATTAAATTTCCAGGTGCCATTATGAAGATAAATCTCACCAATCATCATAGAAGTAACATTTGAATAATAGTCTTCCATCTTGAAGCTTACCAATTCATGGTTACTGTCATCCATAATTCTGATATAAGCATCCTTGAGCATTCCAAAATTCAAACCTTTTTCAATGGCTTCATTAATAGTAAGAACAAATACTATCTTGGAAACTTCAGGATTCAGTTTGCCAAAATCGACTGAAATCTTCTGGCGGTCTTCACCCTTATCATTTGAAAATAGAGTACTTCCATCTGGGCTGGCATCCTGACCGTAGAAGACAAACCAGGAATCTCCAAGGACTTTACCAGTATTATTAAGAAGAAATGCAGACACATCTACATCACATTCTGGATTGGTAATATTCCAACCAAGCTTGGCAGAAATCTTTGTGAGATCACCCTGAGCACCTAACTGAATCTTCTGTCCCTTTTGAACAGGACTTGATAGTGCAGGGATTGACATATCAACAACCGGGGCGCTTGCAGGAGCACTGTCCATAGAAGGAGTATTATCCATAGGAGGAACGCTATTCATAGAAGGAGCACTGCTCATAGAAGGTGCACTGCTCATAGAAGGAGCACTGCTCATAGAAGGAGCTGAACCTCCTGGAGGAGGGCTGTCTAAGGTTGGTACGCTGCTGGTGTCAATTACAGGAGAGCTGCCCATAACGGTATTACCGCCCATAACGGTATTGCCACCCATAACGGTATTACCGCCCATAACGGTATTGCCACCCATAACGGTATTGCCGCCCATAACGGTGTTGCTACCCATTACAGTGTTACCGCTCATAACGGTATTGCCACCCATTACAGTAGTTCCCCCCATTATAGTAGTGCCGCTTGTTCTGGTTGCCCCACTAACATCTGGGTAAGGAATTTGATTAGGCACACGAACATAAACCTGATTAAAACTATTTGGATTAATGTCACTAGATGAGCTAGGTCCCTGAATGTTGATATTATTAAGATTTGAAACTGTCTGGCTATCAACCGGGCCAGATGAATTCATTGGTATGTTATCCATATTGATTGTCCCTTTCAATTAATATGAGTTATAGTTATGTGTACAGGATAAATTTTACTCCATAAAACGTAAGGTGTCAAATTATTTGACATATATAGTAAATTTGCATGACAAGTTGACAGATAATGCGACATAATATAAGATAAGTATGGTTATTTGCCATTTTTTGAGCGGAAAATTTCAAGTGAAGAAAGGATAAAAGCGAATTGGGAGTGAACGTGTCCAAAGAAAAATATAATTTGCCAATATCGGAAGGCATGAAGGCTGAACTTATTACAAGAATGACAGATGAATTAATTTTTTTGAGAACCAAATTAGGGCTGTCTCAGGATGAATTAAGTAATTTGATTGGAATTTCAAGACAGACCTACTCAACTTTAGAGACCAAAAAACGCTTTATGTCCTGGGGAACATATTTGTCATTAGTTTTTGTTTTTGACAATCATGAGCAGACTCGTGATATAATAAGAGAAAATAAGATTTTTCCATATAGGATATTTGACAAAACGGAAAGTGTGCTGCAGGAAAAACAGAGCATGGATATATCAATGCTGTTGTCTGAGGATATTAAGGACAAGCTGGATGAACAGGCAATGCATACGATTAGAACAGTAGTAATGTTGGAATATGCCAGATGCAATAAGTTGTCAGGCGAGGAAGTAATAAAAGAGTTTAATGGGAGATGAGAAGTATGAAGTTTAGTTTATTACACAATGATAAGTCAACAGTTATGGATGAGATATTTTTGGGAATATTCATCATCTTTTGGATAGTTTGCGGAGTCTTACTGGTGGTATTTAAACCATCCTTCTGGATTATTGGAGAGAATGTGACAATGGTGTTTGGCATAATATGTCTCTTAGTTGCTGTGATGTTTATTCCAGCTTTGATTTACAGATTAATGACCAATGAGATAGAACAATAAAATTTGTATCGTTTTTTACAATACATCAGCTGAATATAATGTTAAAGTTTAACCAGTAAATGAGTTAGACAAAGGCGTCAACGTTAAATCGTTGGCGCTTTTTTTTGTAGACAGGAGGAAACAATTATGGAGAGAATTGAAAACCATCCAATACTTGGCCAGACACCAAAGAGAAAGAAAGTAGCTTTCAGTTATAATGGAAAGCTTTTAGAAGGATATGAGGGAGAACCAATTTCAACAGCACTTAAGGCAGCAGGAGTTATGGCACATAGATATACAGAAAAAACACATGAACCCAGAGGCGTTTTTTGTGCGATAGGAAGATGTACGGACTGTGTAATGATTGTTGATGGAAAACCAAACATCAGAACCTGCATTACTCCACTTGAAGCAGGAATGGTAGTTCAAACCCAGTACGGAGTATCTGCAACTCCACAGGAATAGAAAATGTAGGAAGGAAGATGAGGATTATGAAAATAGAACGATATGACATGATAGTAATCGGTGCTGGTCCAGCAGGTTTGTCAGCTGCAATTGAGGCCGCAAAAAAAGGGTTAAAGCCTATTGTATTTGATGAAAATTCAAAACCAGGTGGACAGCTTTTTAAACAGATACATAAGTTCTTTGGTTCTAAGGAGCATAAGGCAAAGGTGAGAGGCTTCAAGATCGGAGAGGAGCTTTTAAAGGAAGCAGAGGAATATGGTGTAGAAGTAATCCTCAATGCGACAGTGGTAGGACTTTATCCGGAGAAGGAAGTAACAGTAAAGGTTGGAGAAAAGGTTAAGCATTACAAGGGTGATGCAGTACTGGTTGCAACTGGTGCAAGCGAGAATATGGTAAATTTTGAGGGCTGGACAAAGCCAGGTGTAATAGGAGCAGGAGCTGCCCAGACAATGATGAATCTTCACCATATTAAACCAGGAAAAAGAGTCCTGATGCTTGGCTCTGGAAATGTAGGTCTTGTTGTAAGCTATCAGTTGATGCAGGCCGGATGTGAGGTTGTGGCTTTAGCAGATGCAGCACCAAGAGTTGGCGGATATGGCGTACATGCAGCCAAGATTGCAAGATGTGGAGTTCCATTTTATCTCTCACATACAATCGTAAGAGTAGAGGGAGATGATTATGTAACTGGTGTAGTAATTGGCCAGGTTGGACCAGACTGGAAGGTAATACCAGGAACTGAAAAACACTTTGACGTTGACACAGTATGTCTTGCAGTTGGCCTTTCACCAATGTCACAGCTTTTGAAACAGGCAGAAGTTAAGATGAATGATACAAAGGGCGGACATGTTCCAGAGTGTGACAGGTTTGGAGCAACAAGTGTTCCGGGAATCTATGCAGCAGGCGATGTTTCAGGAATAGAGGAAGCAAGCTCAGCGATGATAGAGGGAAGAATGTCAGGAGCTGCAATAGCATGCTACCTCGGATATATGACAGAAGAGGAAAGAGATGCAAGAATCGATGAATTGGAGAAGCAGCTTGATACATTGCGACAGGGAATGTTTGCACCAAAGAACAGAGGAAAGCTTGTTGAGAAGACAGATGAAGGAATAGATGTGTCAATGAACCTGCTCAATAAGGGTTATGTGGCAGACCATGAGATTGAGAGATTCCCAGGTGTCACAAAGCAGAAAGGAATTCATCCGGTAATCGAGTGTACCCAAAATATTCCATGTAATCCTTGTCAGGACGCATGTAAGGTAGGCTGCATCAGAATTGGAGAGAATATCACTTCCCTTCCGGCAATTGATCCTGAGAAAAAATGTATCGGTTGTGGAATGTGTGTGGCATCATGCTCAGGACAGTCCATTTTCTTAGTAGAGGAAGATGTGGAGGAAGGATATGGCCAAGTTACAATGCCTTATGAATTCTTGCCGGTACCTGAGGTAGGAGAAAAGGGCCTTGCCTATGGAAGAAACGGACAGTATGTGTGCGACGCAGAGGTAACAAAGGTTAGAACAGCACCAGCATTTGATCATACATATCTGCTTACAATAAAAGTACCAAATGATATGGTAATGAAAGCAAGATTTTATAAGAAAGAAGCATAGGAGGTTAGTTATGGTTGATATTCAGGCAAAATTAAAGGAAATTGGACCATTTGTGGCAGGTCCTGACGATGACCTCTTGGTATGCAGATGTGAAGAGGTGACAAAGGGAGAAATCAGAAAAGCAGTGCATGAGGGAATTTTTACATTGGAAGAGATGAGAAGATATCTGAGAAGCGGAATGGGTCTCTGTCAGGGACAGACCTGTGGCAAATTAGTTAAAACAATAATTGCCAGTGAACTGAAGGTATCTCCTGCAGAAGTTGTACCAGCAAGTTCAAGGGCTCCAATGAGACCAATTGAGATGTGTATACTTGCAGAAGACGGAGGTGACTGTGATGAGTAATGTGGCAGACGTTGTAATTATCGGTGGGGGAATAAATGGATGTGCAGCAGCCTACTATCTTGCAAAAAGTGGCGTAAAATCAGTAATAGTTTTAGAGGCGTCAAATAGTATAGGACATGGAGGCTCATCAAGGAATGGTGGAGGCGTCCGCCAGTCAGGAAGAGACATAAGAGAACTTCCATATGCAATGTATGGAATAAAGAATATGTGGCCTACATTATCAGAAGAACTTGGTGTGGACACAGAGTATACCCAGAAGGGAAATATTCGAATGGGAAAAACACCAGAGCATATAAAGAAGCTGGAGGGACTGACTAAGACTGCCAATTCAGTTGGACTTGATGTAAGAATGATAGACCAGAAAGAAGTAAAAGAGATTTGTCCATATTTATCTGACGATGTAATCGGAGCAAGCTGGTGTCCAACAGACGGACATGCAAATCCTCTTACAACAACCTTAGGATATTACAAGAGAGCTCTTGAGATGGGAGTAAAATTCTATACAGATGCACCAGTAAAAAGTCTTCAGAAAGTAAAAGGAAAAGTAAGAAAAGTAATCATTAACGACGGAACTGTATTTGAAGGAGAAACAGTAATTCTTGTTGCCGGATATGAGAGC
>JAXJPW010000034.1:0-2635 GCA_036311465.1 Agathobacter sp.
ATTGCATGAAAAAAGCCACTGTAGATTTCTCCACAATGGCTCCAAAGTCATTTTTTATTCACTTTTGATTACCGGCAAACTCGTGCCCAAACTGAAATTGAACAAAATCGCTGCGCGATGGCCTGCCAAGGCTGTGGCGCAGTTTTTCTACTTTTTCTAAAATAGGCAGTGACAGGATTGTCCCAAGATAGTATTGTTAAAGCACGACCTAAAAACAAACTTCAAACACGGGCTTAGTCCCAGCAACTGCCTATGAAAAGAATATCATCTTTAGGCTGCTTTCACAAGCAGTTTTATTTTGCAAATGCGCCTCCATGATAGGTAGTTACTGTTATTATTACTACTTTTATTTCATGGAGGTTTTTTATGTACGAATCATATATTAATAAAATCGAAGATGTCGGAAAGCTTAGAAATCTTAAGCCTAAAACTATTACTCTTTACCAGAAAAATGTTTCTCGTTTTTTGAATTACATCAAAAAAAATCCCGAAGAACTGACTTGCGAAGATGCCAGAAATTATCTTCTCCATTTACAAGGCAAAGGAGACAAAGCTTCTACACTTAACAATAACAATGGTTCGCTTGTATTTTTTTATAAACGTGTCTTAGGTAAGCTATGGGATGATAACTTAGTACCTCGAGCCATTAATGATTATGCTGTTCCAGAAGTTCTTTCTTTTAATGATGTTGAGAAACTTTTAAATGCAACAGAAGATTTAAAATACAAAGCTATTTTTGCAATCATGTATTCCTCTGGCTTACGGATTTCAGAAGTATTACATTTGCACTATGAAGATATTTCAAGAAAAAATATGCAGATTTATATACGAGACTCTAAAACTCATACAGCTCGTTATGCACTATTGTCCAAGAGAGCTCTCGATATTCTTACTGAATATTGGTTCACTTGTGGAAGACCTACCGGAATTCTTTTTCCCAACAAGTGGACTGGTGAATATCTCACAACTTCCGGTCCAAGACTTGTTTTCAAAAAGTCTTTAAAGATTGCCGGCCTTCCTCACAGTATACGCATGCATTCTCTGCGACACAGCTATGCAACTCATCTTTTGGAAGATGGTGTTGATATAAGATATATTCAAACCTTGTTAGGACATCGTTCCCCTAAGTCCACTGAAATCTATCTTCATGTTAGCAACAAGGCATTATTAGGTGTTCAGAGCCCTTTTGATAAGAGAGCTGGTGAAATAAATGGTTAATCCTACAGTACAGGATATATTTCACCGGTTTTATCCACTCTATTTAGAGCAGTATTCTCCTTCTCCTCAGCAAGCAAAGGTGGCTCATTGTATTATCAATTGCAAAACCGGAGCTTATGGTGCTAACGTACAATTCTGTGAAGACTGTGGACATCCACAGATTCACTATAATTCCTGTCGTAACAGATGCTGTCCCATGTGCCAGGCGCTCCCAAAAGAAAAATGGATGGATAAACGTCGTGAAGATGTTCTCGAAGCTCCTTACTTCCATGTGGTATTTACAGTCCCACAGGAATTAAACTCTTTAATCTACAGCAACCAGCAACTTCTGTATGATGCACTGTATCATTCTGTTTCTGCAACTATCAATGAGTTAACAGCCGATACAAAGCATCTCGGTGCAAGGGTGGGATATATTTGTGTGTTACACACCTGGGGATCCGAAATGAATTATCATCCTCATATTCATGTTATCCTGCTTGGCGGTGGCCTGACTGCTAAAAATCAGTGGCGTGATAAAGGTGAAGAATTCTTCCTTCCGGTAAAGATTTTGTCAAAGCTGTTTCGTGGTAAATATATGGATGAGCTCAAACGCTTGTGGAATGAGAAGAAGCTTCAGTTTCATGGAAGTAGTGAAAAATATCGCAATCATTATGCTTTCAAAGAATTGCTGAATACCTGTTATGAAAAAGACTGGATTCCTCATTGCAAGAAAACCTTCAATGGTGCACAGTCTGTCATTAATTATCTCGGTAAGTATACACATAGAATTGCCATCAGCAATCATCGTATCATTCGCATGGACGAAAATACTGTTACTTACTATGTGAAGGATTATCGTGAAGAAGGCAAATGGAAAGAATATACCATTTCCGGAATTGAATTTATCCGCAGGTTTCTTATGCATGTGCCACCAAAGCGCTTTGTAAGAATCAGACACTACGGATTACTATGTACACGAAGTAAGACTCAGCATCTGACATTATGTCGGAATCTCCTTGGCTGTAAGCAGTATCTGTCAAGGCTAAAAGATATGGAAGCACCACAGATGCTGGAAACACTCTATGGTATCAAGGTTACTGTCTGTAAATGCTGTGGTGGTCATCTGGGGAAACCACAACAACGAATACCTCTTCGAATTTAAAAATAGATTTTATACTTTTGCAAAAACCTCTTTAATGAGGTCTATTTGTCGTGCCATGATTTTACGAAATCAATTTGTAACACAACTATCATAACCAGAACTTCTTCTCATTATGATAAAAGAGTAAGGATTGAAAGTCCATACATATCGGCTACACGGACGCTTACTTTGTTCACTTTGGCAAAATCAAACGCGGCGCAAACGAAAGGGCAGTTTTTCTATATTTAAAGACTGCTTTTTCGTTTACGCCGCTATTGATTGTAGCCTAAAGAA
>JAXJPW010000035.1:0-11027 GCA_036311465.1 Agathobacter sp.
GGGATCATAGCTCAGCTGGGAGAGCACCTGCCTTACAAGCAGGGGGTCACAGGTTCGAGCCCTGTTGGTCCCACTTATAAGAGAAAATCTTATATATGCCGCAGTGGCGGAACTGGCAGACGCGCAGGACTTAAAATCCTGTTGTAGTGATACAGTACCGGTTCGATTCCGGTCTGCGGCATTATGTGTGAGTAGCTCAGCTGGATAGAGCACTTGGCTACGGACCAAGGTGTCGGGGGTTCGAATCCTCTCTCGCACGTTGTATTAAAAAACAGGACGTTTTAGTCCTGTTTTTTTATTTCAAATGAAGCATATTGAGAATTCTGGATATAAAAGGAGGCATGAAAAAAGAGACATGAAAATGGATAAAGGACAGAAAAGGGCTAGAAAAAGGGTTATTATTATTTGTATAGTGTTTATTTCTATAGCAGTTGCTTGTTTAGGGTATAGTGCCTATATAATTATTCAAAGCAGATCAGGTGGGGCTGTTGATTCGTACATGGTAGACATAACGAAGATATTGGTATATATTAGCATTTTCTTATTGATTATATCTTTAGGATTTGGAATACCTTCATTGTTTGTTAAGAAAAAAGTTTTGGACGAAAATTATATGAAGCAGGAGCTTAATAAGTATGTTCCTGACGGAGAGTGTCTGGTTGCAGGTATATATGCCATTGTGAATGAGAGTAAGATAACTAATGTGTTTAAGAACTGCTTTATTGAAGATGGAACAATAATTCCTGCACAGAATAACAGATTAGTTTCTTTTGTTAAGGGGAAATTTGCTACATATAATGCATATATTGGAATAACACAAACAAAGCTCATTGTATTAGAAACAGAACATAACAAGCACTATTATGAGTCAAATGCACTTTTGGCAATGCCTGATTCTGATGTTACAGTTCATGAGATTGAGAGCGTGTTGGACTGGAATGATATCGGCATTACATTTTCCTTAAGTGATATTATTGGCTGCAAGACCCAAAAGGGGTCGATGGGAGGAATCAAGTGTGATATAACATTGAAAAACGATACGTATTTTAAGTTTCTTCTGCCTGAAAGTGCTGGACCAAATGCCAATATGCCAAATCATTTGAGCGATAGAGATAGAATAATTCATATATTTAAAAGAGCTTAACCGGGTTGCAACTTTCCAGTTGGGAAGTTGTGACCTTTTTTTAATACATATCCCCTGAGATACTTTTGGTCTATGAAGAAATATGTGTTAGAATGTAAAAAAGGGGATTAATTTGGGAATTGTTATGAAAAAAAGAGTTAAAAGAGAGAATGAATTTACAAAGGATATGAGGAAAACTCATACGATATATATGCCCCAGATGCTTCATTATCATAATGAACTGCTTTGTGGGGCCTTTAGATATGGAGGCTATAAGCTTGATGTGGTGCCAGAGTATAATGAGCTGGCTAAAGAGGTTTACAGTCTTGTGGGAAAGGATTACTGTACATGTGCTATAGGGATTGTAGGTAATCTTATTACTTTTCTTAAGGGGTTAGAGAAGAAGGAGACTGTGGCTTTTCTGGAACCACAGGCTGGAGGGGCTTGTCGTGCAGGGAATTATTACAATTTGATTGTTGAAAGTCTGAAGAAATTAGATTATAAAAAAGTGCCTGTACTAAGTCTAAATTTTCATGGGGAGGAGGCACATTCTGGATTTAGAATAAATGGAAGGCTGCTTGTGGCTGCTGTGGCTGCTGCGTGTTATGGGGATTTGCTTATGTGCCTTACGCAGCAGATAAGGCCATATGAACTTAATAAGGGTCAGACAGAAGCTCTTAGGAAAAAATGGGTTGATGAGCTGTCTATGGATATATCAAAGGGCAAAAGCCTTTTTAACAGGAAAAAGATTTATAGAAGAATTCTTGAGAGTTTTTGTGACATTCCGGTGGACAGAAGTAGAAAATGTACTAAGGTTGGAATTGTGGGGGAGATATATATTAAATTTTCTCCGGTAGGCAATTTTCACCTGGAGGATTTTTTATATGATAATAATTGTGAGCTGAGACAGGGTGGCTTTATAAACTATTGTGCATATGTTGTGTATAGTGAGATGATGAATAACGGTCTTCAGGACAAGGGGATTTGGGGCTATAATTGGGTGCTTAAGTATATAAATAAGCTTCAGATAGAGTTTAATACTATTCTAGAGAGTTATGGATACTTGCATGACAGATGCTTTGATGAGATGCTTAAAGTGAAGGGGCAGGCCTTGGATGAACACTATAATATTGGAGATGGCTGGTTAATGTCTGCTGAAGCGTTTGATTTGGCAGAACAGGGATATAATAAGATTCTCATAGTTCATCCATTTGGCTGCCTTGTAAGTCATGTTGGCGGGCGAGGAGTAATAAAATATTTGAATAGTCATCTTGATAATGCTAAGGTGACCTCGGTGGAATTTGACTATGATCAGTCTAAGACTCTTAGAGAAAGCCGAATAATGCTGGCAATCAGTTGATGAAAAATAAAATGAGCTAAAGATATGAGTGCGATTTTAAAAGGAAAGAAGTGAACAGGAAAGGATAGGATAAGAAAGGATAGGAGGGGGCAGATGAAGGATAATAATAAGATACATAAGACGAAAACTATATGCTTTTTGTTGGTAGCTATGCTAATGATTTCTTTGCTGATGGGATGTGGCGTGGCGACTACAAGGACCAGTGAGAATGGCCAAGGGATTAATGCTTCACAGAGTGAGAGCACAGACGGTATAAGTGAGGCAGATTCTTCAAAGTCAGAAAGTCGTTCAGAATATATTGAGGAAACCCAAAGCCAAACAGATAAGTCAGAGAACGAAGATGAGTCTTCAGAGCCTGAGGATGAGTCTGGGACTAAGCATGAGGATCCGGGGGCTTCTGAAGGTGGAATACTTCAGGTTCATTATATTGATGTGGGACAGGGAGATGCCACACTACTTGTATGTGACGGAGAAGCATTGCTAATAGATGCTGGAAATAACAGCAAGGGTACATTGGTACAGAACTATATTAGAAAGCAGGGTATCAGTGAACTGAAATATATTATTGGAACACATCCTGATGCCGATCATATAGGTGGTCTGGATGTAATTATTACCAAGTATGATATTACAAGCAATCAGGTCTGGATGCCGGATATTGACAATGATACGGCTACATATCGTGATGTGGTAGATGCGATTAAGTACAAGAACCTGAAGAGAGTTTGTCCTAAAGCCGGTAAGCAGTACTCCCTTGGAAAAGCAGAAATAACAATATTAGGTCCACCATATTCTATGGAGGACAGTAATGATAACTCTATATGCATTTTAGTACAAAATGGTAAAAACAAATTTATTTTCACCGGTGATGCATCAGAGCAGGAAGAGGCTGCAATTGTCAATTATTTTGATGTGGCATCAGATGTGCTTAAGGTAGGCCATCACGGAAGCAAAGGCTCCACATCAGACCTGTTTCTAAGTGGCGTAACTCCAGATTATGCAGTATTAAGTGTAGGAAGAAACTCATATGGGCACCCTACAGCTCAATGCCTTAACAGACTGAGAATGGCTGGAGTCAAGCTCTTTAGAACTGATGAACAGGGAAGCATAATTGCTGTAAGTGACGGTGAGAATATCGCCTGGAACTGCTCTCCAACTGAAAGCTGGAAGAGTGGAGAAAAGACAAAGGAATTACACAATAATGACAGCATTAGCAACGATGATGAAGGACAAAATAAGGGCGGTAATAATGGCGGAGTAGTTTACATTACAAAGAGTGGAAAGAAATATCATAGCTATGGGTGTAGATTCCTTAAGAAAAGCTGTATAGAGATTTCCCTGGAAAATGCCAAGGCAAAGGGCTATGAGCCTTGTAGTGTATGTAATCCATCAAGGTAGAGCATTTAGGTTAGGTTAAGGAAAAATCATTTTTTCTTAAATATTTGTTTACCAAATGAACAGATTTGAAAGATATAATGTGACTATGGAAATGAAAGATTTTGATGAAAACAACGAAAAAGAAATATACATAGACTTACCTGCTGCTGTTGACTATTTGGATATGGAGAAACAGTATAAGCAGCTAATGTATCTGCATGAAGCTGCCATACAGCAGATTGGAGCAAAGCTAAATATTTTGAAAGGAGAATTTGAGTTTAGCAATGACAGAAATCCGATAGCTTCAATATCAAGCAGGATTAAGTCTAAGGAAAGCATTTTATACAAGATGCAGAGAAAAGGCCTGCCTATGACTGTGAGTGCCTTACTCCTTAATATTCACGATATAGCTGGTGTCAGGGTTACATGTCCTTTTATTGAAGATGTGTATTATGTGGCCAGAATGTTGGGAAACCAGAGAGACATCCAGATTCTGGATGTTAAAGACTACATTCATGATCCTAAACCAAATGGTTATAGAAGCCTTCATCTGATAGTGACTACAGAAGTGCATTTTGCTGAATTCTCAAGGAAGATTCCTGTGGAGATTCAGATTAGAACAATTGCAATGGATTTCTGGGCAAGCACTGAGCATCAGCTTAGATATAAGAAAGATAAGGATTTCTCGGAGGAGACTCAGGCTAAATTGAAAGAGTGTGCTGATTTAATGGCAAGGGCAGACAAAATAATGCAGGAGGTGGCAGGGGAGTTTGATGTAGAGAAATGGTAAAATAAGCTCTTATATTTCATTAACAAAGGTATCTCTAATGAGATACCTTTGCTCATTTCTTTTTTGATTTAATCTTGGTAACTAATAATGCAGCTCCCAGATTTCCCTGAACCGAAAGACGTTCGTCATTATAAGCCTCATCTATAGTAAGGCGTCCGTCCAGGATATCTACAAGAGTAGGAGTGTCAACAATAATAATTGCATCTCTGTCATAGTACTCATATGGTTGAATGTCGATTTTTCCATCCGTTACTTCCAGATAAAAGGCTCCTTCAGCCTCGCCTGTTACGTTAAACTGAATAGCAACGTGACCGTTAATAGCACTCGCATCTGCATTTTTGTAAGTAATAACTGATTTGCCGACTACTTCTTCGTATGTCATTAGTAATAACCTCCCGCGTTAGTACTCAACTACTAATTATAATGTATCACGATTTGGAGGGTTTGAAAACAGTTAAATGTGTATTTTTAGAAATAAGATAAAAAATCGAGAAATAGAAATAATGAAAATAAATTGAAAAAATGTGTTGACATATTATGAGATGGATGATATTATAATACACGGTTCGTTGGTCAAGCGGTTAAGACGCCGCCCTCTCACGGCGGAAACACGGGTTCGATTCCCGTACGGACTGCTAACTACTTTTTAGTAAGTAGATAATATTGACAGCTAAATGCGTCGATGATAAAATAACACATGGTTCGTTGGTCAAGCGGTTAAGACGCCGCCCTCTCACGGCGGAAACACGGGTTCGATTCCCGTACGAACTGCTTAAATCACTTTCGAAAGAAAGTGATTTTTTTGTTTTATAACAGGCGAAAAAAAGAAAGAGACACCAATTGGCATCTCTTTCGAGGGGAGTATAAATAATTAATAAGAGGTATAACATTGAAAAGATTTACTCTTTTCAAGTGCTAATTATAATTGAATGGAAACTAAAAAGCAACCTAAAGAATGAATAAAAAACAGAATAATTTGCATACTAGTCTTGTAACTAATAAATGAAAACCATGAGAAATCAAGGTTTTTGATTGTTTTTATAGGAGATAAAATCTATGGCAAGAAATCAGGAAAAAGGAAACTCACAGAGTTGTTTCAGAGATGAAAGCGATAATTCATATAATTCAAGTAATTCATATGATTCTAATCGCAGCAGCAACAGCACAAAGTCAGGAGGCAAAAACAGCTCAAACTGTAAAGACAAAGCTGACAGTTCCAAGAACAGGACAAGATAAAACTTCATAAACTAATAAAAAGCAGATGGTAGAATTATCATCTGCTTTTCTAAGATTAGACGGAAGTGACATTATGACGTTTGAAATAGTATATGCAAAGGATTTGGAACAAGAATTATCATCTGAAAATGTTGAACTGATAGATATAAGAACTGAGAGGGAATTTGACCAGGAGCATTGGGAAGGTGCCATAAGTCTTCCTCTTCATGAGACAGACAGTTATGAGGAAATACTCGATAAGAGAAAGCGGATTATTTTATACTGTCAGCATGGTGGCAATAGTATGCAGCTTGCAAGATATCTTGGAAGAAGAGGATACAATGTAGCTACAGTTATTGGAGGCTATGAAACCATGAAAAAAATTCGAAAAACTATTTAAAAAAATAGGAATTTATGACAAAATAGATAGTGATAGTTATACATAAAGAAAGAGAGAAATATGAAAAAGTTTGAGTTGGTGGTTCCTTGCCATTTTGGTCTGGAATCGGTTATGAAACGAGAGATATATGATTTGGGATATGAAATTCTTAAGGTAGAGGATGGCCGTGTTACCTTTGAGGGGGATGCTGAAGCAATTTGTCGTGCCAATATTTTTCTGAGAGGAACAGAGAGGGTACTGCTTCAGGTTGGAAGATTTAAGGCTACTACCTTTGACGAGCTTTTTGAGGGAATAAAAGCACTGCCATGGGAGGAATTTATTCCGGAGAATGGAAAGTTTTGGGTTAAGAAAGCTTCCTCTATCAAGAGTAAGCTTTTTAGCCCTTCTGATATTCAGTCAATTGTCAAGAAGGCTATGGTTGAGCGGCTGAAGCAGTCATATGATATTGATTGGTTTCCAGAGGATGGAGCGCCTTATCCGGTCAGGGTTTTTCTTAATAAGGATGAGGTTATGGTTACTCTTGACACCTCAGGAGAATCTTTACACAAAAGAGGATACAGGCTGGCCACCAGCAAGGCTCCTATTACAGAGACACTTGCAGCTTCACTAATTATGCTTACACCATGGCATAAGGATCGAATACTTGTAGACCCTTTCTGTGGTAGTGGTACTTTTCCTATTGAAGCGGCAATGATGGCTGCAAATATTGCACCAGGAATGAACAGAGAGTTTACAGCAGAGCAATGGACTAATTTTATTCCAAGGCAGCTTTGGTATGATGCTGTGGAGGAAGCCCGGGAAATGGTTAATCTTGATGTGGAGGTTGATATCCAGGGATATGACATTGACCCTGAAGTAGTCAAAGCTGCAAGAGAAAATGCGAAGCGGGCAGGGGTGGATAAGCTGATTCATTTTCAACAGAGACCGGTTGCAGAGCTTAGCCATCCTAAGAAGTATGGATTTATAATTTGCAATCCACCTTATGGTGAGCGTCTGGAGGAAAAAGCCAATCTGCCAGAATTATATACTCAGATTGGAGAGGTTTATAAGGCACTGGATTCATGGTCAATGTACCTGATAACAAGTTATGAAGACACAGAGCGTTATATAGGGCGAAAGGCTGATAAGAACCGTAAGATTTATAACGGTATGCTTAAGACATATTTTTATCAGTTTATGGGGCCAAAGCCACCAAAGCGCAAGAAATAAATAATAGAAAGGATTAGTAATGAGATATTCCAAGAGATACATCGCTTTTACGATTATCCTTGCAATAGCCTTTGTTTCAAAGTTCTACATATTTGGACAGAGCAATTCTACTGTGGACAAGTTTAGAGGGGCTGAGATTAAGGAAGATGTTTGGAATCCGCTAATAGCTGATGATGTTAATGGAGGAATAATTACAGTAGTAATTGATAATAAAGAATATACCAATGAGGAAATGCCCTTTTATATGAATGAGGACCGAAACATTATGATTCCCGTTGATTTAATCAGAGATGCTTTTGATGCAAGCTCTCATGTTTATCTGAATACGGCACTTCTCGTAGAAAAGCACAGTATTTCAGCAACAATGACAATTAATGAGACAATGGCAACTGTTGGTGAGGATAATGTTGAGATAGAGTCACCCTTCATCGAAAAGGAGGGAAAATATTATGTTAGTATTAATGACTTGTCGAAACTGTTAGGATATTCCTGCTCTTTTGAGATAGGTAGCAAGACAATTACTGTCAAGGATGACAATGAAGAAACATCAATTGTTCCAACAAGCTACGACCTTCGTAAGAAAGGAAGGGTGTCAGAAATTAAGAATCAGGGAAGCTATGGAACCTGTTGGGCCTTTGCGGCGATCAGTTCCTTAGAATCAGCCCTTTTGCCAGAGAAGAGCGTTTCTTTATCAGTGGACAATATGTGCATGAATAATTCCTTTAATGTTACCAGAGATACTGGTGGCGTCTATACAATGGGAATGGCTTATCTGGCTGCATGGCAGGGACCGATTTATGAGGAAGATGACCCTTATGATGACAAGGTTAATACAAAGGCAAAGCCTGTAATGCATGTCCAGGAAATGCAGATAATTGATGGAAAAGACTACATGGGAATAAAGGAGGCTGTATTTAAGTATGGCGGAGTTCAGACTTCGCTATATGCATCGTTAAGCCGAATTCAGGACTATTCCCAGTATTACAACAGAGAAAAGAATGCATACTGTTATATGGGCACAGAAAAGCCTAACCACGATGTTGTAATTATTGGTTGGGATGATAATTATCCGGCAAAGAACTTTAATGTTGAGCTGGAAGGGGATGGAGCCTTTATATGTCAGAACAGCTGGGGTGAAGATTTTGGTGATAACGGTATCTTCTATGTGTCATATTATGACACCAATATAGGAACACATAATGTGGTATATACAGGAATAGAACCTGTAGATAATTATGACAATATCTATCAGAGCGACCTGTGTGGATGGGTTGGCAAGATTGGATACAAACAGGAAGATATATATGGTGCCAATGTATTTACTGCCAAGGGAAATGAGAACCTTACGGCAGCAGCTTTCTATGCAACAGCTGCAGATACAAAGTACGAAGTATATATTGTAAAGGATTTTCAAGATGAGAAATCCTTTGTAAACAGAAAGAGAGTTGCATCGGGCACGTTAAAAAATGCGGGTTATTACACAATTGATTTTGACAAAGACGTATATGTGTCAAAAGGGGAAAAGTATGCAGTGATTGTATACTTAAAGACACCAGGGGCGACGTCACCGATGGCGATAGAGAACAGGGCCAGTGAGTCTTATTATGATAATGTTAATTTGGAGGATGGGGAAGGCTATATAAGCAAGAATGGAAAGACATTTAAAAATGTCAAGACGGAAGAGGATTGCAACCTTTGCATAAAAGCATTCTCGAAAAATGAGTAAATGGAAGAGAAGGTATTAAGGGGGATAGCAGTAATATCTCTAATAATGAGTGTGGTTATTTGTGGTACTCTGTATTTTTTACCGGGAGTACACGAAAAGGCTGTTTTGGCAGCCGAAACTAAAAACAGACTGGAAAATGAAAAGAATGTAACAGAGATAAGTCATAAGGAAAAGCCAGAGGACATTGTAAAGGAAACAGAGGTGCAAAATGCCCAGCTGAAAATAGAACTGCCTGAAGGCCTTGATATGTCTCAGGTGAAGATTACCAATGATTATATTTCTCAGAATATTTATATTCATGTCGACACAGAGGTAGACGACTATTTTTCCAGTTACAAGATAAGTGGAAAGTGTAATCATATTTCTTCCCTTTCTTATTTCAAAAATAAGGAAAGTGGAATTATTGCCCTTGAAATGGACAGTGTCTACGAATTAGAGAAGAAATTTGAAGATGGTAATCTGTTTTTGGATTTTGTAGACCCACATGAAATATATGACAAAATTGTTGTTGTAGATGCGGGCCATGGAAGCAGAGCATCTGGAACCGTTAAATGTAATGTAGAGGAGAAGACAATCGATTTACAGATTGTACTTAAGGTTAAGGAACTTTTTGACAAATCAAAGGAAAATATTGGTGTATATTATACAAGGCTTGATGACAGCAACCCAACACTTGACCAGCGAGTTCGCCTTGCTAATAATTTGAAGGCAGATTTGTTTATCAGCGTACATAACAATGCTCTGGATAATGGGCATTTTAGCTCTTTTAAGGGCACACAGGTGCTGTATAGCCAGTCTGATAATAGTAAGTATAACAGTAAAAAGTTTTCTAAGATGCTCCTTGATAATGTGTGCAAATCTTTGGGAAGTAATAAAATTGGCTTGCTAAAAGGCGATCATATATACATAATAAGAAGTAGTCAGGTTCCTGTGGGACTTGTGGAGGTAGGCTTTTTTACAAACCGCGAGGAGCTGGATAAGCTTCAGGATGAAGAATATCAAAAGAAGGCTGCCAAGGGCATTTATAATGCGGTTATAGAGGCATTTAAGGAAGGATTTTAGGATGAATAAGATTATTTTTGCAACCGGCAATATGGATAAATTACGTGAGGTAAAGGAGATAATGGCAGACTGTGATGTTGAAATTGTCTCAATGAAGGAAGCAGGCATATCAGTTGATATAGTAGAGGATGGCAAAACCTTTGAGGATAATGCCATTATCAAGGCTAAGGCTATTGCACAGCATACAGATGCCATTGTAATGGCTGACGATTCAGGTCTGGAGGTAGACTACCTGAATAAGGAACCGGGAGTGTATTCGGCAAGATACATGGGTGAGGATACTCCATATACAATTAAGAACCAGGCAATTATTGATCGTCTTGAAGGAGTTCCAAAGGAAGAGCGTAGCGCACGATTTGTGGCTGCAATTGTAGCAGTATTACCTGGTGGGGAGGTACTTGTAACAAGACAGACTATGGAAGGCTATATTGGATGGGAAGCACAGGGAGAAAATGGATTTGGATATGATCCAATTTTCTATCCGGATGGATTTGAGTGCTCTTCTGCAGCTATTTCCCCAGAGGAAAAAAACGCTATAAGCCACAGAGGAAAAGGGCTTAGAGCAATGAAAGAAATGCTGTTAAAAAAAATATAAAAAAATTTCACAAAAGTTGTTGACATCTTAGATACCCTATAATATAATACTACTTGCGTCACGACAGAGACGTCAACAACAAAAACCTTTCGGGGTGTGGCTCAGCTTGGCTAGAGCGCCTGGTTTGGGACCAGGAGGTCGCAGGTTCGAATCCTGTCACCCCGACTTAA
>JAXJPW010000036.1:0-2829 GCA_036311465.1 Agathobacter sp.
ATTTACTCAAACTTCGCACATAAATTTTAGCTATGCACCTTGAAAATTCAATACCTGGCAGCTATTCAATTGTCAATGTTCAGTCAATTATGCCGCTTGCAATTTCGATTTTAAAAGTGCAGGTATTGCATCCATAAATGCATCTACCAGCTCGTCGATTTTTTCATCAGATATATCTATCTGATCCGCAAGCAGCGTCCTGAACATTTGAAGCATCATTTGAAAAGCCTGTATCCATGTGATATCAGACATCTCATCAGAAAAGTATAAAAAGAGTTCTCCCATGGAACGGGGATCGTTTGACTCGCGACTCTCCAGGGAAAGCATCATATATCTTGCAAAAACGATTGCTGTATGGGCAGTCATTGCATCATAAGATATGGATCTGCATTCTTTGCTCAGATTTAGATAGCTCTTGCAGACTTTGAAGAATACCTCGATGTCCCAGCGTTTTCCATAAATGCGGATGATCTCGTCTTCGCTCAGACTTATGTCTGTGGAAATGAGGCAGAGATATTCGTTTCTTTTGTTCTTGTTGCGGACATAAACCACTTTTGCAGGAATGATTTTTCCATCCTTTACAACGTCTACCTTGACGGAGAGCAGATATCTGGAACGCCCACGCCGTTTCTTGTTCTTACTGTAAATAGTGGTCAGTGGCATATCTTCGCCGTTATACCGGAAGAACATTTTGGGCGTTTTCTTTACCATTGCAATCACATCATATCCGATTTCTTTGACAGAATGAAGAGAGCTTGGAGAGGAAAACCAGCTATCAAAAAGAACGCATTTAGCTGGGATATCAGCCTTTTTAGCTGATTTTATAAGTTCTAGCATGGCAATCGTTCCTTTCTCGACAGCAAGCATACGTCGCTTATAGCCGACCGATCTTTTATCAATTTCCTTTGCTTCGTTGATTCTGTTCTTTTTGTTTTCGGTAGAGAGAAGGATACTATTGACAGGAAGGAAAGTGCTTCCATCTGACCAGCCTAATGTAAGCATACGGAAACCAAATTTATAACAGCGCTTTGCATGGTCATATACTTTTGCAAGAAGTTCTACTTTCTTTGAACGGTTACGTTCAAACATGGAATCGTCGATAATCAGTACATTAGCACGATCTTCTGAATCTAGCGGAACAATAGCATCTTTGATAATGCGGCTGGAAAGAATCGTTGTAAAACGAATCCAGTTAATCTGGAGCATTTTCATAAAACGATATACCGTATCCTTTGCAAAATCCGGTGTGTCTTTTCCAATCAACAGATTCATGTACATGCTTCTGTTTGAAAAAATCAAAAGAAACAGGTACTGAAAAATCAGTGTTGCGGAAGTTCCTTTCTTTTTATATGCATTAGCAGCTTTTAATGCTGAGGAAAGATGAAAGCGTGTAAAAAATTTTCTGATAGATTTTGAAATCTGGTTATCATTTAGGTTGTCTTGTGTTATACTTTTATTCATAGCATGAGCCTCCGATTTTAATTGTTTCTGAACAACTCAATTATACCAAATCAGATGGTTTCATGCTATTTTTATGCCAGTTATTATTGAATTTTCAAGGTGCATAGGCACTTATTCAAGTGCGAAGTTTGAGTTATTTATTACCACATATCTGTTAGCCAGCTTATAATCCTCAAATGCCTTGGCTGCTAAAGCTCCCTCTTCCTTTAGCTTGGTTTCATCTTCCAATACGCCTTTGTCAATTAATCCTTTAATCGTCTTTTTAACTTCTTCCTTGTGTTCTCCCGTGCGCGCGAAATGAAACTCAAGTTCTGGCACAACTAAACCACTGGTAATACTGTTGAAAAATATCATTTCATTTTCACTAAATCTCATATTATTCAATCCTCATAGCTAAATGATTTGCACACATGTTATATATTGTATCACTTTTATTTATTTTTGCGCACCTTATTTTTATTTTTTTTATATTCGCTTTATTATCACAGAGATGTGATGTTAAGAAGTGCAGATTAAGCTTGGAGTTAAACTTAATTGCCATTAAATCTTGAGAAACACTTGCCTTACTAATGTTTCAATATACATTCTGCTAATGGAGCAACTATATTTCTCCATTAGCAGAAATGCCTATACTGTATAACTTTCCAGATTAGTATGAAAACTTTGTCCGGCACTTTGGTCTGAGTACAACAATTTGAATATACGTAAGCGTCTAATTTCAGGGTGTATCTAAAAATATTATCGGAATCCTCATTGCTAGGATTCCTATAAGCTAACATTTTACTCTGTTTTATTGCTACATTGTTGCTGAACTATTTCATTCCACGGTGCTAGAGAGTCTAGTTCTTCATCTGTCATATCACTGTTTGGACGGTGTTCTAAAAGATATTTCAGATATTCATATAGGTTAAGATGGTATGCTTTCGCCATTTCTACAATTTGTTAGATAAATGGCATTAGCATGAGCTTCATCAGGAGTATCAGAAAACAGTCAGTTTTGCGACCAACAGTTACAGGTCGAATGCTGTTCTCGCTCAGATTATTGCTTAAACTGCATCGCCCATCTTCAATGTAGGTCATAAGAAACTCCTCACGATTCTTGATGTATGTGATAGCTGTTTTTAGTTTTCCATTACTTCCAGGATTAACCTGTTTTAGCCATAACAAGAAAGCCTCAATAACTGGTTTCTCATCTTTGAGGCGACGGTTATAAATCTGTTTGACATTGTATCCTTTTTCCTTGTATGAACGCTCGTATTCAAACAGCTTATTGCAATAAAGTACACCCTGAACAGCTGGATTACTGTAATCTTTTTGATGTCCTTTGGGTATGGCTTCTAATAGATATCAGTAAGTCCGCTTTGGCGA
>JAXJPW010000037.1:0-55350 GCA_036311465.1 Agathobacter sp.
AAATATCTGCCTCCTTTAGTTGGGAAATTTGTGAAATTCGTGCCGAAAAACACGAACTACTCTACAGATATTTTAAAACAGAGAGGGATAGAAAATAAGAGTACTCACTATGAGGCGTTTACCAGATAATAGTATCTGGGGCTGGTATATTCTGGAGTTTATCTGTTTCCTGTTAGTATTACCGGGAGGTATGTCATTTGCTATTGACAAAAAGACAAATTTTGAAATTTATTTGACAGCAAGAAGCAATGGAAAGTATAGATATATTACTTCCAAAATAATAGCAGTGTTCTTAACAACATTTATTGTATTTAGTGTACCCTTATTAATCGAGTTAGCTTTGAATTATAATGCATTTCATTGTGCAGATAAGATAGAAATGCAGGCTATTTCCAATTATCTTCTGGAAGATAGCGGACAGATTTCTATTAATAGAAAGGCATTTATGGTGGATGAATATATTTATAATCCTGAATTGTATTCATTTGTTAGAATTATTTTGTTTGGCCTGTTTGCCTCATTAATGTCACTGGTGCCAATGGCTTTTTCCTGTGTATGCAATAAGTTTTTGGCATATCTTATGATACCGGTTTTCTTCTTAGTGTCCTTGTTTGGAAGAACTGAGTTTAAGGTTTTGGGACATAACATACCACACAATTACGTTAAATATCTCATTTGGACTAACCAATCACTTACAGGAGAACAGATAATATGGTTCAACATACTATTAGGGCTTGTTGCAATTGGTTCTGTCCTTTTCGTATATATTTATGAAGGAGGGAAAGAGGTTTAGTTATGAAAGTATATTGGAAATATTATATTATCCCATTGTTATATGGAATAATATTTTCATGGAAAGTAAATATAATTGGAAGTGAAAAAACAGACATCTGTAGTATAGTTGCATATCTTGGAAACGGAAATGTCTATGAATGCAGCTATGGCTCAGTATTAGATATGCTTAGTGTAAATTTTATATATTTTATGTTTATTATTGTTTTTTCAACATATATTTACAGACATTTCTGCAACAGTAGTGTTTACATTTTTTCCAGATTCAATAATAGAATTATTTGGTATTTAAAGGAATGCTTGAAGCTATTGGGATTTGTTGTTCTTGGGAATATTATGGTGCTGGCAGGCTTTATTATTACCGCTGTATTGGGATGCGGTATTACTTTCCAACAAGGCTCAATGCTGATAGTTGGACTTTATTTGCTGGTATACTCTTTGTGGATTTTTGCAAGTGTATTATTGGCTAATATACTATCAATTAAGATAAATAGTGCCATAGGAAATGTTATCACCATGGGATTATTGCTGTTTTCTACTATTTTGTTAGGTTCTATTGATTATCAGAATATTACATCAGCAGATATTCTTAAGCTTCGCCTTAATCCTATGTCCTATTCAATATTGAGTTGGTACAAAGTAAAGATAAATGGTGAGATATGGTTTGAAGAATTGGAGTACGCATGTAGTCCTTGGATTGGAGTAGCATTTTTGGGAGTATTCAGTCTTGCTATTATGCTGGCAGGTGCAATATATATTCAGAGAATGGATATCACAAAGAATAGTACGGAGAATTAGGAGTGTGTAGTAAAATGATAATAAAACTTAAGAATGTATCTAAGAAAATAAAAAAGGCTCAAATATTAACTGATGTAAATGCTACATTTGAAAGTGGCAAGATATATGGAATTGTTGGAAGAAATGGCTCAGGAAAGACTATGCTGTTTAGAGCAATATCAGGATTGATGAAGTCAGAGGGAGAAATCTGGCTGGATGACAAGCGACTTGGAAAAGATATGAAGATACTTCCAAATCTTGGACTGATAATAGAGAATACACAGATGTATCCGGAATTTTCGGCTTATAATAATCTTAAGCTGTTAGCTGACCTCAATAAGAAAATCGGACGTAAGGAAATTGAAGACGCAATCAGTAGAGTTGGCTTGGATCCCAAGGACAAGAGAAGTATTAGTAAGTATTCTCTTGGTATGAAACAGAAGGTATCAATTGCCCAGGCGATAATGGAGAAACCTGATATCTTGCTCTTGGATGAGCCAACCAATGGACTTGATGATGAATCTGTAAAAATGTTCTGGGATATTATGAGAGAAGAGAAGAAGAGAGGCGCTATTATACTGCTTGCAAGCCATAGCAAGGATGATATTTCAGAATTAGCAGACGAAGTATATCATATGCACAAAGGCTGTTTTACTAAGGAGTTATAGAATGAGAAAAAGATTATTATTTGTTGGAGTTATAGTTGCTGTGAGCCTTATAATAGGACGAATGGAGTATAATAGCAGACCTGATCTGCTAAAGAATAATGCAAAAGAGCAGCAGAGAAAAATATCATTTTTTACAGAAAAGCATGAATGGTTGTTGGAATCGTTTGAATATAATTATAAAGAAAGTCCCATAATAATAGAAGCTGAGGCCACAGGAGATTATCAGTATGCAAAACAAAATCTGATACAGAAGGTTAAAATTGTTAAGATAATCAAGGGAGAAGAAATAAGTAATTCTCAGGATGAAGTTGCTTATGTAATTGGAAATGGTTGGGATGAAGGTAACGGTGTAATCGCAACCGGATACATTAATTATATGCAAAAGGGAGATAAATATATTTTGTTTGTCAATGATATAAAATATGATGAACGAAGTGATAGTAAGATTATAGTGTTAAACCAAGACCTTATGGGAATGAGGTATCTCAATATTAGCGAAGATTCCAGCTTTGCCTATGAAACTGATATGGATTCAATCGAGTATGGTAAGGTAAAGGATAGTGAATTCTTTTGCAACGATAAAGGAACTCTAAAAGCAATTATGGATATGAAGCATAGGGTTCTTTCAGAATTTGGAATTAAAACATATTATTAAATAAAAAGCCTCTGGCTTCTTGTTCTGATACAAGAAGCCAGGGGCTTTTTGATATAAGTACTTTAATCCTCTGCCTGTAAGCGCCAGTTTATACAACGCTGGAGATAGTCCACATAGGCATCGCTCTTACACATACCCTTGCCAGGAGTATCTGATATCTTGGCAACATCCATTCCATTGCAGAAGGTTGTCTTCATTACTATATTGAGTGCCGGAACGCAAGTGTCGTTGGACAGGTAGGTTCCAATACCGAATGCAACGTTAGCTTTTCCTTTGAAATAGCTGTAGAGCTTATCTGCTTTGTCGAAGTCCAGGCTGTCGCTGAAGAGTAAGGTCTTGGTAGTTGCATCAATTCCCAGGCTATTGTAGTGGGCAATCATCTTGTCGCCCCACACAAAAGGATCACCGCTGTCGTGGCGAACACCTGAGAATAGTGTGGCAAAGGTAAGCTGGAAATCCTTCAGGAAGCAGTCAGTTGTGATAGTATCTGTAAGGGCAGTTCCGTTTAGGACACCATATTCTCTTACCCATGCATTAAGGGCATACCAGTTTGAGTATGCAGGATTGTGCTTGTGATTACCCTGTCCTACACACATAATCCACTCGTGAGCCATTGTTCCAACAGGCTTAAGATTGTATTTCTTAGCAAGAAATACGTTAGAGGTTCCCACAAAAATCGAATCATGTCTGCTCATTTCATCCTTCTTGTCAGCAAGAAGCTTTACAGCCAGCTCCTGAGCTTCAGCTGATAAACGGCGACGAAGTCCGAATTCACTGAAGGCAGAGAGAGAATATCTGCCCTCTGTAAGCCACTTGATTTTTTCCTGCAGCTTCTCCTTGAAGCTTGTGAATAACTCATCATAGTTGTAAGCCATTCTAAAGTAGACTTCATTGACAATGGCAAGAATTGGAATCTCGTACATTGAAGTATTAAGCCATGTACCGTCAGCTTCGATGCTGAGACCGCATGGGGCGTCAGTTGTGATTGTAAACTCTTCAAAGCGTGGGCTCCATAATCTGAGAAAGTCAACATATGAAGTCTTTATCCATGTAATGCCCTTAAGGTAATCAAGCTCTTCTTCTGTAAATCTAAGATTACAGTAAGCCTTGATCTGGTCTGTTATTTCCTCAACCATGTCCTTTGTAAAGTGAACGTCCTTGTTGCGGCACTTAAAGGTCCAGGTTGTTGTGTAAGATGGGAACTGGTGATACATCGCCTGTCCCATAGATAATTTGTATAAATCTGTTTCAAGTAAACTTGTAATAATTGGATTAAGTCTCATAAGGTCCTCCTAAATTATACGATGTCAATATGACAAAGCTTCATTGCATCAAGTGCAGTCTGGTGAGTGTCTGGGGTTACGCAGGCACAGGCCTTTGAAAATACACGAATTACTGCGTTAGGACAATTTGCCTTGGCAATCATGCTGTTGCTGATAACACAAATTCCTGTACAAACTCCAACGAAATCAATTTCAATTTCCTCTGTATTGTATTCAGCACCAAGAAGAGCACCCAGTTCGGTACTTCCAAAGGTTGGTTTGTCTACTATCTGATATTTCCTACCCTGAATTGCTTCAGTAACCTCCGGAATAAGCTGCCAGCCTTGGCTTCCCTTGATGCAGTGAGGAACAGGAAGCTTCTGACCTTCCATGGTATCCATATAATCCTCAAAGTGAGTATCCCTTGTAAGGAAAATCTGGTCGTAGCTTTCATCCTTAATATGGCTGACAACCTCTGGAACGCAGGCAAGGCATTGGTCATTGCCAAGGGCTCCGCTTATAAAATCATTTTGCATATCAATTACTACTAAAATCTTTTTCATATTTATTCCCCCTTGTAGGTGTATAATACTGCTGGTTTAGTACCCTTACTTATAATAGGAACAGCTGTTTCTTCAGTTGCTGTAACCTTGTCGTTAATCTTGGTTCGGAAGTTCTTCTTATATAAGCTTCGACCAAGAAGAATCTCATAAACCTGCTGAAGATCTGTAAGTGTAAACTTCTCAGGCATAAGGTTGAAAGCAATGTCAGTGTATTCAACCTTGTTGCGAAGACGAAGGATGCTGTCTACAAGAATTTGTGGATGGTCAAAGGCAAGACCCTCTTCTGTGACAAGTGTAGGGGTTTCAAAACCTTCAACTGTTACTACACCGTGGGTGTATTTTTTCTTAGTGAGAGCGTATTTGATTGTAATCTGGTGCTCCTGATTGGAGAGAATAAGCTCCGAATCGTTCATTACCACATCAAACCAGGCGGCCTCGGCTGCGTCATCTCCTGCCTTAGCCGGAATAAGAGGAATCAGTGCAAGATAAGCAATATCAATTACTCTCATTCGTGGGTCCCTGTCAGGATCGGTGTAGGTATAAAGCTGCTCCAGATACACATCTGTAAGTCCTGTCTCCTCCTCAAGCTCTCTGCAGGCTCCCTCGAAGGCTGACTCCTGCATGTCTACGAAGCCTCCGGGAAAAGCCCAGCGATTAATATATGGATGATTTTTCCTCTTAATAAGAAGAAGCTTTAAGGAATCATAATTGTTATTCATTCCCAATACAATGGTGTCTACTGTCACGGATGGTCGCTGGTAATTCCCTGGCTTGTACTGTGCAAGAAATTCCGCTTCTGTAAGTCCGTCTGCATTTCTAAATTCTTTCATATTACACCTCTCTTTGTTGATAAGGTTATTATAGTAGCAGAATGCTACCATGTCAACAAAAACTTTTATTGAAATATCAAATATGGTAAAATAGTAGTATGAATGAGTTAGAAGAATATTATAATAAGTTTAATGAAGAGAAACGCCTGAACAGTAGACATGGTCAGGTAGAATTTATTACTTCAATGAAGTATATTCACAAGTATTTGGAGCTTCTAGAGCAGAACCGCAAGGATGAGAAAGGACCTTTGAAGATACTAGACGTTGGGGCTGCCACAGGAAGATATTCAATACCTTTAGCGGAAGAGGGATATCAGGTGACGGCAGTGGAACCGGTAAAGCATAACCTTGGCCGACTTAAGCAGAAAAGTGATAAGGTGCAGGCCTATCAGGGAAATGCCCTTAAGCTTTCAAGATTTGAGGATGAGACCTTTGATCTTACCCTTTTGTTTGGCCCTTTGTATCACCTGCATTCTAAGGAGGACAAGCTGAAAGCCTTATCGGAGGCCAGAAGAGTCACCAAAACAGGCGGATATATTCTGGTTGCCTATATAATGAACGAGTATAGTGTGATTACATATGCCTTTAAAGAGAAGCACATATTAGAGAATATTGAAAAGGGAATGCTGGATGAGAATTACCATTGTACTGAGAAGGGAAACAGTCTCTATAGCTTTGTGAGACTTGAAGATATTGAGGAGCTTAACCAACTGTCTGGGCTTGAAAGGGTTCAGATAATAGCAGCAGATGGAGCTGCCAATTATATCAGACAGATTCTAAACGCTCTTACAGAGGAGGAATTCCAGAAATTTATCGAATATCATATTTCCATATGTGAGCGTCCTGATTTAATGGGGGCAAGTGCTCACACAGTGGATATTTTACAGAAGAGATAAGGAGTTACTTATGAGAAAAAGGTTTGTAGTTTTATTATTAATGGGAAGTTTGCTGCTTACAGGCTGTGGCAAAAGCAATTCCTCCAAGCCTACAGAACCAGTTGGGGATGTTGATACAGCGGCTATTGAGGTGGGAACTGATAGTGAGTCAGAAAATCAGTCAGCAACAGATATGCAGGAGACTGAGTCGCAGGAGCCTGTGCCAGAGGAGAAGACCATTACAATTACAGCCACGGGAGACTGTACACTGGGTAAGACTCAGAGTCAGGGATACAGCGGCTCATTTTGGTCATACTATGATAATAATGGTCCAGATTACTTTTTTAAGGGTGTAAGGGATGTATTTGAGTCAGATGATTTTACATTAATTAACCTGGAATGCGTTTTGACCAATTCGGAAAACAGGGTAGAAAAGACCTTTAATCTTAAGGGCAAGCCTGAGTACACTGCCATTATGACAGGCAGCTCTGTAGAGGCATGTTCTCTGGGAAATAATCACACCATGGATTATGGAGAGGAAAGTCTGACAGATACCCAGAATGCCCTGGATTCAGCAGGTATTGTATATGGCTATAATGACCATGTTGGAACCTATACCACAGAGGATGGACTTGTGATAGGAATAGTGTCAGCCAGTCTGCTGTCCATGTCAGAGGATAGGGTTGATTATCTGAAAAATGGAATAGAGAGTCTTAAAGGTCAGAATGTGGACCTGATTATAGCCAGTTGCCACTGGGGAATAGAGAGACAATACTACCCAAATGAATATCAGCAGTCAGTTGCCCACCAGCTTATTGATTGCGGAGCAGATGTGGTTATTGGCAATCACCCACATGTTCTTCAGGGTATAGAAGTGTATAATGGTAAGGTTATCTGTTATAGTTTAGGTAATTTCTGTTTTGGCGGTAACTTAAATCCTTCTGATAAGGACACAATGATGTTCCAGCAGACCTTTAAGTTTGTAGATGGAGAACTGCAGTCGGATATAGATGTCAGAATTATTCCATGTAGGCTTAGTTCTACCACAGGACATAATGATTTCCAGCCAACAATAATGACAGATAATAATAAGCAGAGGATTATAGATAATGTCAATTCATATTCCTCACCATATAGTAATATTAGCTTTGACAGTGAAGGAACAATGCTTATTAAGGAATAGAGGTTTGCTATGTATATGTGGAGAGAAAAAATTAAAGGCGATGAAATGATAGACATAATTAACACAGGTCTATCACCATTAGATGAAGTAGATGGCTACAAGATAAGACCTGGCTTCTTCAGGATGAACGGATGTTATCAGACTGCAAATGGTGTCAGCTTTACCATAAGCTCACATGGTGCCACAAGCTGTACACTGCTTTTGTATAAGCCATATGCAACTGAACCCTATGCCAGAATAAAGTATCCTGATTCCTATAGAATAGGTAATACTTTTTCAATGCTGGTGTTTGATTTGAAAATTGATGAATTTGAGTACGCTTTTCAGATGGAGGGCCCATATGACCAGAAAAAAGGCCTTCTGTTTGATAAAAATAATGTAATTCTTGACCCTTTTGCAAAAGCTGTTACAGGTCAGAGAAAATGGGGGGAGAAGCCGGAAGGTGGAAAAGACTTCGAGTATCATGCCAGAGTTGTTAAGTCCAATTTTGACTGGGGTAATATCAAGCAACTGGAGATTCCCTTTGAGGATCTGGTAATATATGAGACACATGTAAGAGGATTTACAAAGGACAAATCCTCCAGGGTTAAGGCACCCGGCACCTATCGAGGATTAAGAGAGAAAATTCCATATCTCAAGGATTTGGGAATTAATGCAGTAGAGCTTATGCCAATCTTTGAGTTTGATGAGATGGAAAGCGCAAGGGTGGTTGATGGTGTTCAGCTCTATAATTACTGGGGTTACAATACAGTATCGTTTTTTGCTCCGAATACAAGCTATGCCAGTGTGGAGGAGCACAATCACGAAGGAGATGAACTCAAAGCACTAATCAGAGAGCTTAAGGAAAATGGAATAGAGGTTATTCTGGACGTGGTATTTAATCATACTGCGGAGGGAAATGAGTTCGGACCATGTTTTTCCTTCAAGGGAATTGATAACAATGTATATTATATGTTGACACCAGATGGTTATTATTATAACTTCAGTGGCTGTGGAAATGTTATGAACTGTAATCATCCCGTGGTTAGACATTTTATTATTGACTGCCTGAGACACTGGGCGATTGAGTACAGAGTCGATGGTTTCAGATTTGACCTTGCATCTATTCTGGGTCGTGATCAAAATGGCGCACCAATGGCTAATCCACCTATTCTTGAGGCCCTTGCCTTTGACTCGGTGCTGGGCAAGATGAAGCTTATTGCTGAGGCCTGGGACGCAGGTGGACTGTATCAGGTTGGAAGCTTTCCATCATGGAACAGATGGGCTGAGTGGAACGGCCGCTACAGGGATGAGATGCGCTGCTTCCTAAAAGGAGACGCAGGAATGGCCGGAAATGCCATTACAAGAATTACCGGATCAAGGGATATGTACAGTCCGGGAGGTCGAGGACATCAGGCATCAGTTAACTTCCTGACCTGTCATGATGGTTTCACTCTTTATGATTTGTATTCATATAATACAAAGCACAACGAGAAAAATGGCTGGAACAACACAGATGGTGACAACAACGGACACAGCTGGAACTGTGGTGAAGAGGGTGAGACAGACAATGAGGATGTTAAAAATCTTCGAATCCGCCTTGTAAAAAATGCTTTTGCAGCACTGCTTTGCAGTAGAGGTGCAGCAATGTTTTTTGCAGGAGATGAGTTCTGTAATACCCAGTTCGGCAATAATAACGCATATTGCCAGGACAATATTATTTCATGGCTGGATTGGAATCGACTTAAGGAGTATAAGGAAATTCATGATTTTGTCAGACATATGATTGATTTTAGAAAGAATCATCCAATTCTGAGAAAAAGAACTAATCCGGCAGAATGCCAGATGCCAGAGATAAGTGTGCACAATGGAACTCCTTTTAATGCCAATACGGATTATGATACCCGTATGATTGGTATTATGTTTGCCGGAAGAAATGAAGGAGATACCAAGGATGACCTGATATTTTACTGCATGAATGCTTACTGGGAGCCTCTTGTAATGCAGCTTCCTGTACTGCCAAATGGTATGCACTGGATAGTGGATGTTAATACTAACTGCAGGTATGAGGATGACAAGGACTATGGAAGCGAGACAGAGCTTCTTGGAGTAAATACAATAAGAGTGCCGGCAAGAACTACAATTATTCTTGTGGCAGAATAATAAAAAACAATATTAAGCCCGGATCAAATATGGTCCGGGCTTGATTTATATTATGTGAAGAATTAGTAGACAGAATTAGCAGACAGTATCTCTAGTTGGAGTTATTATATCCAGCCCCCATCCAGGGTGATAACCTGCCCATTGAGATATGAATTACCCTCTGCAAGCTGGAAGGCAAGATGTGCAACCTCCTCCGCTTTGCCGAATCGTCCGGCAGGAATCTCCTCAGCCAAAGCATCCCGGTCCTCCTGGGTGAAGCAGGCGTTCATCTGGGTATCGATACATCCGCAGGCGATGGCATTTACCTGAATATTGCTAGGGGCCAGTTCCTTGCCCAAAGCCTTGGTAAGAGAATTGACAGCTCCCTTAGTGGCTGAATAGGCAACCTCACAGGAAGCACCTACATTTCCCCACACTGAAGAAATATTAATGATTTTTCCAGCTTTATTGGCAATCATTCCAGGAATTACATACTTACATGTGGAAAAAACAGAGGTAAGATTTGTGTTTACGACCTTATTCCATTCACCAATAGTCATATCTGAGAAAAGACCTACATATGAAATTCCGGCATTGTTGACAAGTATATCTATATGTCCCATTTTTTTCAGGCTTGCATCTATCATAGTTTTAATAAAATCATGATCTGCCACATCTCCAACAAAGGTCAGAACCTGTACATGGTATTCCTGCCTGATTGACTCAGCCAGCTGAGTGAGGGCATCCCCTGAAGACCTGCAGCAGATAACAATATTGTCTCCTGCCTGGGCAAAACGTCGTGCCATTGCTTCCCCTATACCTCTTGAAGCTCCTGTAATCAATATGTTTCGGCTCATTTCAAAGTCTCCTTTTCATTTTCCTTAACTTATGTAACATTATACCATTAGCTGGCTTGACAGGGATAGATATTTTTGGATTGGCAGATAGGAGGTGAAAAGAAGTTAGGGAAAAAGATAGCGTAGAAGATGCTTTGACGAAATAAATGGTAATAATAGGAAATTATTGCTAATTTTACAAGTGTATGGTAAAATAGTACCAATACTAATGGTGATTTATCTAATTGAGTAAGGAGTAGTATGCAGAATTTATCGTTTGAAGAAGCTATTGCCATGGCGAAAAAGTTTGAGCAGTATGGACAGTTTGACATGGCGCTTAAATACTATAGAAGCGCATCGGAAAAGCAGCAGGATAGTAAAGATGCACATGTGGGTGCGGAGAGATGCCGGCTTGCACTTAAGGAGAGAATATACTATTCCACACCAGCAAATTATTCTCTCGTAGAGGGAACTCTTGAACTTAGGCGAGGAATGCTTGTTTTTTCTGGAAATAACGGAAAAGAATTTGAACACTGGCTTGAACACATTGAAAACCCAAGAATCAGGCTGGGACGAATTTTGTTTGACTATGATGGAAAACCTATCGAGGGATACAGTTGCTCTTTGGCAAAAAGGTGGATTGAGATATTGAGACTTGTTCTCAATGGAAAGTACCCTGAATGTGAGGGGCAGAACTATTCTGCAGTGGAAAAGTACATACTGGAAAATTTTTCTGAGGATACAAAGGAAGAAGCAATAAAGTATTTTATGGATTTATCAGGGTGTGATTATCAGGATTCAAGTATAGTTGTATGGAGAATTCTGAGTTCGACTTGCTAAATATATAAAAACATGGTATATAAGTACTATATAAACGTTTAAGGAGGAATAGACATGAAGTTGCATAATGTAGAAGACCCTCAGGCATTATTACAGGTTATTGATAAGTGCCAGGGAACAGTTGAATTAGTTACACCAGATGGGGATAGACTGAATCTTAAGTCAAAGCTGTGCCAGTATATTTCATTGGCTTCAATTTTTTCCAATGATTCCATGATAAAGGAGATTGAAATTGTAGCTCATGAAGCAGAAGACGTTAAGATGCTTATTGATTTTATGGTAAGAGGATAGTTGAATGAATATTATCGCGCAATGCTGTGGTATTACAATAATGCTGCTTTTGCTTTATTTTTACCACAGTCAAAAGAAACTACAACTTTATACGCAAAAGGCGTTTATGGGAATCTGGAATGCTTCCATGCTTTCCATTATTTTTGATGTGGCTTCTGTGGTTGCGATACACAATTTATACAAAACTAATTTGTTTGCCACGGAAGTTATATGTAAATTATATCTGACTTCTATAGTGTGGATGGCATTGATGGCACTAAGATATGTGTGTATAGATGCCTTAATGCAGAAGATAATTAATAAGAGCTGGTTGCTTCCCCTATATCTGGCTGGAATAATTGATGCAATTGTTGTTTTTGCACTTCCAATAGAGATATACCATCAGGGATATGTTGCCTATACATATGGATTTAGCGTAATCTTTGTGTACGCAATTGTGGTGGTGATTATTTCTATAATGGCGTTTATGGTAGTGCGTTACAGAAAAGTAATAGACCACCGGCGTAGGAGCGGTGTTCTTGCATGGTTAATAATCTGGGTGACAGCGGCGGTGATTCAGTTCTTTTTCAACTGGCTGCTGATAGTCAGCTTTGCAGTGACTATTGGAATACTGGTGGTATTTCTGCTTATGGAAAATCCTGATGTTAATCTTGACAGAGATACAGGTTTGTTTAATCTAAATGCCTTTTTCCAATATATGAGACAGGCTCAGATTACCAAGAATGAGCAGTCTATTCTTTGCATCTCATATGATAATAATAGTCATGGAAGTGTTTCCTATGAGGTGGAAAGAGAGATATACAGACAGCTTACACAGTTTATGGCAGAAATTCCAAAGTCAACAGTTTTTAGAAGCTCATCTACTGAATTTTTACTGGTGTTTGATGAAGAAGAATATGCGGAAGCAGCAATTAAGCTGATTGAGAAAAGATTTGAAAAACCATGGGGCGGAACCTACAGAACTCTTGCCTATGACTGGTATTACCTTGAAACTACCCGTTCTGTAGAGCGAGCAGCTGATATACTTCCAATAATTCAGTATGCAAGACAAAACAGAAGTGAGATTGTATCCCATGAGGGACTTAGAATATCGGATGACGTAGTTATTGATATGTATCGGGAGCGTGACTGCGAGAACGACATTATAATGGCCTTGGTAGAAGACAGGGTAGAGGTATTCTATCAGCCAATATATTCAACAAAGGATAGTTGCTTTACTTGTGCAGAGGCATTGGTAAGAATCAGAAAAAAGGATGGAAGTATTCTTCCACCAGGCGAGTTTATTCCTGTGGCTGAGAAGAGAGGACTTATTATTAAGCTTGGAGAGCGTGTTTTTGAAAAGGTTTGTCAGCTTATTGTTGAGCGAAATCCTTCTCAATATGGTCTAAAATATGTAGAGGTTAACCTGTCTGTAATACAGTGTGCATATGAAAAGTTGGCAGAGGATTTCATTGCAATTATGCGAAAATACAAGGTTGATCCCAAGTATATTGTGCTTGAGATAACGGAATCAGCATCTGTCAGAGACAGAGAAATCCTACTGGAGAATATGCAAAAACTCAAGGATGTTGGTGTAAGATTTGCACTGGATGATTTTGGAACAGGACAGTCAAATCTGAATTACATTGTAGATATGCCGGTTGATGTGGTTAAGTTTGACAGCTCCATGACCAATGCTTATTTTGAAAACGGAACTGCAAAATATGTAATGGATTCTGCAATGCAGATGATTCAGGGAATGGATCTTGAGATAGTATCTGAAGGAATCGAGGAAAAGGAACAGTATAAGGTGATAGAAGACCTTGGAATTGATTATGTGCAGGGATATTATTTCTCAAAGCCGGTTGAATCAGATGAGTTTATTGATTTTATTAAAGAGAACTATGAAAAACATGAATGATATGAGCTGAAATGCTTATAGACAAAAGTCGCCCAGACCGTAAAGTCTGAGCGACTTTTTTGTGAGAATACTTAGCTAATAGACGAAATCATGTATTTTTGCTATACTAGCCTTTATGAAGAAACTGATTAGCAAATATAAAGAGATAATTCTATATTTATTTTTCGGAGGTCTTACCTTCCTGGTTAGTATGGCTTCCTTTGGGACATGCAATCTTTTTCTTGGAATGAATGAACATGTGGCCAACATTATTTCATGGATTCTGGCAGTTACCTTTGCTTTTGTAACCAATCGCATATGGGTATTTGACGCGCCGACTGATGGAATGATGGCATTTCTGAAGCAAATGGTTTCCTTCTATAGCGGAAGGGTTGCAACCCTGTTAGTGGAAGAGGCTATTATTTTTGTTTTTATTACCATGTTACATTTTCCAAGTATGATAATAAAGTGTGGGGCACAGTTTGTGGTGATTGTGCTCAATTATGTGATAAGTAAAGTTTTTGTGTTTAAGAAATAGGAGTAAAAAATGTATAACGAAATTGCACAGCTGTTAATGTATGGAGATTTGGAGTGGAATGAGCCACTGGAGCTTCTGGGAGATGCTATTTATAGATTCGAGACTGGAGAGTATTCCAAGATTGAGACCATAAGATATGTCAAGGAAAGTGTTAAGAAGATTCTTATGATTGCGACAGATTATGGTTTTGACGATAACCTGTGGCATAACTATCTTACATTTTTCATGATGATGAACGAGAATCCCTTCAGCCTGACCTGTGAGAAGGTTGGGGCCAATGAGGGAAGTGTAAATGCCCTTGTAATGGAAGATTTTAGCATATTCAAAAGACTCTTTGACTATGATTTTTCTGAACTTGAGAGTAAGCTTGGAATCACCTGTTTTAGTCAGATATCCGATTATAAGGCTGTTGAGAAAAAGGACCTAATGTACAACAAGAGTGTCAGCGAGAAGGTTAGAGCTTTAAGCAAAAAGCTTGAGGCGGCTAAGGATGAGCAGGACTTTTTCGATGCCATTACAAGCTTCTATAAGGATTATGGAGTTGGAATGTTTGGACTTAACAAGGCCTTTAGAATTGGAGAGAAGGGCAATAATGAGTTTGAGTTTCTTCCAATTAATAATATGGACCAGGTTACACTTGACGACCTTGTTGGATACGAGATTCAGAAAAAGAAGCTTGTAGATAATACAGAAGCTTTTGTTAAGGGCAATAAGGCCAATAACGTGCTTCTTTTCGGAGACAGTGGAACAGGTAAGTCTACAAGTATTAAGGCAATTGTTAATCAGTATTATGATCAGGGTCTTAGAATGATTGAGATATATAAGCACCAGTTTAAGTATCTGTCAGCAATCATTGCCCACATTAAGAATAGAAATTATAAGTTTATTATTTACATGGATGACCTGTCTTTCGAAGAACAGGAGACAGAGTACAAATTCCTCAAGGCTGTTATTGAAGGAGGCGTAGAGACAAGACCGGATAATATCTTAATCTATGCAACCTCTAACAGACGTCACCTGATTAAGGAGAGCTGGAATGACAGAAATGATCAGGATAATACAAACGACAGACATCATTCAGATACAGTAGAGGAGAAGCTATCCTTAGTAAACCGCTTTGGCGTTACAATCAACTACTCGAAGCCAACACCAAAGGAGTACTTCAATATAGTAATTGAGCTGGCACATCGTTCCGGTGTAAAGATGAGTGACGATGAGCTTAGAGCTGAGGCCAATAAATGGGAGCTTAGCCATGGCGGAATATCAGGAAGAACTGCCCAGCAGTTTATTAATTATGTTCTTGGTAAGGAGTAAATTATGTTATATCAGATTTGTAATGGAGCAGTTGCATTTGCAGATGATTTGATACTCCATTCAATTAATTTTGAGATAAGAAATACAGAAAAAATCGCAGTTGTTGGAAGAAACGGCTGCGGTAAGACAACCCTTCTTAAGCTAATAGCAGGAGAGGTTGATTTGGAAAAATTAGACAGTGATGAAGATGTTTTCATTGCCAAAGCAGGTAAGCCGGAGATTGGCTACCTTAAGCAGATTGCCTTCGATGACCCGGATATTACTTTGGAGCAGGAGGTAAGAAAATGTGTGGCCCCAATGGAGGAGCGCAAGCGCAAGCTTGAGGAGATGGCCAGGGAGCTTGAGACAAACCATTCGGATGATATGGTTGCCAGATATACAGCAATGGAGGAGTCCTTCAGAGAGGACGGGGGATATTACTTCGAGAAGGAATACGAGGTAATGATTCGAAAGTTTGGTTTCTCAGAGGAGGAGCGAAGGAAACCCCTTAGAGATTTCTCAGGAGGACAGCAGACTAAGATTGCATTTATTAAGCTCTTACTGTCTAAACCGGATATTCTATTACTGGATGAGCCTACAAACCACCTGGATATTACAACCATTGAGTGGCTTGAAGGCTACCTTAAGACATACCCAAAGGCGGTTGTAGTTGTATCCCATGACCGAATGTTTCTTGATAATGTGGTTGATGTTGTCTACGAAATTGAGTACGGCACAGCCAAAAGATATCCGGGAAACTACAGTGATTTCATGGTACGTAAAAAGGAGAACTACGAGAAGCAGCTTAAGGATTACACCGCTCAGCAGAAGGAGATAGCACGACTTCAGCGCATGGTGGACCGCTTCAAGAATAAGCCAACTAAGGTTTCAATGGCTCACTCCAAGGAGAAGGCTATTGAGCATATGGTTAAGATAGAGGCACCGGACAGATATGATAACCGCACCTTCCATGCCAACTTTCAGCCTGAGAAGGAGACAGGAAATGATGTGCTGTTTGTGACAGACCTGCAGATTGGATACGACCATCCACTTTCCACAGTATCCCTTGATTTGAAAAAGGGTGAGAAGCTTGGTATCTTAGGTGGAAATGGTCTTGGAAAATCTACCTTCTTAAAGACTATTGTTGAAAAAATTCCTGCTTTGTCAGGAGAATTTAAGTATGGCACTAATGTTCAGATAGGATACTTTGACCAGCAGATGGCCATGTATCAGAGTGACAAGACAGTGCTTGATGATTACTGGGATGAGTTCCCTACCCTTACAGAGACAGAGATTAGAAATTCTCTTGGAGCCTTCCTTTTTACAGGGGATGATGTATTTAAGCAGATAAACATGCTCTCAGGAGGGGAAAAGGTAAGACTGGCTCTCTGTAAGATTCTTAAGAGAAAGCCTAATGTGCTTATCCTGGATGAGCCTACTAACCATATGGATATCGTAGGCAAGGAAACCCTTGAGAGTATGCTTAAGGATTTCAAGGGTACACTTATCTTTGTATCCCATGACCGATACTTTGTGAAAAAGGTTGCCACACAGCTTCTGGTATTTGAGGACGGCACTACTAATCTCTATCGATTTGGATATGATGAATATCAGGAGAAGCTTGACAGGGAGGCTGAGCTTGCCGGCAATGAGATGAAGAACACTCAGGTATTTGGTGGCTTGATCAGCGAAAATGGTGCTACAACAGGGACAGCACCTCAGGAGAAGCCAAAGGCAGCTTACTATAACAAGGGCAAGGAGATTTCCAAGCTGGAGAGAAAGGTTAAGAAGGTTGAAGAAGAAATGGCTGCTAAGGAAGAACAGTTAGAAGAACTTAAGGCTGAACTTCTCAGACCTGAATATCAGTCCAGTTATTCCAAGCTTACAGAGATTCAGAACGCCATCGATGAGATGGAGGAAAAGATAATGGAAGACATGGAATTGTGGGAGGATTTATCTTCACAGTTAGAGGAACTTATGGTATAATTTAGACAGGCATTTAATTATTGCACAAATGCACAGAAAGAGATTTCAGCACAGCTGAATCGCATTTTGCAACAATGGCGCAGGGCGTTGTTGAAATGTCAATAAACTGTAAAGGGGTTGACAGCCATGAGAATTACAATTACAGGAAGAAACATTGAGTTAACAGACGGAATCAAGGCAGCAGTTGAGGACAGACTCAGCAAGCTGGAGAAGTATTTCACACCTGAGACAGATGTTTTTGTAACACTTAGTGTAGAGAAGGAGAGACAGAAGATAGAGGTGACTATTCCTATTAAGGGACATGTTATCCGTTCAGAGCAGGTTAGCAATGATATGTATGTATCAATTGACCTTGTAGAGGAAGTTATTGAGCGACAGCTCAAGAAGTACCGTACCAAGCTAGTATCTAAGAAGCTTGCTTCTGCAGAGAACTTCAAGCAGGAGTACATGGAGTCTGATGTATTAGAAGAGGACGATGACGTTAAGATTGTTAGAACTAAGAGATTTGGAATGAAGCCTATGTATCCGGAAGATGCCTGCATCCAGATGGAGCTTACAGGACATGATTTCTTCGTATTCCGCAATGCTGAGACAGATGAGGTTAATGTGGTTTACAAGAGAAAGGGCGACACATACGGACTCATTGAGCCAGAGTGTTAGAATTTAATATTTGACTATTAGCTTTATGCTAAGGATGAAAGACAGGAGCGAGAGTTCCTGTCTTTTTGATTTATCTTTTTGTAAATGTAATTTGTACTATATCTGATTTGGTGATATAATTCATGGGAATGTATTGTCAGCCAAAGACTGACAGTCGGAAGAAAACAGATAATAAATATAGAAATCGAGGCGTATTATGAACATAGTAGTACTTGCAGGAGGTCTTAGTACCGAGCGTGATGTTTCCATTAAGTCTGGAAGCATGATTGCAAAAGCATTAAAGGAAAACGGACACAAAGTTATTTTACTTGATGTGTTTATGGGATACAGTGACAAGGAAGAGAATCTTACAGGAATTTTTGACAGAGCTGAGGAAATCGGAATTAAGGTTGAGGAGATTCCAACAGAAGCTCCGGACCTTGCCAAGGTTAAGGCGTCAAGAAAGGATCAGTCAGACTGCTTCTTTGGGCCTAATGTTATTAACATCTGCCGTATGGCTGATATTGTCTTTATGGGACTTCATGGAGAAAACGGTGAGAACGGAAAGGTTCAGGCAGCCTTTGATTTATACGGAATTAAGTACACAGGAAGCGACTACTTAAGCAGTGCAATTGCCATGAATAAGGACCTTGCCAAGCAGTTTTTTGTTGCAAACAATATTCCAACCCCACAGGGAATTTCAATGAAGAGAGCTAATAGAGACAATGACTTTTCCAAGACAGGGCTTAAGCTTCCCTGCATCGTTAAGCCATGCTGCGGTGGTTCAAGCATTGGTGTTACAATCGTAAAGGATGAGAAGGAGTTTGTAGCTGCTTTAGATGAGGCCTTTCGCTTTGAGGATGAGCTTGTTATAGAGGAGTTTGTCAAGGGAAGAGAGTTCTCTGTAGGTGTACTTGAAGGAAAAGCTCTTCCAATTATCGAGATTGCTCCACTTGAGGGCTTCTATGATTACAAGAACAAGTACAAGGCAGGAAGTGCAGTTGAGACTTGTCCTGCAGAGCTTCCAGAGGATATTACAAAGCAGATGCAGCATTATGCAGAGGAGGTTGCAAGGGTAATCGGACTTAATACATATTCAAGAATTGATTTCCTTACCAACGAGAACAATGAGATGTTCTGTCTTGAGGCAAATACTCTTCCAGGCATGACTCCTACAAGTCTTCTTCCACAGGAAGCAGCAGCAGTTGGTATTAATTTTAATCAGCTCTGCGATAAGTTAATTGAGATTTCTTTGAAAAAGTATGAGGTGTAATATGCATAATATGACAATTGCCAACCTTGTCAAGGCATGTGATGGCAAATATTATGGACCAGAAGATAAATTAGAATGTGAGATAGCAGGGGCAGTAACCGATAGCAGAACTGTTGAGAAGGATTTTCTCTTTATCCCAATTAAGGGAGAGAGAGTTGATGCTCATGATTTTATACCACAGGTATTTGAGATGGGGGCCCTTGTGACCCTGTCAGAGCGTGAGCTTGAGGAGGCACCGGGACCATATATTCTTGTGGATTCCTCTACGGAAGCTATGAAAAAAATAGCTGAGTTCTATAGAGAACAGCTTAATATACCTATAGTTGGAGTTATCGGAAGTGTTGGAAAGACCAGCACCAAGGAGATGCTTGCCTCTGTGCTGTCCCAGAAGTATGACGTGCTTAAGACAGCAGGAAACTTTAACAATGAGATAGGTCTTCCACTTACAATGTTTAGAATCAGAGAGCATCATCAGGTAGCAGTTCTTGAGATGGGAATCTCAGATTTTGGTGAGATGTCAAGACTTGCAAGGATGGCTAAGCCGGATATTGCTGTTATTACTAATATCGGATGTTGTCATTTGGAGAATCTCATTGACAGGGATGGTATTCTTAAGGCTAAGACAGAATGCTTTGATTATATGAAGCAGGGAAGTCTTGCTGTACTCAACGGTGATGATGATAAGCTTTCAACAAAGCTTCAGGTTAATGGAGAGCCTTCTGTATTTTATGGAATTAATAATGAGGGTGAGTTTGGAGCTGACAAGCAAGTATATGCAAGTGAGGTTAGAAATCTGGGCTTTGAAGGAATGGAGGCAAAGATTAATACTCCTGTGGGAAGCTTTGTGGCACATATTTCAATTCCGGGAGAGCATAATGTATACAATGCTCTGGCAGCAACAGCAGTAGGTATCAGACTTGGTCTTACTCTTGATGAGATAAAGGCTGGAATAGAAAAAGCAGAGACTATTGCCGGCAGAACTAATTTTCTTAAGATAGGTGGCATTACAGTAATAGATGACTGCTATAATGCAAATCCTGTTTCCATGAAAACTTCTATTGAGGTATTGTCTCATGCTACAGGCAGAAGCATTGCAGTTCTTGGAGATATGGGAGAGCTTGGTGCAGAGGAGTCAAAGCTTCACTACGAGGTAGGAACCTGTGTAGGAGACATGAAGATTCAGGCCCTTTTCTGTGCAGGCAAGCTTGCCAAAAATTATGCACAGGCGGCAGCTCTTGCCAATCCGGCATGTCAGGTCTTCTATTATGAGAGCAGGGAAGATATGACAGAGAAATTATTAGCTTATATACAGGATGGGGATTCTATCCTGATTAAGGCTTCACACTTTATGGAATTTCCTAAGGTGGTTGAAGCAATAAAGGAAAGAGAGGAAAACTAAAATGGCAAATCCAATCGTTACAATTACAATGGAGAACGGTGACGTGATGAAGGCTGAGCTTTATCCAGAAATCGCTCCAAATACTGTTAACAATTTTATTAGTCTTATTAACCACAACTTTTATGATGGAGTAATTTTTCACAGAGTAATCCGTGGTTTCATGCTTCAGGGTGGAGATCCAGACGGAAGAGGAACAGGCGGACCAGGATATGAGATTAAGGGTGAGTTCTCAAGCAACGGATTTAAGAACGACCTTAAGCATACAGCAGGAGTTCTTTCTATGGCACGTACAATGATTCCTGATTCAGCAGGAAGCCAGTTCTTTATTATGCACAAGGATGCTCCACATCTTGACGGAGAGTACGCTGCATTTGGTAAGATTATCGAGGGCATGGAGGTAGTTAACAAGATTGCAGAGATGCCTACAGACTACATGGACAGACCACTTGAGGATCAGGTAATGAAGACTGTAACTGTTGAAACTTTTGGAGTGGATTATCCGGAACCAGAGACATTATAGACATTATAGGATATATAACGTATAGATTAATGATTTTATATTTCAATGAAGAATTAGATAATAATGCAGAGTTTATCTGCTGGAAAAAGAATAATGCTTCAGAGGCCATTGTGGCTGTGGAGGATGCAGATATGGATAAGCTTGCCAAGACAGGCTTTGATAACTGTATTCTGATTGCAGCTTCTAATCAATCTGTTCAATTTGCTAAGGACCGTCATATGGCGGTCCTTGGTTTTCAGGAGCCAGAGTCATTTATGGGCTCCTTTTTGCAGGTGGATTATGTGATACAGGGCTTTGAGGAGATAGACATGGTTTTTATTGACCGTGTATATAGGAGGCATCATGGTCTGCCATGGACAATTGCAAAGACAAAAAGGTGTCTTATCAGAGAATTGTCTCTGGAGGATATGGATGCTCTTTTTGAATTGTACAGTAAGCCTGGTATAACGGATTATGTTGAGCCGCTTCTGGATTATCAGGAGGAGCTGGAATATGAAAAGGTATATATCAGGAATATGTACGGCTATTATGGCTATGGTACATGGCTGGTTTTTCATAGAGAATCAGGTCAGCTGATAGGAAGAGCCGGACTTGAAAACAAGGACTATACTACTGGGGGAAGAACAGTGACCTTCAGCGGTCAGACAGAGCTGGAGCTTGGATATATAATTGCCCCTGAATATCAGGGACAGGGCTATGCCACAGAGGTGTGCAGGGCAATAATAGATTTTGCCATTAATGAAACAGAATTTGACAGAATAAACTGCCTGATAGATGCAGAGAATACTGCCTCCGTTAATCTGGCAAAAAAGCTTGGCTTTTCCTATGTGGGAGCCAGCCGGGAGAAGAGTTACAGCGGAAGGAAGGAGTATCTTGACCGATATTGTCTGGATATATCCCGAGAGTAATAACATGGGAATAACAACCTGGGAATAATATCCTATGAACAATAGTTGAAGCAATGGGGCATATTACTTATAATTGTAGTATATTAGTTTGCCAAGCTATAAATCTGGGGGTATATATGGAAAAAATTGGGGTTGTTATTTGTAATTATAATAAAGAGAAGGATGTGCTATTGTGCATTCAGTCTGTTATCGAATCTATATATCAGGATTACCATGTCTACGTGGTGGATAATGCATCCACTGATCAATCCGTAGAATTAATTACAAGAGAATATGGAGATGATCCAAGAATTACCCTGCTGGTGAATGAGGAGAATCTTGGAGGCTCCGGAGGTTTCAACACAGGAGTTCGAAGGGCTGTGGAAAAAGGCCACCAATATGTGATGTGTGTGGATAACGATGCACTATTAGATGAGAAGTGCATTGGTACTTTGATGGAATTTCTGGAGGAGCATCCGCAGGCAGGAATGGCAGCGGCTAAGATTTATCATACGGAGCTACCGGAATATGTGCAGAATTACGGTACTTTTATTGATTTCGACAACTACAGAATGGATTCTGCATATGCCAATTTTATTGAAGATGGAAGTATGCCGGATGTGGTATATTCTGATGCTGTACCAGCCTGCGCGCTGATGGTTAGAAGAAGCCTTATTGAACAGATAGGCCTTATGCCAGAGGAGAATTTTCTGTATTGGGATGATACAGAATGGTGTTACAGGTGCAGAACCGCAGGATATAAGGTGGCTTCAGTGGGAGCTGCCAAAGCTTTTCATCAGATGGGGGCAAAGAAGGAGGAGGTCAATACTTTTCCTACTTACTATGCATGGCGTAACTGGATTGTGTTCTTTCTTCAGCATATTGAGGAGGAGCAGCTTGATGACATGGCAGAGGCTTTTCTAGGGTCTATATTCGAGATAGTATATGAAGGGCTGTATCGGGGAGAACCCAATAAATCCAAAACAGTTATGGCAGCGGTGGACGACGCTCTTCACGGAGTGATGGGAAAGGCCGGCCCGGAGAGAATATTTGATTTGGAATTTACATATGATAAGCTAAAGCCAATTTTGGAGAAGGGGAATAATCTGTTTATAGAAGTTAACGAATTTCCACTTTTTGCAGATGCCATGAGAGAAGAGCTTGAAGCAAAATATCCGGGCACCAGAGTGGTATTAAGTACGGAAGGGACAAGGCCTGAGGCAAGCCTTGTGGTTAGCTTATGTGAGAGCATTTTCAGACAGGATGATCTGAGTCTTGACAAATTTATTATGGACCTTGACGGTAATGTGCTTATGGATGAAGATGATGTGCTGATGGCCATTAATTACAACTATAGCAGAAGGGCCTTCATTTTTGCTCAAAAGCCTTTATTTATAAGGCTGGCAAAGGCTCTTAGATATTGATTTTTAGGAAAAAATAAAATATAATGTTTCATTATATTTAGTATCAAATTTAAGTATTAAGTATTAGTGGAATTTGGGCAGGTGAAATTAGTGGCAGATATTACTACAGAAGAACTTGAAAAACTGGAACGTGAGTTTCGGTCTGGAACAAGTAGTGTTAAATCAATAAAGGAATTTGTCAGTCCCCAGGACTTGTATCAGGAGCTTATTGCAAGCATTAAGAAATATCATCCTTCAGCTGATATTTCATTGGTTGAGAAGGCTTACAAGGTGGCTTATGATGCCCATGATGGACAGGTTCGTAAATCTGGTGAAGCGTATATAATTCACCCTCTTTGTGTTGCTATAATACTTGCCGACTTAGAATTAGACAAAGAGACAATTGCAGCCGGCCTTTTACATGATGTTCTGGAAGATACCGTAATGACAGAAGACGAGATGAGAGAAGAATTCGGAGATGAAGTTCTTCTTCTTGTGGACGGTGTTACAAAGCTGCAACAGCTTCATTTGTCAGACGGTACTGTTAAGAGTGCAAAGGATAAAAACACTGACAGACTTGAGATGCAGGCAGAGAATCTTCGTAAGATGTTTCTTGCAATGGCTAAGGATATCAGGGTTATTATGATTAAGCTTGCTGACAGACTTCACAATATGAGAACCCTCAAGTACCAGTCAGAGGAAGCACAGCGCAGAATTGCCAAGGAGACACAGGATATTTATTGTCCGATAGCTCAGCGTCTTGGTATTAGCAAGATTAAGATTGAGCTTGAGGATTTATCCATGAAGTATCTCTATCCAGGTGAGTATTATGATCTGGTAGAGAAGGTTGCTCTTAGAAAATCAGTTAGGGATGAGTATGTGCAGAGCCTTGTGGATGAGGTTCGCAACCAGATTATTTCAGCTGGAATCAAGGCTGATATATCAGGAAGAGCAAAGCATTTTTTCAGTATATACAAGAAGATGGTGAATCAGGATAAGACACTGGATCAGATATATGATTTATTTGCCATCAGAATACTGGTAGATTCCATTAAGGACTGCTATGCAGCTCTGGGAATCATGCATGAGAAATATAAACCAATTCCAGGCAGGTTTAAGGATTACATTGCCATGCCTAAGCAGAACATGTATCAGTCCCTTCATACTACTCTGATAGGGCCTAGTGGTCAGCCTTTTGAGATTCAGATTCGTACCTACGAAATGCATCGTACTGCTGAGTATGGTATCGCTGCCCATTGGAAGTACAAGGAAGCTAACAATGGCAATGCAACAGAGACAACAGTTACTGAGGAGGAGAAGCTTAGCTGGCTTCGTCAGATTCTTGAGTGGCAGCAGGATATGTCCGACAATAAGGAGTTCATGAGTCTTCTTAAGAGTGACCTTGACCTTTTCTCAGATACAGTATTTGCCTTTACTCCATCGGGAGATGTTAAAAATCTTCCTAATGGGGCAACGACTATAGATTTCGCTTACAGCATTCACTCTGCTGTAGGTAACAAGATGGTAGGAGCCAAGGTTAATGGTAAGCTCGTTCCAATTGATTATGTGATACAGAATGGTGACCAGATTGAGGTTATTACTTCGCAGAATTCTAAGGGACCTAGTCGTGACTGGCTCAAGCTTGTCAAGAGTACACAGGCTAAGAACAAAATAAATCAGTGGTTTAAGAGTGAGCTTAAGGAAGAGAATATCATCAAAGGTAAGGAGCTTATGATTAACTATGCCAAGGCCCATAGTATCAACTTTGCTGATATTAATAAACCTGAATATCAGGAGAAAATTCTTAGAAAGTACGGCTTCCATGACTGGAATTCCTGTCTTGCGACAATTGGACATGGTGCCCTCAAGGAGGGGCATATTGTCAACCGAATGCATGAGGAGTACAAGAAGGATCATCTTGTTCCTGTTACAGATGCGGACATTATGGAATCCATTGGAGACAGACCAATGCATGAGCAGCCAAAGCGCTCTAAGAGTGGTATTGTGGTTAAGGGGCTTTATGATGTGGCAGTTCATTTTTCAAAATGCTGCAGTCCTGTTCCGGGGGATGAGATAGTTGGTTTTGTAACAAGAGGACGAGGCGTTTCTATTCATAGAACAGATTGTATTAACGTTATTAATCTGACTCAGATTGAGAAGGCGAGACTTATCGAGGCTGAGTGGCAGGCAGGAGAGGATAATCTTGGAGAATATCTGGCTGAGATTAAGATTTACTGTAATGACAGACCGGGACTCCTTGTTGATATAACCCGCGTATTTACAGAACGTGAGATTAATATTATGGGGATTCATTCAAAGACAAGCAAGCAGGGAATCGCGACTATCGATGTTTCGTTTAACATTAGAAGCAGAGTTCAGATTACTTCTCTTATAGAGAAATTAAGACAGATAGATAGTATAGTTGACATTGAGAGAACCACCGGCTAATGCTGGTGGTTTTTCCACGAGAATACAGAACTATTGGAAATGATGAGACGTGGAATAGATGATAGCATTGAAAGAAGCATAGAAAGAAGTATAGAAAGAAGTATAGAAAGAAGTATAGGAAGGAAATAGCATGGGCAAGATGAAAATCAACCAGTATGTAGTTGGACCAGTTCAGACAAACTGTTATCTGGTTATGAATGAGGAGACAAAGGAAGCGTTATTTGTTGATCCGGGAGAGAGTGCCAAGGCACTGGCTCAGAAGGCAAGAGAAGAGGGAGTAACACCGGTTGCAATTCTTCTTACACATGGTCATTTCGACCATGCTACTGGGGCGGAGGATTTATCAGCAGAGTTTGACGGGATTCCAATCTATGTGCATGAGGCGGAAGCTGAGACCCTTACAGACACAGAGCTTAATGCCAGCTGGATGATGGGAAAGCCTCTTAAGTTTCATGCAGACAAATTTCTCAAGGATGATGAGGAAATCGATCTGGCAGGCTTTCATATAAGAGTGCTTTTTACACCGGGACATACACCGGGAGGCTGCTGCTACTATTTCCCATATGAGGATGTGGTCTTTTCAGGAGATACTCTGTTTTGCTGCTCTGTAGGAAGAACTGACTTTAAGGGTGGCAGCATGTCTGACCTGGTAAGAGGAATCAAGGATAAACTTATGGTATTGCCTGAACGCACGACAGTTTATCCAGGACACAATGACGTAACTACTATTGAGAATGAGAGAATGTATAATCCTTATTTGTAGGATGATAGGATGGATTTATGATAATTGTTACTTTTAATAAACCTGATTTTGAATATGATGTTCATTCCCTTATGAAGGCATTTTTTCCGGCGGAGGATGTGCAGATGTATTATACCTGTCCAAGCTCTGAGGTTGATGAAGCCAATGTGGCCTGTACCCATCACGTGGCAAGTGAGGCGGAGATGGATCAGGCATCAGCCCTTTTGTCTGTGGATTATCTTACAGACAGGATTGCTATTCAGTGGAAAAATGGCAGTAAGGAGTCGAAAACTGACTTTGAGGTTGATTGGAATGACAGATCTGTGACACGTAACCTTCTTAAGCAGAAGCTCTATGACATGCTTTGTGAGGATCGTGGGGAGAGCCTTCCATGGGGAACACTGACTGGAATCAGACCTACCAAGATAGCTATGAAGCTTCTCGAGGAGGGTATGAGTGACCGGCAGATATATGACAATATGAAGGAGAATTATCTGGCTACAGATGAGAAGATAAATCTTTCTATAGAAATTGCCAAGAGAGAGAATTCTCTGCTTTCCCAGCTGGATTATGAGAATGGCTACAGCTTGTACATTGGCATTCCTTTCTGTCCAAGTACCTGTGCATATTGTTCCTTTACATCATATCCACTTGGCGTATGGAAAAACCAGGTAGATGCATACCTGGATGCATTGGAGAAGGAGATAGATTTCACAGCCCATAAGTTCTATCATAAAAAGCTGAATTCTATCTACATAGGTGGAGGAACTCCAACAACTCTGGAGCCACACCAGCTTGACAGACTTATTAGAAAAATCAAGTGCAGCTTTGACCTTAAGGATTGTCTTGAGTTTACAGTAGAGGCTGGAAGACCAGACTCTATTACCAGAGAGAAGCTTGAGGTCTTAAGAAAAAATGGAATTAGCAGAATCTCTGTTAATCCACAGACCATGAAGCAGGCAACCCTTGATATTATTGGCCGACATCATACGGTTGAGGATACAATCAGGAGCTATAAGCTTGCCAGAGAACTGGGATTTGACAATATTAATATGGATCTTATTATGGGACTTCCGGAGGAGAATATCGAAGATGTTCGCCATACAATGGAGGTACTTAAGGAGTTAGATCCTGACAATATAACAATTCATTCACTTGCAATAAAAAGAGCTGCAAAGCTTACCATTTTCAAGGACAGATATCAGGATATGGAGATGATCAATACCCAGGAGCATATGGATTTATGCGAGGAGTATTGTAGAAAAATGGGTCTCACACCATACTATCTCTATAGACAGAAGGGAATGGCTGGCAACATGGAGAATGTGGGATATGCAAAGCCTGGAATGGCCGGAGTATATAATATCTTGATTATGGAAGAAAAACAGACTATAATTGCACTTGGTGCCGGTGCTTCGACTAAGTTCGTTCTACCGGAGAAGAATGCAGATGGCAATCAGAGAATTGTCAGAGTAGAGAATGTTAAGGACGTTAAGAATTATCTTGAACGTATTGACGAGATGATACAGCGTAAGATTGATAAGATGGAGGAAATAAAATGGCATTAAGTAAGAAGCCTGTTAACGGAATGAAGGACATTTTACCGGCAGAGATGGAGATTCGTGATTATGTAACCAACGTAATCAAGGACACATATAGAAGCTTTGGTTTTACACCAATAGAGACTCCTTGTATGGAGAATATTGCGAACCTTTCCAATAAGCAGGGTGGAGAGAATGAGAAGCTTATCTTCAAGGTAATGAAGAGAGGCGAGAAGCTTAACCTCGAGACAGCAAAGGAAGAGGCTGATGTAGTTGATTTTGGAATGAGGTATGACCTTACAGTTCCACTTTCACGTTTCTATTCGAACAATGCCAATAATCTTCCTACCCCATTTAAGGCGCTTCAGATGGGAAGCGTTTGGAGAGCTGACAGACCTCAGAGAGGACGTTACCGTCAGTTCACACAGTGTGACATTGACATTTTAGGTGAGCCAAGCAACTTAGCAGAGATTGAGCTTATTACAGCTACTACAACAACAATCGGAAGACTTGGCTTCAAGAATTTTGAGATTAGAATAAATGAGCGCCGTATTCTCAAGGCAATGGCAGCTTACAGTGGATTTGCAGAGGAGACCTATGATGGACTTTTCATTACACTTGATAAGATGGATAAAATCGGTGTCGACGGAGTTGCAGAGGAGCTGGCTAAGGATGGTCATTCTCAGGATTCTATTGATAAGTATTTAGGACTTTTCAAGCTTCTAGAGGGCAAGAAGGATGTTGCAGAGGGTGTAGCCTTACTTGCAGATACACTTGGAGAGTATCTGGAAGAGGAGGTTGCCACAAGCCTTACAGAGATTGCAACAGCAGTAAATGCAACAAAGGGTGCAGAGTTTGAATTGGTATTTGACCCAACACTTGTACGTGGAATGGGATACTATACAGGAACAATTTTCGAGATTGCCATGCCGGAGCTTGGTGCTGCCTGCGGTGGTGGTGGCCGTTACGATAAGATGATTGGCAAGTTCACAGGCAATGACGTTCCAGCATGTGGATTTTCAATTGGATTTGAGAGGATTATCCTTCTTCTTATGGAGAGTGGATTTAAGATTCCTGAGAGTCCTAAGAAGGTTGCATATCTTGTTGAGAAGAAGTATCCGGCTGAAAAGCTTGTTGATGTTATGAAGCAGGCTACTGAGGCAAGAGCTAATGGTCAGCAGGTACTTGTCGTACGCATGAACAAGAATAAGAAGCACCAGAAGGAGTTGCTAGGCAACCAGGGATACGAGGAATTCGTAGAATTTTTTAATAAATAATAGATGTATTAGGGCCCTTTGAAGAAATTTTTCACGAGGGCTCTTTGCAATATAAAAAAGGAGCTAGTTATGAAATGGGAAAAATAATTGGAATTGATTTGGGAACAACCAATAGTCTTGTGGCAGTATGGGAAAACAACCAGAGTGTGCTTATTCCTAATGCCCTTAACGAATATTTAACGCCTAGTGTTGTTAATATAGAGGATGATGGGACTATAAACGTTGGAAAAGTTGCCAAGGACCGTCTTGTGACAGATCCGCAGAACACTGTATCAGTGTTCAAAAGATTTATGGGCACAGATAAAAAGCTTAAGCTAGGCAAGAAAAGCTATACCCCAGAGGAGCTGTCATCCTTCGTTCTTAGAAAGCTCAAGGAGGATGCAGAGGCATATCTTGGAGAGGAAGTGGAAGAGGCTATCATCAGTGTGCCGGCATATTTTGAGGATAAGGCCAGAAGGGCCACAAAGCAGGCGGGTGCACTTGCAGGACTTAAGGTGGATAGAATTGTAAATGAGCCATCTGCAGCAGCTCTTGCATATAAGGATAAGGAGAATATTGAAGAGGGAACCTTCTTGGTATTTGATTTTGGCGGTGGAACCCTTGATATATCTGTGGTGGATATTTTTGATAATATCATAGAAATTCTTTCGGTGGCCGGAGACAATAAGCTTGGAGGAAGTGACTTTGACAGAGTAATCGGGGGATATTTCTGCAGGCAGAATAATTTGGATATGAATAAGCTTACAGCCAGGGAAATATGGAAAATAAACGAGGCAGCGGAAGAAGCTAAGATTAATCTGACAGCAAATGAGGAAACTCTGATGCAGGTTAAGCTTGGAGAAGAGAAATATGAGTTACTGCTTTCAAGAGAGAAACTGATTGGTATTTCCAAAGAGCTGTTTATGAAAATTCTTATTCCTGTTAGAAAGGCAGTAAATGGGATTCAGATCAGCACAGAAATTAATGGAATTGTGCTGGTTGGCGGTTCCAGCATAATGCCTGTTGTGCAGATGTATTTACGACATGTTTTGAAAAAGGATGAAATAAAAGTATATGAGCCAAATTATATGATTGCTTACGGTTTAGGCGTATATGCAGGAATTATGGAGCGTCAGGGCAGGGTTAAGGATTACCTTCTCACAGATGTGTGTCCTTTTTCATTAGGTACCCAGATACACAATGAAAATGACCCTGCAAAAGATATTTTTTCACCAATTATCCAACGTAATTCTTCGCTTCCAACCAGTAAGGAAGAGATATATAATACGGTCTATGATTTTCAAGAGCGTGTGAGAATACAATGTTATCAGGGGGATTCATATTATGCTGAGGAAAATACTTTTTTAGGAGAGCTACTGCTAAAAGTACCAATAGCTCCAAAGGGGAAAGAGAAAGTAAAGGTGCGTTTTTCTTACGATATAAATGGAATTCTGATGGTTGATGCAACGGTCTTGTCTACGGGAGAAACGAAAAGCCTCTTGCTTACAGGGGATGGCAACCTGTCAGAGAAAGAATTAAATGAAAGAATAAAAGTACTTAATGAAATGAAAATCCATCCTAGAGAGCAGGAGGAAAACAAACTGATTTTGCAGAGATTACACCGTTTGTTTGAAGAATGTAATGGAATTGATAAAAATGAAGTTGAACGACGAACAGCATATTTTGAGTATATTCTTTCTATCCAGGATTTAAATCTGGCAATGAGGGCTAGAGTTATTACAGAAAAGTTCCTGGAATACATGGAACAGAAATATGGAATCACCCAGAATGATGATGCGCAATTTGACAATTTCAGAGAATGGTACAGAAATGGACAAAGTGAAAAGGATGTGGAGGAATTAGACAAAGAGGAGGAAATGTTCCTTAACTGGTTTGACGGATATTATACTAGTTAAGAAAGGCGACAAGATAGTTATGAATATTTGGGAAATACTTGGAATAAAACCAACACGAAACAAGAAGGAAATTAAAAAAGCCTATGCACAAAAGGTAAAACAGTGTCATAGTGAGGACAATCCTATTGAATGGGAGAGACTACATGAGGCATATTCAATGGCATTGAAATATGCCGATGGAGGTAATATAAGTGGTCGCAAATATGAATTCTTTGAGAAGGGGTTTTCTACTACAGAAAATTCGAGTAGTGTACCTGACCATGAAGAATTGCAATCAGACTTTAATTATGACAGTGAAATTAATAATGAAAAACAGGAAAAACAGGAAAATCAGGAAAAGAATTATTTTGATGCCATAGATTTTAATGAGTTTAAAGGCGTTCAGGAATGGAATCAGGAGGAAGTAAGTAAGAGATTAGGTGAAATATTTGAAATCGAGGATGCAGAGAAATGTGCTTGTGAATTTGAAGAGTACACAAATTCTCCTGATATTAGATTACTATTCTATACGCCACTTTTCTGGAAGTGCGTGGACAGCAAGATGAGACAAAATAACATGCATTGTGAAAAGGCCCGTAGAATTTGCCTTATCCTGTCTAAGATTTATGAAGATTTAGAAAACCTGATGAATAATGATACTAAGCAGATTATTTTACGTTCAATCAGTTTTTTGAAGGAAATGGACATTCAGCCTAAGAAGGAAAGTAAAGGTAAAACATTTTTCCAGACACTTGGTTTTATTCTTCTTTTGATTCTTGTTGCAACCATAGTTACCCAGCAAAGATGGAAATCATCAGATGGATATCAATATAAGCATAGAGAGAAGTATGAAGATAGTGTAGAGAACGTGAAAGAGATGCAGGAAGGCATGGCAGAGTATGTTGAAGAGCTTAATAATGAAAACACAAATACTTTGCTTCAGGTATTATTCAGGGATATAGAGACTGACAGATATCCGGACCATAATCCCAATAATTATGTGTATACAGCCTGGGAAGGTGCAGAACAATGTCTTTTTGTTCAGTTTGCAGATAATGCAGAAAAGCAGGGGCTTATTATTTGCAAAGATGAAGAACTCAGCAGAGAAAGCTATGAGGTATTTGACAATCTGATGATAGAGGACTTGCTTAAGGATATTAGAGAGAGTAATTCAAAGGATATTGATAAGCTGTTAAATACTAAGAAGTGGAAGGTTGACATTGAGTTAAGCGATAAGGAGAAAACAATTCCATGGCTTAGCCAGCTGGGAACTCAGGTCTATGCACAGGCGGAATGGGCAGATCTTGATTATTTTGCAAGAATGGAGCTTGAAAAAAGAAAATTCATGGACTGTAGCACATATAATACAAGTGAATTAAGAGGAAGTCTTGGTAAACTGGTATTCTATGTGCCTGGTGAAAAAAACTATTCAGAAGAGCAAAATAAAAGCCTTGAGAAGAAACTGGATAAAGTTTCTGATTTCTATCGCTATTATGATATAGAGGTAAGAAGTCTGGCTGAGTAGGCTACTTATAAATTGCACGTATTAATTTTTTGATAAGCTTGGCAAGAAGAGTAAGTGGGCATAAAATTATACCACAAAAAGTTGCCAGTTTTTCTGCCAAAGGAGAACCGTTACCTGTTGCACCGGCAAAAATATGAATCAGTGCAAATGGGATAACAACAGCACATAGCACCACCAAAATAATCCAAACTGCTAAAATAGTTAATATCAACTTCATACTAAAAACCTCCAAAATGTTTTGATATATACCACACAAGAAGATATATATGTAATCATATACTAAAACACAGCTTAAGAAAATATGAAGTGCAAAAATATCGAAATCTTTTTTGGTATTAACATTGCTGGTATCAACATTTTGACGAATAAAAATTTCTATGATAAAATACATGGGTTAATGAGTAGATTAAGGTGCAAGCACTAAGCACTTGTAAAGGAGATAAAAAGATGGCACAGTACAGAACACACAACTGTGGCGAGCTTCGTCTGTCAGATGCAGGAAAGCAGGTAACAGTTGCAGGATGGTTTGAGAACATCCGTAAAGTAAGTAAGAATCTTGGTTTCGTAATCTTAAGAGATTTTTACGGAACAACACAGATCGTTATCGAGACTGAAGAGATGATGGCAGTAATTGATGAGTTGAACAAGGAGTCAACAATCCAGGTGATTGGTGAGGTAAGAGAGCGTTCAAGCAAGAATGCAGACCTTCCAACTGGTGAGATTGAGGTTGTTCCAACTGAAATCAATGTACTTGGAAAATGTCGCTATAATGCGCTTCCATTCGAGATTAATCAGTCAAGAGAAGCAGACGAGAATACAAGACTTAAGAATAGATTCCTTGACCTTCGTAATCCAGAGGTTAAGAACAATATTATCGTAAGAAGTCAGATTGTTGCTGAGCTTCGTCAGAGAATGACAGAGAAGGGATTTATGGAGATTACTACTCCTATTCTTACAGCCTCTTCTCCTGAAGGTGCTCGTGATTACCTTGTTCCTGCACGTAATCACCCAGGAAAGTTCTATGCACTTCCACAGGCACCACAGCAGTTCAAGCAGATTCTTATGGCATCTGGATTTGACAAGTATTTCCAGATTGCACCATGTTTCCGTGATGAGGATGCAAGAGCAGACCGTTCTCCAGGAGAGTTCTATCAGCTTGATATGGAGATGGCATTTGCCTCACAGGAGGATGTATTTGCTGTAATCGAAGATGTACTTCCACCGGTATTTGCCAAGTACGGTAAGTACAATACAGCTTCACAGGCGCCATTTGTACGTATTCCATATCTTGAGGCGATGGATAAGTATGGTTCAGACAAGCCTGATCTTAGAATTGATTTAGTATTGCAGGATGCAACTGAGGTGATGGCTGACTGTGGTTTTGGACCATTTGAAGGACAGACAGTTAAGGCAGTTGTATGTGATGGATATACAGGAACAAGAAAGCAGATAGATGCAATGTGTGCTGAGGTTGAGATGACTACCGGCAACAAAGCCTTCTGGTTCAAGCTTGATGAGAATGGAGAAATCGTTGGTGGTATTGCCAAATTCCTTCAGGAGAGAAAGGATGAGGTTATCGCTAAGCTTGGTCTTAAGCCTGGAGATTTCATTGGTCTTACAGCAGGCAAGAAGCTTGCTGCACAGAAGACAGCCGGTGTTCTTAGAAAATTATTAGGAGCAGCTGCAGAGGGACACATGAAGGAAGATACTTACGAGTTCTGCTGGATTGTAGACTTCCCAATGTATGAGATAGGTGAGGAGTCAGGAGAGCTTGAGTTCTGCCATAACCCATTCTCTATGCCACAGGGTGGAATTGAGGCCCTTAAGTCAGAGAATCCACTTGATATTCTTGCATATCAGTACGACCTTGTAGTTAACGGTGTTGAGCTTTCATCTGGAGCAGTACGTAATCATGATCCGGAGCTTATGATAGAGGCATTTAAACTTGTAGGACTTGGTGAGGAGGACGTTAAGGCTAACTTCCCTGCTATGTACAACGCATTTTGCTATGGAGCACCACCACACGCTGGAATCGCTCCAGGAGTAGACAGAATGGTAATGCTTATCTGTGGAGAGGAAAGCATCAGAGAAATCATTCCATTCCCAATGAATAAGAATGCAATGGACGTTATGATGAACGCACCTGCAACAGTAAATCAGAAGCAGTTAGACGATGTTCATATTGCAATAGTAATGCCTGAAAAAGATAGTGAATAATATAGTGAATAAATAAATTATCTCAGTGATTGTAACTTAATGTGCAATCACTGAGATTTTTTTAATCAGATTCTGCTATACATGGTATAATAATATTATGATTAAAGAAAAAAATATTTCAAAGACTAGTAAAGTAAAATTAAATAAAGAAGGTCAAAATACAGATAACCAGAATATAGATAAGCAGAACAAAGATACCCATAATAGAGATAGCCGGAAAAAGAAGATGTCTAAGAAGAAAAAGGCAAGGCTTGCAGCAATGGTTGGCGTGGTGTTAAATGTTTGTATCATTTTCATTTTGGTATATTCTATAGTTCAGACAAACGAGAGACTGTCGGAGGCGAATTCAAAATTGAATTATCTCTCAGATAATACAGATATTCTTATGTCCGAAGTAAACAATCTGCACACAGAATTTGGCGCAATGCTGGAGGATGAGGCAAGTTTGCTGGAGAGCTGTAGCATAGAGGTTACGGATACTGATTTTAGAGAAGGGGTATATACAGTTGATGTGACGGTTATTCCTAAGGAATACACAGAGAAGACCCAGAGTACAATATATTTCGGAACCAGGGAACTCAAACTAAAGTTGGAGGGATATAAATTTATCGGCAAAACAGTGCTCCCATTGTCTGAGACCTACAAGGACAACGTAACAGTTCTTTTTGTAGATGGAAATAAACGAAGAACAGAGCAGTTGACAGCTTTTGATGGTCTTTCCAATGATTTCGAGGGAATCCTGACAGCTGGAACAAAGGAGGTTCCAAAGTATAAGGATGGAAAGCTGAAGCTGTCTTCCCCAATTGACTATGAGCTTGACGGTAAGTCCAGATTTGAGTTTAAGAGATTCGAACTTGCTATTAGGGTCAATGGAATGGAGATAAGTAAGTTTGACATGACTGCCACTAATCGTAATGAAAAACCAGATGAGAGCAAGGATACAGAAAAAACTGAGAGACCAGGGGATTTGGCAACTACTTCGTTGGAGAAAAATATTTCAAACTCCATCACAGGAACCTATGTATCTAATGAGGATATAGTTGTTCCAGAGGATGCTAATGTAAGAATTTATTTTAGAGCAGTAACTACGGAGGGCTTCCGCTTTGAATTCGATGTCTTTAACGGAAAGACCAAAAAGGACGGAGAGGAAGGCTTCGAGGAGTCAGAAGACTATTTCAAGAGTAATGCCTGTGTTTATGATGTTCGCTCAGGTAAGTTGGAACTACAAAGCGAATAATAAAAACGCCTCAACAGAGGCGTTTTTATTATTGTTCTTTGGTAGACAGGGGCAGGGTAAACAGAAATTCAGTTCCAACCCCTTCGGTACTAACCACATTAATATGCTCCTGATGAGCTGTAATTATTTCTTTAACAATGGCAAGTCCAAGGCCTGTACCCTTCTTGTCCTTACCTCGTGAGGAATCTATCTTGTAGAAACGATCCCATATTTTTTTGATATTTTCACTTGAAATACCAATACCGGAATCCTTAATAGAGATGAGAACCTTTTCATTTTTCATATGAGTCTCAATCTTGATTTTGGAATTGGTATTGGAAAATTTTATTGCGTTATCAATCAAATTATAGATTACCTGCTGTATCTTAACCATGTCTGCTTTAACGAAAAGTTCTTTACCAATAAGAAATAGGTCAAAGCTGATATTTTTTTCCTGGCAGGAACCCTCGAAAGTAAGAATAGTTGTTCTTATCATCTGATTAATATCAAAATCAGCTATATCAAGTCTGATTCCATGATTACCAAACTGATTGAGATCCAACAGGCTCTTGGTCAGCTTGTTAAGTCGCTCTGCCTCAAATAGGATAATTTTAAGATATTTTTCCTGCATTTCTACTGGAATTGTTCCGTCAAGCATAGCCTCCACATAACCCTTGATTGAGGTGAGCGGAGACCTGAAATCATGGGAGACGTTGGATACGAATTTACGCTGATCCTCCTCTAGAGAGTACAACTCGTTAGCCATATAGTCCAAAGTATTAGCAAGATAGCCAATCTCATCATTGACGGGCAGATCAATCTTTTGGGTAAAATCTCCCTTGGCATAGGCCTTTGCACATTTGTTAATCTTGATAATAGGCCGATATATTGTTCTTGTAAATAAGACAAAAATAAAAAGACCTATTATATAAAAGAGTGCAAGTGTATAAAAGGTTATATTGGCATAACCTGCAGATACTGTAGAGATAGCCGAGAGAGGCTTATGTATCAACACATATGCCCTGACATTGTAGGTTATAACTATTGGAGCATATACGGAGAGACAGTCCTCATTAAAATGGTCATAAAAATTACTTATCTGATAGTAAGTATCCCCAAAAGAGTCAATGTTGAAATCCCTGATAGTATAGTGGTTATTTTTAAGGGCGGCCTGACTTATGGTGATATCCGATGAATCAAGAAGAACATTACCATCTATGTCTATAATCTGAATGGTGGATGAATTATATTTGGAGAGTGTGTTCATCTGCAGATAGAATTCATCCAAAGACATTTTATCATTGAAGTAGGCCTTACAGTAATCAGAGGCAATAGTTGCGCATTCCTGATGAAGACTTAGTGCTTCATTCTTGATTACTTTCTGAGTGGTATGCCATTCTGTAAAGGTGAATAGCAGAAAAAAGGCAAAGGCACCATAGACAAGATAACAAAATACCAGTCTAAGATATAGCTTATGTTTCATCAGTCATTAACCTCAAATTTGTATCCGATGCCCCATACAGTGGAAATTTTCCAATTAGATGTATCCTTGATTTTCTCACGAAGACGTTTGACATGTACATCTACTGTTCGGGTATCCCCAACATACTCATAGCCCCAGATATTGTCCAGAAGCTGTTCTCTTGTAAACACCTGATTAGGAGATGAGGCCATAAAGTATAATAGCTCAAGCTCCTTAGGTGGCATTTCAATAGGCTTGTCGTTATAGCTTACAGAGTAATTTGAAAGATTAACAACAAGTCCCGGATATTCAACGCATTTTACGTCTGCAGAAGGTGCTTCAGCTTTAACAGGCTGATATCTTCTGAGAACAGCCTTTACACGGGCTACAAGCTCCTTGGAATCAAAAGGCTTCATAATATAGTCATCTGCACCAAGCTCCAGCCCCAAAACCTTGTCAAAAATCTCCCCTTTTGCAGAAAGCATTATGATTGGAACATTTGCCTTTGCACGAATCTCTCTACATACCTGATATCCATCAATACCCGGTAACATAAGGTCTAAAAGAATTAAGTTAGGATTGTAGGTGTCAAAGGCCACAAGTGCTTCCTCTCCGTCATTTACAATCTTAGTATCATAGCATTCTTTTGTAAGATATAGTGAGATAAGCTCTGCAATATTGTTATCATCATCTACAATAAGAATTTTTTGTTTAACTGCCATTATTCCCTCCCAATTTTATTTGAATGTAACAATGGTGACGCCTGCATCACCTTCGCCATATTCTGCTAAATGATATTCTTTAACTATTCTAAGCCCCTTAAGATGTGCATGCACTGCATTGCGAAGGGCTCCTGTGCCTTTTCCATGAACTACACGAACCGAGGTTAGATGAGTAAGGTAGGCGTCATCAAGATACTTATCCAGCAAAGCAATTGCTTCGTCGGCTCTCTTGCCAATAAGGTTAATTTCAGAAGAAATATTCATAGCCTTATTCATTTTGATTTTGCTGCCGCTACTACTGCCAAACTTCTTCTTGGCTGGTGCTTCCTCATCTACCAGCACAAGGTCATTTATATTGACAAGTGAGCGAAGAATACCCATCTGAACATATAAATCACCCTTGGCATTTGGAAGTGTGTGCACTGTTCCTTTGAGATTCATGGAAAGAACAATTACAGAGTCACCAATTCTAAGCTTTTTAGGAGCCTTGTGATTCTGTTTAACTTCTTTTTTATTTAATCCTGAAAGCTTCTTTTCCTTCTCTGAAAGCTTTGAACCAATATTGGTTCTCTCCTTTTCCATCTGGCTTATTGGAGCCTGCCCCTTACCGTACTTGTTGAAGTTGCGGATGGTTTCATCTGCAAGATCCTTGGCCTCCTTGAGAATATTGTAGGCCTCCTCATTAGCCTGTCGAATAATCTTATCACGGCTTTTATCAAGCTTTTCCTGCTTGTTTTCAAGCTGCTTCTTAAGGTTTTCAATCTCTGATTTGTATTTCTTAATCTCCAGCTGTTCTTTTTCTATTGTCTGCCTGCTGTTTTCAAGGTTGGCAATTACATCCTCGAAGTCCACATCCTTATCGCTGATACGGTTCTTGGCATCATCAATAATCTCATTGCTAAGACCTAGTTTCTGTGATATGGCAAAAGCATTACTTTTACCAGGGATACCGATAAGAAGACGGTAGGTTGGACTGAGGGTTTCAACATTAAACTCGCAGCAGGCATTTTCTATACCATCTGTAGACAGGGCATATATCTTAAGCTCGCTGTAGTGAGTGGTTGCCATTGTAACAGAACCGTACATGTGAAGTCGGTTAAGGATAGAAATAGCAAGGGCTGCTCCCTCTGTTGGATCGGTTCCGGAACACAATTCGTCAAAGAGACAGAGACTTCTGTCATCAGCTTTATCTAATATCTTGACAATATTTGTCATATGAGATGAAAAAGTACTAAGGCTCTGCTCAATACTCTGCTCGTCACCAATATCGGCAAATACTTCTTCAAAAACAGAAAGCTCAGAACGGTCACCGGCAGGGATATGAAGACCTGCCTGCCCCATAATGGTAAGCAGACCAACTGTTTTGAGAGAAACAGTTTTTCCACCAGTATTAGGTCCTGTTACGATGAGCTGCTTGTAGGTGTCGCCCAGACGAACGTCAATTGGAACCACCTTTTTAGGATCAAGAAGTGGATGACGTCCTTTTCTAATATTAATGCGTCCCTGGTCATTAAAGACTGGAGCAACTCCGTCGTAGGATTTGGCTAATTGAGCCTTTGAAAAGATAAAATCCAGCTCTGAAAGAAGATTATAATCTGACTCAATAGCTTGTGAATTTTCTGCCACCATATTGCTGAGGTTGGCAAGTATTTTCTCGATTTCATCCTGCTCCTTTATAAACCATTCCTTCAGTTCGTTGTTGAGATTAACAACTGCCATTGGCTCAATAAAATATGTTGAGCCACTTGAAGACTGATCGTGTACCATTCCTGGAACGGATGCCTTGGCTTCAGCTTTGACAGGGAGACAGTATCTTCCGTCACGCATTGTGACAACAGCATCCTGAAGAGAATTTCTAGTACTGCTGTTGTTCATTAGCTTGGTAAGTTGTGCATGAATTCGGTCATTCATACCACGAATGGATTTACGGATTTTGAAAAGAGCCGGACTTGCATCGTCTGCTATCTCGTCTTCCCCGAGAATACAGCGTTTTATCTCATTATGAAGTGGTGTAAGAGGCTCTAATGCGGCAAAGCTTTCTGTAAGCGAGTCTGTCTTTTCCTCGTCATTTGCTGATCGGTCATAAGCCTTAGCTCTTTTGGCTACCTCCAGAAGAGAACTAATTCTAAGGAGTTCAACAGTATTTAAAGCGCCTCCTATATCTAAACGCTTAAGAGTTGAGTGCACATTGTGAGTTCCCACAAAGGAAATATTGCTGTCGCGATAGAGACGACTGAGTGCATCTGAGGTTGTCTCCTGAAGAGAATTGATCTCATCTATATCGGTAATTGGCGTCAAATTAAGACAGCGCTGACGTGTCTCCGGGCAGGCTGCATAGTCTGCCAGACGCTCCAATATTTTGTTAAATTCCAGTGTTATATATACTTTATTATTCATGGTTCTATTATAGCCGATTGATAAGGTTTCGCAATCCTAAAAATGGTTGCAAGGGCTATTATTTGAGAATATAATAGAGGGGTAAGCGAAAAGGGGGTTCTATGGAAGAATTCATTCGAGAGCAGATAAAAGAAAAACCGCTAAATAAAAAGAAAATATTCCTTCGTTTAGGTGTTTCTGCATTGTGTGGATTAGTGTTTGCACTGGTAGCCTGCCTGGTATTTGCATTGGCAGCTCCTTTCTTTTTCAAGGATAAAACGGGAGTAGCTGATAATGATTCAGAAACCGAATTTGCACCGGTTATTTCCTCTGAGACAGAACCTGAACCTGAGACAGAAACTAAGGATACACAAAAGACAATTGTCAAGGAGCTTACCATCAGTGATTACCAGAGGCTTCAGAACGAATTGTATGCAGTTGGTAACAAGGTTAACAGCTCCATTGTTTCAATTACCAGGGTAGCAAGTGACAAGGACTGGTTTAACAATTCTTATGAGACAGTTGGAACCGGTGCCGGATTGATTATTTCAGAAAGCGATAAGGAAATTCTTATCCTTACAGAGCATAGAGTTGTGGAGGATGCCAAGTCAATTTCAGTTACATTTATTAATGATGAAAGTGCAGAGGCTAAATTAAAGAAATATGACGGTAATACAGGAATTGCTATTCTGTCGGTTTCGAAAGAAGGATTACCTTCTTCTGTCAGCAACACAATAAAGGTAGCAGAGCTGACCAGCTCATGTACAGTTACCAAGGGAATGATAACAATTGCTTTAGGAAGTCCTCTTGGAGCCAATTATTCTGTATTGACAGGTACCATTACATCCACAGATAATGAGATTTCAACCTGGGATAATAATTATTCTGTTTTTAACTCTGATATTATCGGTTCCAAGGATGCAAGTGGTATTCTTGTGAATGTGCAGGGTAAGGTGGTAGGCCTTGTAATGCAGGGATTTAGTGGAGCCGGATCAGGTAATACACTTACTGCTGTGGCTATTTCTGAGGTGGAGCCGCTTCTTAAACTTTTAATGAACAATAAAGATGTTCCATATTTTGGGTTGCAAGTTGTAACCGTAACTAGTAATATTGCAGATACATACAATTTACCAAGTGGTGTCTATATTAAGGACGTTAAGCTTGATTCACCTGCAATGATAGCAGGGATACAGGTTGGCGATATTATTACAGAGATTAATGATGTCCCTATAACAACTGTATCAGAATATAGTGCCCAGATATTAGGGCTTTCTCCAGGAGAGTCTTACAAAGTAAAGTATAAGCGTGAGACTAAGAATGGATATACAGAGAGGACATGCATGGTAGAAGCCGGCGTGTTACAGTAGGAGGATTTATGAAATATATTTCAACGCTTCGTGAAGGGGAGCGCATCAGCGAGGTTTTCCTCGTTAAGAGCAAGAACACAGCCATGACTAAGAATGGCAAGCCATATGACAATGTTATTCTTCAGGACAAGACAGGAACCTTAGATGCCAAGATATGGGATGTGGGTTCTGTTGGGATAGAGGAGTTTGAGGCACTTGATTATGTCTTTATTACAGGAGATATTACATCCTTCCAGGGTAATCTTCAGTGTTCAATTAAAAGAGCCCGCAAGGTTGCAGAGGGAGAGTATGATCCAGCTGATTATCTGCCAGTTAGCAACAAGGACATTGATGAGATGTTTACAGAGCTTATGGCTCTTATCAATGCAGTTAAGAATCCATATTTAAGTAAGCTTCTACATGGCTTCTTTGATGATGAGGATTTCCAGAAGAGATTTAAGTTCCATTCAGCAGCCAAGAGTGTGCATCATGGATTTGTTGGTGGATTACTTGAGCATACATTAAGCGTTGCCAAGAATTGCGACTTTTTTGCAGACAGGTATCCGGTTCTTAACAGAGACCTGCTTGTTACTGCGGCTATTTTCCACGATGTTGGTAAGCTTCAGGAACTTTCAACCTTTCCGGAGAATGATTATACAGATGCAGGACAGCTTCTGGGCCATATTATGATTGGTGCCGAGTGGGTAGGGGATGAGATTAAGAAAATCGAAGGATTCCCAGTGGTGCTTGCTAACGAACTTAAGCATTGTATCCTTGCACACCATGGTGAACTTGAATTTGGATCACCTAGGAAGCCTGCTTTAATTGAGGCACTTGCCCTTAGCTTTGCAGATAATATTGATGCCAAGATGGAGACCTTTACAGAGCTCCTTTCAGTAGTTCCGGAGAATAACGCAGACTGGCAGGGATATAATCGTTTTATGGAGACCAATTACCGTAGAACTGTAGAATAGAGAGAGATAATATGCAGAAAAATGATCTTTTTGAGATTACTATTACTGACATGGGAACAAGTGGAGAAGGTATCGGCCATTATGATGGTATGACCTTTTTCGTAAAAGATGCCCTTATCGGGGATGAGATTGTAGCCCGTGTGACTAAATTAAAAAAGAATTACGGTTATGCAAGAGTGGAAGAGATTAAGACCCCTTCCACTTTTCGTATTATACCAAAGTGTGAGCTTCACAGACGCTGTGGCGGCTGCCAGATTCAGGCTCTTGATTATGGAAAGCAGCTTGAGTTCAAGCAGGAAAAGGTCAGGAATAATCTGATTCGTCTAGGGGGCTTTTCTGAGGAGGAGATTGACAGCAAATTGCTTGCTCCTGTTGGAATGGAGGACCCTTACCACTACAGGAATAAAGCCCAGTTCCCTTTTGGCACTGATAAGGAAGGCAATGTTATTGCCGGATTTTATGCCACGAGAAGCCACAATATTATTCCGGTGGATGATTGTTTTCTTGGTGTGAAGGAGAACAAGCCAATTCTTGAGATAATTAAGAAATGGATGACAGACAACAATGTCAGTGCCTATGACGAGACAACGGGAACAGGCCTGATTCGTCACGCTCTTATCCGCTTTGGCTTTACAACCAAGGAGATAATGGTCTGCCTAATTATTAATGGCAGCAGGCTTCCGGCTTCGGAGGGCTTAATTGATGAGCTCACAAAGCTTGAGGGAATGACCTCTATCTCCATTAATATTAACAGGAAAAATACTAACAGGATTTTGGGAGATGAGACAGTCTGTCTCTGGGGACAGCCTTTCATAACCGATTATATTCATCTTCGCACAATATCTGATTTTGCAGTTACAGACACAGCTATTGCTTACCAGATTTCACCTCAGTCCTTCTATCAGGTTAATCCTGTTCAGACTGAGAAACTATACAGCACAGCCCTTGACTTTGCAGGTCTTACAGGTAAAGAAGCAGTGTGGGATCTCTACTGTGGAATTGGCACAATATCACTTTTCTTATCACAAAAGGCTAAGAAGGTATATGGTGTTGAAATCGTGCCACAGGCCATAGAGGATGCCAAAAATAATGCCAGAATAAATGGAATTACTAACGCAGAGTTTTTCGTGGGAAAAGCAGAGGAAGTACTTCCTGAGTTCTATGAGAACAATACAGATTCGGACATGCTTAGGCCAGATGTTATAGTAGTGGACCCACCACGAAAGGGATGTGATGAGAAGTGTCTTGATACAATGCTCAAGATGTCACCGGATAGAATAGTGTATGTAAGCTGTGATTCGGCAACTCTTGCACGTGATTTGAGAATACTTTGTGATGGAGGGTATGAGCTGCAAAAGGTTCAGGCCTTTGATCAGTTTGGGCATACATTGCATGTTGAGACTGTCGTGTTGATGTCAAGGGTTGATAAATAGGGTGTGAAAAGCCTTGAAATATAGAGATTTCCGAGAGTTGAGGTTAGAGCTTTGGCTCTCGGATTTTTTGCCTTATTAAAGAACAAAACATATCCAGGGGAGGCTTATTGGAAGGTTGAGTTGACAGGATTGAAAGTGTGTAGGTTGTGGAGATAGGATTATTAATAAAAAGGGGCAATCGAAAACTACGATTGACCTTGAGTTTATTTTTCTTCTGATTTTTTTAAGTGTTGTGCCATTTGCATTGCACCAAGTCGCATTTCCACTGAGACTGGCAACGTCGATGAAGGATGTAGCATTATATTTTCTTCATGTGCCAACACAATACCCTCCGAATCGTCCATTATGTTATAAATTATATAATCAAAGGATTTAAATCTCAAGAACGAAAGACAATTATACCCGTAAATATTATGAATGAAATGTAAAATAGCGTCAACATCTTGACGCTAAATAGAAAATGTGGTACAATGCATATTGGTAGAGTTTGATAAAGCGAAAGGAGAAAAATATGGAAGTTAATGAATTTAAAGATTGGCTTAACACCAATACTGCATATACAAAAGAAACCAAAAGTAATATTTTGTCGCGCTTGAAAAGAGCTGACAAAATACTTCCTATACGGAATGAAAAAGTTTATTTGTTTAACCTTTCGCAAGAAAAAAGATTTCAAGCTTTAACAGTATCTGTAAAATCGCAAGTACGAAGAGCTGTCAAACTTTATTTTCAATATTTAGATTGGAAGGACGATATAACAGATGAGCCATCGAAAGAAAGTTAATGCTCTGTCTTTATTTGCAAATGTAGGTATTGCTGAAACTTATCTAAAAGACATTGGTGTGAATGTCGTTGTAGCAAATGAAATAGACCCCAAAAGAGTGAAATTTTATAGGCATTTGTATCCTGAAACCAATATGATTGAAGGAGATATTACAGATGTAGAAATTAAAAATGAAATAATTGAAAATGCAAAAAGGAATCATGTAGAGCTTATTTTAGCAACACCTCCCTGCCAAGGTATGAGTACTGCAGGAAAAATGGACAAATGGGATGTTCGAAATACTTTGGTTTGCCATGCTGTAGAAATTGTTAAGACCATCAAGCCTAAATATGTGTTCCTTGAAAATGTACCTCAACAGCTTAAAACTAAAATTTCATATAATGGGAAAATCATGTTCATTCCTGAATATATAAAACAAGAGTTGGAAAATGAATATATTTTTAATGACAATAATGTAATTGAAGCTTCAGAATACGGAGTTCCACAATTTCGAGAAAGAGCAATTATGTTATTGGTGCGTAAGGATATAGGAAAACAGTGGTCTTTTCCAAAAAAAACGGGAATAGTAACTTTGGAAGAAGCTATAGGAGATTTACCGTCTTTGGATCCAGAGGTATATGATATTCCATATCATGAAATGATAGAGATGTTTCCAGAATTTGAAAAGAAAAAAGCGGCGGGAGCAGCAATTTCAAAGTGGCACTATCCTCCTAAACACGTAAAAAGGCAAGTTGTTAGTATGATGCATACTCCTACAGGACAGACAGCCTTTGACAATATAGAAAAATATCAACCAAGAAAGAAAAACGGTGAGCTTGTTACGGGTTTCAGAAACACATATAAGAGACAGCAATGGGATAGACCTGGAACAACTGTTACGATGTATAGTAGAGAGATAAGTTCACAAGGGAATGTACATCCGGGAAGGTATATAGGTGTAGATGACGAAGGGTATGATATTTATTCCGATGCACGTGTAATGTCTATATACGAACTAATGATAATGTCTTCATTACCAAAAGACTGGAACATACCAGATGGTGTTTCAGACCATTTTATAAGATGTGTTATTGGCGAAGGCATTCCACCGTTATTAGTAAAAAGAATAGTTGAAGAAATGATGGTGATTGAGAATGAGTAGATTAACTGGCCTGTCATTGTTTTCCAATGTGGGTGTGGCAGAAGCATATTTTAAGGAAATAGGAGTAGATATTGTTCTTGCAAATGAGCTGTTGCCTGAAAGGGCACAGTTTTATTCTGATGTATATCCAGAAACAGAAATGATTTGTGGGGATATAACGGATGATGAATTGAGAAAGCAGATTGTTGAAAAGGCAATTGCTAAGTGTGTGGATTTTATAATTGCAACACCTCCTTGTCAAGGAATGAGTAAATTGGGTTTGATGTCTCCGAAAGATGTGAGAAATCAACTGATTTATTATGCAGTAGATGTAATTAAAAAGGTTAACCCCAAATATATTCTGATTGAAAATGTTCCACAAGCATTGACTACAAAGATAGAAGTAGATGGAGAAACAATGCTAATTCCTGACTATCTTAAGAAGGAGTTAGGGGAAAAATACAATTTTAATAGTGATAGTAGAATTCGAACAATGGATTATGGGGTATCTCAAATGAGGCCAAGGTGTATTTTCTTGTTATCATCAAAAGACACAAATGTTAAATGGGAGTTTCCAAAAAAAGAGAAAGTGATTCCGCTGAAAGATATACTGATGAGTGTACCATCAGTGGATCCCCTGGTTCGTGAGGGGTATGATGAAACATTAAAAATGTTTCCTGATTTTGAAAAAAAGAAGAAGGCGGCACTTGAGGTTTCTAAATGGCACTATCCTCCTACACATAATAAGAGACATATTTTGTGGATGCAACATACTCCTTCCGGCACTTCGGCCATTTACAATGAAGTATATTATCCACAAAAACCAGACGGAACAAGAATATCAGCACACGAAAATCAATATCGTAGGCACAGTTGGGAAAAACCTTGCAGAACTATTACACAGAATAATGGTGTGGTAAGTTCTCTATGTTGTGTGCATCCAGGTAAAGAATATACAAGTGCCAACGGAGAAAAACTGTATTCTGACCCACGTGTGCTTACGATATATGAATTATTATTAGTGTCTTCTTTACCTGTAGATTGGCCTATTCCTTTATGGGCAAAAGATACACTTATCAGAAAGGTTATCGGAGAGGGTATTCCACCTTTAATGGTAAAAAAAATTATGTTAGAATTATTAAAACAAATTTAATGGAGGTGCAATATGGGAAAAATAGTAATACCTAAAAACAGTGCATCAATAGAAGAAGTTATGGGTGCGATGCAAATATACTACGATGCTAATGATTGGTTGTCTAATGCAGATTTTATTCAAATTTATAAGAATCGTATTGGAGTTATTGGTGATGATAGAGATTCATCTGCTTATACAAAGAAAACAGAAATCGGTGCTTATTATGGATTTATTGAATGGGAAGACATTAATAAAACCCAATCCCCACGTAGAATAACTCCGCGAGGTAGACAATTTTTAGAGCATTACAATACTGGAGATACTGATGCTGTGCATGAGGATATAATGAAATCCTTGGAAGAAGTGTCCTTTGGCCGCAATAATTTTGCTTGTCGCTCCTGTGATTCTGATATAGAACCACCTGCTCTTTTTTTGAGAGCAATGATGGATTTAGGGCATTTAACAAATATAGAATTTGCATACTTGGTCTATAGAATGGAATATGAGGGTATGCATTACACGGAGACTGTTCAAGAAATAAAAAACATTAGAGAAAACGGCGGAGAAATTGAATTAGTTGACGAAGCAAAAAAGTTCTCTGATCCGAAGCCAATACTAATTTTGGAAAGATGGGGTGTTTTAGTTTCTCAGCATAATGGAAGAGTGAAAGAAACAAGTATTAGTCGAACATTTCTTGATAAATACAAAACTCGACTTAGAAATTTGAAAATTTATAATATTGACAAGGATGTTGTGGAGGCAATTTCTTCAGAATTGGTTTCAGGGAAAAATGGCGATGCTATAACGGTTGATTCGGATGAGGCATCACGTATTGATAAAGGAACAAATGTCCTGCTTTATGGTGTCCCGGGCTCAGGTAAAAGCTGGACTATTGAACATGAATATTGTAAAAAGGATACCAATGTAGAGCGCTTGGTGTTCCACCCTGATTATACTTATTCTGATTTTATTGGTCAGATTTTACCGAATGTAGACGAGGATGGACAGGTGAGTTATAAGTTCACAGCAGGTCCGTTTACCAATATTTTAGCTGATGCATATGCTCATCCACAGGAAGAATATATTTTGATTATTGAAGAAATTAATCGTGGTAATGCACCTGCTATTTTCGGAGAAGTATTCCAGTTGTTGGATAGAAAGACTGAAATACGAGATGTAGATGACGATGGTTATCCTATTGGCACAAGTGAGTACGGTATTACAAATGCTAATATTGCGGCTGTTGTTTATGGTGATGCAAAGCACAAAGTTCGTATCCCATCTAATCTCTCGATTATTGGTACAATGAATACATCAGACCAAAATGTATTTACTCTTGATACAGCTTTCCAACGTAGATGGGAAATGCGTTTGATTGAGAACAATTTTGAACATGTAGATAGAAAATTAGCAGATGCTAAAATTCTTGATACAGGTATTACTTGGGAAGTGTTCTGTACACAGATTAATAAAATTATAGTTGGCAATAATGCAAGAATGACATCTGCTGAAGACAAACGTCTTGGTGCATATTTCGTTCATTTGAGAGATTTGGAATACAATCCAAGTATGGGAAATTTGTCAGATGGTGAATATGATGAATTGCGCACTAAAGAAGAGGACAAGACTATTACAGACACAGAAAAAAACAGACTGGCAGAAATACGTGCCGCAATGAAACAAAATCGCAAATTCCCAGAAAAGGTAATAAAATATTTATGGGATGATGCGTTCAAGTTTAATAGAGAGATTGTTTTTGAAACGTCAGAATTCCAAAGTTTGGAACAAGTAATCAGGACTTTTATGTATGCAGAAAAACTTGAACGTTTTGCAATGTTTAAAGATAATGTAAGAGACGCATTTACTAATCCGGAAGAGTAAGGTGGTGATTCTGTATGGATTTAGATTCAGCATTATACATGGCAATGGTTGATGATGATATTACTAAACATTGCCATGTTAATTCAAATGAAGATGGTGACCGTTTTGTTGGCATTAAAGCTGATTCAGATAATGCGATGGTCTATTTTCCTATCGGATATCAATTGCCTGAAACAGATGCAGAAATCAGAACGGACATTAAACACTTAATTCAAGTGCTGTCGGAGTTTACAACTAAAGAAGATCGCTTGCTTGCAATAAACAAATTTGCAGCTCCCCAGACTGTTGATTTTCCTATCAATGCCTATAAGGGTGTTATAGAATATTATTTTTCTATCGGTGGTAACTATTATGTAGAGGTTGATCCTACATATAAAACAAGTGCTACCGGAAAACAGGACTGGTCTAAAACCGTGCGAAATCAAGTGCCTTTAGTGCAGCAAAGGGGTGGTATTAGTTCTTTCATTTACACGGAATTTACTGTAAGAGCAACAACACCCAATGATTCAAAACAGATAACTCAGATTAATCGTTTCTGTGTATATGAAGCTTTCAAGAAATTAGGATGGCTGTATGTTCCATATATGCCGGAACAGCCAGGTCCACATCCGGACATAAAGACATCAATTGCTATTTTGAATACAAAGCTTGGAAACACAAATGATGATAAAAAAAGAAATTTGTTTCAGGCAATGAAAGATATGCTCCAATTCATGGATGAAAAGACATCTGATAAACAGTTTTATTTCGGTACGGATGATTTTGACCATGTATGGGAAAAACTAATTGATAGAGCATTTGGAGAAAAGGATAAAGATAAATATTTCCCACGTTCAAGGTGGTTGCTTGATTATGGTAAATATAAAGAAAAACGTCCACTTATGCCGGACACCATTATGATTTACAATGACAAGTATTATATTCTTGATGCAAAATGCTACAAATACGGCTGGACAGGTATTCCTGATCATTTACCAAACAGTTCTTCTATTAATAAACAGATTACATATGGCGAGTATTTGGAGAAGTATAAAGGTGTTAATGCTGATTCATTATTCAATGCTTTTATCATGCCTTATAACATGAACAAGAACTTTTTTGAACTTGATACGGTTGTTGGAAATATCGGAGAGGCAGTCGGTGATTGGCGTAAAAATCAGAAATATTATGAACGTATACAAGGCATCGTAATGGATACAAGGTATTTGATGTATCATTATACTGGAAATCCAATGAAAGAAAAAGTAGCCCTGGCAGATTGCATAGAGGCTGTTTTGAGCAAAAAACCTGTGCCACCAGCAGCAGGTGCTACACTTATTGCTCCGGCTCCAAAGGCTGTTATCTATGAGAATAATCCTTCATCAACTGTTTCGAGAGTTGCAGAGGAAAAAGCACCGTATGGTATTGATAGACAATAGAAAAAAACTGTGCTATGCAGTAATCGTACTGTATGGCACAGTTTTTTTCTTATTTATTCTGCTCTCGTTTCTTTTTTCGATATCGGTCTTGTGTAACCCGGTTGCAGCATTCAGTGCTGCAATATTTTGTTCTTGTGGAAGTGGTTTTCACAAGAAAATATTTCTGGCATCGTGGATTTGCACATTGACGATATAATTCAAGGTCTGGTTTTAAATAAAATATTGAGAAATAAATAGCACTGAGCAAAGAATCCACTTTCCAGGAGGGAGACATTGTCTGTACATCATATTTCGGGAAAATGCCACTAAGATTGGCATTGATTTCTTCGCCTAAAACATAGCGGGCAATTTCAATGATAGCGGATTTCATTTCATCATTCATCGCAGATAAATCTGCAGAAGGATATAAGGTTAAACCATTAATCATATCACAGGTTTGTAGCTGACCAAAATCATGATGTAGGTGAAAAAGAAAATCTATGATTTTTCTCTCCATTGGAGAGCCGTTGTAATTACAGTATAACATTGTGATTTGCTTGTAAAATGGTGTGATAGAGATTGTTCCATTTATTGATGTGCCACTCACAATATCATTATACTCATTAATATCAAATTCATATGATGGTGTGACAATGGTGTCAGAAACCGTGTAAGTGTCTTTTTTAAAAGTCTCTTGCTGTCTCTCCCAACTAAGTGACACGGTACTTGCTTTGCTCATCGTATCCATGAAGGAGTGTCTACAACTTGTGTATGGCTCTGGCATGGATTCCATTTTTATCTGAAGTGGTTCTGACATCATCAAATATAATGCCAAATGGGTTATTTTTTCGTAATCCTTATGAATTTCATTGACCGCAGTCATCAGTTCGACCGTTGCTTTGATGCGAAGAATGAGTTCATATAGCAAATCTGCATCTATGCTTTCGTATTCTGAATGACTGACCGGAAATAAGAATCCATTGTGCTCAAAGAAACTATACAGGTCTTTGAGTTTCTTTGTTGGTAATGAAACAAGTGAACCAAGAATATTATCTTCTTCTGTAGTTCCATTTGGAGCTATTCTCGATAATCCTGTTTTAGCCTTATAACCAAAAAGTAGTGGTTTGTCTGTATAAGACTGAAATTTAAAAGTTTTTTGTGGTGGCATACCGGGAGTGATGTGATTTACATCTTCTACGCAGTCACAAGCATAACTTTTAAATGTAAATACGTTATTTTCAAAAAAATTTTCTATAATTTGAGGCATATTTTTCACCTTTCAATATTTTCAAAGTCATGCTATATCGCATGGCTTTATTTTTTTACCTATAGATAGTAATGATAAAAACTATGAGATATTGAAATTATACATCATTTCATATATAAAAACAATATTTTAGACATTATGATTTTGTAAAAGTTATGATTAAACTTGCTATCTTCAATTACTTTTAGGCATGTCCTATACTGAATATAGGTTGAGAAACCTAAAATCCATATCAAAAAGTCTGAGTGGCCACAAAGACGGAAAGATACAGAAAAATGCAAACTTCAGCAGTAGTTTTGCGATTTGGATGTACTTTGCCGTGCTTTGTTATGCCGTTTTGCAGATATCTAAGGCTGGTGTATGTCAATCGCACCAGCCTTTTTCATACCTTTCCGTCTTTGACCTTCAGCGGAAAGGACAAATTATGAAAATCAAAGTCAAGTATGAGAACTACAACGAAAACAAGGATCCTATCACTGTGGAGATTGATGTACCAGATGATGAATGTACTGTGATGATTGAATTGGATTATCAAAGACGCCTTAGTGCAGCAGAGGATGATGAGACTGTTGAACGCAGAGATGCCCAAACCATTATGGATGAAGAGTTTAACAAGCCTCTTTATAATAACTGGCACAAAGAACATCGTCATCGTGGAAACATAAATAAATCATTCCGTAAAGATGATGAGGAAACTGACGAAAGTGATGGTTTGGACACCGTTGGAGACTACTCACAGGAAGAGGAACGGGACCATCAGTATGCGTACGAGGCACTGTGTCAGAAACTTCGCACTGTGCTAAAGCCTGAGTATGCTGAAGTCATCATTGCTGTGTGTTTGGATGAACTGACGCCGGAAGAATATGCAGCTACCACAGGCGAAAAGAGAGATACCGTCTATAAACGTCTGCAAAGAGCAAAGAAAAAATTTCGGGAATTTTTATAAAACTGTCCAATTGAACCCTCTCCCAAGGCTACAAGGTAGAGGGTCAACCTCAAATAAATTACAGGAGGTAATTCAGATGAGCGAATTACAGGTTTTTAATAATGCGGAATTTGGCTCTGTCCGCACAATGTCTATTAATGGTGAGCCATATTTTGTCGGTAAGGATGTAGCAGAAATTCTTGGCTATGCGAATCCACGTAAAGCTATCATCGACCATGTGGATGAAGAGGACAAGACGGATGGGGTAACGATTCGTGACTCCATCGGAAGAGAACAAAATCCTGTGTGTATCAACGAGTCCGGTCTTTACAGTCTTATTCTTTCCAGTAAGCTGCCGACTGCTAAAAAGTTCAAACACTGGGTAACAAGTGAGGTTCTCCCTGCTATCCGCAAGCATGGTGTTTATGCAGTGGACGAGGTACTGAATGACCCGGATATGCTGATTGCAGCACTGACCGAGTTAAAAGCAGAACGTGAAAAGACAAAAACTCTGATGGAAACGGTAGCAGTACAGAAACAGCAGATTACTGAAATGAAACCCAAGGCGAGTTATTACGATGTGGTGCTGAACTGCAAGGATCTCGTGGCAATCTCCGTAATCGCAAAGGATTATGGATGGAGTGCAAACCGTATGAATCAGTATCTTCATGAAAAAGGTGTGCAGTATAAGCAGGGCAACAAAATCTGGCTGTTGTATCAGAAGTATGCAGAGATGGGTTACACCAGCACAAAGACTCACAGTTATCCGGGCAGTGACGGTTTGATGCACACAGCGGTTCATACATACTGGACTCAGGCAGGACGTCTTTTCATCTATGAACTGTTAAAGGCAGACGGTATTTTACCAACGATGGAGAGGGAGGATGCAGATGACAGATAAATTTAATGCAGAAGGTTACTACGACCCTGTTACTTATGAGGCATTAAACCGTATTGAAAAGGAAGAAAGGGCAGCAAGAAAAGCTGCCTCTTTCAAGCCTGTGGTGTATGTGTGCAGTCCTTATTCCGGGGATATTGAGAGAAACACCGCCAACGCAAGGATGTATTCAAGATTTGCTGTTGCAAAGAATACCATTCCGTTTGCACCACATCTCTTGCTGCCACAGTACATTTCAGAAGAGCATGAACGTGGTCTTGCTATGTTCATGAATAAAGTGTTCCTCGGTAAATGTGATGAACTGTGGGTGTTCGGTAACAAAATTACAGATGGCATGGAGGAAGAAATTGAACAGGCAGGAAAAATGAGAAAGAAAATCAGATATTTTTCAGAAGATTTGCAGGAGGTGGAGGCGAAATGAAATTGACGGTTTATACGGCAGACTGCGTGGGCAGTCTGTCTAACTGTGTTTATCCAAATAAACAGATTATTACGGATGAAACGGCTATGGCTGAGGCAGTGAAACATGACCATGTCACTGCAGAATACAAGGATAATTATCGTGGTAACTCCAATTTTATCACAGCCGATAACGTTCCCCTTGACTGTGACAACGACCACAGTGATGCTCCGGATGACTGGATTACTCCGTTTGAGGTTGCCATGGCTTTCCCGGATGTTGCTTTTGTGGCCGTGTACAGCAGAAATCATATGAAAGTAAAAGACGGAAAATCAGCCCGTCCAAGATTCCATGTGTACTTTGTTATCCCGGAGATTACTGACTCTAAAGAATATACAGCTTTAAAGAAACGAATCGCAGCTTCGTTTCCATACTTTGACGGGAACGCACTGGACAGTGCAAGACTGCTTTTTGGTGTGTCTGCACCACAGGTGGAATTCTATGATGGCAGCAGTAACATTGTAGATTTTCTTGATGACCAGGAATTTGAAACCTGGGATAAGCAGACAAGCCTTGTGCCACAGGGAAAGCGTAACAGTACCATGTCCCATTATGCAGGAAGAATTATCAAACGCTATGGAGATACGGAAGAGGCATATCAGCTTTATTTACAGAAAGCAGAAAAATGTGATCCCCCGCTTGATGATGCAGAACTGAAAACCATCTGGAACAGTGCGTTAAAGTTTGGGGCAAAGGTATCTGCACAGGAAGGCTATATTCCACCGGAACAGTATAATGCAGGCTATGAACTGAAACCGGAAGATTACTCTGATGTGGGACAGGCTGTTGTCATGGCAAGGGAATATAACGAAAGCCTCAGATA
>JAXJPW010000038.1:0-44204 GCA_036311465.1 Agathobacter sp.
CTACTGTTCTACCACCCTCACGGATAGCGAATGTAAGACCCTGCTCCATAGCTACTGGATGAATCATATCGATTGTCATCTCTACGTTATCACCAGGCATACACATCTCTGTTCCAGCTGGAAGCTCGCAAACACCTGTTACGTCTGTTGTTCTGAAGTAGAACTGTGGACGGTAGTTGTTGAAGAATGGAGTATGACGTCCACCCTCGTCCTTTGTAAGAACGTAAACCTGAGCTGTGAACTTGTGGTGACATGTTACTGAACCTGGCTTAGCAAGTACCTGACCACGAACGATCTGGTCACGGTTGATACCACGGAGAAGAGCTCCGATGTTATCTCCAGCCTGAGCCTCGTCAAGCATCTTACGGAACATCTCGATACCAGTTACAACTGTCTTCTGAACCTCTTCCTTAACACCAAGGATCTCAAGTTCCTCGTTAAGGTGAAGTGTTCCTCTCTCTACTCTACCTGTAGCAACTGTACCACGACCTGTAATTGTGAATACGTCCTCTACTGGCATAAGGAATGGCTTATCTGTATCACGCTCTGGATCTGGGATATACTCATCAACTGTAGCCATAAGCTCCATGATCTTGTCTCCCCACTCTGAGTTAGGATCCTCAAGAGCCTTAAGAGCTGAACCCTGGATGATTGGACAATCAGTAAATCCGTACTCCTCAAGCTGCTCTGTTACTTCCATCTCTACGAGCTCGATAAGCTCTGGATCGTCAACCATATCACACTTGTTAAGGAATACTACGATGTAAGGTACACCTACCTGACGAGAAAGAAGGATGTGCTCCTTTGTCTGTGCCATAACACCGTCAGTTGCAGCTACTACAAGAATAGCTCCATCCATCTGAGCTGCACCAGTGATCATGTTCTTAACGTAGTCAGCATGTCCTGGACAGTCAACGTGTGCGTAATGTCTGTTCTCTGTCTGATACTCAACGTGAGCTGTAGAAATTGTGATTCCACGCTCTCTCTCTTCTGGAGCCTTATCGATGTTCTCGAAGTCTACCTTCTCGTTACCTGCTACTCTCTCTGCAAGAGTCTTTGTGATAGCAGCTGTTAATGTTGTTTTACCATGATCTACGTGACCAATAGTACCGATATTACAATGTGCTTTTGTTCTCTCAAATTTAGCCTTTGCCATTTTGAAACGTCCTCCTTAATAAATTACCCTTTGGGCTGTTATTTTATTTAATAACCCGACTGCTTTGATTATATTAGAAAAATCATGCTTTTTCAAGTTATTTTTAGCACAATCCCCATATAATTAGGGGATTGCGAAGATTTTTAATTAGTTCTTATTTGAAAGTACCTTTTCCTGTACGTTCTTTGGTACTGGCTCATATTTCTCGAAGAACATAGAGTAGTTACCACGACCCTGAGTCTTAGAACGAAGGTCTGTAGAGTATCCAAACATCTCAGCAAGTGGAACATAACCACGAACGATCTTTCCACCACCGAGGTCATCCATACCCTCGATACGTCCACGACGAGAGTTGATATCACCGATTACATCACCCATGTACTCCTCAGGCATTGTTACCTCAACCTTCATGATTGGCTCAAGTAATACAGGAGCTGCCTTCTGCATAGCTTCCTTGAAACACATAGAACCAGCAATATGGAATGCCATCTCTGATGAATCGACTTCATGATATGATCCGTCGTATACTGTTGCATGAATACCAACAACTGGGAATCCACCAAGTGATCCAGCCTTTGTAGCCTCTTCGATACCTTCACCTACAGATGGGATGTACTCCTTAGGAATAGCACCACCAACTACAGTAGACTCAAACTTGAATAACTCTTCACCGTTTGCATCCATTGGCTCGAACTTAACCTTACAGTGTCCGTACTGTCCACGTCCACCTGACTGCTTAGCATACTTGTATTCCTGATCAACAGGCTTTGTAAATGTCTCCTTGTAAGCTACCTGTGGAGCACCAACGTTGGCCTCTACCTTGAACTCACGAAGAAGTCTATCAACGATGATCTCAAGGTGAAGCTCACCCATACCAGCGATGATAGTCTGACCAGTCTCCTGATCTGTATGAGCACGGAATGTAGGATCCTCTTCTGCAAGCTTTGCAAGAGCCTCACCCATCTTACCCTGTCCAGCTTTTGTCTTAGGCTCGATAGCGAGCTCGATAACTGGCTCTGGGAATTCCATAGACTCAAGGATAACTGGATGCTGCTCGTCACAGATTGTATCACCAGTAGCAGTAACCTTAAATCCTACTGCAGCTGCGATATCTCCAGAGTAAACTACGTCTAACTCTTCTCTCTTGTTAGCATGCATCTGAAGGATACGTCCGATACGCTCCTTCTTATCCTTTGTAGCGTTTAATACGTAAGAACCTGACTTACATGTTCCTGAGTAAACACGGAAGAATGAAAGCTTTCCTACGAATGGATCTGACATAATCTTGAATGCAAGTGCTGAGAATGGCTCCTCATCTGAAGAATGTCTCTCAACCTCATTACCGTCTAAGTCAACACCCTTGATAGCTGGGATGTCTGTTGGAGCTGGCATAAACTCGATAATAGCATCGAGAAGCTTCTGAACACCCTTATTTCTATAAGCAGTACCACAACATACTGGTACAGCCTCACAGCTAATTGTAGCCTTACGAAGAACAGCCTTTAACTCATCTACTGATGGCTCCTCTCCCTCAAGGTACATCATCATAAGATCGTCGTCTAACTCGCAGATCTTCTCTACTAACTCTGTGTGGTATTCTGCAGCCTGATCTGCCATATCGCCAAGATCATCTGTTACAGTAATATCATCACCCTTATCATCGTTGTAGATATATGCCTTCATTTCGAAAAGGTCAATGATTCCCTTGAAATCGTCTTCTTTTCCGATTGGAAGCTGAAGAACGATAGCGTTCTTTCCTAAACGCTCACGGATCTGATCTACAGCTCCGTAGAAGTTAGCACCTAAAATGTCCATCTTGTTGATGAAAGCCATTCTTGGTACGTTGTATGTGTCAGCCTGACGCCAAACGTTCTCTGACTGTGGCTCAACACCACCCTTAGCACAGAATACACCTACTGCACCATCAAGTACACGAAGTGAACGCTCTACCTCTACAGTAAAGTCTACGTGACCTGGAGTATCAATGATATTGATACGGTGCTCTAATGCACCCTTCTTAGGTTTTGTCTGCTCCTGTAATGTCCAGTGACATGTTGTAGCAGCTGAAGTAATTGTGATACCTCTTTCCTGCTCCTGCTCCATCCAGTCCATGGTAGCAGTTCCTTCATGAGTATCACCAATCTTATAGTTAACACCAGTATAATAAAGAATACGCTCTGTTGTTGTAGTCTTTCCAGCGTCGATATGCGCCATGATACCAATGTTTCTTGTTCTCTCTAATGGATATTCTCTTCCTGCCAAGATCTTTTCCTCCTATTAGAATCTGTAATGAGCAAAAGCCTTGTTTGCCTCTGCCATCTTGTGCATATCTTCTTTTCTCTTTACAGATGCACCTGTGTTGTTAGCTGCATCCATAATCTCATTAGCTAATCTCTCAGCCTGAGTCTTCTCACCTCTAGCACGTGAGAAGTTTGTTAACCAACGAAGTGCTAAAGCCTGACGACGATCTGGGCGAACTTCGATTGGTACCTGATAAGTTGCTCCACCGATACGTCTTGCTTTTACCTCGAGAGCTGGCATGATGTTGTTCATAGCCTCCTCGAATACTTCAAGAGCTGGTCTTCCAGTTTTTTCTTCTACATTAGCAAATGCGCCGTATACGATCTTCTGAGCTACGCCCTTCTTACCGTCAAGCATGATGCTGTTTACAAGCTTTGTAACAACTTTGCTGTTGTACATTGGATCTGCTAATACATCTCTTTTCTGAGTATGTCCTTTACGTGGCACGTTACTTCCCTCCTTAATCATGGATTTATTGTTTCGATTAAATCTTCGGTACTCACATGTGTCTCTCTAATGTGTTCGTGCAGGAATCTATTCCATAAAAAGTGAAATTCTTAATCCCAACACTAACTTACCTTAGTTCTGTTTGTGATACACAAAATTAAGCTAAATTATTTAGCTGCCTTTGGCTTCTTAGCGCCGTACTTAGAACGAGCCTGCTTTCTATTCGCAACACCTGCAGTATCTAATGTACCACGGATGATATGGTAACGTGTACCTGGTAAATCCTTAACACGGCCACCACGAATAAGAACAACACTATGCTCCTGTAAGTTATGTCCCTCACCTGGAATGTAAGATGTTACTTCGATTCCGTTAGAAAGACGTACTCTGGCGATCTTTCTAAGAGCTGAGTTAGGCTTCTTAGGTGTAGCAGTCTTAACGGCTGTACATACACCACGCTTCTGTGGAGAAGAAGTATTGATTGGCTTCTTCTGAAGAGAGTTGTAGCTTCTCTGAAGAGCTGGTGCTGTAGACTTCTTTACAGATGTCTGACGTCCTTTTCTTACTAACTGGTTAAATGTTGGCATTAGTTTCACCTCCTGTAATTAGTTTGATTTTGCGCACTCGTATGCACGCTAAAATATTATATAAAGTTATATTCAACTTGTCAAGCAATAAAACAAATAAAAAAGGGTAATATTTACTATATATAAGTATATATAAGTAACTACTACCCTTTTGTTTATTTAGTTATTATGCAATTTTCATGCCTTGTTACTAATTATTCCTTAGTATCATTAGGAATTACTCTTCATCGATTACGTCTACTGTTTCCTCTGCAACATCAGAAAAATCCATTGTATCGTCAAAATCATCAAATACTATTTCTTCCTCTGTGTTAACTTCTGAGTCAAGCTTTGTATTACGATATCTCTTCATTCCTGTACCAGCTGGAATTAACTTACCGATAATAACGTTTTCCTTCATACCGATAAGTGGGTCAACCTTACCCTTAATTGCTGCTTCAGTAAGAACCTTTGTTGTCTCCTGGAAGGATGCAGCTGAAAGGAATGAGTTAGTTGCAAGTGATGCCTTTGTGATTCCAAGTAATACCTGTGAACCAACTGCAAGCTCCTTGCCCTCTTCCTCAAGCTTCTCATTAAGCTCTAAGAACTCAAGAGAGTCAACCATACTTCCTGGAAGAAGATCAGAATCACCATTCTCCTCTACACGAATCTTCTGGAGACACTGACGAACGATAACCTCGATATGCTTATCGTTGATTTCTACACCCTGAAGTCTATATACACGCTGTACTTCGCGAAGCATGTAATCCTGAACCGCACGTACACCCTTAATCTTAAGAATATCATGTGGATTTACAGAACCTTCTGTAAGCTCATCACCTGCTTCAAGCTCTGTTCCGTCGAGAATCTTAATACGTGATCCGTATGGGATTAAGTATGTCTTTGTCTCTCCAGTCTGGTTGTTTGTAACAACAACCTCACGCTTCTTCTTTGTATCCTTAATTGTTGCAGTACCGGCAATCTCAGTAATAATTGCAAGTCCCTTAGGCTTACGAGCCTCGAAGATCTCCTCTACTCGTGGAAGACCCTGTGTAATATCGTTACCAGCTACACCACCGGTATGGAAGGTTCTCATTGTAAGCTGTGTACCAGGCTCACCGATTGACTGAGCTGCAATAATACCAACAGCTTCACCAACCTGTACGGCCTGACCAGTAGCCATGTTAGCACCGTAACACTTAGCACATACTCCCATATGTGAACGACATGTAAGGATTGTACGAATCTTAACCTTTGTAAGTGGGTTACCCTTCTCGTCAACACCCTCACTCATAACCTTAGCGGCACGTCTTGGTGTAATCATATGGTTAGCCTTAACGATAACATTACCATCCTTATCACAGATTGTTTCACATGCGAAACGTCCTGTAATACGCTCCTGTAATGACTCGATTTCTTCACGTCCCTCCATGAATGCCTTAACTACCATTCCTGGAATCTCACGATTTGTTCCTGCGCAACAGTCTGGCTCACGAACAATAATGTGCTGAGATACGTCTACAAGACGTCTTGTAAGGTATCCTGAATCGGCTGTTCTAAGAGCGGTATCTGAAAGTCCCTTACGAGCTCCATGTGCAGACATGAAGTACTCAAGTACGTCAAGACCTTCTCGGAAGTTAGACTTGATAGGCAACTCGATTGTTCTACCAGTTGTATCAGCCATAAGTCCACGCATACCAGCAAGCTGTTTGATCTGCTTATCAGATCCACGGGCTCCGGAATCAGCCATCATGAAGATGTTATTGTATTTATCAAGACCATCTAACAGAGCTCTTGTAAGCTCGTCATCTGTATCCTTCCATGTCTCAACAACTTCTTTGTAACGCTCCTCATCTGTAATAAGACCACGCTTATACTGCTTTGTGATCTGATCCACTGTATTCTGTGCATCCTCGATCATCTGTGGCTTCTGAGGTGGCACTGTCATATCAGAAATTGAAACTGTCATGGCAGCCTGAGTTGAGAACTTGTAACCCATTGCCTTAACATCATCTAATACTTCAGCTGTTGTTGTTGCTCCATGAATGTTAATTACTTTTTCAAGGATCTGCTTGATCTGCTTCTTTCCAACATGGAAATCTACCTCAAGCTTAAGTGCCTCTTCTGGATTAGTACGATCAACAAATCCAAGGTCCTGTGGAATAATCTCGTTGAAGATTAAACGACCAAGTGTTGTTGGAACGAATCCGGCAAGCTTTGTTCCATCAGCCATCTTTGCTGTTCTGTAAACATAAATTGTCTGATGAAGTGTAATCTCTTTATTCTCATAAGCAAGTAATGCCTGGTTCATATCACCGAAATGATATCCAAAGAGATCCATTGGTCTACAAAGAATGTGACGATTTCCGTCTGTTACATCCTCAAACCAAATATAATCATATAAACCTAACTCTGCTTTTCCAGTGTTAAGATCTGGAGTTGTAAGCTTCTTGATTTCCTCAATATCAGTGTAAACTGTATCTGAAACTGCAGCAGCTACTGCCTTAGGATCATCCTTGAAATCAGCAAGCTTATCCATTGTCAGGTAGTAAACACCAAGTACCATATCCTGAGATGGAACAGCTACAGGGCCACCATCTGAAGGCTTAAGTAAGTTGTTTGGTGATAAAAGCATAAATCTACACTCAGCCTGAGCCTCTACTGATAATGGAAGATGAACAGCCATCTGGTCTCCATCGAAGTCAGCGTTGAAGGCTGTACATACAAGTGGATGAAGCTTAATAGCTTTTCCTTCTACAAGTGTAGGCTCGAATGCCTGAATACCAAGACGGTGAAGAGTAGGAGCTCTGTTAAGCATTACAGGGTGCTCTTTAATTACATCCTCTAATACATCCCATACTTCTGGCTGAAGTCTTTCAACCATCTTCTTAGCACTCTTAATGTTGTGCGCTGTTCCATTAGCAGCAAGCTCCTTCATAACAAATGGCTTGAAGAGCTCGATTGCCATCTCTTTTGGAAGACCACACTGATAGATTTTTAATTTTGGCTCAACACAGATAACTGAACGTCCTGAGTAGTCAACTCGCTTTCCAAGAAGGTTCTGACGGAAACGTCCACCCTTACCTTTAAGCATGTCTGAAAGTGACTTCAGAGCTCTGTTACCAGGTCCTGTTACCGGACGACCACGACGACCGTTATCGATAAGTGCATCAACCGCCTCCTGAAGCATACGCTTTTCGTTACGTACGATAATATCAGGCGCGCCTAAGTCAAGAAGTCTTCTCAGACGGTTGTTACGATTGATGATTCTTCTATATAAATCATTAAGGTCTGATGTTGCAAAACGACCACCATCCAACTGAACCATTGGACGAAGATCTGGTGGGATTACAGGAATTACTGTCATAATCATCCATGAAGGATTGTTTCCTGACTCACGGAATGCTTCAACTACCTCTAATCTCTTGATTACACGAGCACGCTTCTGACCTGTTGCAGTCTCAAGAGAAGCCTTAAGTTCCTCTGACTCTGCCTCAAGATCAATTGCCTCAAGAAGCTCCTTTATGGATTCAGCTCCCATTCCAACACGGAAAGCTGTACGTCCATATTTCTCGCATGCTTCCTGATACTCTGCCTCTGAGAGAACCTGCTTATACTCAAGTGAAGTCTCACCTGCATCTAATACAATATAAGCTGCGAAATATAATACTCTCTCAAGTACTCTTGGTGATAAACCAAGGATAAGTCCCATACGTGATGGAATTCCCTTGAAGTACCAGATATGAGATACAGGAGCTGCTAGCTCAATGTGTCCCATACGCTCTCTACGAACGCTTGACTTTGTAATTTCAACGCCACAACGATCGCAGACAACACCCTTATAACGAATCTTTTTGTATTTTCCACAGTGACATTCCCAGTCCTTCTGTGGTCCAAAAATCTTCTCGCAGAATAATCCGTCTTTTTCAGGTTTAAGTGTTCTATAGTTAATAGTCTCTGGCTTCTTAACCTCACCATATGACCACTCTCTAATCTTTTCAGGAGATGCTAATCCAATCTGAATTGCATCAAACTGCATTGCCTGATTGTTTTCTTTGCTATTTATTTCTGGCATTATGGCACTCCCTTCCTAATTACTCTTCGTCAAGAACTTCTTCATCGAAAAAGTCATCAGCCATTTCATCTTCTACTGATTCTTCCTCTTCGACATTTACAAGCTCTTCATTATCAGCATCAAATTCCTGCTTAGTAAATCCGTGCTTTGCAAATGACTCATTATCTTCAAATGCATAATCCTTATCATTACCAATAATAGAATTGATATCGGTATTACCATACTCACTTGTCTCGATGAGTTCAACCTCGTTGCGCTCCTCATCTAACACCTTAACATCTAAGCCAAGTGACTGGAGCTCCTTAAGCAATACCTTGAAGGACTCAGGAATTCCTGGCTCAGGGATGTTATCGCCCTTAATAATAGCTTCGTATGTCTTAACTCGACCGATTACGTCATCGGACTTAACTGTAAGAATCTCCTGAAGTGTATATGCAGCACCATATGCCTCAAGAGCCCAAACTTCCATCTCTCCGAATCTCTGTCCACCGAACTGCGCCTTACCACCAAGTGGCTGCTGAGTTACTAATGAGTAAGGACCTGTTGAACGTGCATGAATCTTATCATCAACAAGATGATGAAGCTTAAGATAATGCATGTGTCCAATTGTAACCTTGCCATCGAAGTACTCTCCTGTTCTACCGTCACGGAGCTGTACCTTTCCGTCTCTTGAAAGTGGAACTCCCTTCCAAAGACTTCTGTGGTCTCTATTCTCAGATAAATAGTTCATAACATCCTCCCGGAGAATGTCAACATATTTGTCATAGAAAATCTCTGAATCAGCTGTCCAGTATGGATGTGCTGATTCCTGATCTGCATCAAGCTCAGCCTTGTCAAATGGAAGATTTACATAATCATTTGCAAGCTCAAGTGTTTCCTCGATATCAATCTCGTTAGCACCATCAAATACTGGTGTAGATACGTTAAAGCCAAGTGCCTTAGCAGCAAGACTAAGATGAATCTCAAGGACCTGACCGATGTTCATTCGTGATGGTACACCAAGTGGATTAAGAACGATATCCAATGGGCGACCATTTGGAAGGAATGGCATATCTTCAACTGGAAGTACACGTGAAACTACACCCTTGTTACCATGACGTCCGGCCATCTTATCACCAACAGAGATTTTTCTCTTCTGTGCAATGTAGATACGAACCGACTGGTTAACTCCTGGTGAAAGCTCATCACCATTCTCTCTAGTGAACACCTTGGCATCTACAACGATACCGTATGCTCCATGTGGAACCTTAAGTGATGTATCACGAACCTCTCTGGCCTTCTCACCGAAGATAGCACGAAGAAGTCGCTCCTCAGCTGTAAGCTCTGTCTCTCCCTTAGGAGTAACCTTACCTACAAGAATATCTCCTGCACGAACCTCTGCACCGATACGGATAATTCCTCTCTCATCGAGATCCTTAAGTGCATCATCACCTACACCCGGAACATCGCGTGTGATTTCCTCTGGTCCAAGCTTTGTATCACGAGATTCTACCTCGTACTCTTCTATATGAACAGATGTGTAAACATCATACTCTACCAAACGCTCTGAAAGAAGAACCGCATCCTCGTAGTTGTAACCTTCCCAGGTCATGAATCCTATAAGTGGATTCTTACCAAGGGCAAGCTCACCCATAGAAGTTGATGGACCGTCTGCAATTACATCACCCTGCTCAACCTTCTGTCCCTTAAATACGATTGGTCTCTGGTTGTAGCAGTTAGACTGGTTTGAACGAGAGAACTTAGTAAGAATATACTCTCTCTTATTTCCATCCTCTTCTCTGATAACAATACGGTTAGACTCAGCCATCTCTACTGTACCAGCCGCCTTGGCAACTACACATACACCAGAGTCAACTGCAGCCTTTGTCTCAATTCCTGTTCCTACTGCAGGTGCTTCTGTAGTAAGAAGCGGAACGGCCTGACGCTGCATGTTTGATCCCATGAGGGCACGAGTAGGGTCATCGTTCTCAAGGAAAGGAATAAGTGCTGTAGCAACTGAGAATACCATCTTAGGTGATACGTCCATGTAATCAAATGCAGTCTTATCGTACTCCTGTGTCTCTTCTCTGTAACGTCCGGATACTGAGTTACGTACGAAATGACCTTCTGCGTCTAACTTCTCGTTAGCCTGTGCTACATGGTAGTTATCTTCCTCATCAGCAGTCATATATACTACTTCATCTGTAACAACCGGATTCTTTGGATCTGTCTTATCAATCTTACGGTAAGGAGCCTCTACGAATCCATATTCATTAATTCTTGCATAACAAGCGAGAGAGTTAATCAGACCGATGTTAGGTCCTTCAGGTGTCTCTACAGGACACATACGTCCGTAGTGAGAGTAATGTACATCTCGTACCTCGAATCCGGCACGGTCTCTTGAAAGACCACCAGGTCCTAATGCTGATAAACGTCTCTTATGTGTCAACTCACCAAGTGGGTTGTTCTGATCCATGAACTGTGAAAGCTGTGAAGAACCAAAGAACTCCTTAACAGCTGCAGTTACTGGCTTAATATTAATAAGGCTCTGTGGAGAAATTCCTTCAAGATCCTGTGTTGTCATTCGCTCACGAACAACTCTCTCTAATCTTGAAAGACCAATTCTGTACTGGTTCTGTAAAAGCTCTCCAACGGCACGAATACGACGATTTCCTAAGTGGTCGATGTCATCATCATGACCTGCGCCCCACTCAAGGTGCATATTATAGTTGATAGATGCGAAGATATCCTCTTTTGTAATATGCTTTGGAATAAGGTCTGCCATATCTCTCCTGATAGCCTCAACACGCTCCTCAAGAGTTTCATTTTCTTCCATAATCTGCTCAAGAACCGGATAATATACCAGCTCATTAATTCCAAGCTCTTCTGTATCAAGCTCAGGAATCCAAGCCTTAATATCTACCATCATAGAAGAAAGAATCTTAACATTTCTTGTCTCTGTCTGAATCCATACAGCTGGCACTGCTGCATTCTGAATCTGTTCAGCAAGACTTCTTGATAATACAGTTCCAGCCTCAGCCATAACCTCACCTGTTGAAGGATCAATTACATCCTCAGCTAAAACCTGTCCGCTGATACGGTTCTTAAGAGCAAGCTTTTTATTAAACTTATAACGTCCAACCTTAGCAAGATCATATCTTCTGGCATCGAAGAACATTGCTGTAATAAGGCTTTCTGCACTCTCTACTGAAAGTGGCTCACCTGGACGAATCTTCTTATATAACTCTAATAAACCAGCCTCATAGCTTCCCTGTGGTTCACGCTCTGTAATAGCTGGATCCTTACCAAATGAAGCAAGAATCTTAGGCTCCTCACCGAACATGTCGAGAATGGCCTGGTTTGTTCCTACGCCAAGAGCACGTAATAATACTGTAATAGGTACTTTACGTGTTCTGTCTACTCTAACATAAAAAACGTCATTGGAATCTGTCTCATATTCCAACCATGCTCCACGGTTTGGAATAACGGTACAAGAATAAAGGGTCTTACCCACTTTATCATGTGCAATACCATAATAGATACCAGGGGAACGTACTAACTGGCTAACGATAACTCGCTCAGCTCCGTTAATTACGAATGTACCTGTCTCTGTCATAAGAGGAAGATCACCCATGAAAATTTCATGTTCGTTAATCTCATCTGTCTCTTTGTTATGAAGTCTGACCTTAACCTTTAAAGGTGCAGCATATGTTGCATCACGCTCTTTACACTCAGGAATTGTATATTTCACATCGTCTTCGCATAATGTAAAATCAACAAAATCCAGACTAAGCTTGCCGCTGTAATCTGCGATTGGAGAGATATCTGCAAATGCTTCCTTAAGACCTTCGTCCAAGAACCACTGATACGAATCCTTCTGGACCTCGATCAGATTTGGCATCTGTAATACCTCTTTCTGTCTTGAGTAACTCATACGCATGCCTTTTCCGGTTGATACCGGACGTATTCTGTTTTTCTCCATTGACGTTTCACCTCTCGTTTTTTATTAGCGCTTCCTGAAAAATAGCATGGAAGTGCCTATTGCACCACAATAGTGCAACGTATACTATACAACAAATTTGTATTTATTGCAAGAGGATATTTAAGAATTTTGCATAATATAGCTTTTCCACCGTCCAAGTACTCTGCTACACTCTTGAAAATCAATTGCATCAAAGGCTTCCTTAAGCTCTTTAAAGCAATCTGCCACATCTTCCTGCAGCGAATATTTCTCTATCTCTGCTATTGTTGCTTCGAAGGTGTCAAAATCAAGTTCAGTTGCTGCCAGGGCAAGAGATTCAACATATACCCGCTGTAATTCAACAGGAAGCTGCTCTTTATCTTCAGTCTGTACAGCTTCTTCTTCAAAATATGGTCTCAAAACTTTGATGTAACCCTGGTAAAGCTCCAGCATGGACTTTGTTTCTTTTTTGATCAAATCGATATTATGCTCATTTCCTGCTTTCTCCATTTCAGCCGCTATTTCGGAAAGCTTCAAAGCCCCCACCTGTTTTGAAGTACTCTTTAGTGCGTGCACCTCAATGGTATAATCCTTCCAGTTTTCTTCTTCATACAACTTCCAAATCAGTGATGCTTTTCTATCTATGGAATTGTAGTAATCCTTAAGCACCTTCCAGAAGAGTTTTTCACTTCCCAGCCGATTTACTGCATTAGCCGTCTCAAAGTCGCCAATTACAATTTTTTCCGGTGCCTTCTCCCGGCCCTTCTGCTTCCTTGCATTAATATTTATATTTGTTACAGGCTTCTTCTTCTCCATCGGAAGCCACCTTTTGATAACGCCTGCCATAAGCTTCATATCAATTGGTTTTGCCACAAAATCATTCATGCCTTCTGCCAGAAACATTGACCTTGTCTCCTCCACAACATTGGCTGTCAGGGCAATAATTGGAACCATATTATACTCAGGATGTGTCTCCCTTATTATTTTGGTTGCCTCTACTCCATCCATCTCCGGCATCATATGATCCATAAAAATCATGTCATACTTCTCACTAGATATTTTTTCTATTGCTTCCCTTCCACTTAAAGCAGTGTCAATCTTCATCTTGAAGGGTTCGAGTAGACCTTCCTCAACTGTTAGATTAATCTCATTGTCGTCCACCAGCAGCACCTTGGCATCAGGAGCATAGAAATCTGCATCGAAGGCGGTTTCTTCCCTATCCAGCATGTAAACCGGTTCTTTGCGAAGAATTGCTCCGATAATTGCAGAATATACAGGCTTTCTGACAACAACTATGTTGTCCCCCTCAATTTCAACTGAATCGGGAAAATCCACCACAAGCACAATAGTGATTTGCTCATTCTCCTCTGCAAGTTTCTTGAAGCGGTCAGAAAAAAGTGTGTTTTCAACAAAAACAAAATCAATTTTCTGCTCTACAATCTTTTCAAGCATTTCATCATTGTTAAGCTCATAATAGACTGCACCAAGCCGTATTATCTCTTTCTCCATATGCCTTCTTGCATATTCATTGCTCATCAGACTGGCAACACGAATTTTCTTAATATCAGAAACATGTACACAAGGATCAAAGGACACCACTCTTTGGGGGAGAGTAAATGCAAACTTCGTGCCCACTCCATACACGCTTTCCACAAGAATATCTCCATACATCAGTTCAAGAAGATTTTTGGTAATAGCAAGTCCCAGGCCTGTTCCCTCAATGTTTCTGTTGCGCTTGCTGTCTACCTGCTTAAAAGAATCAAATAGTCCGCCTATGTCTTCCTGTTTAATTCCAATACCTGTGTCTGCCACATAGCCTTCTATAATAATCTGGCTTTCATTCTTTTTCAAAAAATCCAAGGACAGGACCACCTGCCCCTGTTTAGTAAACTTTGCTGCATTTCCCAGAAGATTAATGAGTATCTGTTTAAATCTTATGTCATCTCCCATTAGAACCTTTGGAAAATTAGGGTTAACATCTACTATAAATTCCACATCTTTGTCTTCTATCTTGGTCAGTATAATACCAGATACATCATTAACGAGACTTATTATGTTATATTCGGAATAAATAATATCAAGCTTTCCTGACTCAATCTTAGAAAAATCCAGAATATCATTTATTATCGTAAGCAATGATTTGCCGGCAGTTTTTATCTGGCTGATATATTCTCTGGCAACAGGGGGAAGATCCTCACGCAGTGCCATCTCCGCCATTCCTATTACAGCATTCATGGGTGTACGTATTTCATGGCTCATATTAGCCAGGAAATCTGCCTTAAGGGCGGCCGCCTTCTCGTACTCATCCTTCATTTTCCTAAGCTTGAAGTTATGATATACAATACCTGTAAGAATCGTAACTTCGTTTTTTAGGACAGACTTCACCCTTTCCTTATCTTCAGTAGAGCTTTTCGCCCTGAGGACTCCAAGAACCTGACCTTCTATTACCAGTTTTTCCTCGTAGTCATAGTCTCTTTCATCACCTTCCCTGGCAATAAACAGTTCAATTCCAGAGTTCATTTTGAAGCTCTCTCCAATACTCTGCAATGTTTCAACATCTATTAACTCTTCAAAAGACACTTTACCTTTACCTTTATCCATTCAATCACCCTATACAATCTTCTATCAGTTTCAGCAATCTGTTAATATCTATTGGTTTAAGAAGATAACCTTTAGGTCCCATTTTAAGGGCCTTGCTAATTTTCTGTCTGTCTGTAACTCCGGTAAGGAATATTACAGGAATATCCTTGGTCTTTTTATTATCTCTAAGCCTGGCAAAAACCTCCGTCCCACTCATGCCCGGCATATCATAGTCTAGAATAATCAAATCCACCATCTTTGTCTCCAAGAAATTTAGAGCAAGCTCGCCGCTTGTTACAACAGTCACATCATACCTGTCATGTAAATTCTCTCTTATAACTTTAAGCATTAAGGAAGAATCATCAATAACAAGAATTTTTCTTCGAATCAATGGCTTAGTACCCAGTCCCAGCATATCATCACTTTTCTTGGAAACCTTTTTAATAAATGTATCCAGCTGCGACTTTATGGCAAAAATCGGAAACGATGAATTAATCACCAGCCTCTGTATGGAATTGGTCTCCTCTTTAAACTCACCGGCCTCTTCCGGCGTTCCAATAATCACAATAGGAATTCTATCTTCTCTGTTAATCGCTTTATCCGTCTCTATAAAAGAAGTATAGTCATCCTGAGTAAGATTCCCCAGGCATACCATAATAATATCTGGTCTAAAATAGTTAATATGAGCCAGCAAATCTTCGTCAATACAACTGGAAGTAATAACCCCATAGTAATCCTTTAACTCAAAAAAATATTCTTCTTTTGCCTCTTCATCACGTCCTGTAAGTAATATTTTATATCGCATAATCCCCCACCCTTCTGCAAAATATAGTCCTATTGTCCTATTGTTATTATACATAACCATTCTTGCTTTTGCAACTTTACTATTGTTCCGGCTAATTTATGCACAAAAAAAGCAGAACCAAAAATGGTTCCGCTTTTTGAAGATTTAATATGAATAGATTACTTAAGTGTAACCTTTGCTCCCTCTGCCTCAAGAGCTGCCTTAGCTGCCTCTGCAGAAGCCTTGTCAGCTGCCTCTTTGATAACCTTTGGAGCTCCGTCAACAGCTTCCTTAGCCTCTTTAAGACCAAGACCTGTAAGCTCACGAACAACCTTGATAACCTTAACCTTGTTTGGTCCTACTTCTGTAAGCTCTACGTCGAACTCATCTTTCTCCTCAGCTGCTGCTGCCTCTCCGCCTGCTGCTGCTACTACAACACCTGCTGCTGCAGATACACCAAACTCTTCTTCACAAGCTTTTACTAAATCATTTAACTCTAATACGCTTAACTCTTTGATAGCATCAATAAACTCTGCTGTTGTTAACTTTGCCATTATTATTTTCCTCCATTAATATATTTGCGGTATTCCGCGGTTGATAATTATTTTATTCCTCTGTTGCTTCTGCTGGAGCTTCCTCTGCTGGAGCTGCCTCAGCTGGAGCTTCTTCTGCTGCAGGTGCTTCTACTGCTGCATCTGCTGCGCCACCCTTCTCTGCGATCTGATTAAGAACGCGAGCAAGATTTGTGATTGGGCTCTGTAAGCTACCAAGTAACTTAGAAAGAAGTACTTCTCTGCTAGGTACAGAAGCGATTGCCTTCATTCCCTCAGCGTCGTAGTATGTTCCCTCTACTACACCGGCCTTAATCTCAAGATTTGGAGCCTTCTTAGCGAACTCAGCTAATACTCTTGCTGGAGCTGTAGCATCCTCTGTTGAAACAGCAAATGCGCTTGGTCCTTCAAGAACTTCTGAGATTGGCTCGAAGTCTGTTCCTTCTACTGCACGCTTTACTAAAGTATTCTTGTATACCTTGTAAGATACGCCAGCTTCTCTTAAATTCTTACGTAACTGAGTATCCTCTGCTACTGTAAGTCCACGATAGTCAACTACTACGAGTGACTGTGCGTCCTTAATTGCAGCTGAAATCTCGTCTACGATAGGCTGCTTAAGTTCTACCTTTGCCACGATTCATTTACCTCCTTATTTTATTTCGCATAAAGACATGAGGTACATCGATCTATAGATCAAAAAACCTCTCCGCCACAGACAGAGAGGTAATAATCATTTTAAGATGTTATCATCATAAAATTCCCTCGGTAGGCCATTCATGTTACGCCTTACGGCACCTACTGTCTTCGGCAATATGCTTTGCAATTATATCAAACGATTTTGCGAATGTCAAGACATTTCCGCAAAAACTTGCTTGGTGTTTGATCGGTCTTAATATCCTGCATAACACAGGGGATAATCCCCTGCGCAATTTATTAATTACTGTGTTATCTTAACAACGTTTAATTTAACACCAGGTCCCATTGTAGAAGCTAATGTAGCGCTCTTAATGTACTGACCCTTTAAGCTAGCAGGCTTTGCTTTATTTATTGCACCCATAAGAGACTGGAAGTTGTCGTTTAACTGCTCGTCTGTGAAAGATGCTTTTCCAACTGGCACATGGATAATATTTGTCTTGTCCAATCTGTACTCAATCTTACCAGCTTTGATGTCTGCGATTGCCTTAGCAACATCCATTGTAACTGTTCCAGCTTTTGGGTTTGGCATTAAGCCCTTAGGTCCAAGTACACGTCCTAAACGACCTACAACACCCATCATGTCTGGTGTAGCAACAACAACGTCGAAGTCTAACCAACCTTCGTTCTGGATCTTAGGAATTAACTCCTCGCCACCAACATAGTCAGCTCCTGCTGCCTGTGCCTCATCTAACTTAGTTCCCTTAGCGAAAACTAAAACCTTAACAGTCTTTCCTGTTCCGTGTGGTAATACAACCGCACCACGGATCTGCTGCTCTGCATGACGTCCATCACAACCAGTTCTGATATGAAGCTCGATTGTCTCGTCAAATTTGGCTGTAGCATTCTTCTTAACGATTGAGATAGCCTCAGCAACATCGTACTGATTCTGCTTATCGAATGACTTTACAGCCTCCTGATATTTCTTTCCTCTTTTCATGAAAATATAACCTCCTGGTGGTTTTATCGGGAGAGGACCCTCCCACTAATTTACGTTACATAAATTGTTCAGTTATAATATGGTGATTAGTCTACTACTTCAACACCCATTGATCTAGCTGTACCAGCGATCATGCTCATAGCTGCCTCTAATGAAGCTGCGTTGAGGTCTGGCATCTTAAGCTCTGCGATCTCCTGAACCTGAGCTTTTGTGATCTTTGCAACCTTAGTCTTGTTAGGAACTCCTGAACCAGACTTGATGTTACAAGCTTTCTTAATTAATACTGGAGCAGGTGGTGTCTTAGTGATGAAACTAAAACTTCTATCTGCGTATACAGTAATAACTACAGGGATAATTAAGTCGCCCTGATCGGCTGTCTTTGCATTAAACTGCTTTGTGAACTCTACGATATTTACACCGTGCTGTCCAAGTGCAGGTCCAACTGGTGGAGCTGGTGTTGCCTTTCCAGCAGGAATCTGCAGCTTAATGTATCCTTCTACTTTCTTTGCCATTTGGAATTGCCTCCTTAATTTGTTTTCTTAACATCTGCGAAACTTACTTCTACTGGTGTTTCGCGACCAAACAGTTCCACATTAATTGTGACTGTCTGCTTGTGCTCATTTAAAGCTGTAATAATACCGGCTGTGTCTTTCCAAACACCACCGATAACTGTGATCATGTCACCCTCTTCAAAATCGACCACAATATTTTCTGACTTAATACCTAAAGGTCTCATCTCGGCATCTGTAAGTGGTACCGGCTTGCTTCCCGGACCAACGAATCCGGTTACGCCTCTGGTATTTCTAACAACGTACCATGTATCGTCATTCATAATCATATGAATAAGTACATAGCCCGGAAACATTTTCTTGCTTACCTGTTTACGAACGCCGTTCTTCACCTCAGTGACATCTTCCATTGGAACACGTACTTCTAAGATCTGGTCTTCAAGATGTCTGTTCTCGATTGTCTTGTCAATATTCGCCTTGACTTTGTTTTCATAACCTGAGTAGGTATGAACTACATACCAGTTTGCCTCTGCCATAAATCATTTGCCTCCGTTAAAATTTTAAACCAACAAGGATTTTAATAAGTTGCTGAATACCGCTATCAAGTAAAGCGATAATAACCCCGGTAACTACTGAAGCAGTAATTACTGCGATAGTCTGTTTAACAACTGAGTCTTTTGTTGGCCAGATGATCTTCTTAAATTCAGCTGATAAGCCAGAAAACCAACTTGTCTTTGGAGCTTTTTCAACTTTTTCAGTTCCCATAATAATACTCCTTTACTCTCTCAGACTATTTTGTTTCCTTGTGCATTGTATGCTTCTTGCAGAATCTACAATACTTCTTTGTTTCCATTCTGTCCGGATGAGTCTTCTTGTCCTTTGTCAGGTTGTAGTTACGACGCTGACACTCTGTGCATGCTAATGTGATTTTTGTACGCACGACTTCCACCTCCGTTTAAATTCTTTGTTGTTCTCTTCACCTTAAAAAAAGGCATAAAAAAAAGACCTATTTCCAAGCTCATATAATATAGCACAAGGCTTAAGAAAACGTCAATACTTTTTTGTATTTTATACGAATATTTTGTTTTTGGTACTTTAGCACTTGAATTAAATACATATTCCGTAGTAGAATATGGTTAATATCAGAGTAGGGAGGTACAGAATGAGTTACAGTATTCAAAAGAAGGAATTAAATCCTAGCCAGATCAAAAGGTCCAATAAAATAATGGGAACGGCGATGACCTTAATATTTGTATTGTTTGCACTAATTTCATTTGCGACAAAATCAACAACCGCTATTCCCGGTTATGCCCTTTCAGCATTCTACATAGTGATGATTATTATAGCATTTTTCTATGCAAAAAGGAACATCACAATTCGAAATACTATGATTGTATTAGCCCTATTCTTTAGCCTGGGATATGCAGTTATGATATTTACGCATAATGGAAGTACAATGATGCTGGTATTTCCTGTACTTCTTGTAATGACTGTATATTTGAGCGAACTTCTTATCGTATGCGGATGTGGCATGACACTTTTCATTGTTTCTTGCAGAATGGCTTATTTCCATGTTACAGGAAGAATGACAGAATTTGAAATAGACTGTGGTGTAATGGTTATAGCCTGCCTTATCATATGCGTATACGGTGGTTGCAGGGCAATTCATATGCTTATAGATTATAGTAATGAAGAAACCAATCATGTTAAGAAAAAAGCAAAGCATCAGCTTAAGGTTGCGAATGAGGTATCAAGAATTGTTGGAGAACTGGATACTGAGTTTAAGAACGTGGTTGATGAGCTTTCTATATTAAATAACTCACTTGGGGTTACAGCTCAGCTAATGGATGAAATAGCAGAAGGTTCTGAGCATACGGCACAGGAGACTGTTAATCAGGCAGAGATGACAAACGAGATTCAATCCCGCCTTGTCACAACAAATAATTCAGCTAATGATGCACAGACCATTACCTCCGAGCTCATGAATACTATTGCATATGGAAAGAAGTCCTCTGATGAATTGGCACAGCAGTCTATTCTGGTTGACGAGAATACTGCCCAGATTTCCGCTACCGTAAATAATCTTGTAGAAAATGTTTCTAAGGTATCAACAATTACACAGTCTATTTTGAATATTTCATCCCAGACCAATCTTCTGGCTTTAAATGCTTCTATCGAGGCAGCAAGAGCCGGTGAGGCAGGACGAGGCTTCTCAGTAGTTGCCGAACAGATTAGAACCCTTGCCGAAGAAACAAGACAGTCTACTGAAATGATTACAGAAATTATTGACGAGCTTACATCTGTAACAAATGATACACAGCAGGGACTTGCCCAGTCTGTTGAAAGCATTAATATGCAAAGAGAAATGGTTAAGGCTGTAAACGAAAGCTTTAATGTAGTGGAAGAAGGAATCACAAATCTGGCAGACGGAGTAAATGTAATGTATAACGAAGTCAGTGCTGTAATGAATGCAAACAGCGCAATTGTGGATGGAATATCTACCTTGTCAGGTATATCAGAAGAGATTTCTGCAAATATTGCATCAAGTAAGGCGGATGTTGACAAGCTCTCTGTGGGAATGGATAAATTCTCCAACATTGTTCAGGGCACCTTCGATCATCTACAGACCCTGAAGGAGGTTGCTACTTCAGATGATTAATCTGAAATAAAATAATAGTATAAATAATATATTAAGGCATATATAACAGGTAAAACGGTCACAATCCCTGCTTTTGGAGATGTGGCCGTTTTTGCATTAGATTAGCTATTTTGTTATGAAAATGGAAAAGGGGTGATTATACCACATTATCTTGTTGTTGCATATACCCTTTTTTCATATTATAATATATGTGTATAAATGGATTTTGTATGCCCCAGTGTGATCTGCACACTTCAAGGAAGAAGGGAGGGGTTCTAATGGCTAAAATCGATAGTGCCTTCGAATATTATGTCGCCAACTATGGTGGTAATAGTGTCTCACGCTACGACTCTCATAAGAAGAGTGATCTGCGTAAAGTTTACAATCGCATTGTTCAGACAAATAAGGAATCGCCTTTATATAAGATTACTAATACAGAAGCTGCCAAGAGATTTGCTATCGATATTAAGGAAAGCTCCAAGTCTCTTCTGAATGTGGTGGCTTCTCTTTCGGATGTTTATGGGTCATTTCAGGACTCCTTCCAGAAAAAGGTTGCCTATTCCTCTGATGAAGAAAAGGTATCTGTAAAATATGTGGGTGATGGCAGTGAGGAGAATTCTGCTGAAGTATTCGATATTCAGGTTAGCCAGCTGGCCACTCCACAGGTTAACACCGGACAGTATCTTAAGGATACAGAATTGTCCTTTATTCCTGGAGCTTATTCCTTTGATTTAAATACATTAAACTCATCCTATGAGTTTCAGTTTAGTGTTAATAAAAACGAAACCAACCTTGATGTTCTCAACAGATTATCCGGTTTGGTGAATAATTCAAGCCTGGGAATCAGTGCTGAGATTTTATCAGACGGACAAGGCTCTAGTGCACTGCGACTTACCTCCAAGCAGACTGGACTAAGCAGTCAGGAGCAGTACCTGTTTTCGATTTCTCCAGCTTCCACTGCAGGTTCTATCGCTGTAATGGATACCTTAAGGATTAATAACGTAACAAGTCCTGCCGGTAATTCGTCCTTTACACTGAATGGAGTGAGTCATTCTTCGCTGTCTAACAATTTTACAATAAATAATGCTTTTGAGTTGTCTCTCAATGGCATCCATGAAAACGGCACCACCACCACCATCGGTTTCAAGGCTAATCTTGACGCCATTAGCGATAACATTCAAAATCTTACGGATGCATATAATAACATGCTTCTGGTAGCACAGGAGTACAACAATAGTGATGCAAGTGATGGCAATAAATTCCGTAATGATATCAACTCCATTGTATCAGTAAGAAAAGACGAGCTTGAAGATATTGGACTGATGGTTGGAAGAGACGGACGTATCAGAATAGATAAAGATATTCTGGCTGAGGCAATCACACCTGACAGAGCCGAAAATACTTTTGGCACTCTGAATCAGCTGAAAAATAAACTTGGTGAAAAATCTGAAAGCATTATTGTTGATCCGATGAATTATGTTAACAAGGTAGTTGTTGCCTATAAAAATCCTGGTCACAATTTTAATACACCTTATATTACTTCGATATATTCCGGCTTAATGCTGGATAACTATGCATAAAGGCTGAGCAAAGCATCCTGATTATTCCGGATGTCAATTGCTCAGCCTCTATTTATATTGTCATATATTCTTTCTTTGTACTATAGACGGTCAATTACAAACTGAAGCTCAGCCCCCTCTACAGGTGCTGGTCCATGGTCTATTCTATTGAGTTCCTTATCCACTTCGCAAATCACAAATTCTTCTGGCTTAACAGACTCAATCATAAAATACCTGGCTGTCTCTGTAGCCTTGTTCCATGCAAGGTAGGTTCTGACACTTACGCCCTCGCCCATGTCCCTGTTTGGATAATCCACACGAACTACTGTAAGCTCCTCTGAAACGTTCATAACCATTACTGAGAAATCCTCTGGAAGATATGGATACATACGCTGCTCTCTGAAAGCCTCCTCGAAGAGAGCATCAATGTAGTTCTCCTTCTCTTCTAAAATCTTTTCCATTGTTTTCTCAGGATTCTCGAAAAATGTCTTTGGAAGAAATCCCCTCTGGAACTGAATCTTCTCAAATACTACATACTGTTCCGGAGTAAGCTCTAACTTCTTAGTCTGAGCCCCCTTTTCCTCAACCTCCATAATTCTCTGAATAAGTGTTCTCTTGAGAATCATGTTATGTGAAAATGGATTAACTGCTATTCCGGAAACCTTCATCTCCTGATTAGCTGCCATCTTAACAACAGCAAGGAATGAAAGATTTAAAATTGCAGCACTCTTTGGCTCACTTGGAATCTGTTCCTTTGATGTATAAATAGGAACAAAAAGCTCCTCCTCATTGTTCTTGAGAGCACAAGGATATGGCTGGTTTTTCTCATTAACCTCTGCTGGAACAAGAACTCTTGCATTTCTAAACTTTGAAAGAAGTGCTCCCAGATTCTCATGGGTATTATTCTTGCCATACTCTAAAAGAGCTGCCTCCACCTCTTCATTTTTTACATCCATAGTGAGACTTGGGTCTCTCTCTAACTTATTCATATTACCTTCCTTCATAAACTAAATCCTTTCAATTCGCCATTTACTAGCATTTGTAACACTTTGGTATCCCGGTCAACCCAAGGGTTGTCTGACAAACGGACATTCTCACTAAGTATGCGCTCCGGAGTAGCCCAGGACAAATGATATCCATCTCTTATCTCACTTGCAGTCATGTTGGTTTCCTTCATGTAGCTCTCTACATCACAAAAATAGTAAATGGAATGACATACAAACTTTTTGCCTTTTTCATACAGGTCCTCTCTCATCTCCACAACCTCGCCTATGAGACGAATTGTATCCTTCTTAACCACAAGGCCTGATTCCTCCTGGACCTCCCTTACAAGTGCGTCCTCGTAATTCTCGCCGGAATCCACGCCTCCGCCAAGAATCTTAAAATACCCAAAACCAGACTTTTGCATTGCAATCATGCCGTCGCGAACTATTATACCACGAACAGCATATTTCTCAAATACCGGCATATCATCGGTGTAGTTATTTGCATCCAGAACCATAATTGTCTTCATACCACTATCATCCTCTCTTAGTCAGTAAAACACATGCCTCTAAGTGTCCGGTAAATGGGAAGCAGTCAAAAGGCGTACACTCCTCTACCTTATAGCCATGCTTGGTCAAATATTTCAAATCTCTGGCCAGAGTATCCGGGCCACAGGATACATACACTACCCTTGCAGGCCCAAGCCTGATAATTGATGACAGAAAGACTTCAGTACTTCCTGTTCTTGGCGGATCCATAATTACAACATCAGCCTTTTCTCCCTGTTCAGCCATAGCAACCATAAATTTTCCGGCATCTTCATTGTAGAATCTAATATTACCTGCCTGATTACGCTTGGCATTGGTAATGGCATCGCGAATAGAATCACGATTTAGTTCCACACCGATAACCTGGGAAGCTTTTGGGCTGGCAACAATTCCTATTGTTCCAGTTCCGCAGTAAGCATCAATAACCTTTTCCCTGCCGGTTAAGCCGGCGTATTCAATTGCTTTGTTATATAGAAGCTCAGTCTGCTTAGGATTAACCTGGTAAAAGGAATTAGGGGAGATTCGAAATCTCATGCCGCACAACTCATCTTCTATGAAGCCTTTGCCATATACAGTTATATTTCTCTCTCCCAGCACCATGCTTGTTTTCTTATCATTAACATTGATGACAACTGTACTGATGTCAGGATGTTTCTTTCTGATAGCTTTAACAAAATTATTCTTAGAAGGAAGAATTGGTGATGCAAGCACAAGTACAAGCATAATCTGACCTGTTGCATAGCCTTTTCTAATAAGAACATGACGAAGAAGCCCATAACCGGTATCTTCGTCGTAGGTCTTAATCCTAAAGGATTTGAGAAGACCTTTAATATCAAGGATAATCTGATCTGATTCTTCATCTTCAATCTGACATCCTTCGATATCAACTACCTGATGTGTCTTCTTCTTATATACTCCTGCAATTGGTTTACCCTGTCTGGTACAGTCAAAAACTGCATGAACCTTGTGACGATAGTGATATGGATTATCCATCCCCACTATGGGTTTTACCTTGCAAAAAGGTTTCATTAGCTTATCTATATACTCCTGTTTCTGCTTAAGCTGCTGGGCATATGGAATGCCCTGGTACTCACAGCCTCCACATTTTCTGGCATATACACAAGTTGTCTCTCTCATATTATTCTCCATATTTGTCATACATTGCTATATGGTCGTAGATACAACCCCAACTGCTGTAAGACTTGCCCGTTACACATATGTAAGGTGTACCATCATTAGCAATTCCATAGCTTGCTGCACAGCTTCCTGACTGTGCTACAAAACCAGTCTTTGCGGCAATCACCTGGCTTTTCTCAACGTGATCCTCAATTCTTCTAAGGAACCAGTTGGATAAGACTATGCCCTCAGGATGATTCTCAGATTCAGGAATAGTGTAGCAATGGCAGGAAAGGACCTCACGACAAAAATCGTTCTGAACTGCTGCCTTCATAATCATTGCCATATCATAAACTGTGCAGTGAAGCTCTTTGTCATATATTCCAACACAGTTAGTAAAGTGAGCTGTTTCTGAAAGGCCAAGCTCCCGGACCTTTTCGTTCATCATCTCAACAAACTTCTCATGGGAGCCTGCCACATACTTAGCCAATGCAATAGCTGCATCCGCTCCTGAAGGAAGAATTGTTCCGTAAAAAAGTTCTCTGACTGTAAGCTTGTCTCCTTCAACAAGACCTGCATTACTGCAGTCATACATATAGCAATAATCAGTCTCTTCTCTCTCAATAGTAACTACGTCATCCAGATTCTTAACATGTTCAGCGGCAACCAGTACTGTAAGAATCTTGGTCATAGACGCAGGATTAATTACCTTCTTGGCATTCTTCTGGCATACTATCTCACCAGTTGTCGGATTCATAAGAATTGCATACTCACTGGCAACATCTTTCCCAGGCTTTGAAGTCTTGTCTGTTGTCACTGCCTCAAATCCAGAAACAAAGGTTTTATCTCCAACCTTTACAAATCCTGTATCTTCTTCAGTCTCAGGAATGTGGGACTGTGTCTCACCAGGTGCCACCAGATTTGAAGTCTGTTCTGGCTGCTGTGTATCACCCTGATTTGCAGCCAGCTTGTCGCTGTGTATAGCAGAAGCAATAAGTGCAATTGTTATGGTTCCCGCCAAAATATAACTAGGTATTCCTCTTTTATTACTCAAAACAAATCCTCTTCTCTTAAAATATTACTGTTGCTTGCGACAGGAATTAATCTTTTCTCCCGGATTAAGCTTTATTCCTCTAAATTCCGCCAATTCGCTTACTGTTACAAACTCGTAGCCCTCAGCCTTGAGAGTCGAAAAAATCTTCTCTGCAGCGTTGGCTGTTGACTCGTACAAATCATGCATAAGCACAATATCACCGTCCCCAACTCCTGAGAGAACTGCATCCTCTGTCTTCTGCTGATTTCTGGTCTTCCAGTCTGTTGGATCCACTGACCAGATAATCATAGGCATATTTACATTCTGAGCCACCTTGTCGTTAACTCCGCCTCCCGGTGGACGCATGATGATACTTTTCTCTCCGACAGTCTGTTCTATAATATCGTTAGTCTTATTAATCTGATTAACAATCTCATCTGCAGATACACCTGTAAGTATCTTGTGATCATATGTATGGTTGGCAATCTCACAGCCCATATCATGAGCACGTTTTGTGTACTCAGCATAATCAGGAACTCGATTACCTACTACGAAAAAGGTTGCCACTGCATCATATTTCTCAAGAACGTCAAGAATAACCGGAGTATAGATTGAAGGGCCGTCATCATAAGTAATGGCAACCAGCTTCTTGCTTGTATCTATCTTGCGGATAAGCTTGCCGTCCTGAGCGAACTTGCAGTAGTTATCATCCAGCTTCTTAACTCCAGTTACTGCCTTACCATCCTCTCCCAGATAGTATTCAGCCTCATTGACTGTAACCCATTCGTTAACCTTGGCCTCCCCATTACTTCCAAAGTAGAAGTAGTATTCCTGTCCATCTATCTCAACAGCCTGAAGCGCATCTCTTACTGCCTTGCCATCCTGGCCAAAGTAATATTGCTTGTTCTTGATTACTTTATAGCCGCCTGTAAACTTCTCTCCGTTCTCGTAAAAGCAGAGGGAGTCGTCATCCTCCAGCTGTAAGCCATCTTTATTCTCAGAGTTTTCCTCTGCCTTCTTTGAATTGCCCTTTTTGGCACTTGATTCAGATATTCTGTCTCTATTAGCAGTAGTTAATGTAATACCAATGCACACCAGCGCAAATGCTACAAGTAAAATACCAATTTTCTTTCTCATTTATGTCCTCCTATATGTACCTTCTTGTCTTTAGTCGTTCTGTAAAGTCTTTTTCTCTAAGTGGTTTATCAAAATAAAAGCCCTGAACTATATCACAACCGGATTTCTTCAGGAAATAAATCTGTTCCGAATACTCAACACCCTCTGCAACAACCTCCATTCCCAAATCATTAAGCATGCTAATCAGGTTAGCAGTAATTGCATCATTCTCCGGGATACCGATTCCTGTATCATCAATAAGACTCTTATCCAGCTTAACTGTGCTCATCTTCATTTCTTTAAGTAGCTTAAGGGAAGAATATCCACTTCCAAAATCATCGATGGAGGTTCTAATACCCTTACAGTTCATTATATTCAGGAATTCCTTTAAGGTTCTTGAATCTTCTGCATCTGAAGCTTCCGTAAGTTCAATCTCCACCAGGCTATAGTCTACTTCATATTTATCCAGGGTCTGTAATATTTCCTCTGCAAAGTTAGCATTGCTCAGATGTCTCTTAGAAAAATTAGATGAAATCCTAATAGGCTCAATGCCTGCCTTCTGCCATTCTCTAATGTTTTTGCATACCTGTTCAAACACATAAAAATCCAGATGACAAATGGCCCCGTTATGTTCAAGAATAGGGACAAACTCGCTTGGCGAAATAATCTCTCCATTTCTATTCCATCTGGAAAGTGCCTCTGCCCCACAGATTTCCTTGGTGGACAACCTGACCTTAGGCTGGAAAAAAATCTCGAATTCTTCCTCCTCAATACCCCGTCTTAAATCCTCCTTGATGCTTTTTACACGAATATCATGTTGCTGCATCTCTTTTTGAAATTCTATGCAGAACTTATCGGAGGATACCCTGATATACTGTAATGCCATAGAAGAAGCATCAAGACACCATCTGGTAGTATCACCCTTTTTGTTGCTATACATACCCATTCTTGTTCCGACACGGACAAAATAGGTAGTATCTTCAAGAAGGACTCTTATAACAAGTTCCGCCATCTGGGATATAAATGCATTCCTGAATTCCTTCTTGAGAAACACAAAAAAATTGTCGCCTCCCATTCTGGCAACTATTCCCTTTCCTTCAACAAGCTCCGCCATCTTTCTTGCAACTCCGACGATAATCTGGCTCCCGCCAGCCTCTGTCCATCTGGAATTGAGTACTCTCATGCTTCTGATGTTACAAAAGTATGTATCATACTGTTCGATTGTTGCATTTTCTTCAATCTCTTTCATAAACGAAAACAATCCACGCTCATTTGTTATGCCAGTCAGATTGTCTGTTGTGGAAACAGTTCTGATAAGCTCAGCAAGCTCTTCCTTGGAAAGTTCATCTAATATGGCTATATCTCTATTAATTATTTTTTCAATAATTGGCTTATTTATCATTTGTATACTCCCTACATGGCAAAATTCTATCACCGATTATATGGAGTGTCAAATAAAGAAGTGTGGAAAATCAATACTTTCCACACTTCTTTTATTATGCCAATTTGTAATTTTCTGCCTGGGAGTGAAACAGCTTATAATATAAACTGTCTGTTTTTTGCATCAGATTCTCGTGAGAGTCAAAGTCAGACACTGTTCCCCCATCTATAATAAGAATTTTGTCACAGAATACTGAAGAGGACATTCTATGTGAAATATAGATTGCTGTCTTATCCTCAACCAGCCCATTGAACTTCTCGTAGATTTCCGCCTCTGCGATTGGGTCAAGGGCTGAAGCAGGCTCATCAAGGATAACCATGCTGGCTTTCTTATATAAAGCTCTGGCAATGGCAATCTTTTGTCCCTGTCCGCCGGACATCTCTATTCCATCCTCATCATACTCTTTTCCAAAGCGGCTTGCGATTCCCTCCGGAAGCTCATCCACCTTGTCTCTCATTCCCACCTCATCAATAAGGCGGTTAACCTTATCAGTGTCAGCACCTTCATACTGACAGGAGATATTTTCTTCTATAGAAAAGTTAAAGAGCTTATAATCCTGAAATACTGCTGAGATTACGTCCATATAGGACATGTAATCATAGTCATAAATGTTTCTGCCATTTACCAGAATCTCGCCACTGTCTGTCTTGTACATTCTGCAAATCAGCTTAACCAGGGTAGATTTTCCTGCGCCGTTTAATCCAACAATGGAAATCTTCTCTCCCTTCTTAATCTGAAAAGAAATATTTCTAAGAACAGGCTTCTCTGCCTTAGGATATGTGAAGGTTACATTTCTAAACTCCAGAGTCTCAACCTCTCCCGTAAACTTAAGACCGCCATCCTCCACAGTTTCTTCCTTAAGGGACATAAACTCATTGTAAGGTATGAGGAATTGGGCGTTCTGCCACAGCCCAACAACATTCTGTCCAAAGGTAATTATTGTTGATGAAAAAGTAATTGCCGAAGATACATACATTGTAAGAGAACCAATAGAAAGCTTTGGACCAAACATTGTAGATACCGCTCTTATTCCTACATAGGCATAGGTAAAAGCTGACAAAAGCTCTGATACTGCTGACATTCCCCCCATTGCAAAACCGATTCCTCTATAAGTCTTATCAAATTCATCACAGGTATCCTCACCGAATTTAATAATTCTATCCGTAATCATCTTATCCATACCGTAGAGACGGATATCCTTTTGAGCCGGCTTATCAAGTGCAACATTCAGGTAATAACCATAAATTCTGTTAATTGGAACAATTTTTTCCATCGTCTTAACCATTGTTCCAGACGAAAGCTTGTAGAAAAGGAGCATCAGCACCACTCCAAGGGCCAGAGCAATAATAAGAACCGGACCAAGTGTTATGAGAATAACAACAAGTCCAAGGAGAGTAACAATCCCCTGAAGGGTATCCGCAAAGGACTTAATCATCATGGCAATTGCAGACTGATTCTGAATAGCAAAAATAGCACGCTCCTTAAGGTCTAGATAATATGGATCCTCCAGATATGAATACTCAAGATTCATGATTCTCTGCCCCATCTGCTGAACCATTGCATTCTGAAGCCATTCCTCCTTAACCTTCATATACTTTGCAATAGAAGAAGAAAGGAAGGACATAAAAACATTATTGAGGACAATTATTCCACCATAAAGCACAAGCTTATCGACTTCCCCTCCACCAAGAAGCTCATCTATAAGAAACATCGGAAGAATGGTATTAAGTATTATTTTGCCACCTGAAATAAATGCATTAAGTATAATTATCAGTACATACGCCGGAGAAGTCTTCCAGGCCATTTTTATAAAGGTTGAAATATTTTTCATGCTACTGTCCCCTCTTCCTGATAGTATTTGCCTTGTACCACAAACATATCGTAATACATGCCTTTCATTTCCATTAGTTCATCATGTGTACCATATTCACGTAGGCCTTCCCCGTCAAAAAGGGCTATCTTGTCACAGAACCTGGTGCTTGCAAGTCTGTGGGATATGTATACTGCTGTCTTGCCTTCTACAAGCTGGCTGAAGTTCTGATAGATATCAGCCTCTGCAAGGGCATCCAGGGCTGCAGTAGGTTCATCCATTATTACCATTGGTGCATCCTTGTAGAGAGCTCTTGCAATGGCAAGCTTCTGACGCTCACCGCCGGAGAGATCGGTTCCCTCCTCATCTACAACCTTGAGCATCATTGTATCAAGCCCCTTTGGAAGGGATTCAAGCTTTTTGCCAAGTCCTACACTTTCAAGGGCCAGCTTAACTCTGTCTTCATCTATATTCTCAGAGCTTGCGGCAACATTCTCCTTAATGTTAAATGCCAGAATTGAAAAGTCCTGGAACACTGTTCCGTAAATATTATAGAGGGTATTCTTGTCATACTCTCTTATGTCAACATCGTTTATATAAATATGTCCTTCTGTTGGATGATAAAGTCCACACATAAGCTTAACCAGAGTAGTCTTGCCCGCACCGTTAACACCTACTATGGCAAGTCTCTCTCCCTTCTTAATAGTGAAGCTGAAGTCCTTGAAGATATCCTTGTCTGTGTTTGGATAACGGAAGGTTACATGATCAAATCTAATCTCAATATGGTCAGGCACATCAGTTACTGAACCACTCTCCACCAGCTCCTGGTCCATAAGTCGGAAGAAATCGCTTACATACTGGCCCTGATTCTTAATAAAGGATATATCCTCTCCAAGTGTTACCATGCGTTCCATCAATGCTGAAATCAGGAATACATACATTGTAAAGGAGCTAATCTGCATTCCATTGTAGCTGTAGTAGATTAACAGACCATACATAGTTACATTGGAAATAAGCATTGTTAAAAGGCCAAGAAGTCCATATAGCCACTCTTTTTTTGTTATTTTCTTCATAAGAGAGGTATAGGCCTCTATTTCCAATCTGTAATTAGAAAGGATTCTGTCTCTTAAATTAAAGATTCGGATGTCTTTTCCAAAGGCAAAATTGTTAGTTGTATCACTGTAGTATTTCATCTTACGTGTTGCCTTTGCAATGTCCTCCTTCTTATTGTATCTGTAGTTGTGGGATTTCTGGGATGCCCACATTATTGCTGCAGTATGTAAAACCAAAACCACAAGAATTACAGGATTAAGGAAAGAAACCATAACCATCATTACAACCACAGTTAATAACTGTGCCGGCATTTTACAGATTGTATTATATACACCCTCAACACCATCTGCATTGTTATTGCAGGCATTCAGTGCCTTATCATTTTCTTCCTGAAAACTGGAATCCTCTACGTATTTGTATTCCATGGTCTGCATCTTTTTAGACATTTTGCCAAGATAACGCAAGCGTATTCTCATGTTAGTTGAGTTGGTAACCTGCTGCACCACTCCTGATACGAGAGCAAGGGTACCTGCAATCAGGAAAAATATTATCATATTCTTCACAAGAGGATTAACCGCCCTGTCTCCATATTTCTCAATTGTACCTATTGCAATCTTAGGAAGAAGAATCTCCATAAATGGATATAAGCCCAGTGTAATCGTAAGAATAATTATTCTTGGAATCTGAACCGGCTTTTCTTCCTTCATGATTCTAAGCATTCGCCTTATAGTTGGCAGCACCTTGTACTGCGCTTTTTCTTCCGTTTTCTTCATAATCTCTCCACATCCTTCATTTCATAGTCCTATAATTCAATCTTAGATTATCATCTAACATATGTGTTAGATAATCATTTGATGTTATATATGCTGTATGATATAATAGTGTTAGACGAATGTCAACAATATTTTAGATGACTATCTAACTTTTTTTTGAAAAGTATTCTAATTTATGGTATTATAGGAGCCGTATTATAAGAGCTACTATACAAGGTATTTTACGAGGAATCAGATGATGGAAAACTATACCAGAAAATATATTCTAGCCCTGGCCCAGCACTTTCTGTATCTGGCCAGCGAATCCAAGGATTGGGACCAGGCATTTGCTTTATTACGAAAAAAGCACAGCTTTAATGAGAAAGAATTGAAAAAAGAAAAAAAGGGCATCCTTAACCTGCTTACCAAACTGGTAAAAACCTTTCAAAAGGAGCAGGGGGACAACATGTCTCTGGTTAAGTACTATTTTGGCACCCCTGATAAGGAAGAAAAGCTGGAGAACATTTCACTGCTTGTTCTCCTGGTGGAAATAACTGATATTATTTTTCTTGAAAACGAAGACCAGCTTAGAGAGAGACTGCTGGGCTACTCTCAGGAAGAATACATGAGAAGATTTGCCAATGCACTTTGCAGCTACAACAACCTGTATATCAAAAATGACAGTCAGCTGGAGCAGATTAACAGCCTTGAGATTATGAGATTTATACTGGAAAGCGATTTCTCTGATGAGATAAAGTGCCGATTGCAGGATCTGTATCTTAACAGGGAGAAGCATATAGATATTCTCTGTAGAATAATGGGGGATGCCGCCAGGCTGCTTCTTCGTTTTGAGGCAGAGCTTAATGAGGAGCTTCAGAAATTCTATGACTACTGGGACAAGAGACGAAATGGGCGCAGCTTTTATGATTTTATGAGAGAGGATTTTACCATTTTCTCTCAGGCAGAGGAATATCCCCTGGGATACGAGCTCGTACCCTGCTTGTTTCCTTTTACCATGAGTCTTGCCACTCCTACAGGGCCGGAAAGCGACTATCAGAAAAGCGTGCTTTGCATAGGAGTATTATTTGGAGATGCTTTTGATCTTAGTAAGCTTTTTAGCACGGAAGCTTCCCTGAAAAGCACCGATGCAGTTGTGGATGCCATCAAGCTGCTGTCTGACAGAAGCCGCTTTGAGATTCTGAAATATATCAGCCAGAAGGAAGCCTATGGCAACGAAATAGCAGAACACCTTAATCTTACCACTGCAACGGTTTCCCACCACATGGGACTGCTTATTGCCGCTGATTTGGTGAAGCTGGAGCCTCGCAACAGCAAGATGTATTACTCTCTCAACAAGGATACCCTGCGCCAGTATCTGAAATTTTACGAAGAAAAACTACTATAAGGAGGGACAAGCTTCTATGAAATATTTTGCAGAAATTAATTATGTAAATGAAGGAATTTCCCTTCTTACCTGTCTTGCTCAGCCAATTAGCATAAAAGAACAGATTGAAAAGGAGGCCCGCAAATTCACTGACACTGTTGATACACTTTTCAAGGCCAGAAAGCCTCTTATGGCTTTGTATGGCAAAATTGAAAAAGCAGCCCGCAAGGAATTCAAAGGGGATATGGAGGAGCTGATATATTATTTCAGTCTGCTCTCCAACGGCTCAAAAAAGGATTCCTTGGGCAAAATTCTATTACTATGGGATGATTTTTATCATCTGGAGAATCCCTCCTTTGAGGATTTTTCCCGCAAGTTATATGACATGGACCAGGTTGCATACTATTCAAAGTACAGTGAGTTTGTGAGCTTTATCGGCAACGCTCTTTGCAACACCGAGGATGCGCCTAAATGCTCCTGCCTGGAGGATGCCCTTAGAGTAATTCTGGAGGTAAAGCTGTCAGATAAAAACAAGCAGCTGCTTATGGAGGGGCTTATTAACAGGGATAAGCATCTTGAAAAATGCCTGCTGCTGGTAGAAAAAGCCATTAATCTGCTTTACAAATTTCAGGAGGAACTGAATGGGCAATACAAGTGGTTTTTGGATTACTGGACTGACAAGTTTCAGGACAGGATGCCCTGGGAGTATTTCACCAGCCAGTCACAAACCCTCAGTGCACTTAAGGACAATCCTCTGGGAGTGCTTATCTCCTTTGAATTCTTCAAGCCTTTTATAAAAGGGTTTTCTGTTTCAATGGATAACGAGACTGGAGAATTTGACTCACCCTTTGCTTCCCCAATTGGAATTATGTTCTGCGATGAGTGTCCGCTGGTGTTTGCAGATAACAGCGGGACCACCACCCACAGCACAGAATTCTGGCTCAACATAATTAAGCAGATGAGTGATAAAAACCGCTTTGAAATACTGTCCTATATCAAGGACCGGCCTACCTTTGGAAACGAGCTTGCTACTCTTCTTAAGCTGACCACAGCCACCGTATCACACCACACCAGTCAGCTTAATTCAGCGGAGCTTGTCAGCTTCTCCCAGGAGGGAGCACGAATCTATTATTCTTCCAACAAGGATACAATTCGCAATTGCATACAATATATAAAGGACGAGCTGTCTATATAGCTCGTCCTTCTCATATGTATCTCTTATATATACTTCTCGCCAGTTCTGCTTACTAGTTTTTCTCACTAGTTTTTCTTATAGAAGTCACGTATGTATTTGAAATACTGGCTCATCTTACTTCCTGACACATCATCTCTGCTGTTTAGATTCCAGACTGCACAGCTTATCTTGTTCTTACTCATAATATCAAACCACTTCTTGCCGGAAGCATAATCGATATATCCTTCACCTGAAGCCTCTGTAAGTCCAAACTCTGTTACAAAGATTGGAAGTCCGGCCTTGATTGCTTTGCTAAAATGAGCTCTCTGTTCATCCTTATGTGTAGCCGCATAGAAATGATATGCATACATTATGTTGCTGTAGCCCTTGATTGGGTCCTTCATTGGCCCATCAAGCTGAGATGACCAGCTTGGAGTTCCTACAACTATTACTGCATCAGGATCGTTTTTCTTGATAATCGGGATAATAGTGTTGGCATACTTCTTAATTCTGGACCAGGTAACATGGTCACCATTTGGCTCATTGCAGATTTCGTAGATAATGTTCTTGTTCTTAGCATACTTCTTGGATACCTCTGCAAAGAATTTCTTGGCCTGGTCAATATGTAGGTTGGGATCCTGATCTCTTAATATGTGCCAGTCCACAAGCACATACATTCCAAGAGCAGAAGCTTCATCTATGCCTTCATAGAGCATCCTCTTAATGTTGGCTCTGTCACTGTCGTTGCCACTTGCGTACCCCTGGGAATTGATACCGCTGTCATTGGAGGTATCCACATACATAGCCAGTCTGATAAGATTGGCATTCCACTGATCACGGACAGTCTTGAAGATTTCTCTGCTAATCATATCAGGATGCCAGGTAAGTCCGCTTACACAGGTTCCCTTAAGCATAATCTGCTTGCCCTGCTGATTAACAAGTCCATTGCCCTTAACCTTGAGGGCACCGTTTTTGTCAACGGGTGAGCCCTTGTAGCCATAATCAAACTTTTTAGAGCTTCCGGTAAACTTTACGCTCTTAATCTTAAGGTTAACACCATATACTGCCAGGTCCTTAGCATTTTTCATCTTGCTGACCTGGGAAGAGGTGTACTTAACAGTGAGGGTCTTCTGGCTGGAGTTCCTGATAAAATTCTTATTTCCAACAATATCACCGTCTGACCATCCGGTTCTCAGATATATCTCTGGGTCTACTCCTGACACCTTTGTGCTATGTTCAAAAGAAAAGACTGCAGTAACTGCTCCTGTAAAGCCTGATAACTTGGATGGACTTATCCTGGCATCCATGCTATCCCAGGACAGCTGCATTGGCTTGTCAAAATTGACTGTAACTGTCTTGTTAGAAGTACCTGTGCTCTTCTTCTTAACTGTAATCCTGCACTTAAGCTTCTTATTGCCTACCCTGGCAGTTACAATGGCAACTCCTGCCTTTTTGGCTGTAACCTTACCCTTAGATGTAATCTTCACAATAGACTTTTTGTTTACACTCCACTTGACCTTTTTCTTGGTGTTGTAAACCTTGAGGGTTGTTGATTTGCCTACTGTAAGGGTGACCTTAGTCTTGTTAAGTTTTGGTGCCTTGGCCGCCATAACCTGCTGTGCCGGCAGCATTGTTATAATCATTGCAAGTGATAATACTATTGCTATTAATCCTTTTTTAAATCTCATAATGTCTTTTGCAGTCTACCTTTCTGCTATTTTAAGAAACCGTTGATAATCTGCTCCTCTGCTTCTTCCTCCGAAAGTCCAAGTGTCATAAGCTTAATTATCTGGTCTCCTGCGATCTTTCCAATGGCTGCCTCATGTACAAGTGCAGCGTCAAGATCGTTAGCCTCCAGCTGTGGAACAGCAAGTATTCTGGCATTGCCCATAATGATTGCATCACACTCTGTATGACCTGAACATGGCGCATTACCTGTAATCTTGGAATCAAACTTCTGATAAGATGAATCCTTGGCAACGGATCTGGATACTACATCGGCAGAAGCACCCTCTCCATTAAGGTCAGTTGTGTAAATACTTTCTGCAAACTGGTTGCCATGTGTCATAAGACGTTCTCTGACAAGAAGCTTTGCTCCTGCTGCAAGCTCAGCCTTAGTAGTTCTAACTGTAGAATCTACACCCTTAATCTGAACCATCTCCATCTCCATGGAGCTGCCCTCTTCCATATATACCTCCGTAACAGGATTGAGAATTCTCTTGCCATCCCCATCTCCCTCGCCGTAGTGCTTCTCAATATATTTGATAGAAGCATTCTTTCCTACGAAAAAGCGATGAACTCCGTCATGCTGGGAATCCTGATTACCACAGTTGTGGATACCACAGCCTGCAACAATCACAACATCACTGTCCTCGCCAATATAAAAATCATTGTACACTGTCTCCTTAATTCCGCTCTCACTGAGAACTACAGGAATATGTACACTTTCGTTCTTTGTACCTGGCTTTATTCTGATGTCAATTCCACTAACGTCTTCCTTGGAAACTATATCAATATTGGCAGTTGTATTACGTCCTGCCATCTCACTGTTAGCTCTAATATTGTAGGCACCCTCCGGCACCTCATGAAGATCCGCAATCTCACTAATTAATCTCTTCTGAATCTCATCCATCTTACTACATGCCTCCTTCTTCAAATTTATCGCAGGTCTTGCTGATAGCTGTAGTAGCCATAAGCTCAGGAAGAATCTCATCCTTAGTTCCAATCTTGGAAACCTGTCCATTGGCTAATACTACAATCTGGTCTGCAATATTAAGGATTCTCTCCTGATGGGAAATAATAAGGATTGAACCATGGTTCTTCTTCTGCATTCTCTCGAACACCTTGATAAGATTCTTGAAGCTCCAGAGGTCAATACCAGCCTCAGGCTCATCAAAGATAGATACCTCAGTTCCTCTTGCAATTACTGTGGCAATCTCAATTCGCTTAAGCTCACCACCTGAGAGAGATGCGTTAACCTCTCTGTTGATGTAATCCTTGGCACAAAGCCCAACCTCTGACAGATACTGGCAGGCATCTGACACTGTAAGCGGCTTGCCTGCTGCAATTCTAAGAAGATCTAATACTGTAATTCCCTTGAATCTGACTGGCTGCTGAAAAGCAAAGCTGATTCCAAGCTTAGCTCTCTCTGTAATACTCATATTGGTAATATCCTGTCCATTATAGAGAATCTGTCCACTTGTTGGCTTCTCGATTCCTGCAATAAGCTTGGCAAGTGTAGACTTACCACCGCCATTAGGTCCGGTAATAACTACGAACTTATCATCATCAATTGTAAGGTTCAGACCTCGGATAATCTCTTTCTGATTATCATCTGCTACCTGAAAATATAAATCCTTTATCTCTAGCATTTTTCTCTCTCCTATATATTATTCTCATTAACACCCTGAGGTGAAGCCTGCAGGCTACTTGCTGCAGCCCTTGCACCCAGCAGAACCATCACATTCAAAAACGCTTCCACCTTCTATATGAAGCTCCTTGCCCTGAACTATGCAAGTGGCCAGCTTAAGTCGGGCACTGTTGTAAATATCCTGGGCTGTTGTTCGGGCAATATTCATTCTTGCAGCACACTCTTCCCGGCTTATTCCCTCAAGGTCAATAAGTCGAATTGTCTCGTACTCATCCAAGGACATAGTGACCATATCCCTTTTTCCCTTATTGTCATCAGGAAGGAACTTCTTGATAAGAGGCTCTCCACATACCCTTTTAGGTTTTTGCGGTCTCGACATATGGCACCTCCTTTTCCGTCATATGACATTTATTTAATTATATCATCATGCCCTATATAGTCAACTTCTATACATAATGTATATGTTAAAAAACATTGGGTTGAAAAATCCTGTTTTAGACATTATATTGTTGTTATCTCTCGATAAAATACAAAGGAGATATTTATGATTTTTAATGACGCTTTACGCAGAATGATGGACAGAGAAATTCCAGTGCTCACTGCTGAAATAGGAGCACTGTACTCAAGACTGGACAGGCAGCATGGCCTGCAGGGTGCAAAGGTTCAGATTAATTTTGTCTACGATGAAGATTCCCTGGGCTCATATACCCCGTCTCAGAATGGGGAAAAGGACTACTTTCAGTTCTCCCTGCTTTTTGTTGCAAGATGTGTGGCCAAGCCCCTTAGCAAGGAGGATCGTACTGACCTGTTTCTTCACGAATATGCCCATTATATGCAGTACAACATGGACATTCCAAGGGAATATCTGTGGCAGCCGGGCATTCATGGAAGTGCCTGGAAATACTGCTGCTCACTGGTAGGAGCGGCACCAACGCCTTATTACAAGGTAGGCGAGGGGCTTTTGGACCACGACTATGACGCAGTCCTTAAGAAGAAGTCTCTGACAGATTCAACAATTCCCCTTCGGGACAACTACCACAGGGAAAAGGCTTATCGGGCATCCCAGGACAGCATCGTGCAGTACAAGGTTGAGGATGAGATTGAACATCCAAAGTATGGCACAGGAAAAATAACCGAGATAATCCAGCAGAGTGACTCTGTCAGACTTAAGATAATCTTTGAGTGCGGCCCAAAGATAATTGACCAGAAATGGCTTATTCGAAACACCAAGTACAGACGGGCAGGCTCCGGTCAAAACAGCCAGTAACCTCAAAAGCCCCATGGGTCGTATCCCATGAGGCTTTTAAAATGCACTTGCGTGACTCACATACATGCAAAGAATCACAAAGTCTCTCTTTATTTTTAAGCGCCTTCCTCTACCAGGTTGGTAATCCATACCCCTTTTTTAATAAGGCTATATCCAATGAGAAGCTTTATTATGTCCATTGACTGTATAACTGCAAATACAATTAGAATCGGTATGCTGGTGAAGCTACACAAAATAAATGCCAGCACCACACACACTACCCAGGTATATACACTGTCAAACAGGAAGGTTATAACCGTCTTTCCACCTGACCTCAGGGTAAAGTACAGCGCATTCAAAAAGCCCTGCACCGGGAAGAAGAGGGAATTAATCCTGATAAAGTTCTTGCCCAGCTCCCGGACATCTTCTGTAGTGTCATACAGAAGTGGAAATACTCCGGATAGGGCCAGAAGTATTGCAGTAAGTATCAGGCAAAGGGCACCTGTAAACCACATAAGCTTTACTGAGTACTTCTTGGCCTTTTCAAATTGGGAAGCCCCCAGGTACTGACCTGACAGGATTCCAACTGCATTACCCATGGCAACAAATACAACGTTGAGCAGATTGCAGATTGCATTGGAAATGTTGAGGCCCGGTACAATGTTGATTCCTCTCATGGAATAGCACTGGGTCAGGGCCGCCATGCCTCCTGCCCACAGAAACTCGTTAATGAAAATAGGCAGACTCTTAAGGATAATTATCTTCATGTCAAAAAGCGGAATTCTCAGGGTTCGCAGTGCGCCTTTTAGGAACTCATGCTTACTTATCTGAATATTGGTCCACACTACAACTATTGTCATTTCTACAATACGGGCAAGAACTGTTGCTATAGCAGCACCTCTTACCCCAAGCTTTGGAAAGCCAAAATGTCCATAGATTAAAAGGTAATTGAACACTACATCAACTACAACAGAAGCAATGCCGCCTACCATAGGCTTTATACTCTCTCCTGTCTCCCTTAGGGAGCCTGCATATATCTGCGTAATTACGAATGGCACAAAGCCCCACAGCATTATTCCCATATACTCTTGTGCCAGCTTCATTGTAAGGGCCGTATCAATGTTAGGATCTGAACCATGAATATAGAGACCAACCAGCTGCTGACCACCTATTGAAAAAGTAAGCAGTCCTGCAAGCAGTGCGAAAATGCTTATCCAGACCTTGAGTCTGAACACGTTGTGAAAGCCTTCCCTATTGCCCTGTCCATAATACTGTGCCCCATAAATTCCCGGTCCTGATAAGCCACCGAAAATCGACAGGTTAAATACGAATATAAGCTGTCCCACAATGGAGACAGCTGTAATACTTTCTGTTCCAAGGCTTCCAACCATAAGGTTATCCACCAGGCCAACTGCATTTGTAATTCCACTCTGAATCATCATGGGAACAGCCAGCCGTAAAGCCTTGCCATATATTTCTCTATTTTCCGAATTAATACTCATTATACACCCTCTCCTCATTAAGCCTATGGCTTTAATCGTATGCCTTTTATTATATGTGATTCAGTCGGAAATTCCTACATATTTTCACAAATATTAGCATAATTTCTCTTCTTATAAAGGCTTACGCAGGCAGGTTCTGCAGGCAGATTCCGCAGTCAGAAAAAAGATCATTGTGGGAGAACACGTCAGGCTAGCAGCCCTGCTTAATACATTCAACGCAATAAGCTACAGTCAATACCAGCAAGAATATGGATGCCATAATAACCGGCAAGACGCCTGTATCTAATACTGTCATTCCCACCAATGATAAAAGCCATAATGCAACGCAGCATTTTATTCCGGCATTGTATGCCACAAATCCAGCTCTATAGACCTGCATCTTCTGTGCCTCGTCACAGCTGTTAAGCCATTTCTTATTGAAGTCTGTCTCAAAAATGCTACCCTTTTTCTCAGGGTTAACAAGCTTAAGGAACTTAACAATATAATGCTGTAAAGCAAGTATCCAAACAAAGGATAATAAAAACACAACTGCGCTTACTAAACCAGCGACAGAAAGGAGCATCTTGTCAATATTTGCCTGGTCACCCATCCACATGATAGTTGGGAAAAGGCCATAGTCGATTGCCTGTGCAATACCTGTAAAAAGCAATGGATAAGCAAGCTTCTCCTCTATCCTGCTCAATAAGTCTTCGTCTTTTCCATCCCAATTTTTATACTCTCTCTGGCTCTTTGCGTAAATCACATAAGAAGCGATAAAAAGCCCAACATTGACTAAGCAAAATAAAACCGTCAATGGAATAATCAATGTGTTGGAAACATCTGCAGCACTTATTGACCTGACACCATATTTGGCTGCAAAAAATCCGAATAATCCTCCGCCGAATAAACTGCAAAGCATAATTATTGCAAACTTGATACCTGTCTTCTTACTGTTTTTCTTATTTTCTATGTTACCTATATTATTCATGTTGTTATCTATATTGTTATTTATATTGTTATCCATGCTTAGTCCTCCTCATATGTGAAAATGTCTTCAACTGCTACGTTGCACACCTTTGCAATCTTAAGTGCCAGGGTAACTGATGGGGAATAGTCTCCCCTCTCAATCTGTGAAATAGTCTGCCTCGACGTACCTACCATGGTGCCCATCTCCTGCTGATTAACACCAAGTAGAGCTCTGTATTCTTTAAGTTTATTGAGTAATGGCATTAATTACACCTCTTCTCTGTTTTCATATTAGTTTTCATGCATGACAACTTTTCTTGTCAAATTCAATATATCATTGACAACTTTCCTTGTCAATGCTTTTTTGACAAGTTTTCTTGTCAGGCTTTCTCTTACATATGTGGATTTTACTCTTGCACTTTTGCATTACTAATTGTATTTCCAGAATTTTATCTTGAAATATACTTTCCCTAACAAAAAAGAACTGCATTTCGCAGTCCTTTCTCACCTATTTCAATGTTGAATATATTATAAATCCAATCCACAAAGCAAAGAATAAAATCATTCCCACATTGCACACTGTTGTCTTAAAATACTCACCGGAATTAATCACAGCCTTGCCCGGTCTGAAATTAATCTTGCGTACATTAAGAGCAAACAGAATTACTCCAAGGATTACAAGCACAAGAATCATCATAAAATAAATCATCATGATCAATAATCCTGTGGCATTTTCCTGCATGATTTTCATCAACTCTTCCGGGGTCTCATTGGCGGCCTTGATAAGTTTGTCTATGCCTGTGTACTTTAACAGAAGGGTTCCGACTACCGAGCCCATAAAGTTGATTATCATGTGAAGAGAAATCGTATACTTGATATTTCCAGTCTTAACATAAACATATCCAAATACAATTCCCAGCACAAATGCATAACTGAACTGGTAAAGATTTCCATGGAATAATCCGAAGAAAAGTCCCGACATAAAAATGGCATATTTCTCGCCAAAGCGTGCCATTCTGTCTATTAAATACTTTCGAAAAAGCAGTTCCTCAAAGATCGGCGCACACAGTACAATAATCACAAAATTCAGCCATAGATTATTGTTCATTACTATATCAGTAATGCCATTTTGAACAGGGCTTCCCTTGAATGCTCCTATTATGTTGGCCAGCACATTTCCCATAATGTTGGAAATGTACATACCAGCATAGCCAATTACAAAAAACATGAGAAACCTTCCAACTCCAAGCTTTTGCTTTTCGAACTCTACCTCCACAGGCACCTTTCCCAGCATCCAAAAAATAATTGGATAGGCAAGGGCATACATTACTACCATCATTATCAGAAATCCATATCGGTTATATATCGTTTCATCAATCAGATAAACAATGGTTCCAACGCCTATCTGTGCCGCCATTATCAATACTGATGCAATAAAATATCTTAATCCAATCTTAGAAATATATCTTCTGTTCTCCTGCAGGCTGCCTTCAGAATTATTTGGTAACATATCTCCCCTTACAAAATTGTCCATTTCCTATCCTCCAAATTGCAATTAGTCTACTAATCTAATAAACACTTTTTTGCATTTCACGTCAAGCATTTCCTCCAGTTTTCTACAGGATTTTTTCAGACCGAGAGCCACCAGCAGTCTGGGATTATCTAAAAGATTAGGTGTAACATTAAAATGATGATAAATTGCCCCCTTTGTCATGCCACAAGATTATTCACAATATCCTGTAACGATGTCTTGTCATAACCCTTTTCCAAAATTAGATGGGATGGCTGGTTGGCTGGTTGATGGTTTGCTCATGACCAGGGGCGGCTGGCTCCTGGCGGGGAAATTACCTAGTAATTTGGTGATTATATTGAGAACGCTCCATAGTCGGTACTTATCATAAATCTACAGCCGCCAGATTGACGACTGTACTTGCATTTTATTTTCTGATATGTTTTGGAAGCTTATTTGACCATGGCAATAATTCTTCTAA
>JAXJPW010000039.1:0-192296 GCA_036311465.1 Agathobacter sp.
AGAAGGTAAAAGGACTTTCCGGATGTACACAGCTGGGAGATGGAAGTATAGCTCTTATTCTTGATCCTGGTGGTGTGTGCGAATAAATTCATAAGAAAGGATAATTTGACATGATTGAACACATTACAGAAAAGGATAAGTATATTACCTTTAAGTCGGGCAATGAGTTTTTCGGACTTAAAATAGAATATGTTAATGAAATAATTGTATTCCAGGAGATTACTGAAATTCCGGAGAGCGAAGATTATATTAAGGGACTTATTAATCTTCGAGGAAAAATTATTCCTGTTATAGATGTGAGAATTAGATTTAAGCAGGAGCCTTTTGAGTATAATGACAGAACCTGTATCATTGTTATCAATTATAAGGATATAGTGGTTGGCCTGATTGTAGAACAGATTGCAGAGGTGGTGGAGATTACCGAGGAGAATATTCTTCCTTCTCCAAAGATTGGCAAAAGTGAATCAACACAGGATAAGTTTGTTACTGCAATTGGAAAGGTTGGCGAAGAGGTTAAGCTGCTTCTTGATTTAGAGAAACTCCTTAATGATGAGGAGTTGGCAAAAGTAGAAAAATCGGCTGAATTAAGTATTGTGAAAGAGGGGTAATAAATACTATGAAAAAGAAAGGCTATTCAATATACAAAAAAACTGTATTTTTTCTTGTTTTTTCTGAAGTTGCGTGCATTTTCCTGATGGTGACAGGATATCTGACTGCATCAAAGGTTTTAACAGCAGATAATCCACAACAGTATTTGAAAATGTACAATATTTATTCCATTGTTATGACTATTTTCCTTGGACTAATGTTTACTATGACAGGATTATCAATTCTTAAATCTGTTAGAAAAGGCGGAAAGCAGGCAAGCTATGTTACGCTGGAGCTTGCAGAAGGAAATACGGATTTGGAGATTGGTGAGATTCATAACGATGAATTTGGTAAGCTTTTGGAGGAATATCAGATCCTTATTGAAGCCACAAAAACGCAGGCCAATATTGCCAGTGAGGTTTCAGACGGTAATCTTACTATAAAGGTTGAGCCACGTGGGAAGAAGGATACTTTAGGGCTGGCACTTAGGCAAATGGTTGAGAGAAATCATCATGCCCTTTCTAATATTAGTGAGTCAGCTTTTCAGGTTATGACAAGCTCGAATCAGGTTGCAAGTGCTTCAGAAGCATTGGCACAGGGGTCTACAGAACAGGCAAGTGCCATTCAGGAAATCACTTCATCAATGGCTGAGATTGCTGAGAAAACAAAACAGAATGCGTCACAGGCCAATGATGCTAATAAGCTGGTAGCTAATGCTATTACTGAGGTAAAGCAGGGAAATGAACGAATGAAGGAAATGATGTCTGCAATGAATGATATTAATGCTTCTTCTGAAAGCATTTCCAGAATCATTAAAGTAATTGATGATATTGCATTCCAGACTAATATACTTGCGTTGAATGCAGCTGTTGAAGCAGCAAGAGCCGGTGAAGCCGGAAAAGGTTTTGCAGTTGTGGCTGAGGAAGTTAGAAATCTTGCAGCAAAAAGTGCGGATGCAGCCTCTGAAACTGCTGAAATGATAGAGGATTCAATTAGAAAAGTTGAGATTGGTTCTAAAATTGCCAATGATACAGCCAATGCTCTTGAATTAATTACAGAGGATGTTTCAAAAAGTGGTCAGCTTATTATAGGAATAGCTGAGGCATCAAATTATCAGGCCAGTGCAGTTGCACAGATTAACCAGGCAATTAATCAGGTGTCAGAGGTTGTTCAAACTAATTCAGCAACAAGTGAAGAGTGTGCAGCTGCAAGTGAAGAGTTATCAATTCAGGCAGCTCACATGCAGGAACTGCTGTCAATATATCAGTTGGGAGCTGGCACTACAAATGTTAAGGCTAGACCAGAAAGCAAACCAGAAAAGCAGATTCCAAAGACTATTGATTTAGGGGATATCCATGATAAGCCATCAATTAATAGAGAGAATAATAGCAATGAAGTGATTATTTCTCTGGACGATGGATTTGGTAAATATTAGGTTGACTTTATTTTGCCGGCGTCCTGTTTGGCGTCGGCAAAATTTGTATTGGGGTATATATGGAATATAATACGTTAGATTCTAATATCAATGAAAAAAAATCAGAAAGATTTGTTGTTTTTACATTTTTAAGTCATCATGTCTTTATGTTCATTGGAGCATTAAACTTGAAATGGGAAAGCTGGATTCCTGTAATTATTTTAGGTGCAGGAGCTGCCAGCTTAGTTGTAATGGTTGGAAAATACTGGAATTATATTACAAGAGCAATGTTTTGTACAATGATGATTTGCTTTAGTCTTGTAATTTATGGAATACAATCTTCGAATTTTAACGCAGTAATTGTGCCCTTTATCTCGGTTACGATATTAATTGGATGGTATTCCATAGAAAAACTTCTGTTTATTCCGTTCATATCAACGACCTTTTTCGTTTTGTATCACATGCTCACTCAAAGAAAAGGTGTGGTAAATAATCTTGAGGAATTCTATACATATTATATACCCATACTAAATGTCTATTTCATAATAATAATTATTTATATTTGGGTTAAGACTAAGAATCAAAATGCGGCAAAAATTGATTCTGTAATTAAATCTCTTAAGGTTGCAGAGAGGGGAAAGGATGATCTTTTGGCCAATGTCAGTCATGAGATCAGAACTCCAATTAATACAATTACCGGAATGAGTGAGGTTATTCTTCGAGAGGATGAAATTAATGACAAAGTCAGGGAGCAGGTTTTGGATATTCAGTTATCTGGTCGACAGCTTGTTTCAATTGTTAGTGATATTCTTGATTTTTCTGAATTACAGTCGGGTAAGCAGGAAATAACAGAAGTGGCTTATAATATTTCCTCTACAATTAATGATATTATCAATATGGCAAATGCCATGAAAAAGGGCAAGAATATTGAGTTTATTGTAGAGTGTGATGCTAATATGCCATCAATTCTTCTTGGAGATGAACAGAGAATCAGGAGAGCTATACTTAACCTGATTAATAATGCCATTAAGTTTACTAATGATGGATGTATTGTTTTGAATATTTCGTACAGGGCTGAGATGTATGGAATAAACATGTCTGTATCAGTAAAGGATACTGGAATTGGAATTGACAAGGAGCATCTGGAGAAATTGTTTACTTCCTATAATCAGGTTGATACCAAGCGTAATCGACAGGAGGGTGGAATTGGACTTGGACTTGCCATATCTAAGGCTATTATTGAGAAAATGGGTGGCTTTATCTCTGTTAACAGTGAACAGGGAAAGGGTAGTGAGTTTAAGTTTGTTATTCCACAGAAGGTCCAGGATTATGAACCAATTGCAAAGGTAGAAGATCTGAAGCGCCTTAAAGTATTGATTTATATTAATCTTGAACATTTTGCTATGGTACAGATTCGAGATGCCTATAATAGCATGATAATAAATATCGCCAATAGTCTCGGTGTGGGATACCATTTTTGCCATAATCTGGCGGAATTAAAGAGAAGACTATCTCATAACTATACAACACACGTATTTATCAGTTATAGAGAGTATATGCAGGATCCTGAGTTCTTTGACAAGACTGCTGAGCAGTGTGGCGTTGTTGTGGCAATTGATGAGATTCAGGACAGGCATATAAAGTGCAACAGAATATTAAAGCTGTATAAACCATTTTACGTTCTTCCTGTTGTAAATCTTCTTAATGGAAAAAGCAGTAGAAAGACAAGTAACAGCAAGAGATTTGTGGCCCCTAATGCCAGAATTCTTGTGGTAGACGATAATGAAATCAACTTAAAGGTGGTTTCAGGATTGCTTAAGCCATATAAGATTCAGATTGTTACTGCGACAAGTGGAGCAGAAGCATTTGATAAAATAGAAGAGAAGAATTTTGACATTGTTTTCATGGACCACATGATGCCGGAAATGGATGGAGTGGAGACCTTAAAGCGTATAAGAAACAAAAACAATTTGTATTACAAGGAAGTTCCTGTAATTGTACTTACTGCTAATGCCGTAGCAGGTGCAAGGGAAATGTTCCTTAAAGAGGGATTTCAGGAATTTATTTCAAAGCCGGTGGAGCTTACAGTTTTAGATCGTGAATTAAAGAATTATCTGCCGGAGGATAAGCTGATATTTGAGGATGATCCACGTTATGAAAGCCTGGCAGAGAAAGCAGTGGATAATATTTCCCAAGCAGAAAGTAAGAGTAGTCTAAATGAGCCAGAGGCTAATGATAATTCTGAAAATGAGCTGGAGCTTGGAGATATATGTATAGAAGATGGAATTACATATTGTGGAACTAAGGAGGATTATATTGATGTTCTTCATATTCATTGCAAAAATGGCGAGAAGAACAGAAAAGAGCTTCAGGAGTTCTACGACAATAAAGACTGGAAAAATTACACCATTGTTGTTCATGCACTAAAGAGCTCCATGAAAACCATTGGAGCACGAAAGCTTTCGGAGCTGGCAAAGCATCTGGAGGCGGCAGGTAAATTATCTGAAGTGGATTATATCATTAATAATCATGATGAAATGATGCAGGAATATAACAGAGTGCTGGATATATTATATAAGTGTTTTGATTATATCCCTGTAGAAAGCAATGAGACTGATGTATCTGACCTTAATGAAATATCAAGGGAAGAATTAAGTGAAATTGTATCAAAGATGGAAGAGGCAATGTACCAGTGGGATGGTGACAAAATGGCAGAACTGCTTGTGGGGTTGGATAACTGCAGACTGGGAAATAATTCCATGAAAGAGGTTATTGATACAATTAATACCAAGATTGGCATGTCGGATTATATGTCGGCATGTGAAACTTTGAAACACTGGATAGATAAACATTAGGAGAAGTGACTTAATGCTTAAGAAATTGTTTGGAATGGAAAATGAAAATACCTATAGCATGAGAGAGAATGTTATAAGCAGAATGCTGTCTCTGGGGTTAGTTATTGCATTTATTTCACTGGTGGAAGAAATAGTTGTAACCTCCAATTACATAACTTTGATTCCTCTTATTGTAATAACAATAGGGATTATATTCTGTATGGTTATTATTTTCAAATTTCATAAGTCTGAGGCTGCTGCTGTAATAATCGGATTTATAGTTGTTATAGTTGCATTTCCATCCGTTTTCTTTATGAGTGGTGGAATAAATGGTGGTTCTACAGTATGGTTTGTTCTTGGAATATTTTATTTCATTGGTATGTTCAAAGGAATAAAAATGATTATTCTTACGGGAGTAAGTATTATTGCTGATTTTACAGTTTACTATATCGGTTATAAATATCCTGAATATATAACCCAGCTGGTCAGTATAGAGAAGGTGTATATTGATTCCTTTTTTGCAGTAGTATTTGTTGGAGTGCTTTTAGGTGCTGTTACAAAATATCAGCTGTATTCATATGCCAAAGAACGTGAGTTTGCCTTATCCCAGAGGGATGAGATTGAAATGCTCAGTGACACAAAAAGTGATTTCTTTGCCAGCATGAGTCATGAAATCCGTACTCCAATTAATACTATAATAGGACTGAATGAAATGATTCTTAGAGAGAATAATATCTCAGAAGAAACCATGGAAAATGCGGTCACAATACAGAATGCCAGCAAGATGCTGCTGTCATTAGTCAATGATATTCTTGATCTGTCACAGATTGAGAGCAAAAAAATGGAAATTATTCCATTAGACTATAAAACTACAGACTTTTTCTCAGATTTAATTGACATGATTAAAATTAGTCTGGAAGAAAAAAACCTTGAATTTATCGTGCATATAGATAAAGATTTTCCAAGTGTATTAAATGGAGATGACAAGAGGTTAAAACAGGTAATAATTAATATTCTGTCCAATGCAGCAAAGTATACAAAGCAGGGTTCAGTTACACTTAGTGCTCATGCAGAGAGAATTGGAGAAGAATGGTGTAATGTATCGATTTCAGTTTCTGATACAGGTATTGGTATTCGTTCAGAAAATCTGGATGTGCTGTTTGACTCGTTTAAGAGAGTAGATGCAACTGATAACAGAAAAATTGAGGGTACCGGATTAGGCCTTTCGATTTCAAAACAGCTTATTGAACTGATGGGTGGAAAGATAACTGTAGACAGTATCTATACTAAGGGCTCTGTTTTTACCATTATGCTGGAGCAAAAAATAGTTGATCCACAGCCAATTGGTAATATCAATTTCCTAAGTGGAAATAAACAAAGAGAAATCTATAAGCAAAAATTTGAAGCACCTGAGGCAAGGGTATTAATTGTGGATGACAATGAACTTAATAGAAGTGTTATTTCTAAGCTTCTTTCAGCTACAAAGCTTCAGATTGATCTGGCAGATAGTGGACAGGCCTGTCTTGAGCTTACACAGAAAAGATATTATAACATTATCCTGATGGACTATCTGATGCCTGAAATGAATGGTGACGAGGTGGCACTCTTAATTAAAAAGCAGGAGAGTGGAATCTGCAGGGATACTCCGATTATTGCTCTGACTGCTGACCCAACATTAGGAAGAAGTGCAAATCTAAGTGACAATATTTTTGACGGATTTGTAGAGAAGCCTATAAAGAGTAGTGAACTTGAGGAAACTATTCTTAATCTTCTTCCAGAGGATGTAATAGAATATCAGCTAAAGAGCTATGATAAAGAGGCTTCAACACGAACGGAGATAAGACCTAGTCATAAGTGTAAGAAAATAATTGTTACAACAGAATGTCTTAGCGATTTGCCATTTGAAATCAGGGATAAGTATGGAATAAAGATGATTTATTCCTACATTCTTGTAGGAGAATCAAGATTTTATGACACACTTGAGGTCGATTCAGATAATTTGGGACAGATTTGGAGAAATGGAGAAGATTCAACATCTACTCAGGCTGCTTCAGTTGAGGACTATGAAAAGTTCTTTGCGGAGTGTCTGACAGAAGCGGAGGATGTAATTCATATTTCCCTGGGTATGAATATTGGCAACAGCTACAAGAATGCAGTAATAGCAGCAAAGGGATTTGGACATGTTCATGTGGTGGATTCAGGTCATATATCAGGAGGAATGGCCATTATGGCATTGTCGGCAGCCAAAATGGCTAATAGAGGTGAAAGTGTAAATACAATATTAGAAACTGTAAATATGTATAAGAATAACATTGTTACTAACATTTTTTTACCTTCCTGCGAATATCTCTACAAAAAGGGATTTACATCCTTTGTTTTTGCAAAGCTAAGTGAGCTACTGCATTTTCATCCAGTAATAAAAACCCGACAGAGCTCTATCAAAAGATATGGTCTAAAGGTTGGAAGAGTTGCTTCGGCGAGAAAACGCTTTGTGTATAATAATGCATGGTTAAGAAGAAATTTACATAGTGATATCTGTTTCATTTCCCATGCCGGTTTGTCGGTAAGAGAACAGGAAGAACTCTATAATGAAGTAAAGTCAGCCGGAAGCTTTGAAACTATTATTATGGAAAAATGTTCAGTTACCAATGCCTGCCATACAGGACTGGGAACAGTCTGCATTTCATTTTTCGTTGAAAAAAAATTGCAGATTTGATAGAATTCTATCTATGCAAATAGCAGAAGAGGATAATGAGAATGAATGATGAATTGACACTTAATGATATTAAGAAAATGGAAGAGGAAATTGAACATCGAAAGCTGGTGGTTCGCAAGCAGGCTCTTGAGGATGTTAAGGTGGCAAGGGCCCAGGGGGATCTTAGTGAGAACTTTGAGTATAAAGCAGCTAAGAAGTTCAAGAATGAAAATGAAAGTCGAATCAGATATCTAGAGAAGATGATAAAGACAGCTGTCATTATTTCAGATGACTCAAAGGAAGACGAAGTCGGAATGTTTAATACAGTTGATGTATATTTTGAAGATGATGATGAGACAGAGACCTACAAGATTGTTACGACAGTCAGAGGTAATTCCCTTAAGAATCTGATTAGTAAGGAATCACCACTTGGAGCTGCAATTTTTGGTCATAAAGTAGGGGATCGATGTCTGGTTAAAGTTAATGAGGAGTTTTCCTACTACGTTGTAATAAAAAGAATTGAAAATACTACAGATGATGGAAGCGATGCACTCAGGAAGTTTTAGCATTTAGCAGAAATTATTAAGAAATAGGAGTTATTATGAAAGTATCAAGTTTATTAAATCAGGACAAGGTTACAATCTCATGTGAGATTTTCCCACCCAAGCAGGGTGCACAGCTGGAGAATTACAAAGGCATAGTTGCGGAAATTGCAAAGCTTAAGCCTTCGTATATAAGCTGTACCTATGGAGCAACAGGTGGAACATCGGATTATACAGTTGAAATTGCTGATACAATTAATGCCTGTGGTGTTCCGGCAATTGCTCATTTAACCTGTGCGTCATCTACAAAGGAGAAGGTTGCATCAGTTATTTCAGAGCTAAAGGCTCGCAATATTGATAACATTCTTGCCCTTAGAGGCGATATTCCTGAAAATGCAGATTTTCCTTTACCAAATCAGTATCATCATGCAATTGAACTGATTCGTGAGATTAAAGAACAGGGAGATTTCTGTATTGGAGGAGCCTGTTATCCAGAAGGGCATCCCGAGGCAGCAACAATGGATGAGGATTTTGAACATCTGAAGGAGAAGACAGAAGCAGGCTGTGATTATCTTACAACACAAATGTTTTTTGACAATAATATTTATTATAACTTTATGTATAAAGCTTTAAAGAAGGGAATAAATGTTCCGGTTGTTGCAGGTATTATGCCTGTTACAACAGCCTCACAGGTAAAGCGTTCAATTGCATTAACCGGTAATCTTGTACCAGCCAAATTCCTGACAATAGTAGACAGATTTGGTGATGATCCACTTGCAATGAAGCAGGCTGGTATCGCATATGCAACAGAACAGATTATTGACCTTATTGCAAATGGTGCTAATCATATTCATATTTATTCAATGAATAAGCCAGAGGTTGCAGCAGCAATTTATGCAAACCTTTCCAATATTTTTATTCCAGAATAAGAAAGGAAGAATAAGAAAGGAAGAATATGTCGAAAAAATCTCTTAGTGGACAGTTAAATATGTTTGAATATTTTAGAGACTTAGAGAATGCTTCTGCAAAGGGGGAGACAGAGATGGTTTCTCTTATGCCACAAAGTATTCCTGTTCCAGGGCCTAAGGCTAAGTCAGGGCCTAAGGCTAAGTCAGAGCCTGGGGCTAAGTCAGAGCCTGAGGCTAAGTCAGATACTAAGACTGAGCTTGTGCCTGAAATTTCAGAAATTGACGATTCCCAAATTGCAATGCACAAATGCAGAACAGATTCAAGGGGTAAGGTAATAAGTGAGATTACTTATGTTAATTACAACAAAGTGATTTTGTTTAAGGAAGGTGTTACAAGAGAATTTCAATTTGATAATTCAAAAGAAGCAGTTGATTTTTATGTAGATGAAATGATGAAATTATAAAAAGAAGATCAGAAATGGTCTTCTTTTTTTGTGATTAATGTATAAAAATACTACGATTTTTTTGTATTATATCACAAGATACTATTACTATTGAACTATAGTTTTTAGGCGTGAAATACCTCATATGGACTATTTGCATAAAAAAATACCTTCATTTTCATAATTATGTCAATAGAAACCACATAAAACATTGAATATAATTAAATTACGAAAAAACACGAAACATTCAAAATGTTTTAGAGGAAGGAAGGATATGAAAATGAGAGTTTTTGGGAAACGTGTTTTAAGTTTCTTGCTGGCATTTGCAATGGTGATTACAATGTCTGCTTTCTCTTCAATGGGACAGCTTACTGTAAAAGCCGAGACAGCAACTAAGAAGTTGTATTTCGAAGTGCCAGACAACACAGTGGCAAGCGATTGGGCACTGCATGCATGGGGAGGATCGAATCTCAAGATCGTGACTGAAGAGAATCATCCAACCATTACTGTCTGGGGAGGTATGGAATTACCTTGTCTTACTCAGGTAGAAAACAAAGAGACATGGGGATATCTTGAGGTACAGGGAGATATCGATGGAGTTCTGATTGTAAACTCAAAAGAAGAAAAATTTGAGAATTGGAATTCACAGATTAATGAACTTGGACTTGAGGAAGCTTATTTCTCAACAAAGAGCAACAAGTGGTATAAGGACATTGATTTTAAGGAAGAGGTTGAGACAGTTGAAGCGGCTGAGGAATTCTACCTTGTAGGAGAGTCAAAGCTCGCTGGTGCAAACTGGGATATCTCAGCTGAATCTGGAAAGATGACAAAGGTATCTGACAATGAATTTGCTATTACATTCAAGAATGTTAAAGCCGGCAAATATGAGTATAAGATTGTACAGGATCCTAAGCATTACAAATGGGATAAGCCATTTGGTGGAAGCGACAACAGAGTGGTTGAGGTACCATACAAGTCTAACGTTACATTTACAATTAATACAACAGACGAAGAGTGTAAAGTAAAGACTTCATTTGAGAAAATCGAGTCAGAGTCAGAGGGAACAGAGGAGAAGGTTTCTATTGACATACTTACAGCTTCATCACAGGTTAAGGTGACAGTTGATGGAAAAGCCTGCGACATGGATTTATTCCTTAATGGAATTTTCGAAGGAGCAGTTAAGCTTGAGGCTGGAACTCATGAGGTTGTAGCTACAGTTAACGGAAAGGCTGCTGGCAAGAAGACAATTGAAGTTAGCGAAGCTAAGAAAGTATTTATCAGAATTACAAAAGATGGATTAGAGGATTCGGTAAATGACAGCTTTATGCATTCTGCTACTTTAGTTGGTAACTTCAATGGATTAAATTTTGTTGATGCAGACAATAAGGGATATGTTATCGATTCATGGTCACCAGCAGATACAGATGGAGATCTTACATATATCGGTGGCGGATTATATAAAGGAACATTTACTTTCGAGGAGTTAGCGTCAGATCTTACAATTGCTGACGGTGGTTATAAGGTTGCATTTGATCATAGCTGGGATTATTCACTTGGCGATGGATCAAACAATGTTGCACTTACAATTCCAGCAGGAACTAGTAAGATTAGCATTTTAGTAGATGAGAACAAAAAGGTAATTTACGACAGCATTAGACATGGAAGCTTCGTATCTCACCACAATGGTGCCGAAGTAGAGAGAAATGCTTTTGCTACTGAAATTGCTCTTGCAGGTTCTGTAAACGGATGGTCAGGTGAATTAGGAAAAGGCTATGATTTTACACAGATTTCTGATTCGTTATATGCATTAAGAATGAGCTTCGCAGCTGGAGCACATGCATTTAAGTGTGTATTTAACGGAAGTGACTGGTTTGAGAATGGCGGAGATGTAAAGATTGAAGTAGCAGAGGATGATACAGATGTATTAATCGTATATGATGCTGAAGCTGATAAGCTTTACGATTCAATTAACAATGCTAATGATTTATCAGTAAGATTTGGTTTATCAGAGGCACCAGCAGTAATGAGCGTATTAGACAACAAGAATGGTACAACAACATTCGTTGCTACTGGTTCAGCTGGACAGGCAGTAACATTAGTATATGGAAAGAAGGCTGATGTTGAGAAAAATGGTGCAGATGCACTTACAAAGGTTGACTTAGGCAAAATCAAGAAAGACTCAGCTACTTCAGAGGCTATTTTCTTTGGTGATGAGGCTCTTGATATTGTTTACTACTATGAGATTGATGGAGCAAAGGTTCTTGATGGATCAAATGCAACAGTTACAGTTGGTGGAAGTGAGTATTCAAACTACAAGAGAGCAGAGTTTAAGGGACGTTTAGTAAATGTACCTGGTACATTCCCTGGACCAAGCTGGGATGCAGCTTCTAATCCAATGGAATACAAGGGAAATGGTTTATATTCTTATACTTTCAAGGATGTACCTGCAGCAAATTATGAGTACAAAATTGCTTTTGGTTCATGGACAGAGAACTATGGTACAGAAGGAAAGCAGGACGGACAAAATTATAGTGTATCAGTTCCTGAAAAGCAGGATGTAACAGTTTTCTATACAGATTTAAACACACATTTATCGGTAACATCATTAAACTACAAATTTGTTAATGCTGTTGTAAAGGGAACTGGAGTACCAGAGACACAGCTTAAGGATGACGGACTTACAGGAGTATATTCAGGAACAGTATCTCTTGAGGCAGGAACATATTCTGATGTAGATCTTATTGTAGATGAGAAGGTTGAGTCTACTTTTGGAGAGTTTACTCTTGCAGAAGCAAAGGATGTAACTTTCTACTATGCTCCAGACTTTGGTATTGTATATAACGATGCTGCAGATTGGAACGCAGATGCCAAGACAGTAATATATGATTCTAAGAATATTGAGTATAAGAATCCATTCGGTGCTGTTGAGGCGGGCAAGGATGTAACTTTTGCAATCAAGACAGATGATAAGATTACAGATGTAAAGCTTGTAGTTAAGAGCAACGGAACAAAGTCTTATGACCTTACAAAGGCTGATGGAAAATGGTCTGTTACAACAAGCTTCGACAAGATTGGTGAGTATGATTATTTCTTCGTACTTTACACAGGTTCAGCTGTAAAAGTATATTGTGATGATAAGGCATCTGACTATGGTAAAGGAGTAGTTACTGACCTTACTTCAATTAATCCATATGACCTTGTAGTATATGAGTCAGGATATAAGACACCAGACTGGATGAAGAATGCTGTAATCTATCAGATTTTCCCAGACCGTTTCTTTAATGGAAATGAGAAAAATGATCGTGCTCAGGTTTCATCAAGAGGGGCTACTACATATGAATTCGTAGATGACTGGTATGCTTTACCAGAGAATCCAGAGCAGGAAGATTTATTGACACCAGAAGAGTATGCAGCAACAGGTGCATGTACTGGTGATAAGATTTGGAATAATGAGATTTATGGTGGTGACCTTGAGGGTATCACAAAGAGAATTGACTACTTAAAGTCGCTTGGAGTAAATGTAATTTACTTAAATCCTGTATTTGCATCAATTTCAACACATAGATATGATGCAACAGATTACAAGAAGATAGATCCAATTCTTGGAAATCTCGGAGATTTCCAGGAACTTGTAAAGACTGCATCTGACAATGGGATGAAGATTGTTTTAGACGGTGTATTCAATCACGTATCAGATGATTCAGTTTACTTTGACAGATATTATAAGTTTGTAGGTTTAGATGGAAAAGTTGGTGCTTATCCATACTGGGCAAAGGTTTATGACCTTATGGCTGAGGACTCTACTCTTGAAAAATCGGCAGCAGAGGCTCAGGCTAAGGAATACTTCCAGTCACTTGGTGTAAAGGATTTCTCTTATGTTGACTGGTTTGAAGTTTACACAACAAGTCTTAAGGATGATAACGGTGAAGCAGTAGTTGATACAATTGGTGATCGTATCGGAATGCCAGTATACGGATATCAGGGCTGGTGGGGATATGACAGCATGCCAGTAATTAAGTCAACAGATGGTTCTGAGTACCAGACAGGAAACTGGGCTTCTGAAATTATTGAAGGAAGTGACAGTATTGGTCAGTACTGGATTTCACAGGGATCAAACGGATGGAGACTTGACGTAGCAAACGAAGTTTCAGATGAGACATGGCAGCATTTCCGTGATTCTGTTAAGGAGCTTAACAGTGATGCGGTAATCATCGGTGAGATTTGGGATGATGCTACAGAGTATTTAATGGGTGATATGTATGATTCAGTAATGAACTACATTTTCCGTAATGCAGTAACAGGCTTTGCAAAGGGTGGAAGTGCTGTTGATTCAACTGCAGCTCTTGAGAAAATCAGAGAGCGTTATCCAAGAGAAGCATTTTATGCAATGATGAACCTTGTTGGTTCACATGATACTACAAGAGTACTTTCATACCTTGATGGTGTTGATGATGACAGAAATCAGAAGGATATTTACAGTGCCTTCCCAACATACGAGAAAACTTCTGATGCTGCTAAGCAGAGACAGTATCTTGTAGCCTTCCTTCAGTTTACATATGCTGGTGCACCAACAATTTACTATGGTGATGAAGTTGGAATGACAGGTTCAGATGATCCAGATGACCGTCGTGCATTTACATGGGGTAAAGGAAATAAGGAAATTGTAGAGTGGTACGCAACACTTGCAGCAATCAGAGAGAGCATGCCTGTATTAAGAACTGGTGATGTTGAGCCAATTACAATCGATGAGAAGCTCCAGGAATCAGTTATGGGATATGTAAGACGTAACGATAATACAGAAGCTATTGTTCTTGCAAATAACAGCGAGAATTCAGTAGATTATACAATTGATCTTAAGGCAGTTAACTGTGCCGCAGATAAGGATTATCTTGAGGTTGTATCAGGCAAGAAGCTTGCAGTAGCAGACGGAAAGCTTACAGTAACAATCCCAGCTCGCAGAGGCCTAATCCTTACAACAGCTAATGTAGATGTTAAGGTTAACAAAGAAGGCTTAAAGCCAGCTTATGATCCAAGCTTTATTGTAACTAAAAAGGCTGATAAGCCACAGGATCCAGAAGAACCAGAGAATCCAGAAGAACCAGAGAATCCAGAGGAACCAGAAAAGCCAGTTGTTGAGGCTAAGGATATTTCTAAGTGTAAGGCTTCTCTTGACATTGTAGAGTATGTATACGATGGAAAGGAAAAGCAGCCACAGGTTACTGTTGTTGATGGTAGCAAGACACTTGTAAAGGGCAAAGATTATGTTGTTAAATATGACAATAACGTAAATGTTGGTACTGGTGTTGTTACAGTAACAGGTATTAAGGATTATACTGGAAAGCTTACTTTAACATTTAAGATTAAAGCAAATGAAAATAATGTTAACAAAAAGCAGAATCAGACAATTACAGTTAAGCAGTCTAGCTTTGTTAAGAAGTATGGAAACAGCAAGTTTAACATTGGTGCAAAAGCTAAAACTAAGCTTACATATTCATCTTCAAACAAGAAGGTTGTTACTGTTGACAGTAAGGGTAATGTGACAATCAAGGGAATTGGATCTGCAACAATTACAATTAAGGCAAGCGCAAGTGATAAGTATAATTCAGCAACTAAGAAAGTTAAGATTCTTGTCAGAAAAGGTGACCAGAAGATTAAAGTTAAGGTTAGCAGCAAGACATACAGGAAATCATCACTTAAGTCAAATAAGAGCTTTAATATTGGTGCAAAGGCTTCAGGAAAGATTACTTTTAAGGTAGTATCAGGAGCTAAATACATTAGCGTTTCAAAGACAGGAAAGGTTACTGTTAAGAAGAATGCTAAGAAGGGCACTTATAAGATAGTTGTAACTGCTAAAGAAACATCAAAATACAAAAAAGCTACAAAAACTATTATTGTAAAAGTTAAATAAATAAAATCTAATGAAGAAGGGGACCACGCATGTTGCGTGGTTCTTTTCAGCAAGATTATGTATAGAAAAAATGATAGGATAGTGCTATAATAATCTCAAATTAGGCTTTTGGGAGGAAATATGCTTACAGTAACGACACTTGGTAAGTTTCAGGTCTCTGATGGAGAGACAATAATAAATGACAACAATTTGCATTCTTTGATGCTTTCGAAGCTTCTGATGTATATGCTTTTATATAGAGATAAGACTTTGACAACAGAGGACATTGCAGCTGCAATATGGCAGGAGGAGGAGACTGACAATCCTGCAGGAGCTTTGAAAAACCTTATGTACAGACTTCGTAAGAATCTCAATAAACATTTTGGTGATACAGAGTTTATTATTACTAACAGAGGTTCCTACAAATGGAATTCAGAAGTAGAAGTGGTTCTGGACATAGAGAATTTCGAGAGGCTTGTAGATGAGGCTAAGAATGAGAATGTATATGAAGAGGCTATTGCAAAGTATGAAGAGGCTATTGCCATATACCAAGGGGATTTTTTGACAAAGCTTATGGAACTCCACTGGATAATGACTCTTAATACGTATTATCATTCAATGTATTTATCCTGTGTTAAAGCTTTGGCTGAGCTTTATACAAAGCTGGAGAAATATGAAGAGCTAGAGGCACTTTGCAATCAGGCTCTTAAATATGAGAACGGGGATGAACAGTTATACTGTTATCAGATAGAGGCAAGAATGCGAAGTGGAAAGATTTCTCTTGCACTGGATTCTTACGAGAAAGCCAGAGAAATCATGGAGAAGGAACTGGGAATTAGAAAGACTACTATTCTAAACAAAGTGTATGAAGAACTTCTTACCATGAGCAAAGGGCAGTCTGCATATAATATAAGCGAGATTCATGAAGACATAGTAGAAAATGATCCTCAGGGAGTATTCTTCTGTGGTTATCCAATATTTAAGGAGATATATCATCTTGAGGCAAGAAAAAGCGTAAGAGCTGAATCGCCGGAGAATCTTCTTTTATTAACTCTAGAGGGAAAGAGTGATGACCCAAGAGAATTAGCAGAGTTTAGAGTGAGACAGTCTATGTCTGCTATGGAGACAACACTTAGAGAGTGTCTTAGAGTTGGTGATGTGGTTGCCAGATATAGTGATTCCCAGTATATTGTTTTGTTACCAACCTGTGACCATGATTTGGCACTGTTAGTTGCCAACAGAATTATTTCTGCATTTTATGATAAAGGTGAGAAATATAAGAATGTAAAAGTGCGAACCAACATAGAGGAGGTTTCCATGTCAGGAGAATTTGTAGACTGACAGGAACTATAAATGACTATATATGTAATTTATCGTCGAAATTACATTATCAAAATGAATATGCACGCATTCAGGGCGAAAATGCAAACTTTTCCGATCGTTAATGATTGGGGAAGTTTTTTTTTGTGACATGAATGTGACTGTTTTATCGTAAAGTATATTAGAGGATAAATTTATATATAGAAGTATGAATGTTTTTAATAAATATAAATAGGAGGAGATGTTTATGAAGCATCATCTTTTGGGGAAGAAGATTATTTCCTTTGCATTATGTCTTATATTACTAATTAGCAATAATGCTTCCATTTTTGCAGATAGTAATATGACAGAAAAATCTGATAGTGACAGAACAAAGTTGGAGTATGTATCAGATGACATTAAAGTAAGAGTAGAGGCTGGTAATACGGTAATACCAGAGGATATTACTTTAAAGGTTAAGAAAATAGAGAAAGACACTGAGCTTAAGGATTTAGCAGGAAAGCTTATGGACTATGCGCAGGAGAATAAGAGCGGAATGCTTGGATTCTTTGCATATGACATTGCCTTAGTAAATGGCCAGGGTGAAGAAATTGAGCCTGAGGGAGATGTAAATGTTTCAATTTCCTACAATAAGGCTACTAGTCCGGATACAGTCGGCAACGATGCAGAGGCTGATGTTAGCCTGCTTCATTTTGATGAAAGTGGAAAGTCGGTTAAGGTAGAGGATATAACAGATCAGAGTCAGATTTGTGTTAACGATAACAATGAAGTTAAGGATGTTGAGTTTGTAACTGACAGTTTTTCGACTTTTACAATAGTGTGGAAGACTTCTTATAGTATGGAAGTTAAGTACATTGATGAGAATGGAAACGAACTTCGTTCAAAGGAAGAAAGAGGTAAGGTTTCCATTAGCAATAATACAATTGATTTTACGTCCTATAAGAATGATGTAGATGGATATAAATTTTTATATGCTACAGCATATGAGAATAACAGTGTAAATGACTGTCAGTGTACATCTGCAAAGCTGGAGGAGACAAAACACTGGTTTTGGACAGAATACAAGATTGATCTTTTGGATCAGAGTGGTAATGTAAAGTTTACTGCCAATAATTATGTTCCTAAGATTTATCTTGTTTACAGACAGGTAAAAGACTCTTCGACGGATGATAGTCTTTGCAACACAATTAGCACAAGGAATAATTTTACGGTCAACCTTTTTGATTATAAGGTTAACAGTGCAGATAGAGTTTCTGAGTCTATTACGACACCAAAGAGCTATAGTGCCGGTGAGGGAATTAATAAGAATCACTATTTGAAGTTTATCAGTAGGTCTAATGAAGGTGAACCAAATCAGAACCTCTATATTGAAGGTTATGGTGCAAGACAGGGAATTGTCAATAACAGACTTGGTGCAGACGGTTACCCTACATTAAGCTCCTGGGGAAATAATGAATCACTTGCATATTTGTTTAACAGAAGTGATATTACAAATGCCAAGAAGTGTTATACGGACGTTGATAAGCTTTTTATAAAGGATTCAGAGGGCTATTATTACTATAATAGTGAGGAACAGTATGCTACAGTTGCTGCTGACCCTATGAAGAAGGAGTTTACTGTATATAAGGGAAAGAAACAGGGCTTTTTCCCATTTACTGCATATGACAAGGCTACAAAGCTTGGACCTAGTGATTATGGTGATGCATTAGGTACAAGCGAGATTAATCATTTCTTTGGATTAACCGTAGACACAGATTTCCTTCAGCCAATGAATGGTATGATTGCTGGAAAGCCTATGGTATTTGAGTTCTCAGGAGATGATGATGTTTGGCTCTTTATCGATGATGTGCTTGTACTTGATATTGGTGGTATTCATGGTAAAGTAGGAGGCAATATTGACTTCTCTACTGGAAAGGTTGTTGTTGATAATGTAGGAACTAAGCCGGTTGAGACAACAATCAAGGCATTATTTGAGCAGGCTAATGGAAGTGTTGATGAGGAACAGTTTGAGGGTGATACATTTGCAAGCCACACAACTCATACAATGAAGTTCTTCTATGTAGAGCGTGGTAACTATAATTCAAACTGTAAGCTTAAGTTTAATCTTCAGACCCTTCCAAAGGGAGATTTGTTTGTTTCTAAGGTTGCTACCGGCGTGGCAGAGGATGATGAATCACTTTATGATTTTATTCTTAAGGATTCACAGGGAAATCCTGTTGTAGGAGCAACATATAAGAAGAATTCCAGTGAAGATAAATTTTCAACAGACTCAAATGGACATTTTTCACTTAAGAAAAATGAATATGCAATCATTAGCGGATTAAATGCAGGACAGTACACAGTAACTGAGACTGGTATTTCGAATTCAAAGTATCACTTAGATGAGTTTATCACCAAGATTTCGGTTAATGGTTCAAAGAGTACTGAATCTGTTGACAGAGCGGCAACAGTATCAGTTCATGATGCGGCAAGCTCAAGAGTTGAGTTTAGAAACTTAAGAGATGAGGTATCACAGAACAGTAGTGATTACAGAAAGTATATTAAGTACAATGAGACCTCAGATGATTATGACCTGACTCTTTCATTTAAGGGTCCGGAGGAGAAGGTTACTTCAACTGATTTCGAAGAGACTACTACAACAACCTATGCAAAGGCAGACCTGGTCTTTGTGGTTGATATGTCTGGTTCAATGCAGAGTAATAACAAGCTTACTAATGCAAAGAAAGCAATTAATACAATGCTTGATATTTTGAAAGAGAAAAAGGTTGATGCCAAGTACAAAATGGTTACCTTTAGTAGTAGTGCCTCAATTAAGAACGAAAAATCGGGCTGGGTTGATTCTTCAACATTTAGCAGTTGGGTAGAAGCATTAGAAAGTCCGCAAGGAGGTACAAACTATCAGGCGGCTCTTGTTAAGGCCCAGAAGGCCATTTCAACCAATATAAGAAGTGATGCGGAACAAATAGTGTTATTTGTTACAGATGGTGAGCCAACCTTTCATAACGAAAAGAATGGTATTGTTTCAAATGAAGGAACAAGTACTCAAGGTGGAGGTAATTGGACTAAAGATACCGATTATAAAGGTGCACTTATGGGTGCAAGAGCCTTGACAGGCAGTGACATGTTCTACTCTGTAGGAATTGGTCTTAACGAGGTTGAAAAGATCTATAATGGCAAGACAGCATTAAATATTCTTGAGGATGTAACAAATGCTGTACCTAATGCCCAGATAAAGGGTGCTTATAACAGCCAGTCAACAAAGCTTGAAGAATTGTTTTCTACTCTGGCTGAAAAGATTGTTACTGATGTTAATACTATTGTAACGGAGACCTATTATTATTCATCAAAGGTTACAATAACTGATAACCTTAGCCAGTATGCTGAGGCAGTAGAAGGAAGCGAGTTTAGTATTAGTGCTCTTGATACTAATGGAATGGAAGTCGGAAGAGCGGAAAATGGTGTGTTAGGAACATCAGATGCTAAGTATACAATAATAAAGGATAATAAGACTTATGTTCTTCAGGCCAAGTATGATAGGGATAACAAGAGAGTAAGTCTACAATTCCCAGATGATTACCAGCTTGATTCTGGTCTTGTTTATTCTATGACCTTCAGGGTTAAGGCAACAACTGTTGCATATGAAGAGTATAAAACAAGCGGATACAATCAGGTAGGTGATCAGGGCACAGATGCAGTTGGTAACAATACTTCATCTGGAAAGCCTGGATTCAGATCAAATAAAAAAGCCACAGTTTCTTACACATTTAAGGGACAACAGCACACACAGGAATACAGACATCCTGTAATTCAGGTTAGAAAAACTGCTGAATGGGAGCTCTATAAGGTAAGTGAGTCTTCTGGAGATGTTAAGCTTCAGGGAGCGGAATTCCAGCTGGCTAATGGTGAGAACTCTTATACTGGAAAGTCAGATGCAAGTGGTAAAGTTATATGGAATGAGTCTATTATTAAACCTGGTGTATATGTTCTTAAGGAGACAAAGGCTCCAGTTGGATATGAACTAAGCAAATTGGAACTTATTGTAGAAATCGATGGATGTAATAAGATATCTGTTAAGGATGGAAACAATGAGTATAAGCCGGAATCAAGCTTTGTAACAGAGAGTGATGGCGTTACAAATACAGTGTACGTATTTACTTTTACAAACAAGGCACTATTTTCTCTTCCACAGGCTGGTGGAAATGGTATTTTTGTCTATATGATCAGTGGAATGCTAATGATGATTGGCGGTGCACTGCTTATATATAAAAGGCGTAAGTCTTTAGTAATCTAAATAATTTTATTAATAAGAAGGAGAACAAAAATGAAGAGAATGAAGAAAATGCTTGCATTTGTCCTTGCTATGGTAATGACATTTGCAATGACAGTCACAGCGTTTGGGGCAACAGAAGCAACAGGCACAAAGATTACAGTAACAAATCTCTCAACAAGAGAGAACACTTCAGTTAGCATTTATAAGGTTGCTGAGTTAGCAGCAGATGGTAACTCTTGGGTAATTTCTGGCTGGGCAAAGCAGTATGTTAATACAGATAATGAAGAAGCTGTATTTAACTGGACAGAGCTTGCCGAGGCTGCTCAGAAAGAAACTGCTGACGAGACAAAGAGCACAAATACAGGTTCTGTTGTTTTTGACAACGTTGCAACAGGTGCTTATCTTGTTTTAGCACAGGGAGAAAAGGTTAGATACAGTGTTATGGGTGCTGTTACATATGAAGCAAATCCTTATATTGTAGCTAAAGATTCTACAGTTGTTGCAAAGCCAGATTCATCAACTATCGAGAAGGAAGCAGATGACAGCTTCGTACAGGTAGGTCAGGAAGTAAACTTTACTATTACATCAACAATCCCTTACAACAAGGATTCATTTGTTATCTACGATAAGATGACAAACCTTGAGTTTAAGGCAGATACTTTAGATGTTACAGTAGGTGGTGAAAAGGCTAATGTTGCACCAACTGTAGATGAAGATGGAAAATATGTATTTGATTTCAAGGATTACTTAGCTGAAACTGGTAAGACAGTTTTAATCAAGTATACAGCAACAGTAGTAGCTCCAGACGGATATGTTAATACAACATGGGATAACATTACAGGCGAGGATGCTGGAGTAACTGTTAAGGGATACACAGCAGATCTTACAGTTGTTAAGGTTGATGCTAAGGACCAGACACAGATTCTTAAGGGTGCTAAGTTCAAGGTGTTAAAAGGTGATAAGACTCTTAAGTTTGAGTTAGTTGAAACAGGTGTTTATAAGCTTTCTAATGCAGCAGATGCAGTAGAAGAAATTGAAGCTACAGAGGGAACAGTTAAGGTTATGGGTCTTGACGAGGGAACATATAAGTTCGTTGAGACACTTGCTCCTGTAGGATACTCAGTAAATTCAGACGGTGTTGAGTTTACTGTAGCACCAAATGATGACACAAAAGAAAATATTTCACTTCACGATAATTACTTAAATACAAAGCTTTCTACTCTTCCTTTCACAGGTGGAATGGGAACAACAATCTTTACAATTGTTGGATGCCTTGTAATGATTATTGCAGCAGGTTTATTCTTTGCAAACCGTAGAAAAGCAGCTTAATTTCCTCAAAATTAAGATAGGTTAGTATGGGGGCTTCGGCCCCCAGAATTAACCAATACAACATCAAGGAGAGTTCGAATGAAAAAAAAGTTAATTACAATATCAATTGCACTACTAATGGTATTCGGATTGTCCTTGCTGTTGTATCCTCTCGTAGCCAATACGTGGAATAGTTACAGACAGGATTTATTACTTTCAAACTATGATGAAAAGGTTTACCAAGCAGTAGAGAATGGAACTATAGACTACGAGAAAGAAAAAGCTACAGCAGAAAAATATAATGATGAACTTATTCCATGTGTATTGCCTGATTCCTTTGCAGTAGCTGCTGCCAGAGGAGAGGAAAGTGAGGAGTTCAAGAAATATATGTCTTGTCTTAATCTGACAGGCGATGGAATAATGGGCAAGGTTAAGATTCCTAAAATAGGTGTTAATCTTCCGATTTTTCATACAACAGCAGAGGATGTTCTTGAGATAGGCGCTGGACATCTTGAAGGAAGTACACTTCCGGTAGGAGGCAAAGGAACTCATTCGGTTATTTCTGCTCATAGAGGTCTGCCTACAGCATCTCTTTTTACAGATTTAGACAAATTGGAAATAGGCGATAATTTCTTTATTGAGGTTTTGAATGGGACCTTGGCCTATGAGGTGGATCAGATTTTAGTAGTTGAGCCGGAAGAGACTGAATCCCTGGCAGTAGTTGAAGGAGAGGATCTGGTTACATTACTTACCTGTACACCATATGGAATGAACACACAACGATTAATGGTGAGAGGCCATAGAGTGCCATATTCTCCAGATATGATAGAGGAAGGGGAAGCACCATTAGGGGCATATAGTTTTCATACAAACTATGTCTTTTGGGTGGTTGTTGGACTGTTAATCACAGGGGCCTTTATCTTATTGCTATATTTACTTGATAAAAAACGAAGAAAGTCGTGATTAATTTGAAAAGAAAGATAGCAAATATTTTCTTCATTCTCTTGTTTCTTGTAGGAGCTGGAATATTCTTATATCCGGTGGCTGCTAATCAGTGGAATCAATACAGGCAGAATCAGTTGATTTCAAATTACGATGATACTGTTAATGAACTTTCATCTGAGGATTATGAGAAGCAGTGGAGTGATGCAGAAAAGTTTAATAAAACAATTACTACTAATAATATAGAAGCTGATGCTTTTGGCATCGATGACATAGACATTAAGGAGACAGAATACTGGTCAATACTTAATGTTGCAAATGATGGAATTATGGGATATATCTCAATACCTAAGATTGATGTCAAAGTATCAATATGTCACGGGACTGCTGAAAAGGACTTGCAGGAGGCGGCCGGACATATCAATGGAACCAGTCTTCCAATTGGAGGAGATGGAACCCATTCTGTAATTGCAGCTCATAGAGGATTGCCAAGTGCAAAGCTGTTTTCAGATGTAGATCAGTTGGAACCGGGAGATAAGTTTTACATTCATGTATTTGATAAGGTTCTGGCCTATGAAGTGGATCAGATTCTTCCCATGGTGGAAGCTGATGATATGGAAACATTAAAGAAGGCTTTGGCAATTGAGCCAGGCAAGGATTATGTATCATTGTTTACCTGTACTCCATATGGAGTTAACACTCATCGACTTATAGTTAGAGGTGTTAGAACGGAGTATAAGGGTGAAGAAGATATAAAGAGTACCGGTGTCCAATCCATGGTTGAAGCGGTACAGGACTATTACATGCTTTTCATCTTTATGGGAATAGCAGTAACTATGTTAACAATACTTTTACTTAAATTTCTGTTTGGGAGGAAAAAAAGTGAAGATTAATTCAAAAATCAAAAAGATAATTGCATTAACGCTGGTAGTTGCATTGGGGATTTCTACTTTTGTTATTTCCAGTGTATATGCAGCAGATGCAGTGGACACAGATCGAACATGTACTATCAGATTTAGTGTTCCAATCGAGAAGCTTAACTCAGTTGATTCTTTTTCAGCTAAGCTTTATAAGGTGGCAGACGTAAATTCTTCTGCAAAGTATAAGCTGACAGAGAATTTTGCTTCAATAAGTGAAATTGAAGCTGTTGACGAGAATACAACAGTTGAGCAATGGCAGGAATTTGCCAATAAGGCATTTTCAATGATAAGCCAGAATACCAAGGCGGATTACTCCTTTGATTTTGTTAAGGGAAAGGCCCAGGTAGAGACCGGTGTGGGACTTTATCTTGTTGTAATTAATGAGATTAAGACACCAACAGACATATTTAGATTTACACCATATCTTATTTCTGTTCCAGGTAATAATTACAAGGAGAATGGAGATGATACCTGGTTATATCAAGTGGATTCACTGATTAAAGCAGAACAGGAAACCCGATATGGAAAACTTGTAATCGAGAAAAAAATTGAAACATTTAATCTTTCCATGAAGGATGCAACCTGTGTGTTTAAGGTTGAAGCTGTTAAGGAGGGAGAACTTGTCTACAGTGATGTTGTAGCAATTGATTTTGAAGAGTATGGAACTAACAGTGTAACAATTGAGCATATTCCTGCTGGGGCAGAGGTTACAGTGACTGAAATCTATAGTAGTGGAAGCTACAAGAATACATCAGGTGTAACACAGACTACGACAATTGTTGCTGATGATGAAGATGGAAGCCCAGTTCAGGTTTCCTTTGAAAATACATACAATGATAAGCTTATAACAGGCGGTACAGCTGTAGTTAACAAATTTTCAAAAAATGAGGACGGAAGCTGGTCCTGGGAAAAGAAGTCGGAATAAGGAGGCATGAAGGTTATGAAAAAGAAAATACTGGTTTCAATTGCCACATGTGCACTTGTTCTTACAGCAATTGTAGCAGTAAAGCCTGCATTGGCATATTTTACAGATTATTCTGTTGCAAGTGGTAGCGTGCCGGTTACAATAAAGGATACACCAACGGATGTTGATGAATCATTTGATAGCTGGACTAAGCATGTTGTGATTACAAATGCAGAGGATGGATATGAATGCTTTGTACGAGTTGCTGCCATGGCTGGTGACAAGTATAAGATTGAGATGGGTAAAGGAACTGAAAAGGGATGGGAATATAATTCCGAAGATGGTTACTATTACTATAATAAACCGGTAGCTCCAGGAGGATCTACTTCCAATTTGGATTTAGTAATTGAAGGAGCCGAGGATGACGATTTTAATGTAATAATTGTTCATGAAGCTACTAAGGTACTTTATGATGAGGACGGAAATCCATACGCTGACTGGTCAACAATAATTAATTCAAAGGAGGAACCATAATGAAAAAATCAACACTTCTTTTAGTTCCTGCAGTTGGATTATTGGTTTTTAGTGCTATTGAAAGTGCCAGTGCAGCATTAAGCTATGTTAGTAATGATTATAATATGTCATTGGAGACAGCAAGTCTTAACATTGAGCTAACAGAGAATGGAACTATTATTGAAAATGGAAATAAGCTTCTTACTAATCTTGTTGGAGAGGGAGAAGAATTTCATATCGGACAGAAATACTCTGAGGAGCTGGCCGTAACTAATACAGGTGATTATGACTCTTATGTAAGATTAATCCTGACTAAGAGCTGGCTTAATGAGGATGGAAGTAAGAATACAGCATTAGCTCCGGAATTAATAAGTCTTGGAATTAATACGGGCGAGGGCTGGAATATTGATGAGGCGTCAACTACATCAGAGCAGATAGTATTATATTATTCAAAGCCTTTGCCTGCTGGGTCGACAACTCCAAATGCTGTGGATTCTGTAACAATTCTTAACGATGTTACAACTGCAGTAACAAAGCATGGAACAACAGGTAATATTACAACTACTTATGATTATACAGGTAAATCCTTTAGCTTAGAGGCTGAGGTTGACGGAATCCAGACTCATAATGCACAGGATGCTATTTATAGTGCTTGGGGAATTCCAACAGCAGTCAGTGATAACGGAAATATTTCCCTTGCAGATGAGTATACAGAGTCAGAACCAAATGTAATTACAAATAATAAGGATTGGAAAGTGGATTTTGATGGTGACAAGGTAAATTCAAATTTCGATTCTGATGAGGTTGCAGATGCGGTTACAGACGCAATGCCAGGAGATGTTCTTACATTTAGAATGGATATTGAGAATACTTCAGATGATAAATCAAACTGGTATATGACTAATGAAGTTGTTAAGTCATTGGAAGATGATTCAAATGCAAATGGCGGAGCATATTCGTATAAGCTTTCTTACGTTTCACCAGAGGGAAAGCAAGAGGTTCTTTATAGCAGTGATGCTGTAGGTGGTGACAATGACAGTATTAAAGGTCTTCATCAGGCAACTAATTCTACAGATAAGTATTTCTACTTAGATAATCTAAATAAAGGCGAGAAGGGAACAGTAGAGCTGTCTATTCAGCTTGATGGAAAGACTCAGAATAATACATATCAGAGTACACTTGCTGAAATGGATATGAGATTTGCAGTTGAGAAGGGCAGTGAGAATGAGAAGACTAATGAGGAGCCTGATGAGACTCCGGATGACGACTCAGATAGAAAGCCTGACAAACCTGATAAGGTAAAGACAGGAGATAACAACTCGCTTATTATCTCATTTATTTCATTGGTAGCTGGATTTATTCTGGTAGGAATCTGGTATTCAATGAATAAAAGCAGCAGACAGAAGAAAGGAGATGCGTAACATGAAAAGATTTAACAAAATAGTTATGTTTCTTGCATTTTTCTGTATAGTATTTTCAAATATTTCTGTTAAAGCATATGCTTCTGAAAAGGAATATACATATACTGTTAGATTTAACACTGGAGGAGAAGCTTATTTTGATGATTTCGATAATAATATCGTTATTACAACAACGGATGGCTCGGGTAAAGCTGTTGTGTCTAAATCGGCAAGCATTAATCTGTCTGAGAACAGAACAGTAGCAACTGTTACTGGTCTTAAGTATGGAGACAGAATTGTATTTGATGTTAATAGTGCTACCAAGATGAACGAGGGCAGCAAGTATTACATTAAAGGCGTAAGAATTGCAGGTCGCGATGATTATGAAGCTGCAGCATCTTTTCCAGTAACAAAGGATGCAAATTATGTTGTGGCATACGGTGTGGCAGCAAATCTTGTAGGCTATACAGTTAATTATGTTGATACAGAAGGAACTTCTCTCTTAGAAAGTGCCAAGTATTACGGAAACGTAGGAGATAAGCCGGTTGTAGCTTACAGATATATCGAGAATTATACTCCAACAGCCTATAACCTGACTAAGACATTATCTTCAAATGAAGAAGAAAATGTGTTCAATTTTGTATACAAAAAGAAGGCTAATGATAATAATCCTGACAATGAGGACCAGCCAGACAATGACAATGGTCCAGATCATCCTGATGACCCTGATAATGAGGATAATCCAGATAATCAGAACGACCAGGGTGGCCAGAATAATCAGGATGACCAGAATAATCATGACAATCAGGATGGTCAGAATAACCAGAATGATCAGAATAACCAGAATGATCAGAATGAACCAGGGGATCAGAATGAACCAGGGGATCAGAATGAACCAGAGGATCAGAATAAACCAGGAGATCAGAATAAACCAGAGGGCCAGAATTCTGACAATGATTCCAGTGAGACTGATTCTAATTCTGAAACCTCAGAGATAGTGGACATTGATGATCCACCAAAACCATTGACTAATAATCCTGACCAGACTTCTATTTTAGATTATTTACCTTTAATTCTTGCTATTGTTATTATTGTGATTGCAGTTGCAATTATTATTCTTATTGTGTTAGTATCTAAGAAGCAAAAGGTAGGAGCAGATTCTTCGAATGAGAGAGAGAATAAGTAAGGTATTAGATATAAGTGGTAACCTTCTGTTGGTTTTGGTTATATTAATATGTGTTCCATTAACTGTGCCAAGAGTATTGGGATTTAATATCTATTCAGTAATCAGTGGCAGTATGGAGCCGGCCATTCCAACAGGAAGTCTGATTTATGTCAAAGATGCAACACCAACAGAGCTTCAGAAAGGTGATATTATTGCATTTTATGGCACTGAAAATCAGGGGAGCATAATAACTCATAGAGTATTTGATAATCGAATTGTAGAAGGAGAGCTTATTACTAAGGGCGATGCCAATGATAAGCCAGATGTTAATCCTGTCAAATACACTAGTGTTATTGGAAAAGTAACGTATCATATACCATTCATAGGAGTGATAGGTCAGTTTGTAAGCAATACAATTGGAAAAGTTTTCATAGGTCTGCTTATAGCATTAAAATTGATTTTTTCAATTATTTCATCAAAATTGACTGAAAAATGTCGTTCCATGTGACCGTTGTGTGACTAAGCCATGCTATAACATATATAGATAGTTTAGTTATGTGTGAAATACAAAAGTAAACCGCTGTACTGTTGAGGAGCAGTATAGCGGTTTTTTCGTTGTATATGTGAAAATACTATTTACTATATAACGAAACTGTAATCCTTATGGTATAATATAAATATCTGTAACGCTGAGGCGTTTATTATAAAAAGGTACATAGAATATGAAAAAGAAAACAGGAAGAAAAGTATTTGGAACACTGATTTTACTGATTGGCTTGGGGTTAATTGGAACAGCAGCATATAAGATTTTTGTGATTCAGAATGATTACAAGAGAAGTAATAAAGAATATGCTGTGCTTAATGATGATTTTCTTAAAGAAAACCCTGATGCTGAAAAATGGTATGAGCTTGCAACAATAGATTTGGATCAGGTCCGTGAAATTAATAAGGATGTAATCGGATGGATATATTTTGAAAATGAAGATATTAGTTATCCAATTTTGTATTCAGGAGATGATACAACATATTTAAGAAAGACTCTGACAGGTACTGGAGCAACAGCAGGTTCGATTTTTCTGGAGGGAAAAAACAATCCTAATCTGCAGGATGCACATTCAATAATATATGGCCACAATATGAAGAATCTTAGCATGTTTGGAAAGCTTAAGTTCTATAATCGTGACCAAGAATATTATGAGAAACACAGGTATTTTCAGATTTTTACAGATGATTCGGTCTATCGATATGAAATATTTGCTTATGGCACGGTAGACGAGTATGATGAGATATATTCTGTATGGCATGAAGAGGGGGATGGCTTTGCAGAATTTATTGATAAAATATACAAAAAATCTATGAGGGTTACAAATGTTGAGGCTACAAAAGAGGACAAGCTTATTACTTTATCAACCTGTTCTACAAGTGGCGATGATTATAGATTTGTAGTTAATGCTGTAAGGACAGACTCTCATAGCTTCAAAGGAGAAGAATAATGAAAAACGAGGAACTATTACGCAATATTACTGAAATGGCCAAGCTTACTAAAGAGGGAAAGCTTAATTGGAAAATAGTCGGCCAGACTACTGAGTATAACCAGGAGTCAGAAAAACCCAAAGTTAATGAAGAGGGGATGGACTGGATAGTAGATGAGTGTTATATTTCATACGAATGTGAGTATAAGGGCAAGGATTTTCTAATAATTACCTATGAGATGATACATACCAGCCAGGATAAAAAGAAAAGTATTAATCTTGTATTTCTGCCTCCTATGGGAATACGGTATTTTGATTTACATACGCTGTTACCATATTCAATTGAGGCATCAAAAATATTGATCTATGAAATTCATCAGCTTTGGCTGCTTATTCTTGAGATGAATAAGGCAGGAGCCCATAATATCTCATTGGATATGAGTCCGAGAACACTTACAATTGAAGACGATAATATTAAAAGCCTGCTTAGTTAGCAGGCTTTATTTCATCATTAAGAGTATTAATCACATCTCCAATTGACATATCATTATTGAGGGCAAGCTTTCTAAGGTCATCATATTCGTACTTAGATTTGCTAATTCCAAAACCTGTGCTGGTTTTAACCCGTACCTCTCCTATAGAGGTGGTGCAGGACTGAATAGAAGAATCCAAAATGCTTCTTTCCCGCACAGAATATCGTATTCCTTTTGTTGTAGTATGTTGAAAAATAAGGCTAGTAAACTTGCCCTTGTCTTCTGGTTTACAAACAACAGTAAGCATTATTGCAGGGCGGTTTTTCTTCATGTGGATATTTGAAAAAAATACATCCAGAGCTCCATTAGTAAGCAAAATATCCATTGCAAATCCCAGCTCTTCACCTGTCATATCATCAAGATTGCTGCACAATTCAACAACTCTGTCATAGTTGGAATTTAAACAGGAATTCAAGTTGCAATTCATGTTGTGATTCGGGTTGGATTCTGAGTCTGTTTTATCTGCAGGGGGCAGTGTACAGCCCCAAAAGACTCGAACTACATTGGCCTGAGGAAAATCTTTATGACCTGCCCCAATCCCGATTTTTTCAGTTACCATAGAAGGCATAACAGAAAATGCTTTGGCAAAATGCTTTAGCACTGCCGCTCCTGTAGGAGTGCACAATTCGCTGTTTATGTCGCTGGTGTAATATGGAATACCATTAAGTATTAAAGCGGTAGCTGGTGCTGGAACCGGCAAAATACCATGTGCACACTTGACGGTTCCATTGCCCACATTAATAGGGGATACAATAATTTGATCAAAATCAAGCATGTCCAAAAGAATACAGTTGCCAACTACATCAGCCAGAGCATCAAGGGTGCCCACTTCATGAAAGTGTATTTGTTCAAGGGGCTGGCAGTGAACCCTGCTTTCAGCCTCTCCGATTATTCTATAAATCTCTTGCGCGTTATCTTTAACTTTATCAGACAAATCAAGACTGCTAATCATTTGCAAAACATAATTATATGAATACCCTCCATGATGATGTTGGATATCATGATGATGTTGGATATCATGATGATGTTGGATATCGTGATTACGCTGTGGCAGATTACTGCTTTCGATTTGATTCAGTACAATTATTTCAAGCTGTGTTGCCCCAATTCCACATTTACTGGTTTGTTTATTCTCAACACGAATTTCATCAGGAAAAAGATGATTCATTGTATATAAAAAAGCCTCTTTTTGGTCCTGGTCAAGTAACTCAAAAAGGGATGACATAAGCATATCACCCGCCGCACCCATTTTACATTCAATATATAAAGTCTTCATGTTACCTCCTTTATTTTATTATAATTCACTGTTGTTTTTTTGTCTTGTGAATATGCACAAAAAAGCGAAACTATTTTTGTGGAACTGGTTTCTTGAAAAGGGTTTCCTGAATGTGTAGAATTACACTATGATGACAATAATTGAGGACTATTTGTAAAAGTATAAAAGTAAAAGGGTGGAGAAATATGGATAACAAGACAAAAATATTAGAAGCAACAATCAAAGTATTTAATAAAAAAGGGTTGAAGTTCACTATGGATGACATTGCTTCAGAACTTTCAATGAGCAAAAAGACAATATATACCGTCTTTAAGGATAAAGAGACAATGTTTTATCAGATGGTAGATTATTGTTTTGATAATATTAAAAGAAGCGAAGATCAGGTGATTAATGATGACAGTCTCTCAACTGTCGAGAAGATTAGAAAAATTCTTTGTGTTTTACCAGAGGGGTATAAGGATATTGATTTTAGACAGTTATATTTATTAAAAGATAAGTATCCAAAGATTTATTTCAAGGTTGAGGAGAGGCTTGAAAACGGCTGGGAAAGTACAATTAGTCTAATAAATCAGGGAGTTGAGGAAGGCAGTATCAGGCCAGTCAAAATTCAGGTATTTAAAACAATGATGGAGGCAACAATAGAGCAGTTTTTCCAGAGAGATATTTTGATCGCAAATCATATATCATATCAGGAAGCACTGGACGAAGTGGTAAACATTCTGGTGGACGGAATTATATCGAGATAGAGGAAATAAAAATTAAAGTAGGGATATTATTTTAGAGGGAACATTATTAAATTAGAGGGACAATGAAAAGAGTATACATAAATAATAAGTGGAGATTCTGGCAGGAAGGACAGGAAAGTGTTGTAACAGAAGTAAGACTGCCACACACTTCAAAGGAGGTTCCTTTTCACTATTTTCATGAGAAGGAATATCAGATGGTGTGTTTCTATGAGCGTAAGATAAACATTCCAGCTGAGTGGAAGGATAAGAGAGTGTTTATCACCATTGAAGGAGCAGCCCATGCAGCAGATCTTTTTCTCAATGGAACAAAGCTTTCAGAACATCATTGTGGCTACACTTCATTTAAGACAGAGCTTTCTTCAAATGTTCTATATGGCCAGGAAAATACTATTACAATTAAGGTGGATAGTCGTGAACAACAGAACATTCCGCCATTCGGGTATGTAATTGATTATATGACCTTTGGAGGTCTGTATAGAGAAGTATATTTGGAGGTAAAAGAGAAGGCGTATATTGAGGATGTATTTGTAAGAACAGATATTGATTCCCAAAAGTTAAAATACCGTATAAGAGTTGCTGGAAAACAGGAAGTTAATGACAGATTGTATTTGCGAAGTATGCTGATAAAGGACAACCAGATTACAGAGCTTGGGGTAGAAGAGATTAAAGAGGATGAAGTAGAATTAAGCAGATACATAGAGAACATTAAGCTGTGGGAGCTTGATGATCCACAGCTATATAAATTAAAGGTGGAGTTAATAAATAAAGAAATAACGCTGGATGATAATGTCCTGGACGAATATGTAATACGTTTTGGTTTTAGAAAAGCCTCTTTTGAGAAGGACGGCTTTTATCTAAACAATAAGAAGGTAAAGTTAAGAGGACTAAACAGACATCAAAGTTATCCCTATGTGGGATATGCAATGCCTGAGTCAATGCAGAAAAAGGATGCGGATATTTTAAAATATGAGCTTGGCTGCAATGCAGTAAGAGCATCTCATTATCCTCAGTCCCATTATTTTGTGGACAGGTGTGATGAGCTTGGCCTACTGGTATTTATGGAAATTCCAGGGTGGCAGTATATTGGAGACGAGGAATGGAAGAAGCAGGCCGTTGATAATGTAAAGGATATGATTCTTCAATACAGAAATCATACTTCCATTATTTTGTGGGGAGTGAGAATAAATGAGTCTTCAGATGATGACGAATTCTACACTCGTACTAATGAGGTTGCCCATGAACTGGACGATTACAGACAAACTGGTGGAGTAAGATGCCATAAGAAGAGCAGTTTGCTGGAAGATGTATACACCTACAATGACTTTGTTCATGATGGGAAAAGCCCAGGCTGTGAACCTAAGCGAAAAGTTACATCTGATTTTAATAAACCATATCTTATTTCGGAGTACAATGGACATATGTATCCAACAAAGGCCTTTGACTGGGAGGAACATAGGGTTGAGCATGCCTTACGGCATGCCAATGTACTGGATGCGGTTAATTCACAGGAAGATATTGCAGGAAGCTTTGGATGGTGTATGTTTGACTATAATACCCATAAGGATTTTGGGAGTGGGGACAGAATTTGTTATCATGGCGTAATGGACATGTTTCGAAATAATAAACTGGCGGCACTTATCTATGCCTGTCAGCAGGAAGATGATACGATTTTAGAACTGTCATCTTCTATGGATATCGGAGAGCATCCTGGGTGCAACAGAGGATACACCTACATTTTCTCCAACGCTGATAGTGTTCGAATGTATAAGAATGGCAATTTTATTAAAGAGTATACCTCAGCTGACTCGCCATATAGGAATCTGAAGCATGGGCCAATGCTAATTGATGATTTTATAGGGAATCAGATAATAAAGAGTGGAGAGTTCACAAACAGACAGGCACGAATTCTTACGTATGCGCTGAATTACACAGCTACACATGGATATGGTAAATATCCACTTAAAGTGCTATGGATTGCTATTCAGTGCCTTACAATATACAGAATGAAGCCTTCAGAGGTAATTGGCCTGTTCAACAAGTACATTGGTAACTGGGGTGGTACTTCAACTGAATATAAGTTTGAAGCTATCAGGAATGGCAAGGTGGTTAAGACTATTGTCAAGGAGCCTATGCAGAGTATGCATCTGGAAACAAATGTATCACACACACAAATGTGTGAGCGGAGTTCCTATGATGTTTCTGAGATAAGAATTAAGATAGTAGATGATAATAATAATCAGATGTATTTTTATAATGATCCGGTAAGTGTAAAGGTTGAGGGGCCTGTTGAACTTATTGGACCTGAGATCCTTCCGGTAAGAGGAGGAATGAGTGGAGTATATATAAAGACAACTGGAAAAGAAGGAAAAGCCTGCGTCACCCTGGGAAATGCTCAGGTTGGCTACACTTCTGTGGAGTTTAATGTATCTGTAGAAGAGACTGTTGATTTATAACTGACGGGGAGATTCATTAAGCGAAGATAACAGTTAATAGGAGGAAATAATGGAAAAGTCCAAGGTGATTTTTGGCAATGAAATAAGTAGCAGGGCCTATAAGAAGGCGGTAAAATCAAAGAAAAAATTTATCAGGAAATTTGGTGATGACACTAACGTTAATTACCCGGTGCTTATTCAAAAGAACCCATACATTGGAGATTCTCTTGGAGTAAACAATATTCTGGTTGGTGATCTTGGCAGTAATTCGCATTATGATTCAAATCAGGGCACTGATTCGATGGAGTTTGATACAGAAAAGGGTATCATAGTTGGAAATATCAGAATGGGATTCGGTCATTACCGCATTTCAATGGCAATGGCATCAGCAGCAAAGGCAATGGGCTACACTCCATATTGGATGGACCTCAATTCATATGGAGAGACCACCTGTACAAAGGTTATCTCAGCTCAAAATGATTTATATTCGCTGGGCTCAAGAATGTCAAAGAATCCAATATTTAATAAACTGGTTTGGGAACCAATGAATTATGAAGGCTTCAGAGCCCTTACATATAATTCTTCAGACCAGAAAAATGCAGAGCTAATGGCACCGGTATTTAGAAATATACCAAAGGAGCTTCCTGTTATTGGAACCCATGTATGGCCGGCACAGGCAGCCATACATGCAGGTATGAAGCATGTCGTTAATGCCATTCCTGACAACTGGCCAATGGCACTTCATTTTTCAGAAGGCTCTGTTCATACAATTCAGTGTCATAATGCTTATATGGGCTATAGAATTTTGAACGGAATGAACAAGAAAAAAGTCTGCAATCCAATTCCAAAGAGTGAGCTTGTGTATACAGGCCATTATATAGATCATGAACTTGTAAGCAATATTGAAGCCGATTGTGCAGCAAGAATTAAGAGAAAAAAAGAAAATAAGCCAATGAGATTTTTGCTTACAATAGGTGGAGCAGGAGCACAAAAGGAAATTTTTGCAGCAATAATTCAGCATCTGCTTCCTTTTATAAGAGAAGGAAAAGCCGTATTATATATCAATGTGGGAGACTACAGGAACGTATGGGATGCCTTAATTAATGAAATACCGGAGATGAAGAGCCTTTCAACAGAGCATTTTGATAACTGGGGTGATACAGAAGCCTTTTGTGAAAATGCTCTCAGAGAAGATTATGAGGTTGAAGGAATACATGGATTCTGGCATAAGAATATTTTTGAGGCAGTATACTGTACTAACCTTCTTATGAGAAGCGCAGATGTTCTTGTGACAAAACCAAGTGAATTGGCATTTTATCCTGTTCCTAAGCTGTTTATTAAACGAGTTGGAAAGCATGAGATGTGGGGGGCAATTCATTCAGCAGAGATAGGAGAGGGAACACTTGAGTGTAGGGATATACCTCATACACTTCAGATGGTAGACCTGTTTATGACTACAGATTTGCTGGAAGAAATGTGCCATAATATTATTACCAATAAGGCAGCTGGAATATATGATGGAGCCTATAAAGTGGTTGAACTGGCGATGGGATTAAAAAATATATAATTACAAGAGGAGAAATGAAAATGGAAGAAAAGAGAAAACTTTCAGGTAAGGAAAGGTTTGCCTATGGTATAGGGGCAGTAGGAAAAGATATGGTATATATGCTTTCTGCAAGCTATATTCTGTATTATTATCAGGACATTATGGGAATCAGTGCATGGATAATGGGAATCATCCTCTTAGTAGCCAGAGTTTTTGATGCCTTTAATGATCCAATTATGGGAGTATTAGTAGCAAAAACCAAGACAAAGTGGGGTAAGTTCAGACCCTGGTTATTTATTGGAACTCTGACAAACGCCATTGTATTGTATTTTATGTTTGCATGTCCACCTTCTCTTGATGGGGCAGGACTTGTAGCGTATGCAGCTGTATTTTACATAATCTGGGGTGTAACCTATACCATGATGGATATTCCATACTGGTCAATGGTTCCGGCATTTACAGAGGGTGGTAAGGAGAGAGAGAACCTGTCAGCATTGGCAAGAACCTGTGCAGGAGTAGGTTCGGCTCTTATTACAATAATTACAGTAATCTCCGTATCTGCAATTGGTTCCGCAGCAGCCGGCAACTCAGAGGCAGTAAGTTTTTCCACAGCAAATGAAAATAGTTTAAAGACATATGTGGTAGAAGTAGATGAAAGAAAAGCTGAGACAGGCAATGTACTTGAGCTTAATTCTAAAAATGCATCAATCGATATTGCCCTTACAGCAAGCAATGAGGAAAAAGAAGGGGCTGTGTCTTATAGTGAGGGAAATACAAATTATACAGTTAAGATAAACAGCCTTGAATATACAAATGATAATTCAAAGATGAACTATGTGATGGATTCTGTTGCTTCAGGGGAAGGCTCACTTGTGATTCGCGTAAGTCAGGAGGATTTTGGCAAAATAATAACCTCTGAATCCAATACAGTAAGTGCAGATATTTCTTCAAAGAAACAGGTTGAGCGACTTGGATTTAAGTATTTTTCGTTAATAATTGCAGTGCTGTTCTTTGCATTTATTCTGATTACCTGTGCATGCATTAAGGAAAAGTCCACAGTTGATGTTAAGTCAGCCAGTGTAGGTGAAATGTTTAAAGCTCTTATTCAGAATGATCAGGCAATGGCCATGGTAATTGCTATTGTTCTTGTTAATTCGGCAGTATATATTACCTCTAACCTGTTAATCTACTTCTTTAAGTATGATCTTGGTGGAGCAAACTGGGAAGGCAATTATACCTTATTCAGCACCTTTGGAGGTGGAATGCAGATTTTGGCAATGATGCTGATATTCCCACTTCTTAGAAAATTCTTTAATACAATAAAGATTTTCTATATCTGCATTATATCTGCAATTAGTGGCTATTTTATACTTTTATTTATTGCATTAAGTGGAAATTCTCAGGTGCTTCCATTCTTTGTGCCAGGCTTTTTCATTTTTTCTGCAGTAGGTATATTAAATGTAATAGTGACAGTATTCCTTGCAAATACAGTAGACTATGGTGAGCTAATGAACAAGAGGCGTGATGAGTCAGTTATTTTCTCAATGCAGACCTTTGTAGTAAAGCTTGCTTCTGGTGTTGCAGCACTTGTTGCTTCCGTATGCTTATCTGTATTTAACATAAGTGAGTCCAGCAATATTATTGAGGCGGTAGACGGAAGCTATATAAAAGGGCTTTCAAATACACTTGCCACAATTAAGTCAAATGGAGCCAGCCTTGTTTCTGGAAGCTCTGTGTTTGGACTTAGGCTGACAATGACAATCATTCCAGTGGTTTTTCTTTTTCTGGCAGTATTAATCTTTAAGAAGAAATATATTCTTACAGATGAAAAGCTTAGAGAAATTACAGATGAGCTAAAGAGCCGAAGAGCATAAGTAGGCAAAATATAACAAATTTAGGAGAATGATATATGATTCGTAGATTTGACAAGGTTTTTGTATTAGACACAAACAATACTACGTATTGTTTTAAAGTTCTTCCAACAGGACAGCTGGAACATTTATACTATGGGAACAGGATTGAAATAGATAGCGCCATTGAAGCAGAAGTTTTAAGTGAAAAGCATGCTTTTGCTCCCGGTAATACCAATATATATGATCAGCAGCATCCAGAATATTCCCTTGAAGACATGCGTCTTGAGATGTCTTCCTATGGCAAAAGCGACATTAGAGAACCCTTCATTGAGATAACCCATGCTGATGGTGGAAGAACCTGTGATTATTTATTTGATTCTGCCGAGATAAGAAACAGCAAGGAGCCATTAAAAGGACTTCCAAGTTCATATAGTGATAAGAATCCCGTACAGGAGCTTGTTGTTACCCTGAAAGACAAAAACTATAATCTTGATTTAGAACTTCATTACAGTGTTTTTGAAGAGCAAAATGTGATTGTTCGTTCTTCAAAACTTATAAATAACAGTGACGACAGAATAATTCTTAACAGACTTATGAGTATGCAGCTTGATTTTGAAGAGGAGAATTTTGTTTTTACTACCTTTAATGGAGCCTGGGCAAGAGAAATGATGCGTCATGATACAAAAGCTGTAGCAGGAAAAATCATTAATTCTTCCTATACAGGATCTTCGTCTAGCAGATCAAACAGCTTTGTTATGCTTTCCAAGAGCATTACAAGTGAAGACTATGGTCCATGCTATGGCATGAATCTTGAATATAGCGGAAATCATTATGAATGTACAGAGGTAAGTGCCCATCATAAGACCCGATTTGTATCTGGAATTAATCCAATGTCTTTTGATTATGTTATTGAGCCGGGAGAGGAATTTGAGACACCAGAAGCAGTAATGACTTTTTCAGATGAAGGATATAATGGAATGAGCCAGAATATGCATCACTTTGTAAAGGAATGCATTATCAGAGGTCGCTGGAAAAATAAGATTCGACCAGTTCTTTTAAATAGCTGGGAGGCGTCATATTTTGACATAAATGAAAGTAAGCTGCTTAAGCTGGCAAAAGCCGGTAAAGAAGTTGGAATAGAGCTTTTTGTAATGGATGATGGCTGGTTTGGAAAGCGAGATGACGACAAGAGCTCTTTGGGTGACTGGTATGTAAACAGGAAAAAACTTCCGAACGGAGTGGAGGGGCTTTGCAAAAAGGTTAACGATCTGGGATTGGACTTTGGTATTTGGGTTGAGCCTGAGATGGTTAATGTAGACAGCGATTTATACAGAGCACATCCTGACTGGGTGATGGATATTCCAGGTAAGCCACATACAGAAGGAAGAAATCAAAGAATTCTGGATTTGGCAAATCCAGAGGTAGTAGACTATCTGATAGACCAGATGGAACAGGTATTTTCCTCAGCAAATATTGCCTACGTAAAATGGGATATGAACAGAATCTTTTCTGATATCTATTCCAGATATTTGCCGGCAGACAGACAGGGGGAGACTGCCCACAGATATATTCTCGGATTATACAGAATGATGAAAACGCTTACAGAAGAATTTCCTGATATTCTTTTTGAGGGCTGTTCAGCAGGCGGAAACAGATTTGATCTAGGAATTCTATCCTTTTTTCCACAGATTTGGGCAAGTGATGACACTGATGCAGTATATAGAGCAAATGGTCAGACAGGATACAGCTATGGATATCCAATGAATACAGTTTCAGCTCATGTATCTGCATGTCCTAATCATCAGACACTGCGTACAGCTCCACTTGAGACACGCTTTAATGTAGCAGCATTTGGGGTATGCGGTTATGAGTGCAACCTTTGTGACATGAAAAAAGAAGAACTCAGTGAGATTAAAAATCAAATCGAGATTTACAAAAACTGGAGAGATGTACTGCAATACGGAGATTTCTATAGAGGAAGAAATGGTAACATACATGAGTGGACCTGTGTAAGTCGTGACAAAACAAAAGCAGTTGGAATGATTATGCAGGAGCTGGTTGAACCAAATAAGCAGTTTGAACAGTATTTTCCTAAGGGGTTAGATAAGAAGGTTAAATACATTTTCTCAAATCGTGATTTAAAATATAATATAAAGTATTTTGGTGATCTTGTTAATACTGCTTCGCCTATTCATATAAGGCAGGACTCATTAATGCATAATATTGTATCTAAGTTCGTTAAGATGCAAGGGGAGAAAGAAGAATATATAGCTTCCGGCTCTACTCTTATGGGTGGTGTTAAGCTTACACAGGGGTTTGCTGCAACAGGCTATAACGAAGATACGCGATTCTTCCAGGATTTCGGCTCAAGAATTTACTTTATGGAGGAGTATATTCCAACCCTTGACACAAATCTTGTTAATGAGAAAAAAGATGACATAAAATCTTAGAAACGTTATAATAATCCCATGTGGTCTCATAAGAGCACATGGGATTATTATACATATAAGGGGAACGTTATGGCTAAGTTATTTTTTCGATATGGTGCAATGGGAAGCTCCAAAACAGCGAATGCACTTATGGTTGAATACAATTATAGAGAGCGAGGGAAAAAGGCTATTTTGGCAAAGCCACAGACTGATACCAGAGATGGTGAACTTACTATCGCTTCAAGAATCGGACTGTCAAGACCATGTGTACTTGTGGAAGAATTATTAAAAATGTCGGATGAAGAATTAAAGGAATATGACTGTGTAATTGTAGATGAAGCACAGTTTTGCAATAAGAAGCAGTGCCAATTCTTTTTACATCTCGTAGATGATTTGAATATTCCTGTAATCTGCTATGGTCTTAGAGCTGACTTTAGAAATGAGCTTTTTGAGGGAAGCCACTGGCTTTTGGCATGGGCAGATGTGATAGAGGAAATAAGGACTGTGTGCTGGTGTGGCAAAGCCGCCAAGTGTAATGCACGTTTTAACGAGAATGGAATAATAAGAGATGGAGACCAGGTAGTACTAGGCGGAAACAGTTCATATATTGCAGTGTGCAGAAAGCATTTTACAGAAGGTAATCTGGGACCAAATTTCAGAGAATTATTAGATGAGTTTTCAAATTAGTATCATGTAGACAGGTGGATTAAACAGGAGGTATTATGAAGCGTAAGAATACATATGCAGTCATTACCGGAGCAAGCTCAGGAATTGGAAAGGAGTTTGCCAGAAGATTGGCAGCTGAGGGATATAATTTAATACTGGTTGCAAGGAGAACTGAGCGACTACAGGAGCTTGCCAAAGAAGTTGAAGTCTTTGGAACAAAAACCATTCTGCTTAGTGCTGATTTGTCCAAAATTTCAGATTGCAAGAAAGTTATAGAAGAGGCAGAGCGAAATAAGACAGTTATTTTGATTAATAATGCCGGTTTTGGTGACTGTGGCAGTTTTGCGGAATCACAGCTCCAGAAGGAATTTGAGATGATTGATGTTAATGTGAAAGCAGTACATTATCTGACCAAGAGAATACTTAAGATTTTTCAGAATAGAAATCAGGGATATATTCTCAATGTGGCAAGCTCTGCAGGACTTATTCCAGCAGGACCATATATGGCGACATATTATGCCACTAAGGCATATGTTACCAGTCTTACACGGGCTATTGCAAGGGAGCTAAAGGAGCAGGGAAGCAGGGTATACATAGGCTGTCTTTGCCCTGGACCGGTGGATACGGAGTTTAATGATGTGGCAAATGTCAGCTTCGCATTAAAGGGCATCACTGCCAGCTATTGTGCTAATTATGCAGTTGATCAGATGAAAAAGCGAAAAGTTGTAATTGTACCTACTTTAACTATGAAGTGCACAGTTTTCTTTTCACGAATAATACCACAGAATCTGTACATAAAATTGACGGGAAACCAACAGAAAAAGAAGTTGGGAAAATAATTTTTTAAAAAATGGTTGACATAATCGCTTTAGAGAAGTAAACTATTAAAAAGTTAAAACACATTAATATTTAAAATCATTGAGCGAAAGTAGTACATCATATGATTCTTCACAGAGAGCCTGCGGTGGTGGAAGCAGGTATGATAGTATGAATGGAATGGATTCGTTAGATGCAAAGTGAAGTGCTAATTATTTTATGGATATTAGTAATAGTAGCGGAGCCGTTTCCCCACGTTATAGGGGTCAGATATCGAAGCCTTGTATTGGCTTCCGTATTAAAGAGATTGCGTAATTGGTGGCGAATTTTCTGATTAGGGAATTCGCTTTTATTTTTCTCAGGATAATGTTTTAGCATTATTGAATTAACCAAGGCAATGAACAAGGGTGGCACCACGATAATTCGTCCCTCATGAGATTACAAGTCTCATGAGGGATTTTTTATTTGTGAAATACAGGTCTGTATTGAAAGAAAGGAAATGATTATGAAAAGAAGACTTCGAGTGTACAAAAAGACAGTAAGTATAGTAAATGAAACCTCCATAGGAATGTACGAAAGTCTTGTAGGAAACAAAAAGGGATTCCTTCTTGAGAGTTACGATAAGAACTATGACAGATATTCATTCTTTGGATCAGAGCCAGAGGAAATTATTTCCTCAAAGGGAAATTCCCTGGTTATTACAAGATTAGATGGCAGTAAAGAGGTGAGAGAGGGAAATCCACTTGAGCTTCTTAAGGAATACTATAGTGAGTTTGACATAGTAAAGGACAATGATGGCATTTCATTTTCAGGTGGACTTGTAGGAAGTCTTGGATATGATTTTGTCAGATATACAGAAAAACTTCCAGATGATAATCCAGATGAGATTGGCATTGAGACAGTTCAGATGATGCTCATGACAAAATTTATTATGGTTGATCATGTGGCTGAAACTCTTAGCGCAATTGTTTTAGGGGAGGACACAGAAGAGGGAAAAGCCAAATCCCTTGAAGAGGCATCAGAGCTTATAAAAATAGTCAGAGAAGAATATAAAGCGGCAACAAAGAATTATAAGCATGATGGTATTATTGTAAATAAATCAGATTCCCTTGAGCAGTATTCAAAAAAAGTAAACAAAATTAAGGAGTATATTAAAGAAGGTCATATTTTCCAGACCGTATTATCTCAAAGATGGACAATTCAGACCGAGCAAAAGGGCTTTGAATTATACAAGAATTTAAGAGAGATTAATCCTTCACCTTATCTGTATTATTTCAATTTCGGAGATTTCGAAATAATAGGAAGCTCACCTGAAATGGTGGTTAAGCAGCAGGGGGCAAGGGTATATACCTGTCCGATTGCCGGCACAAGACCAAGAGGTGCCAATCAGGAGGAGGATGCATTGCTTAAGAACGATTTATTATCGGATGAGAAGGAGAAAAGCGAGCATGTAATGCTTGTAGACCTTGCAAGAAACGATATGGGAAGAATAGCTGAGATAGGAACTGTCAAGGTTACAGAGTTTATGGAGGTACATAATTACTCACATGTAATGCATATTGTTTCCAAGGTAGAGGGGAAGAAAAAAGATGATAACCACCCATTAGACCTTGTTTCTTCATTTCTTCCAGCTGGAACACTGAGTGGTGCTCCAAAGTTTAGAGCAATGGAAATAATTGACGAGCTGGAAACTGTAAGAAGAGGAATGTATGGTGGTGCCACTGGATATATAGATTTCTCCGGTGATATGGATTTTTGTATAACTATCAGAACAATGATAAAAAAAGGCAATAAAGTATACCTACAGGCAGGGGCCGGTATTGTTGCTGATTCAGTTCCTGAGAATGAATATAAAGAGTGCTGTAATAAAGTTATGGCACTTGCCAAGACATTGGTAGAGGAGGAAAACTTATGATTTTACTAATAGACAACTACGATTCATTCACATATAACCTTTACCAGTACATTGGGATTTTTAATTCGGATATAAAGGTTGTAAGAAACGACAAGATAACAATAGAAGAGATTAAGGAAATGGATCCTGAACGAATTATTCTCTCACCGGGACCAAAGAGTCCAAAGGAGGCAGGAATCTGCATGGATGTAATCAAGGAGTTTTATGACAAGAAACCAATCCTTGGAATATGTCTTGGGCATCAATGCATTGGCCAAGCCTTAGGTGGTACAGTTTCCTATGCAAAAGCACTTTTCCATGGAAAACAGTCAGTTATTGAACATGATGGAACAAGCATTTTTACAGGAATTGATACTCCGGTAAAGGTGGCAAGATATCACTCCTTAGCAGTTTCATCTGAAGATTTGCCGGAATGTTTGAGAGTTCTTGCTTCAACAGAGGATGGGGAGATAATGGCAATGCGACATAAGGATTATCCCGTAGTAGGATTACAGTTTCATCCTGAATCAATCTATACACAGCATGGCAAGCGAATGATTGAAAACTTTGTAAATGATGTAATCTAGGAGGACGTATGATACTGGACAAAATAGTTGACGATAAGAAAATACGATTGTCGGAAGATAAAAAAAGAATTTCGCCAGAGGAGATGAGACGTATGGCAGAAAGCTACCCTACAAGGGATAAGAACTGCTTTTACAACAATCTGGCAAAGGATGGAATATCAATAATTGGTGAATTTAAGAAGGCATCTCCAACTCTTGGAACAATCACCAGTAAGATTGATCTGATGGAAAGAATAGATGAGTATAACTCTTCAGTAGATGCAATTTCGTGTCTTACAGAGCAGGATCATTTTAATGGAGATATTGAATATCTTAAGCAGATAAGAGCAAAGTCCCAGCTACCAATTTTGCGCAAGGATTTTATGATAGATGAATATCAGTTCTTTGAAGCAAAGGCAATAGGCGCAGATGCAGTACTTTTGATTACAGCAATTCTTGATGATGTCCAGATGAGTGATTTTTACCAGCTGGCAAGAGAGCTTGAACTTGATGTGCTGGTAGAGACCCATGATGAATATGAGATAGAAAGAGCACTGAAAATTGAGCCAAGAATCATAGGCGTAAATAATAGAAATCTTAAGGATTTTACTATCACACTGGAAAACACAAAGCGGCTTAGAAAGTACATTCCAAAGGATAAAATATATATTTCAGAAAGTGGAATTATGACAGACGACGATGTGCATTTTCTAAAAGAAGTTGGAGTAGACGGCTTCCTTATAGGCAGAGCATTTATGGAGGCTGCTGACCCAAGAGCATTGGCAGTAAAATGGAAAGAGGTACTATGAAGATAAAGATTTGCGGAATAACAAAGGAGATGGAGATAGGTTATCTTAATCAGGTGAAAACCGATTATGCAGGCTTTGTTATTTTTGAAAAAAGTAAACGCTATGTAACAGTTGAGCAGGCTAAGAAATTATTTGAAAAGCTTGATAGAGACATTAAAAAAGTTGCTGTGACAGTATCTCCATCAGTGAGTCTTGCAAGGGAAATACAGGAAGCAGGTTTTGATGTGCTTCAGGTACATAAGGTCCTTGATAAAGAGGTGCTTGATGCAGTGTCAATTCCAGTCTGGTATGCCTTTAACATTTCCAAGAAGGAAGAAATGGAAGAAAAGCAGCAATTTTTTCAGTCCCTGTCTGAGGAACAGAATAATAAAATACAGGCAATAGTTGTAGATGGTGCCGAGTATGGCAGTGGTAAAACCTTTGACTGGAGCAGTAGAATAGAGTCTTCGATTTTCGAGGGAAGACAGTTTATTCTTGCTGGGGGGCTCAGGGCATCAAATGTAGAGCAGGGAATATCAATTTTTCAACCGAATATGGTTGATGTCAGCTCCGGAGTAGAAGGAGATAATGGAAAAGACGAAGAATTAATTAAAGAGTTTGTAGAAAGGGTTAGAACTAATGAATAAGAAAGCATATTATGGAAAATTCGGAGGTCAGTTTGTATCTGAATCTCTTATGAATACATTAAATGAGATAGACAAAGCATTTGAAGAAGCAATTGTTGATCCGGAGTTTTTAAAGCAGTACCATTATTATTTAAAGCAGTATGTAGGAAGAGAGACACCACTCTACTTTGCAGAGAGAATGAGTGAGAAATACGGAACAAAGATTTATCTTAAGAGAGAGGATCTTAACCACACAGGAGCCCATAAGATTAACAATGTAATCGGTCAGATTCTTCTTGCCAAAAGAATGGGTAAGACAAAGGTTATAGCAGAAACCGGTGCAGGACAGCATGGTGTTGCCACAGCAACAGGAGCAGCACTTTTTGATATGGAGTGTACTGTATATATGGGAAAAGAGGATGTTGAGCGTCAGGCCCTTAATGTTATGAGAATGGAAATGTTAGGAGCAACAGTTGTACCAGTAGAATCCGGAAGTAATACACTTAAGGATGCAACAAATGAGGCAATCCGAAGCTGGGCAAAAACAGCAGAGGATACCTTCTATATCATTGGTTCAGCCGTAGGTCCATATCCATATCCTAAGATGGTAAAGGAATTTCAGGCAGTAATCTCCCGTGAGGCCAAGAAGCAGCATTATGAAGTAGAGGGAAGACTTCCAGACGTAGTAATGGCCTGTGTTGGAGGTGGATCCAACTCTATTGGAATGTTTGCCGATTTTATTGAGGAAGAAGGTGTGGAATTAATTGGTGTTGAGGCTGCTGGAAAAGGTGTTGATACAAACGAGCATGCAGCATCAATGGCTATGGGTGCACCAGGAGTTCTTCATGGAATGTACTCATACCTTCTTCAGGACGATGATGGAAATGTACAGCTTGCACATTCTATATCGGCAGGACTTGATTATCCGGGCGTAGGCCCTGAGCATGCATATCTTAAGGACAGCGGCCGAGCACAGTATGTACCAATAACTGATGTGGAAGCAATGGATGCATTAATGGAGCTTACACAGATGGAGGGAATTATTCCTGCAATTGAAAGTGCCCATGCAATTGCATATGCAATCAAGAAGGCAAAAGAAATGACATCGGAACAGAGCATGATTGTATGTCTGTCAGGAAGAGGAGACAAGGATGTTCATACAATCTCAAATTATTTAGCCGGAAAAGGATATCTGAACTAAGAGGGAAAGGAATAATATAATGAGCAAAAATAGAATTGAAGCTGCAATGAGCAGCCTGAAAGAAAAAAATGAAAAAGCATTAATCACATATATTACAGCTGGACTGCCAGATTTAAACACAACAAAAGAGATTATTAAAGCACAGGAAGTTGCAGGAACAGATGTAATAGAGTTGGGAATTCCCTTCTCAGATCCTATTGCAGACGGACCTGTAATACAGCAGGCATCTTATGAAGCAATTCTTGGTGGAACAACACTTAGAAAAGTTTTTTCACTTATGGAAGAAGTGAGAGCAGAGGGCGTAAATATTCCAATCGTATTTATGATGTACTACAACACAATCATTAATTATGGAATAGAAGCATTTGTAAAAAAATGTAACGAAGCAGGAGTAGATGGACTGATTATTCCAGACCTTCCATACGAGGAGCAGGATATGCTTCAGGCTGAAATAGACAAAAGTGATGCAACAATACTTATTCAGTTATTATCGCCAGTATCAGAGGATAGAATTTCAACCATATTGGAAAATGCACAGGGCTTTGTATACTGTGTATCTACTATGGGTGTTACAGGACAAACAGGTTCTTTTCATAAGAAAGTTAAGGAATATCTTTCAAAAGTAAAGAGTGTCTCAAAGATTCCGGTAATGATGGGATTTGGAATTAAGACTGCAGCAGATGTTTTACCTATGAAGGATGAAATTGATGGCGCAATAGTTGGCTCTCACTTTATTAATCTGCTCAGAGAAAATGATTTTGCACCAAAGGCCGCAGAAGAATACTGCAGGACCTTTAAACAGGAGCTTGCAAGTCTATAAATTCGGACGAAAAGAGGATGGGAAAATGATTAAGGAAGCTATTATTAAAATCGTAGACAAACAGGATCTTACGTATGATGAAGCCTATGAAGTGATGAATGAGATAATGAATGGAGAGACTTCTGCAACACAGAATGCAGCATTTCTGGCAGCACTTTCTACAAAGAGTACAAAGGCTGAAACAATTGACGAGATAGCTGGATGTGCAGCTGCAATGAGAGAACATGCATTAAAGGTTGATGCAGGTGATATGGACACCTTTGAGATTGTTGGAACAGGTGGAGATGGCGCCCACAGCTTTAATATTTCAACAACATCAGCATTTGTTGCAGCAGCTGGAGGTATGAAGGTTTCTAAGCACGGAAACAGAGCTGCTTCTTCAAAATCAGGTACCGCAGACTGCCTTGAAGCCTTAGGGGTAAACATTCAGCAGGACCCTGAAAAGTGTGTAGAATTATTGAAAGAGGTTGGATTATGCTTCTTCTTTGCTCAGAAATATCATACATCTATGAAGTATGTTGGCGGAATCAGGAAAGAGCTTGGAATTAGAACCGTATTTAATATTTTAGGACCACTTACCAACCCTGTTCACCCGAAGAGACAGCTTCTTGGGGTATATGATGAGAGCCTTGTAGAGCCACTTGCCCATGTATTAAGCAGCCTTGGAGTAGAAAGAGGAATGGTGGTATTTGGAAGAGAAAAGCTGGATGAAATATCAGCAGTAGGACCAACAATGGTATGTGAGTTTGGCAATGGAGAATATAAGACATATGATATTAAGCCAGAAGATTTCGGACTTATAAGTGGAACTAAGGAGGATCTTGTAGGTGGTGAGCCGGCAGAAAATGCTGCAATTACAAGAGCAATTCTAAGCGGAGAGGAAAAAGGTCCAAAGAGAACGGCAATTCTTCTTAATGCAGGAGCGTCTCTTTATATAGGAGGTAAGGCTGAAAGCTTACAGGAAGGAATTAAACTGGCAGCAGAGCTAATAGACAGCGGAAAAGCTCTTGAGAAGCTTGAGGCATTTGTAGAAGCAACAAACAGATAAAGACTAAGCCCGGATTTTTACCCGGGCTTTTTTCTTTACACATCAAATTGACTAAAAAAAATGAAAAAATTAGGCAATTATTACGTATTTACATTGCGGTGGATATGAAATATAATTGTTTACGAAAATAAACGAAAATTATTTGGAAGGAAAAAATATGATAAATAAGTTAGGGGCAGATTATAAGAGTAGTAATACTACCTTTAGAGTATGGGCACCTTCAGCAGGGAGTGTTGAAGTATGCCTTTTTAGTGATGGTGAAAAAGGTGATTGCTATGACAAGATTTTAATGGAGAAGAAAGCCAATGAAATATGGGAGGCCACAGTAGAGGGTGATTTAAACAAGGTCTACTATACATATAAAGTAGATAATCAGGGCAATGTAGTTGAAACCCACGACCCATATGCAAAGGCAGCAGGCGTTAATGGCCTTAGATCAATGGTGATTGATTTGGAGACTACTAATCCTGAAGGCTTTGATGCAGATAAGGGACCAGAGGTTAAGAGCAGAACAGACCTGATTGTAACTGAGATTTCTGTGCTCGATACAACAAGCGATGCATCCTGCCATGCAAAATATCCAGGAAAGTACTTAGGCTTAACAGAGAAGGGGCTAGTAAATGACAGTGGAAAAGCAACAGGTCTTGATCATCTTAAGGAATTGGGAATAACTCATGTTCAGATTATGCCTTCCTATGATTTCGGAAGCATTGATGAGGCAAGCGATAAACCACAGTATAACTGGGGTTATGATCCATTTAACTACAATGTTCCAGAAGGCTCATTTTCAACTGACCCATATCATGGAGAGGTTAGAATCAAAGAGTTTAAGCAGATGGTAAAGGCTTTCCACGATGAAGGAATCGGCGTAATCATGGATGTGGTTTATAACCATACCTACAATATTGAGGACAGCTGTTTCCAGAAGACAGCACCAGACTGTTATTTCAGAAAAGACGGTGACAGATATTCTAACGCATCTGCATGTGGTAATGAAGTAGCATCTGAACAGCCAATGGTGCGTAAATACATAATTGACTCATTATGCTACTGGGCAAGTGAATACCATATTGATGGATTCAGATTTGACCTTATGGGAGTGCTTGACATTGAGACAATGAACCAGGCCTATGAAGCAGTTAAGAAAATCAGACCAGACATTGTAATGTATGGTGAAGGCTGGACGGGAGATGAGAGTACTCTTCCAGAGAGTGTTAGAGCAATGAAGAAGAATGTCGGACTGATGCCAGGCGTTGGAGTATTTTCAGATGACATCAGAGATGCTATTAAGGGACATGTGTTTGACCTGGATGTTCCAGGCTATGTAGATGGCGGAAAAGGTTTTGAAGAGGACATTAAGTTCTGTGTAAAGGGCTCTGTTTCAGCAAAACCGGGAGATGTTGTTAATTATGTTTCATGTCACGATAATTTAACTTTATGGGACAAATTGTTAACCTGCTGTCCGGAGGCAACTGAAGATGAGCTTCTTGCCATGAATCGACTTTCGGCTGCAATAGTATTTACTTCTCAGGGAATTCCATTTTTCCTTCAGGGAGAGGAATACGGAAGAACAAAGCCATATAAGGGACAGCTTTCAGAGAATAGCTATAATCTTCCAATTGAGGTTAACAGTGTTAAATATGATATGCTGGATAAGCATGCAGACCTTGTTGAATATTATAAAGGAATTATAGCGATAAGAAAGAAGTTTAAGGCTTTACGACTTGAGGAAAAAGACAGGGTAGATGACTGCATCAGCTTCCTTGAGGTTAAACAGGAGAATGTGGTTGCATTTACAGTGGAAGCACATTCAGAAAAAATGCTAATTGTATATAACGCAAATAAGAGTGCTAATACCTTAGAGCTTCCAGAGGGACAATGGAAGGTTGTAGCCTGCGGTGATAAGGCTGGCACAGAAGTGATTAAAACAATAAAAAATCAGACAGAACTTGAAGAAATGTCCTGCCTGATTGCTTACCTTGATTAATGTGTTGATTTGTTAATGTAGTTGGTCTTGTACTTAGAATAAACAATTCGTTGGCTGTGATAGAGACCAAAGTATCCTGAGAACATATAACTAAAGGATATTGCTAACAGGAAATATGGCATTCCGTCATATCCAAACAGTTCAAAGCTTATAAGGAGTGAGGATATAGGGCAATTTGTTACACCACAGAATACTGCGGTCATACCTACTGCGGTACAAAGTGTAGGCGAGAAGCCTAACAGATTACCAAAGAGACAGCCGAAGGCTGCACCGGTACAAAAGGAAGGAACAATTTCGCCTCCTTTATATCCTGCTCCTAAGGTGATAGCTGTAAAAATCAGCTTAACAATAAAGGCCTCCGGATGAACGGTTCCGTCTATACATTTTTCTATAATGTTCATTCCGGTTCCGTTATAAGTCTGGTTTCCAACAATTGTTGTGGCTGCAATAATCAGTAGGCCACCTGCAAAAGCTCTGATGTAAGGATTAGAAAAGAACTTCTTATACAGATTCTGTGTGGAGTGAATTACTACGCAGAATAATATGCTTAAGATTCCACAAAGAACAGCCAAAACAGAGATTTCCATTGCGGTGATAATATTAAATTCCGGAATTGACTCAATTAGGAAAAATTCGTTAGTTACTCCATATTCCATGGCTATTCCGTGAGCAACAAGAGAACTGATTACACATGGAACAAGTGCTGTGTAATACATTACACCAACACTGATCATTTCCATGGAGAAAATTGCTGCTGCCATGGGAGTACCAAAGAGGGCTGAAAAGGCAGCACTCATACCGCACATAATCATTACATTTTTATCTTTATCATCAAATCTGAACAGTTTGCCGATAGAATTACCGAGGCTGCCGCCCATTTGAAGAGCAGCACCTTCACGACCGGCAGAACCTCCAAGAAGGTGGGTAATCAGGGTTGAGACAAAGATAAGTGGAGCCATCTTAAAGGGCAGCTCATCACCTGAGTGAATAGCTGAGATTACAAGATTGGTTCCGGCATCATTTTCGTTTTTAAGTAAATGATATAATCCAACGATGGATAAACCGCCAATTGGAAGCAAATAAATTAACCAGGGATTTTTAACTCTATAGTCTGTTACATAGGAAAGTCCATAATAAAATGCGACTCCGCAAAGACCTACCAAGGTACCAACCATAATAGAGAAAAATACCCATTTTAAAGACACCACAAGGCGCTTGCCGTTGTGAGTAAGCTTGTGTTTGATAACATCGTTCATATGCACACCTCATTAGTTATTTCAATTATTATACTAGCATTGACTTTAATATTTTACAAGAATGAAGCAGAGTTGAAATTGTGTTTGTTGAGGGTGGAAAATAATGTTATAATAAATATAATTTAATTTAGGAGGATAAACAATGAGAACGAGTGGCGTATTAATGCCAATTTCATCCCTTCCTTCACCATATGGTATTGGAACAATGGGAAAGGCAGCTAAAAAATTTGTAGATTTCTTAGAGAAGGGTGGACAGAAGTACTGGCAGATTTTACCAATTTGTCCAACCAGCTACGGAGAGTCACCATACCAGTCATTTTCAAGTTTTGCAGGTAATCCTTATTTTATTGATTTGGAGTACTTATGCAAAGATAAGCTCCTAACAAAGAAGGAATGTGAGTCCTTCGATTGGGGTGGAAGTATTAAATATGTAGATTATGGAACAATGTATATCTCAAGATATGCTTTGTTAAAGAAAGCATATGCCCGTTTTGAGAAGAAGGTTCCAGAAGACTATTCAGCATTTTGTGAGAAGGAGGCTGAATGGCTGGATGAGTATGCTCTCTTTATGGCATTGAAGGATGCTAATGGTGGGGTGGCATGGTTTGAGTGGGATGAGAAGCTCAAGACACGTGATGCTGCTGCACTTGAAGAGGCTAAAAAGGAGTATGCTTCTGATATTGAATTCTATAAGATGCTTCAGTATCTTTTCTTTAAGCAGTGGAATGAATTAAAGGCGTACGCTAATTCAAAGAATATTGAAATTATTGGTGACGTTCCAATTTACGTTGCAGGTGATAGTGCAGATGTATGGGCTAACCCTACACAGTTCTATCTTGACGAGGAGCTTAATCCAATTGAAGTAGCAGGATGTCCTCCAGATGCATTTTCTGAGGATGGTCAGCTCTGGGGTAATCCTTTATTCAGATGGGACGAGATGAAGAAGGATAATTACACATGGTGGACTAAGAGAATTAAAGCTATGGCCAGCCTTTATGACATCATAAGAATTGACCATTTCAGAGGCTTTGATTCATATTATGCTATTCCTGCCAAGGATGACACAGCTAAGAATGGTCAGTGGAAGCAGGGACCTGGAATGGACCTCTTTAATGCATTGGAGAAGAAGCTTGGAAAGCTTCCAATTATCGTAGAAGATTTAGGATTTTTAACTCCTTCAGTGCTTAAGCTTCTTAAGGACTCAGGATTCCCTGGAATGAAGGTAATCCAGTTTGCATTTGATGCAAGAGAGGACAGCGATTATCTTCCACATAATTATCCAACACATTGTGTTGTATATACTGGAACACATGACAACGATACAGTTATGGGATGGATGAAGACAGCTCCAAAGCAGTCTGTTAAATTTGCTAAGGAATACCTTAACCTTACTAAGGAAGAAGGCTATAACTGGGGTATGATGAGAGCAGCATGGGCTTCTGTTGCAGATATGGCCATTGTTCCAATGCAGGATCTTCTTGGTCTTGGCAGTGAGGCTAGAATTAACATTCCATCTACAATCGGAGAGAACTGGAAGTGGAGAGCTACAGAGGAGCAGATTGATAACAAGCTTGCAAAGAAGCTTCGTAAGCATATGCAGATGTATGCTCGTCTTAATGAGGTAGAGACTGAAGAAGAGGATGCAGAAACAAGTGACGATGCTACTGCGTAAACAAGTGTAGAAACTACTGCAGAGAAAACTTCAAAATAGGCAAAGTACTATAGAATAGACAAAAACATAGTAATATATAGAATAATTAAGACTCCATCACCATATATTAGCAATATATGAGGAAGGAGTCTTATTTTTATGCCCGAAAGAAGTTTTGATTTATATAAAGATATTCAGGGGAGAACAAATGGTGATATTTACATAGGTGTTGTCGGACCGGTGAGGACTGGAAAGTCTACGTTTATTAAGCGCTTTGTGGAGCACTGCATTATTCCCTATATAGATGACGAAGCCATGAAGAAACGCACCCTGGATGAATTGCCACAGTCTGCTCAGGGAAAAACTGTAATGACAACAGAACCAAAGTTTATTCCACAGCAGGCTATTTCTCTTAAGCTGGAGGATGAAAGTCTTGTAAGAGTCCGTTTAATTGACTGTGTTGGCTTTGCAGTAGAGGGAGCTAACGGATATATGGAGGGGGATGAATTTAGAATGGTAAAAACCCCCTGGTTTGATGAGGACGTAACCTTCGAAGAGGCGGCGAAGGTGGGAACAGACAAGGTAATATTAGATCACTCAACAGTTGGTATAATTGTTACAACTGACGGAAGTATAGGGGAGTTGGAGAGAACAAATTATATAGAAGCCGAAAGGATGAGTGTTAATCAGTTAAAACAGGCGAATAAGCCATTTGTCATTGTATTAAATACAATAAAACCCTATAGTAGTAATACTCAGAGGTTGAAATGTGAAATGGAAGAAGAGTATGGAGTAACAGTTATTCCTGTCAACTGCAGTCAGATGCAGGAGGAAGATGCCCATAATATTCTTGAGAAAATTCTGTTTGAATTTCCAGTTGTGAAGTTTGAATTTCAAATTCCCAAGTGGGTTGAGGGACTTAGCAGGGAACACAAGGTAAAACAGTGTATTGTTAACTATTCAAGAGAATGCCTTAACAGTTATTTCACCATGGAGCAGTTCAAAAATACGGCGCCTAATACACTTGAATCCTATAATAACAACGATATTATCAAGAATTCAATAATCCAACAGTGTGATTTAAGCTCTGGAACAGTTCGATTCAAGATAGATGTTAACGAGAAGTACTACTACGAGAATATTTCAGATTTATCAGGGGTCGAGATTAATGATGAATATGAGCTGATTTCGCTTATCAGGGATCTTACAAATATGAAGGCTGAATACAGCAAAGTCCAGGAAGCCTTTTATGCTGTTCAGCAAAAGGGCTACGGAGTGGTAATGCCTTCACTTGAGGACATTGTCATGGAGGATCCAATGCTTATTCAGCATGGTAGTAAGTATGGCGTGAAAATGAATGCCGTATCCCCATCGATTCATATGATCAGAGCCAACATTGAGACAGAGATAGCTCCTATAGTAGGAAACAAAGAGCAGGCAGAGGACCTGATAGCCTATATCAAGGATGGAGAAGAAAAGGGAGAGGGGATCTGGAACACAAGTATCTTTGGAAAATCAATTGGTGAGCTAATGGAGGATGGAATTCGCAATAAGATATCACAGATGGATGATGAATGCCAGATTAAGCTTCAGGATACAATGCAAAAAATTGTGAATGACAGTAACGGAGGAATGGTCTGCATAATAATCTAGGGGTGCTATTTCAAATGTAATTTGCTATAATAAAAATTATACGGAGGAAGAAAATGAATAAGGTATATGAAAAACTATTAAAATGTTATGACAGCGTTAAGAGTAAGATTGATTTTGTGCCTGAGGTTGCACTTATTCTTGGCTCTGGACTTGGCAACTATGGGGAAAGAATCAAAATAGTGGACACCTTGGATTACCATGATATTGAAGGTTTTCCAGTGTCTACAGTCCCAGGCCACAAGGGTCGTTTTATTTTTGGATATGTAGGTGAAGTTCCTGTTGTATGTATGCAGGGGCGTGTTCATTACTATGAGGGGTATCCAATGAGCGATGTTGTGCTTCCAACCCGTCTTATGAAAATGATGGGGGCAAAGGTTTTGTTTGTTACCAATGCAGCTGGGGGAATTCAGCTTGGAATGAAAGCAGGAGATTTGATGCTTATTACGGATCACATTTCAACCTTTGTTCCATCCCCACTGATTGGACCTAACATTGATGAATTGGGTGTAAGGTTCCCTGATATGTCTCAGGTCTATGACAGTGAGCTGGCTCAGATAGTTCGAAAAGCAGCCACCCAGCTTGACTTTCAGATTAAGGAGGGTACCTATGTTCAGCTTACAGGTCCTAACTATGAGACACCTAAGGAGGTAGCAATGCTAAGGACACTGGGAGCCGATGCGGCTGGAATGAGTACGGCCTGTGAGGCTATGGCGGCCAATCATATGGGAATGAAGGTGGTAGGTATTTCATGCATATCTAATCTTGCCAGTGGAATATCACCTAATCCCCTTTCGCATCAGGAGGTTCAGGAGGCTGCAGATACAGTAGCACCAAGGTTTGAAGCTCTTGTTACAGAGGTTATTACCAACATTGGGAAGGCACAAAAGATAAGTAAGTAAGAGAGGAAAGTTGTAATGCAGGTTATTTTCATACATCATAGCTGCTTTCTTGTAGAGATTGATGATTCGGTTTTGATTTTTGATTATTTTAATGGTGATCGAGTAAATGGATACAGTTTTTCTGGCAAAATCCCAACCTACGAGCCAGATACCAAAATATATTTATTTGCCAGTCACAGCCATCAGGATCATTATGATATGGAGATTTTAAACTGGGCTAAAAGATATAACAACATACAGTATATTTTTTCTAAGGATATCAGGATTAGTCCTAATTTTCTCAGCAAGCATGGCATTGATCCCCAGGTGAGGGACAAGGTTTTATTTGTAAAACCGGATAAAAAATATGAGCTTGGAGATATGGTGATTACAACACTAAAGTCAACAGATGCAGGAGTAGCCTTTTATGTCAGTCTTAATGGTGTTACAGTATTTCACAGCGGAGATTTATGCGACTGGCGAATGGAAGGTGTAGGAGAACTAATCAATGGCCGAATGACTAAAAGCTACAGGCATGAGATTAATAAACTGACGGACAAGCCTATTAATCTTGCTTTTGTTCCAATGGATCCACGACTGGAAACTCATCAGGCGGACAGTATGGATTACTTTCTTAAGAATACTGATGCAGAGTATGTTTTCCCAATGCATATGTGGCAGAATTATTCAGCAATCAGTGAATTTAAGAAACGATTGACTAATCGTGCAATGGCAGAGAGAGTAATGGAAATTAGCAGAGAGAACCAGGTCTTTGTGTTTGAGTCTTGAAAACCATTGAATTTATAACAAAATTCATATATAATGTATGAGATTTGTAAATGTATAAGGAGGTTTTTTGTAATGAAAGATTTTGTTTTATGTATTTTACAATACTTATTAATAATGACAGCTTTAGTAGGCGTTGGCGGAATTGGAGTATTCCTTGGAATTAAGTTCCGCAAGCATAAGAATGCTAAGGCAGAGAAATAAATTGGAGGAACACTAATAATGAAGAAGAGTTATGGCGTGAACGAGTTACGTCGAATGTATCTTAGTTTTTTTGAGAGCAAGGAACATCTTGCTATGAAGAGCTTTTCGCTCGTACCACATAATGACAACAGTTTGTTACTTATTAATGCAGGTATGGCGCCTCTTAAGCCTTACTTTACAGGACAGGAAGTCCCACCTCGTAAGAGAGTCACAACCTGCCAGAAGTGTGTAAGAACAGGTGATATCGAAAATGTAGGCAAGACAGCAAGACATCTTACTTTCTTTGAGATGCTTGGAAACTTTTCTTTTGGAGATTATTTTAAGCATGAGGCAATTGCCAGGTCATGGGAATTCCTTACAGAAGTAATTGGTCTGGAGGAAGACAGACTTTATCCATCAATCTATGGTGAAGATGAAGAAGCCTTCGAGATCTGGAACAAGGAGATTGGCATTGATGCTGACAGAATCACCCGTTTCTACAGAGATCCTGAAACTGGTGAGTGTGATAACTTCTGGGAGCATGGTGCCGGACCATGTGGACCATGCTCTGAGATCTATTATGATCGTGGTGAGAAGTATGGTTGTGGAAGTCCTGACTGTAAGGTTGGCTGTGAGTGCGATCGTTTCATGGAAGTATGGAACAATGTATTTACCCAGTTCAACGGTGATGGACATGGTGGATATGAAGAATTAGAGAATAAGAACATTGATACTGGTATGGGTCTTGAAAGACTTGCAGTTGTTGTTCAGGATGTTGATTCAGTATTTGATGTAGATACAATGAAGGCAATTCGTGATAAGGTATGTGAGATTTCAGGCAAGACATATCAGGTTGATGCCATGGATGATGTTTCTATCAGACTTATCACAGATCATATTCGTTCTTCAACTTTCCTTATTTCTGACGGTGTTATGCCATCAAATGAGGGTAGAGGATATGTATTGCGCCGAATTATCCGTCGTGCTGCAAGACATGGAAGAATGCTTGGTATAGATGGTACTTTCCTTGCCAAGATTGCTCAGGTAGTAATTAATGAGAGTAAGGATGGATATCCAGAGCTTGATGAGAAACAGGATTTCATCTTAAAGGTCCTTACACAGGAAGAAGAGAAGTTTGCCAAGACTATTGATCAGGGTCTTGTAATCTTATCTGAGATGGAAGACAAAATGCAGGCTGCAGGGGAGAAGGTTCTCTCTGGAGAGGATGCATTTAAGTTGTATGATACATATGGATTTCCAATCGACCTTACAGCTGAGATTCTTGAGGAGAAAGGCTTCTCTTATGATGAGGCTGGCTTCAAGGCTTGTATGGATGAGCAGAGAAAGAAGGCAAGAGCTGCACGTAAAGAGACAAACTATATGGGTGCAGATGCCGATGTTTATAACGAGATTGAGTCTGATGTAACAACTGAATTTGTAGGATATGATGCAACAAGCTCTACAGATAAAGTTGCAGTACTTACAACAGAGTCTGAGGTTGTTGACGCATTAGCAGAAGGTGATAAGGGTTCTATCATAGTTGCCAAGACTCCTTTCTATGCAACAATGGGTGGTCAGCAGGGTGATAAGGGTATTATCACAACTGCAGAGGGAACATTTGTTGTTGAGGATACAGTTAAGGTTGTTGGTAACAGATATGCTCATGTTGGATATGTTTCAGAAGGAATGATTAGAGTAGGAGCAGAAGCTACATTATCAGTTGATGACCAGCTTCGTAAGATGACATGTCGTAACCATTCGGCTACACATCTTCTTCAGAAGGCTCTTAGAGAAGTGCTTGGTACTCACGTTGAGCAGGCAGGTTCATTCCAGGATTCAGAGAGAACACGTTTTGATTTTTCTCATTTCTCAGCTATGACTCCAGAGGAGCTTAAGAAGGTTGAGGATATGGTTAATGCCAAGATTGCAGAGGCAGTTCCTGTTGTAACTGAGGTTATGACAGTTGATGAGGCTAAAAAGACTGGCGCTATGGCTCTCTTTGGCGAGAAATACGGCGAGACAGTTCGTGTTGTTACTATGGGTGACTTCTCAAAAGAGTTCTGTGGTGGAACACATGTTAAGAATACATCTGATATTGCCGCCTTTAAGATTCTCTCAGAGAGTGGTGTGGCTGCAGGAGTACGTCGTATTGAGGCTCTTACAGGAGATAATGTTCTTGCATATTATGCTAATCTTGAAGAGGAGCTCAATAAGGCTGCTAAGGTTGTTAAGACAACACCAGCTAATCTTGTTGAACGTCTTGAGAAGCTTATGGCTGAGATGAAGGAATTGGCAAGCGAGAATGAGTCTCTTAAGAGTAAGGCAGCCAAGGATGCTCTTGGTGATGTAATGGATCAGGTTGTAGAGATTAAGGGCCTTAAGCTTCTTGCTACAAGTGTTGATGGAGTAGATATGAATGGTCTTAGAGACCTTGGCGATCAGCTTAAGGAGAAGCTTGGAGATGGAGTGGTTGTTATTGCATCTTCAAATGAAGGCAAGGTTAACCTTATTGCAATGGCAACTGATGAAGCCCAGGCTAAGGGTGCTCACGCCGGTAACCTTATTAAGGCAATCGCAGCTAAGGTTGGCGGAGGCGGCGGTGGTCGTCCCAACATGGCACAGGCTGGTGGTAAGAATCCGGCAGGTATTCCGGATGCAATTGCTGAGGCTAAGGTGGCCCTTGAGGGAATGCTTAAATAGTTAAATATTGATTACTGTAACGCGCACCGTGATGTTTGCGGGGCGCGTTTTCTTGGGAAGAAATAGAGGTTATTTATGAAAAAGTTTACGAAATACATTCCTGTTGTATATATTATTGGTTTGATAATTGAGTTGACAATAAATTGTATCGCATACTATGGAACCAGGCTGATAGTTGGAAATAATTACCATTACAATCTTTCTAACGCATTTGATGATATGGTTCCTATAGTTCCATGGATGGTTTTGATATATTTTGGCAGTTATATTTTCTGGGCTCTAAATTATGTGCTGGGATGTGTTCAGGATGCTAAAACAGTATATAGGTTTTTGAGTGCAGACTTTTTGGCAAAGATTGTTTGTTTGATAATTTTCCTTGTATTTCCAACGACAAACACAAGACCTGAGATAGTAGGTAGTGGATTTTTCGATGAATTTATGAGGTTTTTATATTCGGCAGATGCGGCGGATAATTTGTTCCCATCCATTCACTGTCTTACAAGCTGGTTTTGTGTAATAGCAGTTCGAGAGAACAAAAAGATTCCTAATTGGTATAAATGGGTATCAGTAATTATTGCATTAGCTATATGTGTTTCTACTCTCACCACTAAGCAGCATGTGATTTACGATGTAATCGGAGGAGTTGCTTTAGCAGAGATTTCTTATCAAATTATTGACAAAGTTGGATTTAGCAAGCATTATAGGAGGTGTATAGAGAAAATTGGACAAGTCTTTAACAAATAAAATAAAGGCTCTTGCAATTTTCGGCATCTTAATAATATTTGTTGCATTTGTAAAATGGTTTTTCCAGGGGGAGTTTAATTCAGTACAATCGCTTCAGTCCTTTATGAAAAAGTTTGGAGTGTTTGGACCGCTGGCACTCGTTTTGTTTCAGGCATTTCAGGTAGTAGTTCCTGTATTTCCAGGATACCTTGGTTGTGCAGTAGGAGCCATAATGTTTGGAACATGGACCGGATTCTGGTGTAACTATATTGGAATATCGTTAGGATCCATAATTGCTTATTTTCTGGCCAGAAAATATGGCATAGATATTGTACTGGCTATGTTTTCAGAAAAATTGTATAATAAATGGGCTAAGAGAATAGAAAAGAGCAGGTCTTATGACGTATTCTTATTTATAGCAACAGTGTTACCTATGTTTCCGGATGATTTCTTGTGTTACTTTTCAGGCTTGATTAAGATGAATGCAAAAAAGTTTATCTGGATAATAATACTTGGAAAACCATGGTGTATCTTGGCGTACAGCATTGGATTTGGATTGATAAAATAGAACGGGGAGAGAACTAATGGAAAGAAAGAGAATTGGTTATTATGATTATACAGTAGTGCTTACATATTGTGGAATGCTTTTAGCATTTACCGGTGTACTTATGTCGATAAATGGAAAATATTGGAATGCAGTACTTTGTCTTATGCTTGCAGGTGTTTGTGATATGTTTGATGGTGCAGTTGCAGCAACAAAGGAAAGAGACAGAATGGCTAAGAACTTTGGTATCCAGATTGACTCATTAAGTGACCTGGTTAGTTTTGGTGTCTTACCAGCTATCATTGTTTATATGATTTCAGGCAAAAATCCTCTTGCAGGGGCAATTGCAGCAGCATATACATTATGTGCCCTTATTAGACTTGCATATTTTAATGTGCTTGAGGAGGAGAGACAGAAGCAGACAACAGAGAGCAGAAAGAGCTATTTAGGAGTACCGGTTACTACTATTGCGATTTTCCTGCCAGCATTTTATGTTTTATTCGATGAGAAGATTATTAAAAATATTGCATGGTTATTAGCACTTCTTGCTGTTACTGCAATTGGATTTATTACTCCGGTTAATATCAAGAAGCCTAAGATTGTAGGCAAAATCTGTATAGTAGTAGTTGGAATTGTAGAGGCAATTGCAATGGTGCTTGTACTTGCATGGGGGGCAATGTAATGGAGAGCAAAGCTCTAAGATTTCTTTATAAGACAAAGCCGGGAAGAGTGGTTCTGAAGGTTCTTATCAGTCCTCCTGTTTCAAAGATAGCAGGAGCCTTTCTTGATTCAAAGCTTTCAAAGCCACTTATTCCAAAATTCATAAAGTCCTGCAATATTAAGACAGAAGGTGTAATAGAGCCGGAGAATGGATTCCAGTGTTTTAATGAGTTTTTCTGTAGAAAGAGAGTTCAGGACAGGATTTGTGTAAAGGCTGGAGAACTGATTAGCCCATGTGATGCTTTTCTGACAGCTGTAAAAATTAAGAACACAACAGTTCTTGATGTTAAGCATACAAAGTTTACTATTGGGCAGTTGTTGAAGGATGAGGAGCTTGCCAAAGAGTATAAGGATGGATATGCATTAATATTCAGACTTACTCCTTCACATTATCACAGATACTGTTTTGCGGCAGATGGAATTATTACCAAAAAGCGCAGAATAAATGGTGTATTACATTGTGTAAGACCAATAGCTACTGCTACAGTTCCTGTTTTTGCACAGAATTCCAGAGAGTATCAGGTTGTTAAGACTTCTTCATTTGGGAATGTGGTTCAGATGGAGGTTGGAGCAATGCTGGTAGGCCGAATTGCCAATGACAAGAAGTATTCATGTGGTTCTAAGGTTAAGGCCGGAGCTGAAAAAGGGTATTTTGAATACGGTGGTTCAACTATTATTCTCCTTGTTAAGAAGGAGATGATAAAGCTTTCTGGACAATATAATGAGACCTCTGTTGTACAGGGGCAGGTAATTGCTAATAACTAATTTTTTTCTTGATTATAATGTCTCTTATGCTAAAATTTAATTATAAAGCATTGGGAGATTGAATATGAATATAGGGGTTTTATATGTAATTACATGTGTGATGTGTTTATTTGAAATCACACTCATTATTAATAGAACAAGACAAACTAAATATAAAGAGACCATTGACTCCCATTTCTGTCATATGCTTTATTTTTTTACTTTTTTTTGCTGCGTTGACATGTTATGGGGGTTCTTTTCTTCACAGACTGTATGGATATCCAGGACAGGATTTACTTTGGTTGCTTACGGTTTTCACTCAGCCGCTGCAGTTAGTGCATATATATGGTTTGGCTATATGCTGCATTACACTGATACCAAAGGAAAAGCCGGGGTTACGCTTAATTATCTGCGACATATTCTGATAGCTATCCAGATACTGGTGCTGGCCTCTAATCATATAACCCATGCTGCATTTCGTGTTGATGAACAGTGCAATTATTATACTGGAAGTATTAGAGCTCTGTTATATCTTCTTCAGTATTTGTACTATTTTATTTTGATATTGTATTCAATAATCATGATAATACGTAAGAAGGGAAGTAAATTTTCCAATGCACTGCTGTTTTCACTGGTACCACTTAGTTTTGGATTATTGCAGTATGTATTTTATGATGCGGCATTATACTCTATCGGATTCATGCTTTCTGCATTTATCATTTATTCCTTTAATGTTACTATACAGCGGGAACAGGCTTTAGAGGATAGATATCATAGTCTTAACAGAAAGCAGACAAGTATAATATATGGTCTTGCCGGAGATTTTGAGGCGATATACTATGTTGATATTAAGTCAGGGGATTATGAGATATATAAGAAGGATGATAACGGCAGGTTTTTAGTAAAGGAGACGGACAATAAGGGTGACTTTTTTGATAATTTAATGAATAAGGGTCTGCAAAGTATTGTTAATCAGAATAGAGAGAGCTTTCAGGAGAATTTTTCAAGGGAAGCTATTTTGAAAAAGCTGGAGCAATCCAATGCTTATTCGGAAAACGCCAGATTTAAGATTAATGGAAAGCTAAGATATTACAGATTTAATTTCATTTATTCAGAAGATGATAATGGTCAAAAGAATCTGATTGTAGGTCTTTATGATGTAGATGTTGAGGTTAAAACTGAGTTGAAGCGACAGGAGCTGGAGAGAAAGTATTCCCTTGATCCACTTACCGGTTTGCTTAATCGAAGAGTTTATGAGACTGATATTAACAAGCTGTCCAGGAAGAAAATGGACAGGGATCTGGTTTATATATCCTTTGACGTAAATGAACTTAAGATTATTAACGACAATCTGGGTCATGAAGCAGGAGATGAGCTGATTAATGCTGCAGCCAAATGTATATCAGATTCTTTTTCTGACTGCGGTAAGGTTTATCGAATTGGTGGAGATGAGTTTGCGGCTATTTTGTATGCAGATGAGAAGCTTCTTGCCACTATGACTGGTAAAATGAATTCACAAATGATTAAGTGGACTGGAAAATATTTTGATACCCTTTCAATCTCCTATGGTCTTGTTTCAGCAAGAGAGGCAAAGGGCATGTCCTTAAGAGAGATGGCTAATCTTGCAGATAAGCGTATGTATATTAATAAGGCACAGTATTACACTGCTAAGGGAATTGACAGAAAAGGACAAAAGGAAGCCTACGATGCAATATGTAATTCCTATACCAAGATTCTTAAGGGTAATCTTACAGAGGATAATTTTGCTATTATTCAGATGGATCTTTATGAGAAGAGAAAGGAATTTGGCTATAGTGAGCAATTATCTGCCTGGATGAAGGATTTTGCTACTTCGGGAAATGTAGACAAGGCAGATCAGGCCTTTTATCTGGAACATATAGATATTGATTATTTAAGAAAATATTTCCATGAGGGCAACAGCTATATGTGTCTGTATTATAACAGACGAATAAGAGGTGATTTTAGACTGGCATTGCTTGAGATAATTCCAGCAAATGATTATTCTGATGATCATCAGAGTGTATTTATGTATGTAAAGAATATCGACAGGAAAAAGTAGGATTGAGGCAAAGCTTTTTTGAATTAAATTTTTTAATTTCTATTGACAAAACTGTGAAAAGCGATATAATTACTTTTAGTGCAAATTGAGAATTACCTTACAGTTGATGCACAATACACAACTGGAGGGAGGTTAGGTGTGAGCTATGTCAAGTGTAATCGTAAAAGAGAACGAGACTTTAGATAGCGCTTTACGCAGATTCAAAAGAAACTGTGCAAAGGCAGGTATCCAGCAGGAGATTCGTAAGCGTGAGCATTACGAGAAGCCTTCAGTAAAGCGTAAGAAGAAATCTGAAGCTGCAAGAAAAAGAAAATTTAACTAATTTATAAGAAAAGAACTACCGTTTTCGGTAGTTCTTTTTATATCCTTTCCAGTTCAAGGAAGTATTATTCATAAAATATATATTGAAAGAGGAGGTTGTATGAAGAAGAACTTAAAGAAGATGATTAGCTATTACAGACCTTATATGGGAATATTTTGTGCGGATATGATTTTTGCAATGATATCAGCTGCAATAGCACTGGCTATTCCTTTGTTTGTCAGATATGTCACATCAAGGCTTATATATAAGGAGCCGGATCAGATTGTAAGAGAAATACTGGTAATAGCTGTTGTTTTATTTATTATGCTTGCCATAGACTGTTATACAAGATACTTTATTGGCAATTACGGTCATGTGATGGGAGCCAGAATTGAGTATGATATGAGAGCAGAAATCTTCTCTCATATGCAGAAACTGTCCTTTTCATTCTATGATGATGCTAAGGTTGGGCAGCTTATGAGTCGAATTACTACAGATTTATTTGACATTACTGAGTTACTGCATCATGGACCTGAGAATGTTATTCTTTCTGTGATTAAGATTGCAGGAGCGTTAATTATTCTTCTTAACATTAATGTATATCTTGCCATGGCAGCCTTTGCAGTGCTTCCCTTTATGATTATTTTTGCATATGTACTTAATAAGAAAATGAGGGCCGCCTTTAAGAAAAATCGTGAGGAGATAGCCGCCATTAATGGTCAGATAGAAGATAATCTTGCAGGAATTAGAGTAGTAAAGTCTTTCGCAAATGAGGACATTGAGGACCAGAAATTTAAGATTGGTAATGATGGTTTCCTGAAGGCAAAGAAGAACAGCTACAGATATATGGGAACCTTTCAGGCGGGCGTTGGAATATTTACTACACTGATTCAAGTTAATGTTATTCTGGCGGGAAGTATTCTTATAGCTTACAAAATGCTTGATATAAGCGATTTGATTACATTCCTATTATATATCGGAGTGTTTACAGACCCTATCAGAACCATTGTAGATTTTACAGAGCAGTTTCAGAATGGATATACGGGCTTTGAGCGTTTTAGAGAAATTATGGATATGGAGCCGGATATAATGGATTCTGAGAATGCCGTTGATATTGGCGATGTAAGAGGGGATATAAGCTTTGACAATGTTTCCTTTCAGTATCATGATGATGCAGATAATGTATTAAATAATGTAAGTCTTGAGGTGGAGGCTGGCTCATATATAGCTCTTGTGGGAACCTCAGGAGCTGGAAAGACCACACTATGTTCACTTATTCCACGATTTTATGATGTATCAGCGGGAAGTATTAAGATTGATGGAAGAGATATAAGGGATATAACATTAAAATCCCTTAGAGACCATATTGGAATGGTACAACAGGACGTATATCTTTTTGCAGGTACAATATTTGAAAATATTGCATATGGCAAGCCTGATGCCACAGAGGAAGAGGTAATTGAGGCGGCAAAAAATGCAAATGCCCATGATTTTATTATGTCTTTTCCAGATGGATACAATACAGATATTGGACAAAGAGGAATTAAGCTCTCAGGTGGACAGAAGCAGAGACTGTCAATTGCCAGGGTGTTCCTTAAGAATCCACCAATTCTTATATTTGATGAGGCAACTTCAGCGCTTGACAATGAAAGCGAGCAGGTGGTGCAGGAATCTCTTGAGAAGCTTGCCCATAACAGAACAACATTTGTTATTGCTCATAGACTTACAACAATTCAGAATGCTGAGAGAATTCTGGTGCTTACAGAGGAGGGGATTGCTGAGTCAGGAACTCATCAGGAACTTCTGGACAGGGGCGGAATATATGAGAAGCTTTATCATATGCATTATTAGTGCTATAATCAATTGCAAAATGAAGAAAATAAGAGTAATATATATTTGATTTTTTATAGAAGGAGAGAAACAATGACAAAAATTGATATTATTTCCGGATTTTTAGGTGCTGGTAAAACAACATTTATCAAGAAAATGCTTGAAGAAGGCTTCAAGGGAGAGCAGATTGTTCTTATCGAGAACGAGTTTGGTGAAGTAGGAATAGACGGTGGATTTTTAAAGGATGCTGGAATTGAGATTTCAGAGATGAATTCAGGATGTATCTGTTGTTCACTTGTTGGAGATTTTGCAACTAATCTCCACGAGGTAATTGAGAAATTCCATCCTGACCGTATTCTTATTGAGCCTTCAGGTGTAGGAAAGCTTTCTGATGTAATGAAGTCTGTTATAGATATTGAAAAAGAAGAGGATGTTAAGCTTAATGCTTTAGTTACAGTTGTTAATGCTAAAAAGGCAAGCAAACAGATGAAGGCCTTTGGAGAGTTCTTTAACAACCAGATAGAGTATGCAACTACAGTTATTCTAAGTCGTTCACAGGATGCAACTCCAGAGCAGTTAGAGTTTTGTGTTAAGCAGATACAGGAGTTAAATCCAAAGGCTGCAATTATTACAACAGACTGGTCTGCAATCTCAGGAGCTAAGATTCTTGATGTTATAGAGGGACAGGACAACCTTGAGATTAAGGTGCTTGCTGAGGCGAGACATGCACATGATGAGGAAGAGCATGGACATCATCATCACGACCATGACCATCATGATCACGAGCATCACGACCATGACCATCATGAGCATGACGAGAACTGTACATGTGGCTGCCATGACCACGATCATGACCACGAGCATCACGACCATGACCATCATGAGCATCACGACCATGACCATGATCATCACGAACATCACGACCACGACCATGATCACCATGACCATGATCACCACGACCATGAACATCATCATGAGCATGGCGAGAATTGCACCTGTGGATGCCATGACCATGATCATCACCACCACCATGCTGACGATGTATTTACAAGCTGGGGTAAGGAGACTCCTCACAAGTTTGAACGTGCAAGAATCGAGGAGATACTCAAGAGCTTCGTAGAGGATGACAGAATTCTTCGTGCCAAGGGTATGGTTGAAGGAGTAGACGGCAAGTGGATTTATTTTGATATGGTTCCAGGTGATTATGAGCTTAGAGATGGTGAGCCTGATTACACAGGACGTCTTGTTGTAATTGGAACAGAGATTCATGAGCATGAGCTTGAAGAAATCTTTGGTTTAGTATAATAGGTTGAAAGGAAATAAGTATGGCTAAGGAGATTCCAGTATATTTATTTACCGGATTTATGGATAGTGGTAAGACATCCCTTGTTCAGGAGACCTTGTTCGAGAACAACTTTGGTGATGGAGCCAAAGGTCTTATCATTATGTGTGAGGACGGTGAAGAGGAATATAATGAGGAAAAGTTAAAGACTGTTAATTTCAAGATTACTTCAATTGAGGATGAAGAGGACTTTAATGAGTCGAAGCTTCAGGAGATTAATCAGCAGTTTTTGCCGGAACAGGTATTTATCGAGTATAATGGTACCTGGGGAATTGACAAGATTCTTGAGACAAAGCTCCCAGAGGGATGGATTATTGTTCAGTCCCTTGCAACAGTAGATTCAACAACATTTGATTTATATATGAACAACATGAGAGCCATGATGCAGGAGCAGGTTTTTGCAAGCGATGTTGTAATATTTAACAGAACTGATGATGATACTGACAGAGGACATCTTAGAAGATTAATCAAGAATATCAACCGCAAGGTTCAGATTGTATATGAGAGAAAAGACGGAACAATAGATGAAAGACCAGAAGAACTTCCATTTGATATCAATCAGGATGTAATTGAGCTTTCAGATGCAGATTATGCCATCTGGTATATGGATGCCATGGAGAACTACAAGAAGTATGATCATAAGAAAATTAAGTTTAGAGCTCTAGTATATAATCCGGACAAGCTTAAGAAGGGTATGATGGTTCCCGGACGTTTTCTTATGAACTGCTGTATTGACGATGTTCAGTTTATTGGATTTAAGTGTAAGTATGATAAGGAGGATGAGATTCCTCATAAGTCATGGATTGATATTACAGCAGAGGTTAAGGTTGAATTTACCAGAGAATATAGAGGCAAAGGCCCGGTTCTTTACCCTGTATCAATTGAACTAGCAGAGAAACCGGAAGATGAGCTGGTATATTTAACATAAAATATATTTATAGTAAGGCGCAAAAAAATCATTGATTAATTATATTAATTCTATTACAATATAGGGGCGTGAAAAACGCTCCTTTTTTGAACATAAGTTAAAAAATTAAGTTTTATTTACATTAGGAGGGAAAGATGTATCCAATAGTTAGAAAAGAGAAACTGCAGGATAATATCGTTCTGATGGACATAAAGGCACCTAGAGTTGCTAAGGAATGTCTTCCAGGTCAGTTTATCATTGCTAAGACAGATGAGATAGGTGAGAGAATTCCACTTACAATCTGTGATTACGACAGAGAGAAGGAGACTATCACAATCGTTGTTCAGACAATTGGTGCCGGAACACAGAGAATGATGGATCTTGAGGAAGGGGATTCATTACAGGATTTTGTTGGACCACTTGGATGTCCTTCAGAGCTTTGTCTTGAGGAGAACCTTGAGGAGACTAAGAAGAAGAAAATCGTATTTATTGCAGGTGGTCTTGGTACAGCTCCAGTATATCCACAGGTTAAGTGGCTTAAGGAGCATGGCGTTGAGTCTGATGTAATTATTGGATATAGAAGCAAGGACCTTCTTTTCTTTGAGGAGGAGATGAAGTCTGTTGCAGCTAACTTATATGTTGCAACTGATGACGGTTCATATGGTTTCCATGGTAATGGATGTCAGCAGCTTCAGGCCCTTGTAGATGGTGGTAAGGAATATGATCAGTGTGTTGCTATCGGACCAATGATTATGATGAAATTCGTTACACTTCTTACTAAGGAGTTAAACATTCCAACAATCGTTTCTATGAACCCTATTATGGTTGATGGAACCGGTATGTGTGGAGCATGTAGACTTATGGTTGATGGTCAGGTTAAGTTTGCCTGTGTTGATGGACCAGAGTTCGATGGTCATCTTGTAGACTTTGATCAGGCTATGAAGAGAATGCAACAGTACAAGACTGAGGAAGGCCGCGCTAAGCTTGCATATGAAGAGGGAGATACTCATCATGGAGGATGTGGTCATTGCGGAGGTGACAAATAATGGCAGATGTATTAGTTAGAGTACCTGTTCGTGAGCAGGAGCCTAAGGTTCGTGCAACTAATTTCGAAGAGGTTTGTTATGGATATAATGAAGAAGAAGCAGTTGCAGAGGCTTCTCGTTGTTTAAATTGTAAGAATGCTCAGTGTATGAAGGGATGTCCTGTATCAATTAACATTCCAGCATTTATCGAGCAGGTTAAGAATCGTGATTTTGAGGCAGCTTACCAGATTATCTCTGAGTCATCAGCACTTCCAGCTGTATGTGGTCGTGTATGTCCACAGGAGAGCCAGTGTGAGGGTAAGTGTATCCGCGGAATCAAGGGTGAGCCGGTTGCAATTGGTAAGCTTGAGCGTTTCGTAGCTGACTGGGCTAGAGAGAATGGAATCAAGCCTAAGGCAGCAGAGGAGAAAAACGGCAAGAGAGTTGCAGTAATCGGTTCAGGTCCTGCAGGTCTTACATGTGCCGGAGACCTTGCAAAGCTTGGATATGACGTAACAATTTTCGAAGCATTACATATGGCTGGTGGAGTATTATGCTATGGTATTCCAGAGTTCCGTCTTCCAAAGGACAAGGTTGTAGCTGCAGAGGTTGAGAACGTTAAGTCACTTGGTGTTAAGATTGAGACAAACGTTGTAATTGGTAAGTCAATCAAGATTGATGAGCTTATGGAGCAGGAGAACTTTGATGCTGTATTCATCGGATCAGGTGCCGGACTTCCAAGATTTATGAATATTCCTGGAGAGCAGGCTAACGGTGTATTTTCAGCTAATGAGTACCTCACAAGAAATAACCTTATGAAGGCCTTCAAAGAGGGTTATGAGACACCAATTTCAAAGGGTAAGAAGGTAGTTGTAGTAGGTGGCGGTAACGTTGCTATGGATGCTGCCAGAACAGCTCTTCGTCTTGGTGCTGAGACACATATCGTATATCGTCGTGGTGAGGAAGAGCTTCCAGCCCGTAAGGAAGAAGTACATCACGCTAAGGAAGAGGGAATCATCTTTGATCTCCTTCAGAACCCAACAGAGATTCTTGTTGACGAGAATGGTTCTGTTAAGGGTATTAAGCTTATTAAGATGGAGCTTGGTGAGCCAGACGAGTCTGGTAGAAGAAGCCCAGTAGAGATTGCCGGATCAGAGTATGAGATGGAGTGTGATACAGTAATCATGTCACTTGGTACATCACCTAACCCACTTATCTCTTCTACAACAGCTGGTCTTGAGACTAACCGTAGAAAATGTATCGTTGCAACAGAGGATACAGGAGCTACATCTAAGGAAGGTGTATATGCTGGTGGAGATGCTGTTACAGGTGCAGCAACAGTTATCCTTGCTATGGGTGCCGGAAAGGCAGCTGCTAAGGGTATTCACGAGTATTTATCAGCTAAATAATATTCTCAAATATTAGAATTTAAAGGCAGGGATTGCATTCCCTGCCTTTTTTGTATATAGTTTGATTAATGCAATTATAGAAATAATTGAAATATATTAAATAAATGAAAATAATAGGTGGTTAGATAAATGAATATTCAGATTTTCGGAAGTAAGAAATGTAACGATACTAAGAAAGCACAACGCTTTTTCAAAGAGCGTGGAATTAAGTTTCAGTTTATTGATATGAAGGAAAAAGGAATGAGTAAGGGTGAATTCAATTCAGTTGCCCAGGTTAATGGAGGAATCGAGAATATGATAGACTGGAATGGCAAGGATCAGGATACACTTGCTCTCATTAAATACATTGCAGATGAAGACAGACTGGAGAAAATTCTCCAGAATCCTCAGGTGATTAAAACCCCGGTTGTTCGGAATGGCAGGCAGTCCACACTGGGGTATCAGCCAGAGGTTTGGAAGACATGGAGTTAGTTGTCTTATCCTGTTTGTAAGAGTACCGCTTCTATAAGTGGTGAGTAGAGATATATTATAGAAAGAGGGAAGAATATTGAAGTTTAAGGAATTTGGAATTAAGAAAGATATACTAAATGCAGTTCGCAAAGCTGGCTATGAGGAGACTACTCCAATTCAGGAAAAGGCAATTCCTCTTATTATGGAGGGGCGTGATGTAATTGGCCTCGCCCAGACTGGAACAGGTAAGACTGCTGCCTTTGCATTGCCGCTTCTTAACAATATCGAATACAGAAAGAAAACCAGAGTAAGAGCAGTTATTCTGGCACCTACAAGAGAACTTGCAATACAAATATTTGAAAACTTTAAAAGGTTTGGCAGATATTTGGACCTTCGAGTAGTATGCCTGTACGGAGGCGCAAATAAAGGGAAGCAGATTGATAATCTAAAAGCAGGTGCTGACATTATAGTGGCAACCCCGGGAAGGCTTCTGGATTTGCATAGTGAAGACAGAGTAAAGTTGGAGTCAGTTGAATACTTTGTGCTGGATGAAGCTGACAGAATGCTTGATATGGGCTTTATGCCTGATGTACAGAAGATTAATGAGCTTATTCCACAGGGACGACAGATGATTATGTTCTCTGCCACAATGGATAAGGCGGTGGAAAGGCTGGCTAATCAGCTCTTAAATAATCCTGTGCGTATTCAGGTTGATCCTGAGAATAATGCGGCTGACACTGTTGAGCAGCATCTTATTTTCATAAAGGGCGAAGACAAGGATGAGATGATTACCCGTTTTCTCAAGGAGAAGATAAATAATCCGGAGAATCTTAAGCTTCCCCGTAAGGACAGAATGAATGCAATCATTTTCACACGTACTAAAAGAGGCGCAGACAGATTAGACAAGACCTTAAAGAAGAGGGGGTTACAGTCTGTAGCAATTCATGGAGATAAGACACAGGGGCAGCGGAAGGATGCCCTGGACAGATTCAGAACTGGTCAGATGAGTATTCTTGTTGCTACAGATGTGGCAGCCAGAGGTCTTGATATTCCTAAGCTAAACTATGTGTTCAATTATGAGCTTCCGGATGAGCCGGATAACTATATTCACCGTATTGGAAGAACCGGGCGTGCAGGGGAGAGTGGTGTAGCCTACACTCTTTGCTGCCAGGAGGATCTACCACGTCTTTTCGAGATTGAGAGGCTTCTGGGCAAGGAGATACCGGAGCTTCAGGTAGAGCTGTCTGCAAAGCTTGATAGACTTAAAAAACCAATGCCCTATGGCAGAAGAGAAAATGGGGATAAGAATGGGGAGAAGAAGGTTGTCAGAAGAAAAAGGACAAGTAATAGAAAAGGAGAATATAAATTCAGCAAAAGGAAAAAAAGAATATGAAAGTTATGATGTAAGACCACTCATATAAGAATGAGGCAATCGTAATCGTAACTAATTCAACAAGCTACTACAACTTCGATGTTTATGCTTTTACTCTTAGTAATCAAAAATATGGTTTTGCACCTGTAAGTACCATGATTAAGAACAAGAAGTATTTCCACAAGCCATTATACAATGGATTAGATGCAAACAATACATCTACAGCCAAAATGACTCTTGCTCAGGCAAAGAATAAATACTTCAACGTAAAATTTGATTTACCAGATGCAAATTCAACTACATTTACTTTCTCCAGCGGAAACGCCCTTAAGGGATATGTAGGAAAGGATGATCCAAACAACCAGCTCAAAGGCTCAATTTTCTCGGAAAAAACCTATAAAGAAGCATCTTCTATGAAACAGGTATCTATTAACGACCTTAAGAAGATGGGCTACGAGGTAGTGGAGAATGAAGCACAGGCTATGGCTTTACAGGCTAAGTTTGATGCATTGTATGGAAAAGATAAAATAATGGTTGTGGAAGAGCTGAAAGATGCAAATGTCTATCATCTTGGAGTCTACAAGATATATGCTGTAGCTGAAAGTAATGACAAGGACGATAACCCTCCAAAGGAGGAAGAAGAAGACACAACAGTAGGTATCACCTTCAACGAGAATAATAAGGGTGGCTATTCAAGTCAGAGAACAGAAGAGTATGAAAGCATTAATTCCTATGCAACATTTAACGATGCTGCAGGCTATGGCTGGGGAGAAAGAGCATACGAGACAGTGTACAAGGATGCTGCAGAATACAACAGCAATTATCAGTACACTAAATTCAAGGAACAGGAAGGAACAACCTATAAGGCCATGAATAATCACTACTATTCATACCAGGGCTGGAACCTTTACGATTATGCGACAGTTGCAGCTTCAAGGGCAACAATGTTTGGAACCTACAACCAGAAATATAGCACAGGTGATCTTACCAATATATTCATCGGCTACGATGCATTAGTAGAGAATGGATATGACTCCTACAAGGCATCACCATCAGTAGTTAACCAGACAATCCTAGAAGCCATGTGTGATCCAGAGAGAACTACAGAAAGCAAGGATGCTACTGTATATGCAATCTGGGACGGATTCCCAACTGTAAGAGAAGATGCAGGACTAATCTTGTATAAGGGAGAAATAAGCAATCTGAAAAGCGATGCAGACCTTTACGCAAAGCTCAAAAACCATCTTATAATTAGAGATGAGGAAGACAACGCAAACGGATATGCTCCTTCAGTTTCTATTTCAAACATTAACCTTAAAGAGATACAGGATATAATGGAAACCCTGGACAACCAGCAGGGGGAGATTGTATCATACCTTGTAACAGTAAAGGACAGTGCCGGAAACGAAACTATCTATGAAGCTGATTTGGTTCTTAAAAACAACAGTGGAGATTTCATAGGAGATGGAGGCCTTAATCTTCTTACCATGTCAGAAAACTATGTAAGATTTATAAACGAGGATTTCTACACTATTGGAATACCAGAAGGAAATGCAAAGGGATTTGACGATTTATTATTGGAGTACCACGACTTAGGATGTCTTAATCCACGAAGCAAGTGGTATTTATATGATGATTACAAGGAGTCAATCATGGGAGCCTTTTCTAACCTTAAAAACAATACACCACAGGAAACATGGGTATTTCAAGGGGATGTGGTCTTAGACGTAAAAGACTACATCAAAGCAAACGGATTTGCAAAGAGAAAATCTCAAACAGCCTTAAGTAACTTCTACGACACATTCAAAGACAGAGCGAAACAATAGAAAAAACAAAACTTAAAGCCACCCAAAAAACTGGGTGGCTTTAAGTTTATCATTATATTGAGGAATTAGTATAAATAAAGCTTTTAAGGTTTCTCGTATTCGGAATTTTTTCTAGCTGGAAGTCTATCTTCATAAAAATGATAACCTTCCTCGTCAAAATCATGTACATAATATCCGTTATGTGGAATGATGAAATACAAAATTGTTTCTTTGTCATCAACTTCCCAATAAGGAGTATTCTTCTTAGCCTCTGCACCAGTGCTATAAGCCACATATCTGCCATTGTTCTTTGCTATAAAAATCTTATCAACAGCATCTATGCAACGTTCTCTTCTTCCAGTATAATACGCATGATATGCAGGTGAAGTTATTTCAACTTCCTTTTCATACTCTGGGTTCTTAGCTACCCAATTCTTAACGACTTCTTCAAGTTCGTTTTCGTCAAGAGACTGAGCAGAAGGCTCAAGCTCTGTTGTTTCTATTGTTTCTTCTTTTTCCTCAAGCACTTCATTAGTTTCTGCTTCAGTAGCAAAAGCAGGTGTAATTGTTGTAAAGGCTACTGTGCAAGCAAGTGACATAAAAGCTAATGTTTTTAATAATCTGTTTCTCATATAAAATTCTCCTTAATTCTAAAATCTGTTCTTATAGTTCAATAAAATTAAGTAAAATTTAGTATCTTTCCCTTAATTTAATTATACCAAACAAATTATAGAATTACTTCTTCTTGACCTGTACAGTATTGGACCAGTTGCCGAAAACATACTTACCATTAATACGACCTACAGGTCTGACAACAATATAGTAGTTATTTTTTGCACTCAAATTTTTGATAGTATAAGGCATTTTATTTGGCTTTACATTGTTAATTAACTTGCCTTTTGTTACTAGAGTTTTTTTATTGGTAGAGTATCGGATCTGGTAGTAGCTTACTTTTGAAGGCTTTGATTTAAGAGAAATTTTTATATTCTTTTTGCCAGCCCCGGTTCTTGATGCCTTAAATGTGATTTTTGTTTTAGCACGCTTACACTTATAGCTTACATTACAGTTTTTCTTTTTGCACTTATAAATCGTATAACTAGAATAATACTTATCATCGGACTTCTTGAATGAATGCTTGCATTTACCATTATCATTTTTGGGAAAAGTGATTTTATCAGGAGTAACCTTAGATGTTGAAGTATAACACTTATTTACATCTCCATTTTTGTCCTGATAATTTTTATAGCCTAAAACCTTAACAGAAGCAGAAGTTTTTCCACTTGGGCATACTATTGTAGTAGAAGTAGTGCTCTTACCAACTTCTTTAGTTACCGTCTTTTTTCCAAAGGTAGCAACTACCTTGTAACCATCTAAATTATCGTTCTTGCTCCAATTAACCTGTATATTTCTTCCAGAAGCATATTTGTATTTAACTTTGACATTTTTTACAAGGTTATTGTTAACGATCTCCTGAGCCTCACCCTTGCTTTTATACTTAGGTTTTGGTTTGTTGTTATTTTCAGAGCCTTCTTCTTCGTCTTTATCGTCTTCAGAGTCACTATCATCCTTAGAGTCATCATCCTTAGAATTGAAATACTTCATAAAAGCAGCATCCATTTTCCTAACATCAATTTTAAGATATAACTGCTTTCCATTCATCTTCTGCAAATCCCAAGTGACAGTATCAGTTTTTTCATCATATATTCCATTGTGTTCCATGTAGTCTTTTATATCAATGCCACACTTTTTTGCATACTGTTTATAAGCGTAATCAACGCCTAGATAACGTAGTTCAAGATACTTTAACTCAGTTACTTTATTGAATTTTACTTTTGCAAAATCCATATCAGATGCTTTTACGTTAATGCCATCTCTCTTCCAAAGATACTCATAATCGCTGTATGTAAATTCAAAATAAATATATCTACTATCACCTGAACCACCTTCAACAGCATTAATCTTCATCTTAGGCTGGTAAGCTACATCAAAGTAAAATGGCGAAAACATATGATAATCCTTGCCATCAATAATCTCAGATTTTTTTACATCTCTTACAGAACCGTCACACACTAAACCACAAAGCAGGTTGTTAAGTGAAGTGTGTCCAAAGTCAAGGCCAACTTTTTTTAGCCTGTCAAACATACCAGGCATTTCATCCTCTGTAAAATAGAGTGACTGTTTATAATAATCCTGCCTCATCCCATCTCCTGCGAGATAAGGTTCATTTCCAAATTCTGCAACATAACCACAGCCTGTAAGGGCTGTCATTAGCAGAACAAAAATTGATAAAATGAATAATTTCTTTTTCATGGTATTCTCCTTTTGTATGGGAATTATTTCCTAAAACAATAGTCAAATACTTTATATCAAAATTTTGGGCAGGTTACAAGGGGAAATAGGAGAAAAGGTCCAAAAAATAATTTTAAGATTAATATAAGGAAAAAATATGGATAGATTAATCATGGAAACGCTTTATTTAGGGTATAATATTAGGGAAATAAAGGTGGTGTGTTATGGATCAAATTACTGAATCAAATATTACTGGATTAAATAGTGAACAGGTACAACAAAGAGTTGCACAGGGATTAAACAATAGGAAGATAGAATCCTCTACAACAACAATAAGCTTTATACTAAAGTCAAATATTTTTACATATTTCAACTTTGTCTTTATAGTACTGGCCTTATTGCTGGCTATGGTTGGGGCATGGAGAGATATGCTTTTTATTCCTATTATTGTTGCAAATACTTTAATTGGAATTATTCAGGAGGTTCATTCCAAGAGGGTTCTTGATAAGCTTTCTATTCTCAGTGAAGCAAAGGTTAAGGTGCTAAGAGAGGGAGAGCTTGTTGAGGTAAGAACAGAGGAGCTGGTACTAGACGACCTTGTCTTGCTGGAGGCAGGCAATCAGATTCCTGCTGATGCAGTTGTGGTGAGTGGTCAGGCAGCCGTTAATGAAGCTCTTATCACAGGAGAGGCTGATGAGATAATTAAGACTGCAGAGGATAATCTCTTGTCCGGAAGCTTCATTGTATCCGGATCGGTCTACGCCAGACTTACTAAGGTTGGAAAGGATTCTTATGTATCCCAGCTAACAATACAGGCAACTAAGAGTAAAAAGGGTGAGCAGTCGGAGATGATAAGGTCCCTTAACAAATTGATTGTTATTGTTGGAATCCTGATTATTCCAATTGGCATATGTCTTTTTGCTCAGTCTTTTGTATATAATAATGGGAATCTCCATGACAGTATAACAGGAATGGTTGCAGCAATAATAGGAATGATTCCCGAAGGACTTTATCTGCTTTCAAGTGTTGCAATGGCAGTAAGTACAGTAAGGCTGGCACAGAAAAAGGTTCTGGTACATGACATGAAGTGTATTGAGACTCTTGCAAGGGTTAATGTCTTGTGTGTGGATAAGACAGGAACCATTACCGAAGCGGGAATGCAGGTGTATTCAGTGGAGGGGGTAGATGATAGCTATAATCAGGAGCAGATAGAAAGGCTTTTGTCAGATTTCGCAGGAAATATGCCGGTGGATAATGAGACAATGGCTGCTTTACAGAGATACTTCACCAAGGGTGACGGAAGGACAGCATCAAAGGTATTCTCTTTTTCCTCTGAGTATAAATACTCAGGTGCAGTAATTGACAATGACTCATATGTGCTTGGAGCCCCTGAATTTGTCATAAGCCAAAGCCTGGATAAGTACAGAAGCATAATAGACCATAATAACCAAAAAGGCTTCAGGGTATTAGCCTTTGGCAAATATTCGGGCCAGCTTGAGGGAAAGGCCCTCAATGGAAAAGTTGAGCCAATTTGTTTTATTATGCTTTCTAATCCTATTAGAAAAGGTGCAAAAGAAACCTTTGATTACTTCCAGCAGCACCAGGTAGAGATTAAGGTTATCTCAGGTGATAATCCTGTTACTGTCTCAACAATTGCAAAAGAAGCGGGAATTAATAATGCTGACAGATATATAGATGCAACCAGTCTGGTTTCTGAGCAGGACTACTACAATGCCGTAGAGAATTATACGGTATTTGGTAGAGTAAGACCTAATCAGAAAAGAGAACTGATTAAGGCTTTGAAGCGTCATGAAAATACAGTTGCCATGACGGGAGACGGGGTTAATGATGTATTGGCCCTTAAGGATGCGGATTGTTCTGTTGCAATGGCAACAGGCAGTGAGGCTGCAGCAAATGCATCCCAGTTAGTGCTTCTGGATTCTGATTTCTCAAGAATGCCTTCCGTTGTTATGGAGGGAAGAAGAGTGGTCAACAACATTGAAAGAACAGCATCCTTGTATATTGTTAAGAATATTTTTTCCATGCTGCTGGCTTTGTTCTCTGCAATCCTTGTAATTGATTATCCATTTGTACCGGTTCAGCTTTCCCTTATTGGTGCATTTACCATTGGTATTCCTACATTCTTTCTTGCTTTAGAGCAGAATAAGAATCCAATAAGAGGAAAGTTTTTGACCAATGTAATACTAAGGGCCCTGCCTTCGGGTCTTACGGATTTTCTGGTGGTAGCATGTCTGATGCTTTTTGGAAGGGTATTTGATATAGAGGCAGACTGTATTGCTACTTCATGTACCATATTAGTTACCCTTGTTGGCTTTTTGACACTGTATAGGGTGGCACAACCAATGAAAAAAGGCCATATCATCTTAATGATAGGCCTGATTTGTGGCTGGTTATTCTGTGCACTTTTCCTTGGCAAAATATTTGCAATAACAGGTATTTCAGGAAAATGCGCATGGCTTACAGCTATATTTGCAATTATTACTGAACCGGTTCTCAGATATTCCAATAAAGGGGTTGAGTATCTGAGACAACATATTAATTCGAGAAATAATAATAGTTAATCTGACAGGAGACAATCCGCAAGAAGCTGGTTGTCTTCTTTTTTCATAAAACAAAATCTTATATATCTGTCCCCGAGACTTTCAAAGGTTGAACAGTCCCTAATCATTAGCTTCCTGCGAATACATTTTTCAAAAAGCATGGCTGAGGTAATATTCTCGTCAAGAATCTTAACCAGCATAAAGTTGCCATAGGATGGATATGTCTTATATTTATCAGAATCGGAGAAAAGCTTCATCATTCTGATTCTCTCCTGATTAGTTAATTCCCTTGTGGCATTAATATAATCCTGATCTGAGAACATGGTCTCTCCTGCAACTGCTGCCAGAGAGTTAATCATCCATGGATTCTTATTGGTATTTATCTCTCTCAGAATATATTCATTACCTGTAATGGCATATCCAAGTCTTAGTCCGGGTGAGGCAAAGAACTTGGAGGTTCCTCTTAGCACAATAAGATTATCAAACCTTTCACATAGTGAAACCCCGGATATCTCCTTAACATCAGGAGCAAATTCGGCATAGGTTTCATCCACCATTACATAAGTATCTGTCTCCTGACAACGCTTAAGAATTACAGACAACTCAGCAGTAGTAAGGACGCTGGAGGTTGGATTGTTTGGATTGCAGATAATTACAAAATCAGTGTCAGAAGAAATTGTTCCTGTAAAGTCCTCAATATTTAATCTGAAATCATCCTCTTCTTTTAGAAGATAGTGCTGTATCTGACTTCCCTGTATTTTAAGATCACGCTCATATTCTGAGTAGGTTGGTCCCAGTAATAAGGTATTCTTTGGATTAGTAATCTGAATAAACAAAGAAATAAGCTCTGTGGCTCCATTGCCTACAAGAACATTGTTGTAATCGCAGTCGCAGTAGGTTGCAATTGATTTGCGAAGAGCAGTGTAGTCTCTGTCAGGATAGCTTGTGATTACATCAAGCTTTTCTGATAAGGTTTTTCGTAACAGTGGTGATATTCCCAGTGGATTAACATTAGCGGAAAAACTGATAATCTCATCCTTGTTTATATTGTAATAATCTTCGATTTTTTCTAAATCACTTCCGTGAAAATGTTCTTTTTGTTCAATCATTTTAAAGGCCTTTCATATTGCATCACTTTTCTAAATCGTTTATAATTTATTATATTATAAGTACTATAAAAATCAACTATGAATGAAAGAGGTATGGGCAGTGCGTAAACGAATAAGGCAGATTGCCAGAGGCAAATTCGAGTACGCGAAACCGATGCTTACCTTTTCAGAGGAGTTTATTGAGCTTCAGGTGAACGAAGGAGAAGATAAAGAGGGAGAGTTTGTTATATCTACTCAGAATCACTTTGCCCTTAGGGGAGTGGTTTATTCTACTAATTCTCGCATGGAGTGTCTTACTTCTCAGTTCGAAGGCGAGGAAATTCGGATTCGTTTTCAATTTCATAGTAAGGGCCTTGTGGAGGGCGATAAGTCTGAAGGCAGTTTTGTGATTGTATGTAACCAGTGTGAATACAGTCTTTCTTTTAGTGCAATTATTTGCAGACAATATCCCGAGTCTTCTATTGGAACCATTCATAATCTTTATGATTTTTCTAACTTGGCTCGTGAGAATTGGACAGAGGCATATCAGTTATTCTATAACAGGAGTTTTCGCAATATAATCAATCCCAAAGAAATTAAAGAATCCATGATTTATCACGGAATTATAGCGGCTCGTCCTTCTGAACAGAATATGGAGGAGTTCCTTATTGGTATTCGTAAGAAGGAGCCTGTACATATTTCCATCGACAAGACAGAGCTGAAATTCTTTGAGGTGGAAGAGGCCAGAAGCGAGATTATTACTATCAAGAAGAGCAGCTGGGGTTATCTTGAGATTGAGGCTTACAGTGATGCGGAGTTTCTCATCCTGTCCTCTAGCAGAATTACCCTGGATGATTTTATTGGCAGTACCTATAATCTGGAATATATCATTGATCCTAATGCAATGCATGGTGGTAAAAACTATGGTTGTATATATATTAAGAGCGCATATGCTACTCTTAAAGTTTCTATTACTGCATCCTGCGAACCTGTGCTTGAGGAGGTAATGGAATCTGTGCATCTTCAGATTGAAGAATGTAAGGTTGGAATAATGGAGCTTTATCAGGCTTATCGACTTAAGAGGATTGTTACAGGTGTCTGGGCTAATGAGACAATTGATATTCTTAACCATTTGCATGCATTAGTTCCCAATGAGCCTATATATGTGCTTATGAAGGCACAGGCGTTTATTATCAATAGACAGCGGCAGGAGGCTGAGTGGATTCTTGATGACTTTAAGCGGGAATGGACGGATCATAAGGCGCCAATCTGGGGCTACTATCTTTACCTGATGTCTCTTATGGAGAGGGAGCCTTCATATGTGGACAAGATGACTAAGGAAATAGAAGTGATTTTCCATGAGAATCCTGATTCGGTTTTACTGTTTTGGGTTCTTTCTTTCCTGCAGGAACAGTATTTTAACAACAATGCAAGAAAGCTTAAGGCTATTGAATATTGGGTTATGAAGGGCTGTTCTTCACCTTATTTGTATTTGGAGGCTTATTACTTAATCTGGCAGGATCCATACCTGTTGACCAAACTGGGCACCTTTGAACTTAGGGTTCTTAGATGGGCTGTAAGGCACAAGGCAATCACCAAGGATATTGCTGCACAGATTTTCCAGATAGTTGAGATGAGCAGGACTTTTAATCCCATTGTATTTAAGCTCTTGTGTTCGGCTTATGATGCCAATCCAAAGCCTGAGTACATTGGTCTGATTTGCAGCTATCTTATTCGGGGAAATCAATACGATACCAGATATCATGACTGGTTTGAGAAGGGGATTCAGCTGGAGCTTAGAATTACAGGTTTATATGAGGCATATCTGCTTTCTCTGGATGAGAGAAGGATTATACCTGTTCCAAGAATTATTCAGATGTATTTCCAGTATGAGAGCTCATTGCCTTACAGGAAGATGGCTGTACTGTACAACAATATTATTGCGGCCAAGGACACCAGTCCTGAGGTATATCAGAAGTACAGAAGAACAATGGGCAAGTTTGCCATGGAGCAGGTTGAGAAGCGCCATATGGATGACAATCTGGCAGTTCTTTATTCAGAGATGCTGGATCTGGGTCTTGTCAATGAGGACATTGCCCATGCCCTTGCAAGCATTGTTTTTACCAATAAGCTTGTGGTTTTTGACAGCTCAATGGTTAGGGCCATTATTTATCAGAAGCAGATGAAGGATCCCCAGATTGTTCCAATTGTTGAGCAGGCTGCATACTTCCAGCTTTATTCTAAGGATTATGTAATTCTTTTCGAGGATGAGAAGGGTATGCGCTATGTTGGAAGTGTTTCCTACAGGCTTCAGAAGCTTATGGAGCCTGACAAGTATATATCAAAGTGCATGGAGCTTGCTCCAACGGAGATACCTTATATTATTTCATCATTTCAGTCTAAGCAGAGTTATCTTACATTTAAGCCTGAGGACAAGCAGTTTTTCGAGAGAATTGTATTTGGCCAGGAGACAAGCCCGGAGTATAAGGCACTTATTCTTCCTGAGATTCTAAGGTTCTATCAGACTCAGGAATATGACGGAATGATTGAAAAATATCTTGAGTATACAGACTTTTCTACTCTGACCAAGGAATCAAGGCAATATCTTACTGATATGCTTATCTGGAACAGAATGTATGATAAGGCATTGGAGATTGTGTCTGAATATGGAATTGACCAGATTGGTTCAGCCTCAAAGGTTAGTCTGGTAAGTAATTATATTGATTTTGACAATCTTGTGGAGGATGACTTCCTGATAAAGCTTTGCGAGTCTGCATTCCTGTCAGGTAAGTACAATGACAAAATATTGTCCTATCTTACAATGTTTTATAATGGACCAACTGATGTTATGCGTTCGATTTGGAAGTCGGCACATGATTTTGAAATTGATACATTTGAGCTGGAGGAACGAATTCTTGTCCAGATGATTTACTCAGATGCATTTTTACCTGAAGCTGAGCAGATATTTGAGAGCTATTATGATAAGGGCGGAAGGGAGCTGGTTGTGCTGGCTTACCTTACAGATTGTGCTCAGGGTTATTTTGTCAAAGGTGAGAATGTTGATGACCTTATCTTCCAGGTTATTGAGGCAAGGTACACCTGCGGCATGGAATTAAATGATGCATGTAAGCTGGCACTGCTTAAGTATATTTCAGAGCTGTCCCAGAGATCCGAGGCACAGTTTAAGATAGAGGACGAGCTTTTGGCAGAGTTTACCTGCAGAAATATGAATTTTGCTTTTTACAAGAAGTTAGATAGAGAGCTTGTTTTGAAATACCATTTGTATGACAAGGTATTTCTTGAGTACAGAACAAGTCCACAAAAGCATGTGGTTCTTCATTACTGCAGTGAAGAGGACGGCGAGGACTTTATTACAGAGGATATGCCTGATGTTTACCATGGCATATTTGTTAAACAATTTATTATGTTCTTTGGAGAGGTTACACAGTATTACATCACTGAAGAATATAGTAATCAGGTAGAGGTAACAGAAAGTAACAGAATTTCCAACAATGATGTATATAGTGAAAAGGATGAGAGCAGATATGACCTTCTTAATCAGATGCTTATCTCAACTACCCTACAGGATAACTCGTCTTTGTATTACAACATGAAGAAGTATTCGGGATTTAATGAGGTTACCAAAAAAGTATTTAAGATTCTTTAAGAAAGGTTTATGGGAGTGACTAATAATTCATACTATATTGGCATTGATATTACTGATAAGAATGCCATAATAAGTTATTATCAACCGAATATGGAGGAGCCTGAGACTTTAAGCACAGTGGCTGGCAGCGAGGTATATCAGATTCCCATTGTTCTTGCCAAGCGCAAGGATTTAGGTCAGTGGTATTATGGTGATGATGCCAGAAAAATGGCTATGAATGGGGAGATGATTTTTGTAGACAATCTTTACCGGCGGGCTGTTAATGGTGAGAAGATAGTCATTGAAGAGGAGTCCTATAAGGCTGAGGATTTGTTAGCACTCTATTTTAAGAAGCTTATTGATCTGCCACAGAAGCTCGGTAATTTGTCTGTTTGCAATAAGCTTGTTCTGACGGTGGAGAGATTATCCAAGGAAAATATGGATATGTTTTGGCGGATTCTTCCTAAGCTCAATCTGAATTCTGAACAGTTTATGGTTGTTGACCACAAGGAGAGCTTTTATTACTTTGCCCTGAGTCAGAAGGAGGAGCTTTGGTTTCACGATGTATATTTGTTTGAGTATGAGAAGGGTGCCATACACAGCTATGGTCTCAAGAGGGATTTAAGAACTACCCCTCAGGTTATTTCCATTACTGAGAGCCCTAAAACTTCTGTATTAGGAGACAGGGACCTTGAGTTTCAGAGAATTCTGCAGCAGAATTTTGAAAACAAGATTGTTTCAACGGCTTATCTGGTTGGGGATGGATTTGATGGGGGATGGATGAAGAACTCTCTTACCTTCCTGTGTCGAGGCAGAAGGGCTTTTATGGGCAAGAATCTTTTTTCAAAAGGTGCCTGTTATGCCGCCTGGGCAAGGGAGAATGAAGACCAGTGGCCATTTATCTATATGGGCGAGAATGAGATGAAATTCAATCTTAGTCTTAAGGTTAAGAACCACGGTGAGCTGCAGTTTTATAATCTTATAAGTGCAGGGCGTAACTGGTTTGAGTCTAAGGGAGAATGTGAACTGATTCTTTCGGATACTTCTGAGATTGATTTCTGGAAGCAATTGCCTAATAGCAGGGAAGCAATAATAGAGACCCTTGAGCTTACTGATATGCCTTGTCGGCCTGACAGAACCACCAGGGTTAGGATAATTGCTAAGCCTGTGGCCGATGACAAGGTGAACATAGAGATTAAAGATATGGGCTTTGGTGAGCTGTTTAGAGCAACAGACAAGAGCTGGCATTATACCATGACTATGTAGGAGGCGGCCTTATGGGAGAACTTATTTTATGTAGTGAACCAATTGCAGCCATGCCTTACTATCTTGAGGGGGTTTCTCTTAATATATACTCTCTTGAAGAGCTGAGCTATTACATATTGCACAATACTTACCTGATAGAACGAGATTTTATGAGTGAAGAATTGTGCACATGGATTGCAAGGGAGGCCAAGCAGATAAAGCTTGCAGAGCGACTTCGAGATATAATGCATGGCAATAGAAGCTTATCTGATTTTGTTTTTGAGATTATCAAAACCTGTGGCTACTGTACAATGGCGGAGATGCAGGAGGTTATTCTTGAAATTCGTCAGTTAGAGGAGAAATCCGATTTCGAATGTAACAAGATTCGTGCAGATAAGCTTATGGAAAATGAAAAATATCTTAGCAGTATTTATGAGTATAAGCGCCTTTTAGATTCTGAGGAGGCTAAGACAGAGAATGCTATGCTGGTTGGAAATATATGGCATAATCTTGGTACAGCATATGCAAGACTGTTTTTGTTTGAGGAGGCTGCCAAATGCTATCAGAAGGCTTATTCTTTGAATGAGAAGCAGGAATCACTTCGTGAATGGCTTATGACATACAGATGCATGAAGGATGAAGAGGGCTTTATGAAGGCGGCAAGGGAAAATCTTTTGGATGACACCTACATTACTGAGGTCAAGAATGAATTATCCTTGGCAAGCAGGAATCAGAATACTGTTGAATTTGAGGAGAAGCTGGAGGCCATTGCCATGCTGGGCGACAGGGACATGGCTCAGCATACCAGAGAAATTAATAAAATTATTTTGGAATGGAAAGAAGATTATAGAAGGATTAACAGAGTATAGGGGATAAATTAAGGATGTTTTTTTCGAAGTTTTGGAAGAGAAAAAGAAATAAGGATGAAGAGCTCAGACTTTCAGAGGATGATCATTATGAGGCACTGGTAGACCGCCATGAAACTACTCATCAGGTGGTGGATATGTGCGAGCAGATGATTGATGCCGCCAGGGAATTTGAGGATGCAAAGCTTGAATATGACAGAGTAACCAATTATCTCAATGATGTTGAGATAGTTGAAGGACTGGATGAGGAGAGTGGTAAGCCTATCTATGACGCTGCTTATAATATCTCAAGACTGACTAACGCCAGAAATGAATTTATGAAGGCTGAACAAAAGATTTCTGACTCTCAGTTTTTGCAAATGCAGGAATTAGAGGACGAGATACCAGACGCAATAAAAAGACTTAAGTCCAATGAGGAATATCTTGATACTATCAAGAAAGACCTTAAGTATCTTGAAGGGGAAAAGGCCAGCTGTGAGATTAATAAGCTGGAGGCTCAAAGAATGCAAAAGCAGCTTAGAACATGTGCTATTACACTTTTCTTTCTCTTTGGAACAATTATGTTTGTGCTTCTTGTAGCCTATTCACTTTTTTCAGTTGATACAAGGATTATGATGGCCATATTTGCTTTTCTGGCAGTATGCATAGGGGCATATGTTTTTTTGAATTTCCAGGAATGCGCACGTCAGATTAAGAAAAGTGATTCCTGCAGAAATCGTGCAGTATCTCTTGAAAATAGAGTAAAAATCAAATATGTCAACATGAAAAATGCAGTGGATTATGCCTGTGCAAAGTATCATGTTAAGAATTCATATGATTTTAATTATGTATATGAACAGTACATGGAGACCGTAAGAGACAGGGAATGTTTCAGAAGAACCAGTGATGAACTGGAGCATTATAACAGAGAACTGATACGACTTCTTTCAAAATATGAATTCTATGATGTGAAGGTTTGGCTTAATTATTCCAATGCCATTATCGATAAGAAGGAAATGGTTGAATTGAAGCATGATTTGCTTGTCAGAAGACAAAAGCTTAGAGCAAGAATGGAATATAATGTCAATGCCATTGCCCAATTAAGAAGTGACATTCTTCTTCACAAGAATGAACTGGGTGATAGAGTTGAGCAGGTTAATGATATTCTCAAAAAAATATCTCAGCTTAATATGTCTTGTTGACACCCATTAGCCTATTACTTATAATAATATAGCAAATTTTCCAATTAGAATAGGAGATATAGAAATGAGTAAGATTAGAACAAGATTTGCTCCAAGTCCAACAGGAAGAATGCATGTTGGCAATTTACGTACAGCCTTATATGCTTATCTTATTACAAAGCATGAGGGTGGAGATTTTATTTTAAGAATAGAGGATACTGATCAGGAACGTCTTGTGGAGGGCGCTGTTGACATTATTTATAGAACACTTGAAAAGACAGGACTTATTCATGATGAGGGTCCGGACAAGGATGGCGGAGTTGGTCCTTATGTACAGAGCCAGCGTCAGGCTAAGGGAATTTACCTTGAGTATGCCAAGCAGCTTATTGAGAAGGGGGAGGCATATTACTGTTTCTGTGACAAGGAGAGACTTGACAGCCTTAGAACATCTGTAGCCGGCAAGGAGATTTCAATATACGATAAGCATTGTCTCTCTCTTTCCAAGGAAGAGGTAGAGGAGAAGCTTGCTGCCGGCATTCCATATGTTATTCGTCAGAACAACCCAACAGAGGGAACAACTTCATTCCAGGATGAGATATATGGTGAGATTAAGGTTGACAATTCAGAGCTTGATGACATGATTCTTATTAAGTCAGATGGATACCCAACATACAATTTCGCTAATGTAGTTGATGACCATCTTATGGGAATAACTCATGTGGTAAGAGGAAATGAGTACCTTTCATCATCACCAAAGTATAATAGATTATATGAGGCTTTCGGATGGGAGGTTCCTGTATATGTACACTGTCCATTGATTACTGATGAATCACACCAGAAGCTTTCAAAGAGAAGCGGTCATTCATCTTTTGAGGATCTTATTGAACAGGGCTTCCTTACAGAGGCTGTTGTTAACTTCGTGGCTTTACTTGGTTGGAGTCCTGCAGACAATCAGGAGATTATGAGCTTGGATGAGCTTATTGAGAAGTTCGATTATCGTCATATGAGCAAGTCCCCTGCTGTATTTGATTTTACAAAGCTTAAATGGATGAATGGTGAGTATATTAAGAAGCTTGATCCTGATACTTTCCTGGAGATGGCTACTCCATATATTAAGGAGGTTCTTACTAAGGATTACGATCTTAAGAAGATTGCCAAGATGGTTCAGACAAGAATCGAGGTATTCCCTGATATCAAGGATCACATTGATTTCTTACAGGAGCTTCCTGAGTATGATGTTGCAATGTATACTCATAAGAAGATGAAGACTAATGCTGAGACTTCTCTTGAGGTTCTTACTGAGGTTCTTCCTAAGCTTGAGGCTCAGGAGGATTACAGTAATGATGCTTTATATGCTATGCTTTGCGACTATGTTGCCCAGAAGGGCTGCAAGAATGGATATGTAATGTGGCCAATCAGAACAGCTGTTTCAGGAAAGCAGATGACTCCTGGTGGTGCAACTGAGCTTATGGAGGTTCTTGGCAAGGAAGAAACTATAGCTAGAATTAAGAAGGGCATTGAGTTACTTTCAAAATAAGGAATACACATGAAATATAACAATTCTCAAATAGAGGCCATCCAGCATGTGGATGGCCCTATGCTTGTTTTGGCAGGTCCGGGTTCGGGCAAGACTGCCGTTATTACCCAAAGAACATATAACTTAATAAATAAACATAATATTGATCCGTCCACTATCCTGGTTATTACTTTTACAAAGGCGGCGGCAAATGAGATGAAGAACAGATTTCTTGCAATGTCTCAGGCTGATACCACAAGAGTAACCTTTGGAACATTTCATGCAATCTTTTTCATGGTTCTAAAATATGCCTATGGAATGAGCAGTTCCAATATTATTTCTGAGGAGCAAAGATATTCCATTATGCGTGATATACTAAGTTATCACAGACTTGAATATAAGGATGAGAATGAATTCATTGGCAATCTGTTAGGTGAAATAGGAAAGATTAAAAATAGTCGTATAGATATTAATCATTTCTATTCAAGTGTCTGTGGCGAGGATGTTTTTAGGAAGATTTTTATGGAATATCAAAGCAGACTTAAGGATAGCAGACTTATCGATTTCGATGATATGCTTACCTATACCTTTGAGCTTTTTTCTGAAAGGAAGGATATTCTTGGGGCATGGCAGAAGAAATATAAGTATATTCTTATTGATGAGTTTCAGGATATTAACAGAATTCAGTATGACATTATCAGAATGATGGCACTGCCAAATAACAATTTATTTATTGTGGGAGATGACGACCAGTCTATATACAGGTTCAGAGGCTCAAAGCCGGAGATTATGCTTAATTTTAGTAAGGATTATCCTGATGCAAAGCAGGTGTTGCTGGATACAAATTATCGTAGTGGCAGATATATTGTTGAGACTTCTCTTAATCTGATTAGCAACAACAGGGAACGCTTTAATAAAAAGATTAAGGCAAATAAGTCGGATGATACTCCTGTTAAGTACCTGACCTTTGAGAGCAGAAAGGAAGAGAATCTTTATATTATTAAGTCTATAGATGATCTGCTTAAAAAGGGTGTGGAGATTAACGATATTGCAATTCTTTGCAGAACTAATCTTCAGCCAAGGCTTTTGATTGAGCAGCTTATGAAATATAATATTCCTTTTAAGACACGGGATTCTATTCCTAATATTTACGAGCACTGGATAGCCAGAGATTTGTTTACATATATGAGACTGGCAGCAGGTGGCAGGGCAAGGAGAGATTTTCTTCAGATTATGAACCGGCCTAAGAGATATATAGGGAGAGATTCCCTTTGTGACCCGGAAGTTGCCTTTGATGAATGGATTCAGATATATGAAGAACAGCCCTGGATTGCTGAACGAATAGAAAAGCTGGAGTATGATTTGAAAATGCTTAGCAGAATGAACCCTTTTGCTGCCATTAATTATATCAGAAGAGGCATTGGATATGATGATTTTCTTAAGGAATATGCAGAATACAGAAGCATAAGCTATGAGGATTTGCTGGATACTATTGAAGAAATTCAGGCAGGTTCCAAAGGCTATAAGACCTTTGAGGAGTGGCAGGACCATATTAAGGAGTATTCCTTTAAGCTTAAAAAACTGGCGGAAATGAAAAGAGAGAATCCAGATGCAGTCACCCTGTCTACTTTACACAGCTCAAAGGGGCTGGAGTATGAAGCAGTTTTTATTACTGACTGTAATGAGGGGATTATGCCATATAAAAAGGCTGTTCTTGAAAAGGATATAGAAGAGGAAAGAAGACTATTCTATGTTGGTATGACAAGAGCAAAAAGAAACCTGTGTCTGTGTGCAGTTAAATCCATAAATGATAAGAAATCAGAAGTGTCCAGATTTTTGCTGGAATCTAAACAAAGTCAGGAAAAATAGTCCTGACTTTGTTTCATAAATTATTTGATAAGCAATGTATGTAACAATGGTTAGCGATCATACAGCTTGTACATTTTTTCTTCAAGAACAACCTTGGCAAGCTTGAGTGCATCCTGATCATAGAATTCAATTCTCAGAACTCCTTCTTCAAATTCACGGTTGTTAATAATTCCAATATTTTTGATATTGATGCCTTTAAATGCTAAGAGATTTGCAATAATTGCAATTCCACCTGTCTCATCTGCCAAATCAACATAAACCTCGTGAATATCTGTAACATTTCGGTGGGTAGGTACTGCCAGAGAATCTCTGTAATCCTTGGCTTTCTGAAAATAATCGAGCATGCCCTGTTTGTCAGAGCTGCTTATCATATCTCGGATTTTCCTAAGCTCAGCAATATACTTATCTGATAATTCTAAAATCTGTTCCCTGTTAGATATACATATACTTTCCCACATAACCGGAGAAGAGGCTGCAATTCTGGTCATATCTCTAAATCCACCTGCAGCAATTGTCTTCATAGTCTCGTTACTGTCATCTATATCCTCAACCAGATTTGCCAAAGCATAAGAGATTATATGTGGAAGGTGACTTATTGAGGCAGTTGCATGATCGTGGGAGGTGTATTCCATAATGAGTGGAATAGAGCCCAGTGAAGATACAAACTCCTTATATGATAAGATATTCTCATCTGTGCTTTTAGCTGTTGGAGTTATTATATAATATGCATTCTCCAAAAGTAGTGGATCAGAAAATTCGATTCCTGTCTTTTCCGAACCAGTCATGGGATGTCCACCAATAAAATTATCCTCCAGATTAAGTCGAATAACTTCCTTATGAATCTCTGTCTTTGTACTTCCAACATCTGTAATAATACAGTCCGGCTTAATAATATCCTTAAGTGATGAAAGATACTCAATGTTTTTCTCCACTGGAGCACAAAGAAAAATAAAGTCACATTCCTTAAAGTCTTCCATTGTTAACAGGGTGTCATTATCTATTAAGCCCATGCTGTGGGCAGTCTTAACTGTACTTTCACGACCTGCTGTCGCAATAATTGACGTATTTGGATGATCTTTCTTGATTTTCTGAGCAATTGATCCTCCAATCAAACCCAATCCTATAAAGCCTATCTTGTCTAATTGCATAGGGTCCTCCTAAAAAGTTTATAAGGGTATTGTACTATATTTTATTAATACATGAAAGATAAAATATATATGGACAATTTGCATAAAACTATTGTAAAAAGAAAGAATAATTAGTAAAATATATACATAACATAAATGAGGAGGGTTACTATATGAACGTTTACACAACCGACAAGATTCGTAATGTCGTTCTTCTTGGCCATGGAGGGGCGGGCAAGACTTCCCTTGCTGAAGCTATGGCTTATCTGGCAGGTATTACCAAGCGTATGGGAACCGTAACTGATGGTAATACTATCAGTGATTATGATAAGGAAGAGATTAAGAGACAGTTCTCAATTCACTCATCACTTATTCCAATTCCATGGGATGATGTTAAAATTAATATTTTAGACACTCCTGGTTTTTTTGATTTTGTAGGAGAAGTTGAAGAAGCAGTGTCTGTTGCAGACGCGGCGATTATTGTTGTTTCTGGTAAATCTGGAATTCAGGCAGGAACAAGAAGAGCATGGGAGTTATGTGAGAAGTACAAACTTCCAAGAATGATTTTTGTTACAGAAATGGATATTGATAACGCAAGCTATAGACAGGTTGTACAGGATCTTCAGGATTTATATGGCAAGAAGATCGCTCCGTTCCATCTTCCTATTAGAGAGAATGAGCAGTTTGTCGGATATGTAAACGTTGTTCAGCAGAAGGCTAAGAGATGGAATGATAAGGGTACAGTTGACAAATTCGATGTACCTGAGTACTCACAGGAAAACCTTAATATCTGTAGAGATGCACTTCTTGAGGCAGTAGCCGAGACTAGTGAAGAATTTATGGATAGATATTTTAACGGGGATGAATTCTCTGAGGACGAGATTCGTCAGGCACTCAGAGTTAATGTAATAGATGGGTCAATGGTTCCGGTGTTAATGGGATCTAACACAATGGCAAGAGGTATGTATACACTTATGGCTGATATTGTTAAGTATTTCCCTAGCCCTGATAAGCGTGAATGTGCCGGAATTAATGCCAAGAGTAATGAAGTATATCAGGCTAATTACGATTTTTCAAAACCAAAGTCAGCATATGTATTTAAATCAATTGTTGACCCATATATTGGAAAATATTCACTTATCAAGGTTAATTCAGGTGTATTAAAGACAGATGATACCCTTTATAATTACCATAGAGAATTTGAGGAGAAGATAGGTCATTTGTATACTATCTGTGGTAGCAAGACAGAAGAAGTTCCTGAGCTTCATGCAGGTGATATTGGAGCATTGGCTAAGCTTCAGAAGACGCTTACAACAGATACCTTATCTACAAAGGCTAATCCGGTTGCTTATCTTAGAACAACCCTTTCAAAGCCATATGTTTCTATGAGATACAAGGCTAAGAATAAAGGTGATGAGGATAAGATTTCTCAGGCATTACAGAAGCTTCTCATGGAGGATCTTACTTTGCAGCATGTAAATGACAGTGAGAATGGTCAGACTCTCCTTTATGGAATAGGTGATCAGCACCTGGATGTTGTTGTAAGCACTCTGCTTGATAAGTACAAGGTTGAGATTGAATTAATGAAGCCAAAGGTTGCTTTTAGAGAGACTCTTCGCAAGAAGTCTGATGTAGAGTACAAATATAAGAAACAGTCAGGTGGTCATGGACAGTATGGTCATGTTAAGATGACCTTTGAACCTTCAGGAGACCAGGATACTCCTTATGTATTTGAGCAGACTGTTGTTGGTGGAGCTGTTCCTAAGAACTACTTCCCAGCAGTTGAGAAGGGTATTGCTGAGGCTGTTAAGAGAGGACCTCTTGCAGCATATCCGGTAATTGGTGTTAAGGCTGTACTTTATGACGGAAGCTATCATCCGGTTGATTCTTCAGAGATGGCATTTAAGGTTGCAGCTGCTCAGGCCTTTAAGAAGGGATTTATGGAGGCTTCACCTGTTCTGCTTGAGCCAATAGCAACACTTAAGGTTATTGTTCCAGATAATTACACAGGTGATGTTATGGGTGACCTTAATAAGAGACGTGGAAGAGTAATGGGTATGAATCCTATTGATAATGGTTATCAGGAGATTATTGCTGATATTCCATATCTTGAGTTATATGGATATAATACACAGCTTCGCTCAATGACAAGTGGAAGTGGTACATATTCATATGAATTTGCCAGATATGAGCAAGCACCGGATGAGGTGGCTAAGCGAGAAATTGAGGAAAGGGCAAGTAAGATTGTTGACGTTGAAGAGTAGTACTTTTAGAATTTCATATTCAATAATTTTGGCTTTTGCTATTGTATTACTAATAAAGGTACCGGTGGGGGCAAATGAAGTTCCTACCGGTACTTCTATATGGATAAAAGAGTATTTTGACGAACTTTCATTGCGGGATAACTGTTCGTATATTTATTATGATATGCAGGGGGGAATTAATAGCAGAATTAATCCGGAGGCAATTCATAATAACAGGCGGATTACTCTTGCAGAACCATACAAATTTGGTTATGCATTTGCCGGCTGGTTTATTGATTCGAATTACAGATACAAGGTAACAAGTTTGAAATATAAGGAAGGGCAGTCCTATGTCCTCCACGCAAAATGGAATAGAAAAGTAGATAATATAAATAGTGTAGAAAATTACAGCTATGATTCAGCTCATACACTTAAGGACTGTGATTATAGCTTTTTATACGATATAAATATTCCCGGAATGCCGGGAACAAAGGAAAAGGATTTCCTTAATAATTTGATTTTTAGTCCATCCCAGTGTCCTCAGGGTTTATGTATTGCCAAAGAGTTTATTCTGGTTACATCATATTCAGAAGGGGAAGAGTGTCCAGGGGAACTTATTGTTTTTGACCGAAAGAGTGGAGAGTATTTGTTTACCCTGGCCATGGACCCGGTAAGTCATTTAGGTGGAATTGCTTTTGATGGTGAAAATATTTGGGTTTGTAACTCCTCAGAAAAATCCATAGAACGATTGTCCTATGATTTTGTAGAGAATATGGCAAGAAAAAATAGTGGTGGACTTATTAACGCAATCGACGTTGTTGACATTTATGAAGTTGACAATATTCCGTCCTGTATTACTTATTTCAGAAATCGATTATGGATTGGAACCCATACGAAGGTGTTTAAGTCTAACGTTGTTGCGTATCATTTTAATAAAGAGGATGACAGCTTAAACCGGCTTAGCTCCTACAGAATTCCTGCGAGAGTCCAGGGAATAGCATTTGATTCTTATGGAAGAGTGTATTTAAGTACCTCCTACGGAAGAAAATCCTCCTCTTACCTTAAGGTGTACAGGTCCTTAACAGAAATGGACTCTAAGACAAGAAATCCATTTAAATCAATTGAAATGCCACCTTGTTCAGAGGAGGTTGATATTGATGGAGATACCATTTATATGATTTTTGAGTCAGCAGGAGAGAAATATTATGAAGGAACTGACGGAAAAGGTTCAAGTGATTCTCCAATTGATAAAATTCTTACAATAGACATAGATAGTTTGTAAAACTATAGCATATTGATTATTTTCAGGGCCTTTGAACGTTCTTCGTTTGAAAGGTCCTTACTTATTTGTTCGTACAGATAGGTGATTTCGTCTTTGCTAAAAGAAATATTTTTCTTCTGGGCTACCTTTTGGAATTCGATTATTATTTTAATAATCTGTTTTTGCGAGGCGCCTTCCTGGGCCGCAATAAATTCATCAATGAATTTTTTCTTTTCATCAGATATTGTCATAGTTCTCCTTTTCGATTAAACATAAAATATTTAGAATACTATCGATTGTGTCTTGTTCCTTTGGACTGCAAAATCTTTTCAAGGAATTAAGCATTGCGGTTTTATTTCCCAAATCATTGCTGACAGACGCAGCTGCAAGCTCGGCAGGAGGATTATCCAGTATTTCCATGGTCTTTTGAAATTGCATTAGCTGAACAAGCATTAGCATATTTTTCTGTTGCTGATAGGGCAGATATGGAATCATTGTCTTAATGATTTGTAATTCCTTAGTTTGCGTCATTATATCAATTGGCGTATTAAAACTATTATCGTCCATAAAAATATCCTTTTTGTTTATTATATTTATCAGGCTTTAACCTTATTACAGATTTAGAATAAAATAATAAAAAAGGAAGAATATGAAAAAATTAGTTATAGAGGATAATACAATTTACGAGATTGATGAGGACTGCATTAAAATGAAAAGCAGAATACAAAAGCAGCATGAACAGCAATACAAAAAGCAAAATAATATTGTCAAAAATAACACTATTAATAATAGCAATATTAAAAATAATATAAGTAAGTAAATAAAAAAGTAACATGATCAGTTTCAGAGCATTTCTGGAACTGACCATGTTATTATGCTTACTTCATTTTTTTGTCAATTTTGAATGTTTAGCAGATGCTGCCAGAACCGCCGCAGCCACCACAAAGGAGTAAAAGAAGAATAGGAAGGCAACAGTTGTTATCGCCCATATTCATATATCCATTTCCGTTTCCGCCATTGTTACAGCAGCATAAAAGGATAATAATCCATAACCATGAATTATATCCATTTCCTTCGTTACATCCACAATTTGTTGCAGTTAAATCACTCATAGTGACCTCCATAATTTTTTTATATAAATATGGTATTCAGAAAAAATAAAAAGGTTACAGTTTAATAATTTAATTGACTAAAGCTGTATAATTGTATACAATTATACGCAAACATGAAGGGAGATTAAGGCAGTGAAAGATGTAGTAATGAATAATAAAACAAATCTGTTAACTTTGGAAGAACATTTCTATCAGCTTGCGGATGTTAGTGAACCTAATACTTTTAGAAACCTTTTTCCATATTCTGAGATTCCTAAAATCGCATTTAACGACAGAATTGTTCCTCATAATATGCCGGAAGATATTTGGATTACAGACACAACCTTTAGAGATGGTCAGCAGTCCAGAACACCTTACACTACAGAGCAGATAGTGACAATATATGATTATCTGCACAGACTGGGTGGACCAAAGGGCAAGGTTAAACAAAGTGAGTTCTTTGTGTACAGTAAGAAGGATCGTGATGCGGTGTATAAGTGTCTTGAGAGAGGCTATGAGTTCCCGGAAGTTACTTCATGGATTAGAGCAAGCAAGAAGGATTTTGAACTTGTTAAGGATATCGGTCTTAGAGAGACAGGTATACTTGTAAGCTGTTCAGACTATCATATCTTCTACAAGATGAAGATGACAAGAAGAGAGGTAATGAAACTGTATCTTGGAGTAATCAGAGATTGTCTTGAGTATGGCATCAGTCCAAGATGTCATCTTGAAGATATTACCAGATCGGATATATATGGTTTTGTTATTCCATTCTGTCTGGAGCTTATGAAGCTTATGGATGAGTATAAGATTCCTATTAAAATCAGAGCCTGTGACACAATGGGATACGGAGTAAATTTCCCTGGAGCAGTTATACCAAGAAGCGTTCCTGGAATTATTTATGGTCTTACTACTCATGCAGGTGTTCCTTCAGAGCTTATTGAGTGGCATGGACACAATGATTTCTACAAAGCCGTAAACAATTCAACTACTGCATGGTTATATGGTGCAAGTGGTGTTAACTGTTCACTATTTGGTATTGGTGAGAGAACTGGAAATACTCCTCTTGAGGCTATGGTATTTGAATATGCACAGCTTAAGGGTACTCTTGACGGTATGGATACAACAGTAATTACAGAGCTTGCAGAGTATTTCGAGAAGGAACTTGACTATAAGCAACCTAGTAGAACTCCTTTCGTTGGACGCAATTTCAATGTTACACGAGCTGGAATTCATGCGGACGGCCTTCTTAAGAATGAGGAAATCTATAATATTTTTGACACTGGTAAATTCCTTAACAAGCCACCTCTGGTAGCTGTATCAAATACTTCAGGACTTGCAGGAATTGCTCACTGGATTAACAATTATTATAATCTTAAGGACGATAGAAAAATTGACAAGTCATCAATAGTCGTTCAGGATGTGAAGGAATGGGTCGACAAGCAGTATGAGGAAGGTCGAGTTACTGCCATTACAGATAATGAGCTTGTAATAGAGATTACTAACTCCTGCAAAAAGCATGACATTGTCTTATAAGAGGTAAAATATGACCAAGGATAGCTATTCTTTAAGTGCGAGAGTATACGAGAGCATTCGCGAAGACATTTTATCCGGGAAATATAAAAAGGATGAAGAATTAAAAGAGAAAACCATTGGAGATGAACTTGGTGTAAGCCGAACACCGGTAAGAGAGGCATTAAAGCAGCTTGAACTGGAGGGACTTATTGCATTTGTTCCCAATAAGGGAGCTTCTGTTATTGGAGTATCCCTGGAGGATATTAAGGATATTTATGAGATTAGAGCCCATCTCGAAGGCTTGTGCGCAAGATGGGCGGCAATAAATATTACAGATGAGCAAATGAAAGAGCTTGAAGAGAATATTGATCTGGCAGAGTTTTATAAGGCCAAGCAGAATTATGATCAAAGTCTAAAGCTTGACAACAGATTTCATGAAATCTTATATGAAGCTTCAGGAAGTCGGGAGCTTAAGAGAGTTTTGAAGGAATATCATCTTTATCTTCAAAGGGTTCGTAAGGTTTCACTTAAAGATGAACAAAGAGCAAGTGCTTCCATGCAGGAACACAAAATGATTGCAGACGCAATAAAAAAACATGATGCAGATTCAGCAGAAATGTTTGCAAAAAACCATATTATTAGTACAATGTCTAATATGGACAAATTTGGTTGGGAAAACCTTATAAAGTAAAAGGAGATTAACATGGGAAAAATTAGAATGACTACACCTTTAGTTGAGATGGATGGAGATGAAATGACAAGAATCCTTTGGCAGATGATCAAGGATGAGCTTCTTACACCATTTATCGATCTTAAGACAGAATATTATGATCTTGGACTTGAAGAGAGAAATAAAACAAATGATCAGGTTACTATTGATTCTGCTAATGCTACAAAGAAGTACGGAGTTGCAGTAAAATGTGCAACTATCACTCCAAATGCAGCAAGAATGACAGAATATGATTTGAAAGAGATGTGGAAGAGTCCTAATGGTACAATCAGAGCAATGCTTGACGGAACTGTATTCCGTGCTCCTATTGTTGTTAAGGGTATTGAGCCAAATGTTAAGAGCTGGGCTAAGCCTATAACAATTGCCCGTCATGCTTATGGTGATGTATATAAGGCTACAGAGATGAAGATTCCTGGAGCTGGCAAGGCAGAGTTAGTATATACAGCTGAGGATGGAACAGAGGTTAGAGAACTTATCCATAACTTTACAGGTGCTGGAGTAATTCAGGGTCAGCATAACTTAAATGATTCTATCGAGAGCTTTGCACACAGCTGCTTTAAGTATGCTTTAGATACAAAGCAGGATCTCTGGTTTGCAACAAAGGATACAATTTCTAAGAAATATGACCATACATTCAAGGATGTATTCCAGGAAATATTCGATGCCGAGTACAAGGAGGCATTTGAGAAGGCTGGTATTACTTATTTCTATACATTAATCGATGATGCAGTAGCCCGTGTTATGAAGTCTGAGGGTGGATTTATCTGGGCTTGTAAGAATTATGACGGTGATGTAATGAGTGATATGATTAGTTCTGCTTTTGGATCACTTGCTATGATGACATCTGTGCTTGTATCTCCACAGGGATATTATGAGTATGAAGCTGCACATGGTACAGTTCAGAGACATTATTACAAGCATCTTAAGGGAGAGGAGACATCTACAAACTCAGTTGCAACTATCTTTGCGTGGACAGGTGCTCTTAGAAAAAGAGGAGAATTAGACAATATTTCTGAGCTTTGCGATTTTGCAGATAAGCTTGAGAAGGCTTGTCTTGGAACAATTGAAAGCGGAAAGATGACTAAGGACCTTGCCTTAATTACTTCTATTGAGAATCCTACAGTACTTAATAGCCAGGATTTCATTAAAGCAATTAGAGCAGAACTTGAGAAAACACTCTAAAATCCTAATAAAAATATTTCTGTTAAATTTTTCACACATTGACATGGTGATGTCATTTCTCTATAATAATATTTAAGAACTCTATGAGAAATCAAAGGGTATTTAGGAGGATAAGAGGATTATGGAAAAAGAGATTTCCCAAGCCGTAATCAGGAGAATGCCACGTTATTATAGATATTTGGGAGATCTTTTAGATGAAGGTGTAGAGCGTATTTCGTCTAATGATCTCAGTAACAGAATGAGAGTTACTGCTTCGCAAATACGTCAGGATCTCAATAATTTTGGAGGTTTTGGACAGCAGGGATATGGTTATAATGTTCAGCTTTTATACGATGAGATAGGTAAAATCCTTGGTTTGGATCAACAGCATAACATTATAATTATAGGAGCTGGTAATTTGGGACAGGCTCTTGCTAATTATATGAAGTTTGAGAAATTGGGATTTGTCATTACAGCTCTTTTCGATGTTAAGCCAGAGCTAAAAGGTAAGAAGGTGCGTGATATTCCAATTTACATGTTGGATGAGTTAGATGAATATTGCAAGAATAACAAAGTGGACATTGCTGCACTTACAATGCCTAAGTCCAAGGCAGATATGATTGCAAAGCATCTGGTTGAAGTTGGGGTTAACGCAATTTGGAATTTTGCCCATGTTGATTTAGATATTGATCTGGAGGACAAGAACGTTGTGGTGGAAAGTGTTCATTTGTCAGACAGTTTAATGCAGTTAAGCTATAACATTATCAAAAATTCCAAGTAAAATCAGGGGGATTTATGGGTCACAAAGAAGCATTTCATACAGATTCATTTATTAAGTCATTAGAAGAGAAAAAAGTTCCTATTTTGGTCTTAGATCAGAAATGGCATAGACTGTTTGCGATTCATGGCAAGAATGATGAGATTAAGAACAAAGAGCAGGAACTGGATTCTCTTTTGGCTCTGCAGGGCAAGCTTACAAATGAAGTGAAGGAGCTAAAGAACCTTAAAAACCAGCTTATGAATGATATTATGGAAAATATGGATAGCGCCTCCAGCGATCTTAGTGATGACAAACGCAATAAAAAGCTTGATGATAATAAGCGTTTAATAGATGAGATTAATGAAAAGATTGACAATGAAGAAGATGCATTGTTGGATATCCATGCTCAGATCAAGGTTGCAAATGAGGAACTTATGATTCTGAGCATGGATTATTTTTACGAAAAAATTCGTGTTAACAAGCAGGAATCTGATGAGATTAATGAATGGATTAATAATATCAGAGTTGAACTTAAAAAGAACATAATCAAAAAGCAGAATCGTGACATAAACAACAAAGAGATATATTCATATTTACATGATATTTTTGGAATGGAACTGATTGAGCTTTTTGACATACAATATGACGAGTTAGGAGCATCGGATTGAGATATCTTGTAACAGGTAAGGAGATGAAGCTTCTGGACCAGAATACATCAGAACATTTCCATGTGCCAACTGGCGTACTAATGGAACAGGCGGCGATGGCATTTGTCCAGGAGCTTTTTACTATTGGACAATTTAATAGGGTTTTGATTGCAGTTGGCAATGGCAATAATGGTGCTGACGGAATTTCTATTGCAAGACTTCTTAACCAGATGGGGGTAGAGGCTGGTGTATATTATGTTTCTGATAAGGCTGGAACTGAACTTTTTCAGTTGCAGAAGCAAATCTATGAGGAATATGCATATACTGTAATAGACACAATTGATACCACTGATGAATATGACATTATTGTTGATGCTATTTTTGGAATTGGCCTTTCAAGAGAAGTGGGAGGAGTATATGCTGAGGCAATAAAAACACTTAATTCTATGAAGGGTGTGAAGGTTGCTGTAGATATTTCTTCAGGTATTTCAGCGGATACAGGTGAAGTATTGGGTCTTGCGTTTAAAGCAGAGCACACTATTACTTTTTCTTTTGAAAAGGTAGGGCAGATTATCTGGCCTGGCAGCGAGTACTCTGGTGAGATTCATATAAAGCAGATGGGAATAACGGCTGACAGCTTTTTGGGTAGAAAGCCTGCTTATGCTACTCTTGAACATAAAGACTTAGTTAATCTTCCTTCCAGAACTGCACACAGTAACAAGGGCACTTATGGGAAGCTTCTGATAATAGGTGGAGATGTAAATATGGCAGGAGCGGTTTGTTTTTCTGCAAAAGCGGCCTATCGTTTCGGAGTTGGCCTTGTGAAGGTTATGGCGCACAAGGATAATAGAATTATAATACAATCAACAATACCGGAGGCTGTTTTTTTGCCAATAGAAGAGGATTACAGGGATTTGCTGTTGACAAATCTGGAATGGGCAGATGCGGTTGTGGCAGGACCTGGAATGGGAACTGGAAGCGCAAGCCTTGACATACTAAGTTGTCTTCTTGAGAATGCTACATGTCCTGTTATTCTTGATGCAGATGCACTTAATTTATTGGCCTCATTTCCGCAGCTTTTGGATAAGAACAGGACGGACATGGTGATTACTCCTCATCTAGGTGAGATGGCAAGACTTACAGGTGATTCAGTGGCATATATTCAGGAACATATAAGAGAATGTGCCAGAGATTTGGCCCAGAGGTATGAACTTGTATGTGTTTTGAAGGATTTTCACACAATAATTGCTTCACCTTACGGAGAGACCTATATTAATCTATCAGGAAATAATGGAATGGCTACTGCAGGAAGCGGAGATGTTCTTTCCGGTATTATCGGAACTCTTCTTGCACAAAAAATGAAGCCTTTGGAAGCTGCTGCATATGGTGTATATGTTCATGGACTTGCAGGTGATGCTTCAGCCGAAAAGACTGGCAGAAGAGGACTTATTGCATCTGACATAATAGATGCAATTAAATTAATTCAGGAAATGTAATCTAAATGAATACACTCGATAACTTTGGAAATACTATTGGTATACAGAGATATGGAGTGATATAAAATGACTATTCAAAGAGGCGATATTTACTATGCTGATTTAAGACCTGTTATTGGGTCAGAACAGGGCGGAATAAGACCTGTTTTAATTATACAAAATGATGTTGGTAACAGGCACAGTCCTACTGTGATATGTGCTGCAATTACTTCTCAGATGCATAAAGCAAAGCTTCCTACTCATGTGGAGCTTCATTCAAGTCAGTATGATCTGGCCAAGGATTCTGTGGTGTTACTTGAGCAGCTAAGAACAATAGATAAGAAAAGATTAAAGGATAAGGTTTGTCATCTTGACAATCAGATTCTGCTAAAGATTGACAAAGCATTGGAAATAAGTCTTGAGTTATATACATAACTTGGATATTATTAATAACTAAGAACACTATAATAATATTTTTAACAAAGGAGACAATTATGGAAGGGTTATCCAGCCCCAGTCTGGTAATATTTTTATTAGCCTTAAGTGCACTTTTGGCCATAGGCCTGGGTGTTGCTTTATACATATTACTGTCTGGGAGAAAAGAAGACGTTAACGAGGAACTGAATAATAACATTGAATCTCTTCAGGAATCGGAGAAGGAGATGATTAATAATATTTTTGAGTTTGATGACAAGGAAGCCAAAGATATTATGACTCATAGAAAAAATATGATTGGAATTGACGGAGAAATGTCATATACAGATGCAATGGCCTATGTGGTTGAAAACGGACGTTCCAGATTTCCGGTGTATTACAACGATTTTGATCATATTATCGGAATACTTCACATTAAGGATATGCTTGCTTTTGCCCAGCATAATGAGGTTTTTAGAACTTCTATTAAGGACATCAAGGGACTTGTAAAGGAAGTGGATTTTGTGCCGGAAACACTCAACATTAATGAGCTGTTTCGTCAGATGCAGAAGGACAAGAGCCATATGGTTATGGTTGTGGATGAATATGGTCAGATATCAGGTCTTGTTGCCATGGAGGATATACTTGAAGAAATTGTTGGTAATATCGAGGATGAACATGACACTGAGGAAGAAAATATTCAGATTACTTCTGATGGCTCCTACATAATGGACGGAATGACAGGCTTTGAAGAGGTGGTGGAAACACTTTCACTGCCATTAGAAGAGGATGCCTTCGAAACCTTAAACGGTTTTCTTATTTCCCTGCTGGACAGAATACCAACAGAAGATGAGAAAACCACAATTAATGCATACGGTTATACTTTTTTTATTAAAAAAGTAAAAGATAATATTATCACTGAAGTGGATATAAGGCATAACTCTGGTAGCCTTGCGCCTGCTGAAGAATAGTGATAGAATAGACACGAATAATTTTTAGAAAAGAGGACTATTAATATGTCAGGACATTCCAAATTTGCGAATATCAAGCATAAAAAAGAGAAAAACGATGCTGCTAAGGGTAAGATTTTTACAATGATCGGTAGAGAAATTGCCGTTGCAGTTAAAGAGGGTGGACCAGACCCAGCAAATAACTTTAAGCTTGCACAGGTTATTACCAAAGCTAAGGCAAACAATATGCCTAATGATACTATTGAACGTGGTATTAAGAAGGCTTCTGGTGATGGTAATGCCGTTAATTATGAGACATGCATTTACGAGGGATATGGACCAAGCGGTACAGCTATTATCGTAAAGTGTCTTACAGATAACAAGAATCGTACAGCTGCCAATGTTCGTAACTGCTTTACTAAGGGACAGGGAAGCATTGGAACACAGGGCTGTGTATCATATATGTTCGATGAGAAAGGTCAGATTATCATCGATAAGGAAGAATGTGACATGGAGGCAGATGATCTTATGATGTTAGCACTTGATGCTGGCGCAGAGGATTTTGCTGAGGAAGAGGATTCTTTTGAAATCACTACAGACCCAGCTGACTTTGATGCTGTACATAAGGTACTTGAGGGTGAGGGAATCCCAATGGCTTCTGCAGAGGTTACAATGCTTCCACAGAACTATGTTACTCTTTCAGAAGAGGCTGATATTAATAATATTACTAGAATTCTTGATATGCTGGATGATGATGATGATGTTCAGGAAGTATATCATAACTGGGACGAATAATTAGATACGGAGGGGTTGGCTATGAAGAAAATTTTATTTGCAGCATCTGAATGCGTTCCATTTATTAAGACTGGTGGTTTAGCTGATGTGTGTGGAGCTTTACCTAAGGAATTTGATAAGGAATACTGGGATGTCAGGGTTGTAATTCCTAATTATACCTGCATTCCATGGGAGTTCAGAGAGAAATTTGAATATGTTACACACTTTTATATGAGCTGTGGTAACTATATTCAGAATAAATATGTTGGAGTTCTTCAGTATAAGCTAGACGGAATTACATATTACTTTATTGACAATGAAGAGTACTTTAATTGTATGACTCCATATGGAGATATCAGATACGATATTGAGAAGTTTGTCTTCTTTGATAAAGCAGTTTTATCTATGCTGCCTCTTATCAATTTCAGACCTGATATTGTCCATTGCCATGACTGGGAGACAGGTCTTATTCCTGTATATCTAAAGAATGAATTTCAGGCCAGCTCATTCTTCTGGGGTATGAAATCAATTATTACAATTCATAATCTTAAATTCCAGGGTATCTGGGATAAGAAGACAATGCAGGGCTTGACAGGATTCCATGCAGGATTGTTTACGCCTGATAAGCTTGAGTTTATGAAGGATGCAAATATGCTTAAGGGTGGACTGGTGTATGCAGATTATATTACTACAGTTAGTGACACCTATGCCCAGGAGATTCAGACAGATTTCTATGGTGAAGGTCTTAACGGATTGTTGTCGGCTCGTCATTTTGATATGCAGGGTATTGTTAACGGAATTGATTATTCGGTTTACAATCCTGAGACAGATTCAAAGATTTATGCCCATTACAATGCAGAAAGCTTCCGCAAGAAGAAATCAATGAATAAGACAAGACTTCAGGAGGATCTTGGTCTTGCTGTCGACAAGAAGAAGTACATGATTGGCCTTATTTCAAGACTTACAGATCAAAAGGGTCTTGATTTGATTAACTATGTAATGGACAGACTTGTTGACGATTATACACAGCTGGTGGTTATTGGTACTGGTGATCCACAGTATGAGAATATGTTCAGACATTATGCATGGAAGTATTCAGACAGAGTGTCTGCTAATATTTGTTACTCAGATGATCTTGCTCATAAGCTTTATGCTGCAGCAGATGCATTTTTGATGCCATCAAGATTTGAGCCATGTGGTCTTACACAGATGATTTCCTTTAGATATGGAACTGTGCCAATTGTAAGAGAGACAGGTGGACTTAAGGATACAGTTGAACCATTTAACGAGTATGATAATACAGGAGATGGATTCTCATTTACAAACTATAATGCTGATGAGATGCTTTCTATTATCAATTACTCAAAGCACATTTTCTATGACAGAAAGCGCCAGTGGAATAATATTATTGACAGAGGCATGGCCAAGGACTTTTCATGGAATGCGTCGAAGTTCCGTTATGAGGGATTGTATAATTATCTTCTTGGTGAATATAATTAGATATATTGCTTACACTAAGTGCGAATGCTTAAGCGTTCGCACTTTTTTGTGGAGGTTATATATGAATTCTGATGAGAAAATTGAAAAATTTGGAAATCTTTCTGTGGGAGAAAAGAATGAGATTTTTATCCTGTCTATTATTGGTGAAATAGAAGGACATGACTGTCTGCCCTCTAATTCGAAAACAACGAAATATGAGCATGTTTTGCCCAGGCTGGCACAGTTAGAATATGATAATAGCATTAAGGGTCTTTTATTTATTATCAATACAGTGGGGGGAGACATAGAGAGTGGACTGGCTATTGCTGAAATGATTTCATCCATAAGCAAACCAACGGTTTCTCTGGTATTAGGAGGCTCCCATTCAATTGGTGTGCCATTGGCGGTTGCTGCTGATTATTCATTTATTGTGCCCTCCGGAACCATGGTAATTCATCCGGTAAGAATGAGTGGGACAGTAATTGGCGCCCCTTCCACATATGAATATTTTCAACAGATGCAGGATAGGATTTCAAATTTTGTTACAAGTCACAGTAATATTAAAAAAGAACGTTTTGAGCAGCTTATGCTTAACAAACAAATGCTTTCAAAGGATTTGGGTACAGTTTTAGTAGGTTTACAGACTGTTGAGGAGGGGATTATAGATGAAATCGGTGGAATTTCATCAGCTTTTTCAAAAATTAATGAAATGATATTAAACCAAAATGGCTAATTATGGTATAATAGATAAGATAAATTATTTTGGAGGTTATGTTAAATGGCTACGGGGAATAAATCCTCTAATGGAAAAGATACAAAACAGGAAAAAGTAGATTTTAAAAGAGAAGTTATTTTGCTTGGAATAGTTGCAGTATCACTTTTGCTTTTTATAAGCAATTTTGGTGTGGGAGGCAAAATAGGAGGAGCATTAAGCAGCTTTCTTTTTGGAATGTTTGGTTTGGTGGCTTATGCTTTTCCTATACTATTAATGCTGGGAAGCTTCTTTGCTATATCAAATAAAGGAAATATGGTTGCAATTATCAAGCTGGTATCTGTAGTTGTTTTTTCTATTTTTCTTTGTATGTTCTTATGCCTGATATTATATGGAGAGAAACCGCTTGGACCAATTGAGACATACAAGATTAGTAGTTCTGCAAAGAATGGTGGAGGCTTTATGGGAGGTCTCCTTACATATATTTTTGTTCCTGCATTTGGACTTATTGGTTCATATATTATTAATTTTATTATACTTATTATCGCTCTTGTATTCATTACTGAGAAATCTTTTATAAAGTTTGCTCATAAGGGAAGTAAGAAGGTTTATGAATCAGCCAAAGAGACAAATAAGCAGTTTGTTGCTAATATGGAGGAGCGAAGAGGGAATAAAAAGGAAAAGCGAACAGACAGAAAATTCATGGGAGTATCACTGGATACCAAAATATCTGATGAAGCGTCCAAGATTACTTCTGACGAGATGGGAGAGATTCACGTAGAGAGCTATCCTGAGTTTCCGGAAGTAAAAGATACAGTAACAACTCCGCTGGCTTCAGATATTGTTTTTTCAGGGGATTTTGTTGCTGAGAATGAGATTGTTGAACCAGAGGTTAAGGAGCGTAAAAAACGTAAAGCAAAGCCTTCTGAGGAAGAGGTTATTCAGGGAATTAATGAGATAGAGCAGGAAATTCAGGAGGCTGCCAGTGTAAGTGAAGAGGTGGCATCAAAGCCTTATGTTCTTCCACCAATTGATTTACTTACGAAGAACACCAGCAAGAAGGCTGGTAATACACAGGCACAGCTTAAGGAGACTGCGGCAAAGCTGGAGCAGACTCTACAACAGTTTGGAGTTGGAGCAAAGGTTACTGAGGTAACCTGTGGACCTTCAGTTACGAGATATGAGATTCAGCCGGATGTTGGAGTTAAGGTAAGTAAAATTGTAAATCTTGCAGATGATATTAAGCTTAATCTTGCTGCGGCAGACATTCGAATTGAGGCTCCTATTCCTGGAAAGGCGGCAGTAGGTATTGAGGTTCCTAATTCTGAAAATGTAATGGTAAGTTTTAGAGAATTGGTTGAATCAGCTGAGTTTGAGAAATCTGACTCTAAGATTTCTGTTGCAGTAGGTAAGGATATTGCAGGAAATGTTATGGTTGCAGATATTGCCAAGATGCCTCATTTGCTTATTGCAGGTGCCACAGGTTCAGGTAAATCAGTTTGTATCAATACCATTATTATGAGTATTTTGTATAAAGCCAATCCTGATGATGTTAAGCTTATTCTTATTGATCCTAAGATGGTTGAGCTTAATGTATATAATGGAATTCCACACCTTATGATTCCTGTAGTTACAGATCCAAAGAAGGCTGCAGGAGCACTTAACTGGGCTGTTTCAGAGATGATGGACCGTTATCAGAAATTTGCTGATGAAGGGGTTAGGGATTTCAAGGGATATAATCAGAGAAATCCTTTAAATAAGCTTCCATTACTGGTTATTATCGTTGATGAGCTTGCAGATTTGATGATGGTAGCTTCAAAGGATGTTGAGGAATCCATTTGTAGATTATCACAGCTTGCAAGAGCTGCTGGAATCCATTTGATTATTGCAACTCAGAGACCTTCTGTAAATGTTATTACTGGTCTTATTAAGGCAAATATGCCAAGCCGTATTGCCTTTGCGGTAACCTCAGGAATTGACAGTAGAACTATTTTGGACATGAATGGTGCTGAGAAGCTTCTTGGAAAAGGCGATATGCTTTATGACCCACAGGGATCACCAAAGCCACTTCGTGTTCAGGGTGCTTTTGTTTCAGATGCAGAGGTTAATTCAGTTACAGATTTTATTAGAAAAAATAATGAGCAGGGTCAGACTAATGAGGATGTTCTTGCCAAAATCGAAAGTATGCAAAGCAGTTCTACTACTGTTTCAATCAGTGATGTGGAGACAGAGGATGATGGAAGGGATTCTTACTTCATGGAAGCCGCACGAATTGTAATTGACAAGGATAAGGCTTCGATTGGTATGCTTCAGAGATACCTGAAGGTAGGATTTAACAGGGCTGCCCGTATTATGGACCAGCTTGAAGAGGCTGGAATAGTTGGACCGGAGCTTGGGACAAAACCAAGAACAGTACTTATGGATGCAGAACAATTTGAGTCTTTTATTGACGAAAATCAATAATTGTGTACAATGATATGAGATAAATATATAAACGCAGGAGGTGCCTAATGAAGACAGACATTCAAATCGCGCAGGAAGCAGTAATGTATCCAATAAAGGAGGTTGCTTCATCAATAGGAATATGTGAGGATGATCTTGAATTTTATGGAAAGTATAAAGCTAAGATTTCTGATAAACTTATTGAAAAATCCAAAAATAACCCAGATGGTAAGCTGATTCTGGTAACAGCTATTAACCCTACTCCAGCTGGAGAAGGAAAGACTACTACAAGTGTAGGTCTTGGACAGGCTTTTGGAAAGCTTGGAAAGAAGGCTTTAATTGCACTTAGAGAGCCATCACTTGGACCATGTTTTGGAATAAAAGGTGGAGCAGCAGGAGGCGGATATGCGCAGGTTGTACCTATGGAGGATTTAAATCTTCATTTTACAGGTGACTTCCATGCAATTACATCTGCTAACAATTTATTGGCAGCTTTATTAGATAATCATATTCAGCAGGGCAATGAGCTGGGACTTGATCCTAGACAGATTGTATGGAAGCGTTGTATGGATATGAATGATCGTGTGTTGAGAAATATTGTAGTAGGTCTCGGAAATAAAATGGATGGAACAGTCAGAGAAGATCATTTTGTAATTACTGTTGCATCTGAGATTATGGCTATTCTTTGTCTTGCAGATGATATGGCTGATTTGAAGAGAAGATTAGGCAGAATTATCGTTGGATATTCTTACGATGGAAAGCCTGTTACAGCAGATGATCTTAAGGCTACGGGTGCAATGGCAGCTCTGTTAAAGGAGGCCCTTAAGCCAAATCTTATTCAGACATTGGAACATACACCAGCAATTGTACATGGTGGTCCTTTTGCAAATATTGCACACGGATGTAATAGTGTTAGAGCTACAAAGACTGCCTTAAAGCTTGCTGATTATGTTATTACAGAGGCTGGTTTCGGTGCTGATCTGGGTGCAGAAAAGTTCTTTGATATTAAGTGTCGTAAGGCAGGACTTAAGCCTGATGCTGTAGTGCTAGTAGCAACAATTCGTGCCCTTAAGTACAATGGTGGAATTCCAAAGGATCAGCTTTCTGAGGAGAACCTTGATGCCCTTAAGGCTGGAATCGTTAACCTTGAGAAGCACATTGAGAACTTACAGAAGTACAATGTACCTGTAGTTGTTACACTTAATTCATTTATTACAGATACTAAGGCTGAGACAGATTTCGTAGAGAATTTCTGTAAGGAAAGAGGCTGTGATTTTGCTCTTTCAGAGGTATGGGAAAAGGGAGGCGAAGGTGGAATCGCCCTTGCTGAGAAGGTTCTTAATACCCTTGAGACTAAGAAATCAGACTTTAAGTTACTTTATGATGACAGCCTTTCTCTTAAGGATAAGATTGAGACAATCGCTAAGGAAATCTACGGTGCAGACGGAGTAACATATTCAGCAGCTGCTGAACGCGAGCTTAAGCGTATTACAGATTTGGGAATGGGAGAATTCCCTGTATGTATGGCAAAGACACAGTACTCTTTATCTGATGATGCAAAGAAGCTTGGAAGACCAAGTGGATTTACAATCAATGTAAGAGAAGTATATGTATCTGCCGGAGCAGGCTTTGTTGTTGCAGTTAATGGTTCAATTATGACAATGCCTGGTCTGTCTAAGCAGCCAGCTGCTTATGGCATTGATGTAAGTGATGACGGAATGATTACAGGCTTATTCTAGGAGGAGTTATGGCATTATTAATTGATGGAAAAAAGATTTCTACAGATATAAAGAATGAATTAAAGGAAGAAGTTTCCAGATTAAAGGAAGAAGGCAGGGAAGGCTGCCTTGCGGTAATACAGGTTGGAAATGATCCAGCATCTTCAGTATATGTCGGTAATAAGAAAAGAGCATGTGAATATATTGGAATCAAATCTTTGGCATATGAGTTGCCGGAAGAAACATCAGAGGATGACCTTATTGAGCTTATTGGAAAGCTTAATGGTGATGCTTCTGTTCATGGTATTCTCTGCCAGTTGCCATTACCAAAGCATATTGATGAGAATCGTGTGATTAATGCAATTGATCCTCATAAGGATGTTGATGGTTTCCATCCACAAAGTGTTGGCTCATTAGTTATTGGTCAGCCAGGCTTTGTTTCATGTACTCCTGCTGGAATAATTCAGCTTCTCAAGAGAAGTAACATAGAAATTGCAGGGAAGCATTGTGTTGTTATTGGTAGAAGCAATATTGTTGGAAAACCAATGGCATTACTTATGCTTAGAGAAAACGCCACAGTTACAATATGCCATTCAAAGACAAGGGATTTAAAGAAAATCTGTAAGGAAGCAGATATTCTTATTGTTGCAATTGGTAAACCTGAATTTGTTGACAGCAGCTTTGTTAAGGAAGGGGCTGTTGTAATTGATGTAGGTATTCATAGAAAAGCTGATAATAAATTGACAGGAGATGTTGATTTTTCAGATGTGGAGCCTCATGTATCTGCCATTACTCCTGTTCCAGGTGGGGTAGGACCAATGACAATTGCTATGCTGATGAGCAATTGTGTTGAAGCAATGAAATCGTAATGTGGGTAAAGGGGAGATTACATGAAATGTGCTAATTGTGGTGCTGAGCTTCGTACCGGTTGCCTGTACTGTTCAAGCTGCGGTAAGGAGGCCCAGATAGTACCAGACTATGATGCATTTGAAGATGATGATTATATTAATAGTCTGATAAATGAACAGCCTGTTGCTAAAAATTCAAACAAAGCTAATTCGGCAAATAGTGAGCAGAAGAAAAAAGCTGAACTGGCAAGAAGGAAAAGAAATATCATTATATCATCAGCTGTAGTTTCTGTTGTGCTAATTTGTGTGATTTTGATATTTGTTGGAATTACAATTAGGAACAAAAATAATAATTCCTTTGAATATCAGGTTTCCCAGGCTGAGAAATACTTTGAGGAGGGGAATTATACTCAGGCGGTAAAGTACTATGAGAGAGCTTTGGAGATAGATTCATCAAATAATGAGGTTAAGCTTACTCTTGCTGATATTTATTGTCTGAGGCAGGATGAAAAGTCTGCAATAATCCTATATTCAGAAGTTGCTGCAGCAGACAAGAGTAATATTAAAGCATTTAGCAAGCTTATTGAGCTATATGATGAGTCTAAGGATTATGAAGCCATTTTATCATTAATGGAGCTTACAGATGATCCAAAGGTTATGGAGCTGTTTAATCCTTATATTGTTTCAAGGGTTGAATTTTCTAAACTTGCTGGTCAATATGATGATTTCTTTGATCTTATTCTCACTTGTGGATCTGGCTGTAAGATATACTATTCTTTAGATGATACAGATCCTAAATCAGGAATAGTATATAATTCACCTATCAAGCTGGACAGAGAAGGTGAGTATAAGATTACAGCAATTGCAAAAAATGAAAAGGGGCTTTACAGTGAACCTGTTGAGATGAATTACGTAATTTCCATTGCTGCCCCTGATATTCCTTCAGTGTCGCCAGATGGCGGTTCATTTTCACAGAATACCAAGGTGTACATTGATGTTCCTGAAGGATGCCTAGCATATTATACATGGGATTCTACGGATCCAACTTCAAGTTCAACTCAATATACCGGACCGATTGATGTTCCTGAAGGTAATAATGTTTTATCTGTTATAATTATCGATAATAAAACCGGAAAATGCAGTAATGTATATAGAGGACACTTTGAACTGTATTTGTAAGAATTTAAAACCTCCTAAGAGTTTCTTAGGAGGTTTTCTTAAAGGCTGAAGCCTTATTAATATTTAATTCTTAATCAAGGAATGTAATCTGCAATTCATCCATTTGCTGAATTTTCACAAGGGAATGTACGTCTATTCCCTGATTTCTGATTTTTTCATGTCCCGGCTGGTATGTTTTCTCGATGAGGATTCCGATTCCACCTACAGTGGCATGAGCCATTCTGATTAATCTCATTGCTCCGGTAAGTGCCTCGCCGTCAGCCAGGAAATCGTCAATGAGAAGAACGTGGTCATCAGAGGAAATAACATCTGTTGAAAGACATAATTCATAGTCCTTCTTTGTAGTATATGATGTAACCTGAGTCTGATAATTATTCTCGTTTATTTCCTTGGAAGGCTGTTTTTTAAGAATAGCCATTGGAACATCGAGTTCCTTTGCTGTCATAAGAGCTGGTGCTATTCCCGAGCTTTCAATGGTGATTACCTTTGTAATTCCTTTATCCTTAAAATGATCAGCAAAATTCTGACCAATACGAGTCATTAGATTTGGATCAACCTGATAATTAATAAAAGTATCAACCTTCAAAATATCATTTCCGATGACTTTTCCCTCACGTAAAATAAGATCCTGTAATTCTTTCAATAATCCTTACCCCTCTCTTTGGTTTTATTTAATTATACCATTTCTGGTATGGGTTTTGGTACTATTTTTCAGAATAAATCAAATTGTATATGTCCTCTGAAATATGATCAATCAGCTCTTCGTTTACATCTGAATAATATTCCTTTATGGTATCAAAAATAAAGTTATATCGCTGAAAATATATTTCCTGGGTGTCATCTTCAAAAGAATCATCAAATTGTACTAACATTTGATCTTTATATTCTTCTATAAACCAGTCAGTTATTTCTTTTTCAAGGCTGCTTTGTTTTTCTCCGGTTTCGCTAATATGCTTAAGTGATGCAAAGGATTTGATACCTATGAAAAGAAAAACAAGAAAAAGGCATCCCATGACTGAGGTAATCAGAATTTTGTTTATGTTATCGAACTGAATTGGAAGTACATTTAACCATAAACAAACAAGTAAAATTATTCCAGCAACACCAACTATAGTAAATGAAATACCAGTCGAACGGGTATCGTTATATTTTTCCTTACTATCAATATAGATTTTCATATGTTCCTCCAAATATTTTTATTTTTGCAATATATATGGTATAATGAATGAATGAAAATTACAATATTATGTGTAGGAAAAGTAAAAGAAAAATTTTATCGTGATGCAATTGCTGAGTTTCAGAAGCGGTTAAGCCGATATTGCAAGCTGTCAATTGTTGAGGTTTCAGACGAAAAGACAAGTGAACAGGCCTCAGACAGAGAGATTGAACTGGTTAAGGTTAAAGAGGGAGAAAGAATTCTTGCATCCATTAAGGATGATGGATATATAATCTGCCTTGCCATTGAAGGCAAAGAGATTGATTCAGTTGAGCTGTCCCAGAAGATTGACAGGCTTAAAGTAACAGGCTGTAGTCACATCTATTTTGTTATAGGTGGTTCCCTTGGACTGGCAGATGAAGTGCTTTCAAAAGCCGATTATAAGCTAAGTTTTTCAAAGATGACATTTCCGCATCAGTTAATGAGAGTCATTCTTCTCGAACAGATTTATAGATCATTTAGAATCTCTAATAATGAACCTTATCACAAATAAGAATTAGACATGATTAGGACTCATAGAATTAAATATGAGTAGAGGATTAATTGAATTGCTGGAATTACCTTCAGATATTATTTTGAATCAGATAAATATTGGAATGAAGGGTAATACTGATATGACTATTGAAAATCATAAGGGGCTTCTTGTGTACGATAATAATAATATCGAGATTCTTTCGAATAAAAGAAGGATTAAAGTATCTGGTTGTGAATTGTTTATTTCAGAATATAATCGCAATGTGATTCACATTACTGGAATTATTGAAGAGGTTGTCTTTGAATAATAGGATTAAACTTGAAGTTTATGGAAACAATATTCGAAGATTCATTAATTTATGTACTCAAAATGGAATTGCACTGTATGATATAAACATTGCCTCAAAGCAGTCATATGAATGCTTTATCAGCCTAAGCAATATAGCTGAAATTCGAAAATATGCCAGGAAAGCCCAGGTGCATATAAGAATAATCAAGAAACCCTTCTGGTATGTGTTTTTTTGCAGGTACAAAAAGAGAGGAATCCTTTTTCTATGTCTTGCAGCATGCTGTGGAGTGATTTTCTTTGGGTCAGGGAGATTATGTATTATTAGAATTAATAGTACCAATGATAATGTCAGAGATCAGATTGTAAAGGATTTATCAGCCAATAATGTCAGAACAGGAGTTGAAGTCAAAACTATTGACTGTGATGCAATAGAGGAAATGCTAAAGGAACGTTTCCCTGAGATTTCCTGGGTTTCTGTTTCCCGCAAGGGGGTTATTCTTGAAATAGATTTTGAAAAAGCAGAATATAATGCAAGAAAAAAACAGTGCAAAACAGTAAACAGTCCAATTGTTGCAAAAAGAGATGGCAAAATAAAGTCAATTATAACTCGTAAGGGCACTCCCTGTGTTGTTGCAGGAGATAAAGTTAAAAAGGGAGATATGCTGGTGGACAACAAGGTTGCAATAACAGATGACAATGAGCTTATTGTAAATTATCTGATTGTCGATGCAGATGCCAGTATAGTTGCTGCCACAGAATATTCCTTTGAGCTATTGATTTCTGAGAATAAATCAAAAGAGAAGATGATGCGAAATGGGTATTATGATTTGAATATTTTAATGAATAAGCTGTCAAAGCAGGGAGTTACTATTTTTTCGATTAATGGTAAAATGATTACTGATAATACTATATATAGCAAAAAGGCAAATAACTCAAAGATAAATAATAGAAAGATAATATATAAAGGGAAAATAAAAGCTTACGAAAGCATAGGAGTGAAGAAGTGAACGAAATTACAATGACTATACCTGAGAATCAGGTGGCAAATGTGTTTGGACAGTTTGATGTCCACATCAAAAAAATCGAGAGAGCATTAAAGGTTACTGTTGTGTTACGAGGTGACCAGCTTAAGGTAATAGGCAATGAGAGTAATGCAAAAGGAGCTTACGAGGTGTTTTCACAGCTTATTGCATTGGCCGAGCGGGGAAATGTAATAACGGAGCAGAATGTTAATTATGCTCTTGCCCTTCTTGAGGAACATAAGGGCAATGAGATTATAGAGATTGATAAAGATATAATATGTCATACAATTAATGGAAAGCCTGTTAAGCCTAAGACTATTGGACAAAAACAGTATGTTGATTCTATTAGAAAAAAGATGATTGTTTTCGGAATGGGACCTGCCGGAACAGGTAAGACATATCTGGCCATGGCAATGGCTATTACAGCCTTTAAGAATAACGAGGTTAACAGAATTATTCTTACAAGACCTGCAATCGAAGCAGGGGAGAAGCTTGGATTTTTGCCAGGAGATCTTCAAAGTAAGATCGATCCGTATCTTCGACCATTGTATGACGCATTGTATCAGATTATGGGGGCAGAAAGCTTTCAGCGCAATATGGAAAAAGGCCTGATAGAAGTTGCGCCTCTTGCTTATATGAGAGGTAGAACTCTTGATAATGCATTTATTATTCTTGATGAGGCCCAGAATACTACTCCGGCCCAGATGAAAATGTTCCTTACCCGTATTGGATTTGGTTCAAAGGTTGTTGTTACAGGTGATGCTACACAAAAAGACCTTGCACCAGGGGCAAAGTCAGGTCTGGACATTGCACTTAAGGTCTTAAAGAATATTGAGGATATTGCAATTTGCAGATTAACAAATGATGATGTGGTAAGACATCCATTAGTACAGAAAATTGTACAGGCATATGATGACTATGAGAAGAAGTCTGCCAATAAAAAGAACCGTCAGGAGAAGAAGTAGGTGGAGAATGTTTTTAATTGGAGAAGGGGAATATGTATATTAGGAATTACTCTGTTAATGGGAGGAATAACATATTTCTTTTGTACGTATAAGAATTATTTAATTGATGATTGGATTTGTTTTGGATTTTTTGATTTTCTGTTTTTGATTATTTTAGTTTATGAGCTTGTGTATAGTCGAAGCAATGGATTGTTGTCAAACAACAGAAACACGAATTATCTGAGAGTATTTTTGGGCTTTTTACTATGCAGTCTGATTACAGGTGGCTGTGCATTTTTGCCTGCTTTTGCCAAGCCTGTTATGATTTTTGCGCTTATAATGTATTCTGTCAGCAACGAAATGGTTGCAATTGCATGTGGAATTTATTTTAGTGTTGTTCTTATTTTCTCGGTGGGCGGAGATTATTATGAACTTATTGAGATGACTTTGCTGGTATTATTTGGAACAATTCTGTCAAGGGCATTGATGGATAAGGCCAAAAGAATATTTGCATGCATGATTATTTTTACAATTTCATTATGTATTCCTGCAATATTTAATTACTGGAGTTATAGAAAATTTCCCTCTGATGTAATTTTATATAATGCAATTATTGGTATTGTAACTGTTATCGTGGCATATTTATGTGCAATACTGCTTCGGAAAGAAACTGTTTCAGAGGTTGATAATTTATTAATTGATATAATGGAACCAGATTATGTTGAGGTGATTGGGCTGAAGAATTACTCATCAATTGAGTATTCTCATTCAAAGCGCAGTTCAGTTCTTGCATATAAGTGTGCAAATACTGCCGGGCTTAATCCCAATATTTGTGCCGCAGGTGCATTTTACTATCGCTTAGGCAAATGGCTGGGGGAGGATAATATTAACCTTGGAGTAAAAAGGGCAAAAAAGAGATGTTTTCCCGAAGCTGTTGTTAATATTCTTGAGGAATACTATGGTGAAAATAAGGAGATATCTACTCCGGAATCAGCCCTTGTTCATTTAGTTGATTCAGTGGTAAAAAAGATGGATGGCATTAATGGTGAAGTTGGAAATAGTCAATGGAATAAAGAGATTGTTATTTTTCAGACCTTAAATGAGTTATCCGAATCAGGAATATATGATAAATCCGGATTGGGAATGAATCATTTTCTCAAAATCAGGGAATGTATAATAAAGGAGGTATCTTAATGAGCTTTTACATAGAAGAGGAATGTTCAGTGGATTTTGATTTCGATTACAGGCAGCTTGCTGAGAAAGTAGTGAATTATTGTCTGGAACAGGAGAATTTCCCCTATGAGGCCGAGGTCAATTTGACCCTTACGGATAATCAGGGAATTCATGAGATTAATCGTGAATACAGAGAAATCGACAGACCAACTGATGTACTTTCTTTTCCAATGCTGGAGTATTCTACACCAGGCGATTTTGAATTTCTAAGTGATGAGTCTGAAGAGAACTTTAACCCTGACACTGGGGAGGCATTACTCGGTGATATTATTATCTCTGTTGAGAAGGTTAAAGAGCAGGCTTCAGAATTCGGCCATAGTGAAATAAGGGAATATGCTTTTCTTATTACACATAGCATGCTTCATCTTTTTGGTTATGATCATATGGAACCAGATGAGGCAGCTGCAATGGAAGAAAAACAAAGAATCCTTATGGAAGGCTTGCAGATATTAAGATAATCTAAGAAAAAGGAGTATTAGAAACATATGAAAAAGCATTTATTATTAGTTACACTGATTTCAGGAATTTTAATCACTTCACTGACCGGTTGCAGTGGATGTAATAAGAAGGAAGAAATCACAACAGAAACCCAGGAAATTCTTGAAATTCCAACAGAAACTCAGACTGAGGTTGAAGAGACAAGAGAGGGTATGCTAAAAAGCTTTTTTACAGGACAATGGATTGATGAGAAGGTTGCCATGCAGCGACCAATTGCCATTATGACTGAGAATACAAATCAGTGCATGCCTCATTATGGACTTAACAGAGCTGACGTAGTATATGAATGTCCTGCAGAAGGTGGCTACACAAGATTCATGGCAATTTATCAGGACTATAAAAACGAAAAGAAGCTTGGAAATATTAGAAGCTGTCGACACTATTTTTGTTTTTATGCCAACGAGTTTGATGCATTCTATGTTCATGCAGGTAAAAGCCCAAAGGGTGAAAAGCTTCTCAAAAAAGGCTACATTGATCATATAGATGGCTCGACCGGTGACGGAAAATACTATTACCGTGACAATAGTAGAAAGGCTCCACATAATCTTTATATTTCTGCAGAGCAGATTGATCAGGCTATGAAAGACAAGAAGTATGAGACAACTCTTAAGGCCGATTACCAGCCTCACTATCAGTTTGCAGATGAGAAGGAACCTGTTACTCTTGAAGACGGTATTGATGCTAAGGTTGTTTCCTTATATTTCTTTACCAGCAAACCAAATTATATCTATAATGAAGAGGATGGACTGTATTATAGAAGCGAGTTTGGCGAGAAAGAAATGGACGGCATTGACAATACTCAGTTATGTACAAAGAATATTATTATTCAGAATACTTCTGTAGAGGTATTAGACGATATTGGAAGAGTAGAAGTTGGTGTAAAGGGCCAGGGCACCGGATATTATATAACTAACGGCAAATGTATAGAAATTACATGGAAAAAAGAGTTGCAAAAATCTGGTATCACACACTATTACGATAAAGAAGGAAAGGAAATTACTATCAATCCTGGTAGAACTTGGGTTGAAATATGCGATAAAAAGCATGCAGATAAGAATAAATTCTATAGTTCTGTTGAGGACTTTAAGGCAGCAAAATAGAGGGCTTAATGTTTAAATCTGACAAGAAAAATAATTTTCTTTTACAAGGGGCTATCCTGGCGATAGCCTCTATTATTAGTAGAGTCATTGGCTTAATTTACAAAGTAAAAGTTATTGGAATAATTGGTGATTTAGGTGGAAGTTATTACGCTTGTTCTTTTGAGATATATAGCATTGCACTAATCATTTCTTCTTACAGCTTACCTACAGCTGTATCAAAACTAATTTCAGTTCAATATACCAAAGATAATAATAATAAAATAATGCAGTTACTTAAGGTGTCACTTATTCTGGCACTTGTTTCAGGTGCATTTTTTTCGATTGTTTTATATGCAGGAGCAGATTTTTTTACGAATCTTATGAGTACTCCTTATAGCCGGTTTTCACTAAGAGTTTTATCTCCGGCCCTTGTTATTGTGGCTTTGCTAGGTGTTATCAGAGGCTTCTTTCAGGGTATAGGAACCACTGTTCCAAGTGCATTCTCTCAGGTCTTAGAACAGCTGGTTAATGCTGTTGTAAGTATATGGGCATCATATGTACTGTTTGATATTGGAAAAGCACAGGGGGCAATTGTAAATGATACAGATAATCTTGCCGCAGCCTATGGCGCAGCAGGAAGTACGTTGGGGACAAATATTGGTTCAGTTGCTGCGCTGATATTTATGTTATTTATACTTGGGTATTACTTAAGGAAAAATATGAATAAAGATTGCCTGAATAAAATGGAATGTGACAGTACTAAAAGGGTGGTGTCAGATATTGTAAAAACTATTTTTCCTATTTTGATTGTTACAACTGTTTATAATGTTAGCGGAATAATTGATCAGGGAATCTATAAATGGATTGCAACAGACCAGGGATATTCAGTATCAGAGATTCATATTCCATGGGGAATATATTCCTGTAAATATAAGCTTCTGATTAATCTCCCAATTTCAATTGCCTCTGCTTTTGCCGCTGCTTCAGTGGCTTCTGTGGCAGCCTCATACACAAGACATAATATGCAGCTTGTAAAAGATAAAATAAGTAACTCCATAAGAATAATCAGTGTTATCTCTTTTCCATGTATGATTGGGCTAATGGTTCTTGCAAAGCCAGTTTTAGTACTTCTTTTTGCTGATGCGCCTCAGTCTCTTGAAATGACAGAGAGAATGCTTATTCTAGGAGGTGCAGCTATTGTATTTTTCTCTTATTCAACAATTACAAATGCTTTATTACAGGGAATAGACAGATTCTTTCTTCCTGTTAGAAACTCCCTTATTGCACTGGCTTTTCATATTGTTCTGCTGGTTGAGATGATGAGACGATTTAAGCTTGGTATTTATGCAGTAGTATATGCAAATATAATTCTGGCACTTCTTATTAGTTTGCTTAATACCTTATCTATCTGTAAAAACTGTAATTATCATCAGGAATTAAGCAGGTCATTTATAAAGCCTTTTGTAGCAGCTGGGATAATGGGCATAATAGTCTGGGTCACATATAAGGCTAGTTATTTTTTTAATGATAGTAATATGGCTTCACTTGCTATTTCTATTATGATAGGCGGAATAAGTTATTTTCTTATTTTAGTAAAAATCCAGGGAGTTACAGAGGAAGAAATAGTCAGTCTCCCTAAAGGTTTAGCTATACAAAGAATACTAAAAAAACTAAGAATAATGAATTAAGTAAATAATTTCCAGAATATTTTCTTGAATAATACAGATACTAATTAAGGGTGATTAAAATGAAACGAATAATTAGTATCTGTATTCTTTTGAGTGCAACAGTTTTGATTATGATTATGGTTGTGCTTAACAATACAAATGATTCCAATAATCAGATGATAGCCACTGAGGCTATTCCGGACAATGAGGTGGTTACAGAGGAAACGCTTCCGGTTGTTGTAGAAAATATACGTCAGGAAAAGTATTATCTGGAGGCTTCAGGAGACCAGATAATACTATATGATACTGCAACAAACAAAGAAATTATGGTGACGGATTTAAAGCAGTCTGATCTATCAGTTGAAATCATGGAAAAAATCAAAAAAAGGCTATACTTAAAAAATGATCAGGAATTATATGATTTTTTGGAATCCTATTCCAGCTGAGCGGTTGAATGTTTAGTACCCATATGCTAAAATTATGCTGATTATTTTTAAAGTGGGTGTACTATGACTGATATTACGATAGTAGGCGCAGGAGCCTCTGGAATAGTAGCAGCAATAACTGCTGCCAGAGCTGGAAAAAGCGTGGTTTTATTAGAACATAAGGATAAAATAGGCAAGAAGATTCTTGCAACTGGAAATGGTAAGTGTAATTTCACTAATCAGAATATGTCACTTGATCATTATAATGGTGCATTAGATCTGGCAGAAGCAGTTCTTAAGCAGTTTACTTTTGATGACTGCCTTGACTGGTTTGCAAAGATTGGTGTAATGGCCAGAAATAAGAACGGTTATTATTATCCTAATTCGGAGACTGCTCTTTCAATGGTACAGTCACTTACTCTTGAGCTTCAACGTCTTGGGGTAAGTATAATGACTGAATGCCAGGTGATTTCTATCACAGATAAGAGAGACCAGTTTGAGGTTAAAACCAGTCAAAAAACCTTTAGGACAAGAAAAGTGATTTTTGCCTGTGGATTACTTGCCACCCCTAAGCTTGGCAGTGATGGCTCAGCATTTGATATAATAAAAGATTTTGGCCACAGATTTGTTCCAATAGTGCCTTCACTTTGTGCTTTTAACTGTTCAGGCGCTGATTTTTCCAAGGTTTCAGGTGTTAGAACCAGTGCCACAGTGGCTCTATATGTGGAGGGAGAATTTATTTGCTCTGATACAGGGGAGCTTCAGCTTACAGATTATGGACTGTCAGGTATTCCGGTTTTTCAGATTAGCAGTAAGACCTCCAGAGCGTTATACAACAAGCAAAAATGCTGTATAAAAGTCGATTTTATGCCTGATATGTCAGGTGAGGAGCTTTTTGATTACCTTGTTGCCAGAAGAGACAGTGTTATGGATAAGCGAAATGTATACGATTTTCTCAATACAATGTTTAATTATAAGCTTATTTCAATGTTAATTAGTCAAAGCAATATGGATGGCAAAAAACCTGCGTCTGATTTATCAGATAAAGACATAGAAAAGCTTGTCAATACAATTAAGACTACAGAGTGTAAAGTTAAATCAGCTCGTCCAATGGATTTTGCCCAGGTATGCTCCGGAGGAATTAGAACAGAGGACATTGATATAAATACTTTGGAATCAAAACTGTTTGATAATCTTTTCTTCTGCGGAGAATTACTGGATGTTGATGGACAATGTGGAGGATACAATTTGCAATGGGCATGGGCCAGCGGTTATGTGGCTGGTATGAATGCTGCAAGATAGGAAAATAAATGATTAGAATCAACCAGATCAAGTTGCCGGTAGGGCACAGGGAAGAAGAATTAGTTAATAAAATATCGAAGGTACTTAAGATTAATAAGACTTCATTTACATATAGGATAGCCAAGAAGTCAATAGATGCAAGAAAAAAACCTCAGTTGTTTTATGTATATAACATTGATGTAGATTGTAGCAACGAGGGAGAGGTTATCAAAAAGTGCAGAGATAAAAGTGTTATTTCCGTAAAAGAAAAGAAATATGTTATGCCTGATTTAGGTGATATAGAGCTTAAGAAGAGACCGGTTATAGTGGGAGCTGGACCTGCAGGCCTGTTTGCTGCATTCGTTTTAACAGAAGCAGGACACTGTCCTGTTTTGTTTGAGAGAGGAAAGCAGGTTGAACAGCGAAAGATTGATGTGGAGCTTTTTTGGGAGACAGGCCTGCTTGATACTTCTTCAAATGTTCAGTTTGGCGAAGGAGGCGCAGGTACTTTTTCTGATGGAAAGCTTAATACTGCAGTGAAGGACCCAAATAACAGGAATCTTTTTGTTCTTGAAACCTTTGTGAGATTTGGTGCGCCTGAGAATATTTTATATGATGGGAAACCTCATATTGGAACTGATGTGCTTGCCAGGGTAATAGCAAATATGCGTCAATATCTGATTTCAAAGGGCTGTGAATTTCGTTTTGAAAGCTGTATTACTGATTTTGAAATATCAGACAGCAGAATAAGAGCAGTGTTCTGTAAGGAGGAACGAATTGAAACAGATGTAGTGGTATTAGCTTTAGGACACAGTGCAAGAGATACCTTCAGACGTCTTAATGAGCTTCACATTCCAATGGAGGTTAAGAATTTTGCAGTGGGCTTTAGGGTAGAGCATCCGCAAAGCATGATAGACAGGGTTATGTATGGAAGGGACAATTCCGGACTTCCTGCATCACCATATAAGGTTACCTCTAATTTTCCAAATGGAAGAGGGGTATACTCCTTTTGTATGTGTCCGGGAGGCTATGTAGTCAATTCCTCCTCTGAGAAGGAGGCAACAGTAGTGAATGGCATGAGTTATTCCGGACGAGATGGTCAGAATGCCAACAGTGCAATTATTGTTTCTGTTACTCCAAAGGACTTTGGGGCAGATGATGCCCTTGCCGGAATGCGCTATCAGATGCAATTAGAAAAGAAAAATTATCAGCTTGCCAGTGGCTCTATACCACAGCAGTTGTATGGGGATTATTGTCAGAACCTTGTTTCTTCTGACTATGGAAGCTTTTGTTCAACCACAAAGGGAAGAACTGCTTTTGCCAATTTACGTGGTTTAATGTCGGATGATATGGAAGAGTCATTTATGGCAGGAATGAATCATTTTAGTCATATAGTACCAGAGTTTGACGGAAAAGACGTCATTTTATCAGGAATGGAAACCCGTACTTCATCACCTGTTCGAATTAATCGTGATGAATTTTTCGAGAGCCAGATTGCCGGAATTTATCCTTGTGGTGAAGGTGCCGGTTATGCAGGAGGAATTACATCTGCAGCAATGGATGGAATCAAAGTTGCAGAGGCTATAATTAAGAAATACAAAATTGTTTATTAAAAGAGGAAATTAAAGTGCAAGAAGTAACACCAATGATGAGACATTATCTTGAGACCAAAGAGGAGTACAAGGACTGTATTTTGTTTTACAGACTTGGAGATTTCTATGAAATGTTCTTTGAGGATGCCAAGATTGTTTCAAAAGAATTAGAACTGACATTGACAGGAAAAAGCTGTGGACTTGAGGAGAGAGCACCTATGTGCGGTGTTCCTTTTCATGCGGCTGATACATATCTTAACAGATTAGTTGCAAAGGGATATAAGGTTGCAATTTGTGAGCAGGTTGAGGACCCAAAGCTTGCAAAAGGCATTGTAAAAAGAGAGGTTATCAGAATAGTAACTCCAGGAACTAATACAGATATGCAGTCCCTGGATGAGACAAAGAATAACTACATTATGTGTATTGTTTATGCAGACAATATATATGGAATAGCAACTGCTGATGTTACCACTGGAGATTTCTTTGTTACAGAAGTAGATACAGAGAGAAAGCTTTTAGATGAATTAAATAAGTTTGTTCCTTCAGAGATTATCTGTAATGAAGCCTTTTACATAAGTGGAACGGATATTGAGGATTTGAGAAACAGAATGTCAATCGCCATATCCTCTCTTGATTCCTGGTATTTTGGAGATGGAGTTGCAAAGGAGACGCTCCTTGGTCATTTTAAGATAAATACACTACAGGGCTTAGGGCTTGAGGATTATGATGCAGGTGTTATTTCTTCAGGTGCCCTGATTAAATATTTGTATGAGACCCAAAAGAATTCCCTGGAGAATATTCTTGAGATTCATCCATATTCAATTGGTAAATATATGATTATTGACAGTTCATCCAGACGTAATCTTGAGCTGGTTGAAACCTTAAGGGAAAAGCAAAAGAGAGGTTCTTTGCTTTGGGTTTTGGATAAGACTAAAACTGCAATGGGGGCAAGACTTCTTCGCTCATATGTTGAGCAGCCTTTAATTGACAGAGAAGAAATTATTAAGCGTCAGAATTTTATTGGCTCCCTTAACGAGCAGGAGATTACAAGAGCTGAGCTGAGAGAATATCTGAATCCAATTTACGATCTTGAACGACTGATTACAAGAATTACATATCAGTCAGCTAATCCAAGAGATATGATTGCCTTCAGAAACTCCCTTGAGATGCTTCCACCTATTCAGGAGCAACTTAATGATTTAGAGGGAGAGATGGTGGAGGAAATCAAAAATGATTTAGACTGTTTAGAGGATTTATATAAGCTTCTAAAGGATTCTATTATGGATGAACCGCCTTTTTCACTTAGAGATGGAGATATTATTCGCCAAGGCTTTAATGAGGAAGTGGACCGCCTTAGAAATGCCAAGACTGAGGGTAAAACCTGGCTGGCTGAGCTGGAGGCTTCTGAAAAGGAAAAGACCGGTATAAAGAATCTTAGAATTAAGTATAATAAGGTGTTTGGATATTATCTTGAGGTAACTAATTCTTACAAGGAGCTTGTTCCTGACTATTATGTAAGAAAACAGACACTGACTAATGCAGAACGATTTATTACTCCGGAATTAAAGGAACTTGAAGATACAATCCTTGGGGCAGAAGACAGACTGTATCAGCTTGAATATGAGCTGTTTAAGTCAATCAGAGATCATATTTCAGCAAATGTTAAGCGTATACAAAAGACAGCAAAGGCCATTGCCAAAATAGATGCCTTTGTTTCACTTTCCCTTGTTGCTACAAGTAATAACTACTGCAGACCATCAATCAATTGTGACGGTGTAATTAATATTAAAAACGGTCGTCATCCTGTTGTTGAGAAAATGATTTCAAACGATATGTTTATTGAAAATGATACAATTCTGGATAACGATAGTAACAGAATATCAATCATTACAGGACCTAACATGGCTGGGAAGTCAACATATATGAGACAGACGGCACTTATTGTTCTTATGGCTCAGATTGGAAGCTATGTTCCTGCTTCAAGTGCAGAAATAGGAATAGTAGACAGAATTTTTACACGAGTAGGAGCATCAGATGATCTTGCTTCTGGACAGAGTACATTTATGGTTGAGATGAATGAGGTTTCAAACATTCTTAGAAATGCAACTTCTAATTCACTTCTCATTCTTGATGAGATAGGCAGGGGAACAAGTACCTTTGACGGGCTGAGCATTGCATGGGCAGTAGTTGAACATATCAGTAACCCTGAGCTATTAGGGGCAAAAGCACTTTTTGCGACTCATTATCATGAGCTTACTGAGCTTGAGGGTAAGCTTGACAGTGTAAATAATTACTGTATTGCCGTTAAAGAAAAAGGGGATGACATAGTTTTTCTTCGAAAGATAATTAAGGGTGGCGCTGACAAGAGCTATGGAATTCAGGTTGCAAAGCTTGCAGGATTACCTGACAGCGTTGTCAACAGGGCAAAAGAAATTGTTGAGCAATTACTGGAGAACGATATAACAGACACTATCAGGAATATTTCTGTTAACAGTGCAGAACCTCAGATGGAGCAGCTGTCACTTTTCTCTTTCACTCAGGACAACAGTTTAGCTGAAGAAATTGCAGGACTGGATATTGGAAACATGACTCCGATAGAGGCAATGAACAAGTTGTATGAATTACAGAATAAAGCAAAGATGCTTGGCTAAAATTAGTCAGGTTTTGAAAGGATAAAAAATGGCAGAGATAGCATTACTTAGTCAGGATACAATTGATAAAATTGCTGCTGGAGAGGTGGTTGAGCGACCTTGTTCGGTTGTAAAGGAATTAGTTGAGAATGCAATTGATGCTGGTTCCACTGCAATTACCATAGAGATAAAAGAAGGTGGTATCTCTTTTATCAGAATAACTGATAATGGATGTGGAATAGATAAGAGTCAGGTGCCTATCGCATTTCTTAGACACTCCACAAGCAAGATAAGAAACGTTGAGGATCTTATGTGCGTCCGCTCCCTTGGTTTCAGAGGTGAGGCATTATCCAGCATAGCTGCTGTGGCAAGAGTGGAGTTAATCACAAAGACCTATGATGATCTTACAGGAACGCGGTATGTTATTGAAGGCTCAAAGGAACTGGCAAATGAAGAAATTGGCGCTCCTGAAGGTACCACTTTTATTGTGAAGGATTTATTCTACAATACTCCTGCCAGGAGAAAATTCTTAAGAACAGCCCAGACGGAGGCAACCTACATAAGTGATATGGTGGAGAAACTTGCTCTTTCTCATCCGAACATTTCCTTCAAGTTCATTAACAATAACCAGATTAAGCTTCATACCTCTGGCAATAATAATAAAAAGAATCTGGTTTATCATATTTATGGAAGAGAAATTGCCGCATCACTTTTAGAGGTGGATTTTGAATGTGATTATTTTAAGGTAAATGGCTTTATAGGAAAACCGGTAATAACAAGAGGTAACAGAAATTACGAGAACTATTTTATTAATGGAAGATATATTAAGAGCTCCCTTTTATCAAAAGCCATAGAGGAGGCCTACAAAAGCTTTCTTATGCAACATCAGTATCCGTTTACTGTATTGTATTTTGAATTCTTTGGAGATTCTTTGGACGTTAATGTTCATCCAACAAAGATGGAGCTTAGATTTGATAATAATCAGGAGGTATACAGGGAATTATGTGATGCTTTATTTGAGATTCTGTCACATAAAGAATTCATACCTGAGGTTCCTGTAACAGAAGATGAGAAGAGACCAAAGGTAATTCATGAGTATAAGGAGCCAATACCAGAGCCATTTGAAAAGAGACGACTTAACGATATCCGTAATGCTTTTGCAAATAATAGTGCTCCTACTCCAACTGTGGAAATGACAGGTTATTCCGGAAACAAAGTCCAGGAAAATGTCGAAAAACCAACAGCCCATAGTTCAGGGGTTTCTTCTACTCATTCAGCACAGGACAAGACAGAAAGTCTTATGGAAAAGCTTTTTGACAAACCTGTTACATATACAGAAATTAAGCTTGAGGATATAAGCGATAATTTTCTTACACGTGATGCAAAGAAAAAGCATAAAGTTATAGGACAGCTTTTTAAGACCTACTGGCTCATTGAATACGAGGACAAGCTCTTTATCATTGACCAGCATGCGGCCCACGAAAAGGTGTTATATGAGCGGACAATGGCAAGGCTTAAGGAGCAGGAGTTTACTTCACAGACAATAAGTCCTCCAATTGTTTTAAGTCTTGATGCAAGGGAAGAAGAAATGCTTATAAAATATAAAGCCGAGATTGAAAGATTAGGCTATGTTGTGGAGCCATTTGGCGGAAGAGAGTACATGATAAGTGCAATCCCGGATAATCTTTTTCACATAGATATGAAAGACTTATTTATTGAAATGTTAGATGACTTTACAATGCTTACAGGGCGGGAGACCCCGGAACTCATTATGGAAAAAGTAGCTTCAATGTCCTGTAAGGCCGCTGTTAAGGGTAATGATGCACTTAGTTATTCAGAGATTGACGCACTGGTAGAGGAGCTGCTTACATTGGATAATCCATACAATTGTCCTCATGGAAGACCAACAATAATCTCTATGACCAAATACGAAATAGAAAAGAAGTTTAAGAGGATTGTATAATGTCAAAAAAACCTATGATTGTACTTACAGGTCCTACTGCTGTTGGAAAAACAGCACTTTCAATTGACCTAGCAAAGAAGATTAATGGTGCAATTATTTCAGCAGATTCAATGCAGGTATATAAATACATGGACATTGGGTCTGCTAAGATAACAAAGGAAGAGATGCAGGGCATTGATCATTATCTTATTGATGAGCTGATGCCGGAGGATGAGTTTAATATTGTCAAGTTTCAGAAGATGGCAAAAGAGGCTTTAGACAAAATCTATAGTAAGGGGCAGATCCCCATTATCACTGGTGGAACGGGCTTCTATATACAGGGCTTATTATATGATATTGATTTTGAAGCTCAAAATCAGAATGATTCCATTAGAAAAGAGCTGGAGGTATTTGCAGAAGAAAAAGGTGCCCACCAGCTTCATGAGCTGCTAAAGGATATTGATCAGGTATCCTATGATACAATTCATGAAAACAATGTAAAAAGGGTAATAAGAGCAATTGAGTTTTATCGTATTTCCGGTTATCCAATTTCAGAACATAATCAGCAGGAAAAGCAAAAGGAATCACCTTACAATTTTGCATATTTTGTTCTTAATGATGATAGGGAGAATTTATATAACAGAATTGACAAAAGAGTAGACATTATGGTAAAACAAGGGCTTGTTGAGGAAGTAAGAAGGCTTCACGAAATGGGCTATTCTAAGGAAATGGTTTCCATGCAGGGCTTAGGCTATAAGGAAATTCTTCGAAGCTTTGAGGGTGAGTACTCTATCGAGGAAGCCATTGATATTATCAAGAGAGAGACAAGACGTTTTGCCAAAAGACAATTAACCTGGTTTAGAAGAGAAAAAGAGGTTATTTGGATAAATAAGAATGAATATAATTATTCAGATGATTTAATTATAGATGAAATGGAAAAAATACTTTTAGATAAAGGAATAATTGAGTAATGAATGATATTTTAAAAGAAACATATTCAAAGCTTGGTATTTGTAAAGAGGTTTATGAATATGGAGAGAAGATTGAAGAGGAACTTAAGGAGCGTTTTGCTGCAATTGATGCCAATGCTGAGCTTAATCAGCTTAAGGTAATTTCTGCCATGCAGAAGAATAAGGTTAGTGCTGAATGCTTTCAGGGGTCTAGCGGATATGGCTATAACGATATGGGACGAGATACTCTTGAACAGGTTTATGCAGAGTGCTTTCATGGGGAGGATGCTCTTGTAAGACCACAGATTACCTGTGGAACACATGCTCTTGCCCTTGCCCTTATGTCTAATCTCAGACCGGGAGATGAGCTTCTTTCACCTGTGGGTAAACCATACGATACTCTTGAGGAGGTTATTGGAATAAGAGAGTCCAAGGGTTCCCTGAAGGAATATGGTATAAGCTATGCACAGGTAGACCTTCTTGATAATGGTGATTTTGATTTTGATGGAATCAAAAAGGCAATCAATGAGAAAACTAAACTTGTAACAATTCAGCGTTCAAAGGGATATGCAACACGCCCTACTTTATCAGTTGCCAGAATTGGAGAGCTTATCAAATTCATTAAAGAAATAAAGCCTGATGTTATCTGTATGGTAGATAACTGCTATGGAGAGTTTGTAGAAGACAGGGAACCTCTTGAGGTTGGAGCAGACATGATAGTAGGTTCCTTAATAAAGAATCCAGGTGGTGGTTTAGCCCCAATAGGAGGATATATTGTAGGTAAGAAGGAATGTGTAGAAAATGCAGCCTATAGATTGACCTCTCCTGGTCTTGGTAAAGAGGTTGGTGCCAGTCTTGGCGTAATCCAATCCTTTTATCAGGGTCTTTTCCTTGCGCCTACAGTTGTTAGTGGTGCATTGAAAGGCGCTATTTTTGCAGCCAACATATATGAGAGGCTAGGCTATAAGGTTGTGCCTGACGGAACAGAAAGCAGACATGATATTATTCAGGCCATAGAGTTTAACGACAAGGATGCAATGATTGCTTTCTGTGAAGGAATTCAGGCAGCTGCACCGGTTGATTCCTATGTAACTCCTGAGCCATGGGCAATGCCTGGTTATGACAGTGATGTAATAATGGCAGCCGGAGCATTTGTTCAGGGTTCTTCAATTGAGCTTTCAGCAGATGGACCAGTAAAACCACCATATGCAGTATACTTCCAGGGCGGACTGACATGGTATCATGCAAAGCTTGGAATACTTATGTCTTTGCAAAAACTTTACGATAGAAAACTTGTTAAGCTAGACTAGGTATGCTAAAATCTAAGTTAATGTTCTTTAACCTGCACTTGTTGGGAGAGTAGAAAGGTTATACATGAAGAACAATAATTCAATAAAAAACGTTCCTGCTACAGAACAACCCTATGAAAGGTTTATTAAACTGGGAGGCGCAGCACTTTCTGATGCAGAGCTTCTTTCAATTATTCTAAAGACAGGAACCACCAGAAAAAATTCAATTGATTTAGCCAGAGAGGTTTTATCTGGAGGCCAGAACAGTCTGTTAAATCTGTATGACTACAGTATTGAAAAGCTAATGCAGATAGATGGTATCGGTCAGGTAAAAGCAATTCAGCTTAAGACAATTGCTGAATTATCTCTCAGAATAGCTAGAACACAGCATAATATCGGACCTAAAATGCCCTCTATTTCAGGGATTGCCGATTATTATATGGAGACAATGCGACATACAAGAAATGAGTATGTTATTGCAGCATTTTTCGATTCAAAGCTTCAGCTTATAGGCGACGAAACAATTGCAATTGGAAGTCTTAATTGTGCATATTTAGAACCCCGATCAGTTATAGGACCGGCAATAGCCTGTAACGCCAGCACGATTGTTATTCTTCATAATCACCCTTCAGGAGATGCTTCTCCAAGCAAAGCTGATTATCAGATAACAGAGAGACTTAATGATGCTATAAATTTAATGGGATTATCTTTAGGCGATCATATTATAATCGGGGATAAGCAATATTACAGTTTTAGAGAAAACCATTTTATAACATAAGAAAAGGGAGAGAATTCGATGAATAACAATGTGTATGGTATTGATTTAGGTACCTGTAATTTCAAAGTGTTTTGTAAATCCAATGGAAAGATTTTGAAAGAGAAAAATACATTAGCTATTGTAAATAAGGATCAGATTTATGCATATGGAGATGACGCATATGCAATGTACGAGAAAGCACCGGAAGCTATTAATGTTATTTTCCCAGTGTCTAATGGTGTAATTGCTGATTACAACCTTCTTCAGAGAATGATTTTTGATTTCCTTGAGAAAAAAATGAAGGCAAAGGTTAAGAATGCAGAGGTAGTAGTTGCTGTTCCTACAGATATTACAGATGTAGAAAAGAGAGCCTTCTACGAAGTATTTTATAAGAGTAAATCACGTCCAAAGAATGTATTATTATGTGAGAAACCTATTGCTGATGCAGTTGGTTTGGGACTTGATGTTAATGAACCTACTGGTGTAATGATTGTAGATATGGGTGCTGATACCACAGAAATCTCTGTTATTTCACTAGGTGGTCTTGTATTAAGTGACCTTCTTCATTTTGGTGGAAATCGTATTGATGAGGGGATTATCAGCCACATTCGTAAAGAATATAATCTTATTATTGGGCAGAAAACTGCAAAGTCCCTTAAGGAAACAATTGGTTCAGGTCTTCCTGGACGTGAGGAGACAATGGTTATTGTTGGACGTGACGTTGTAAGCGGACTTCCAATTGAAATGGAGATTTCAGCGGAAGTAATCTACGAGGCCATGAAGTCTAATCTTAGCTCAATTTGTACTTCAATTAAGATGATATTAGAAAAAACTCCACCAGAACTTGCAAAAGATATTATTCATTCTGGTATTTATATTACTGGTGGAGGGTCACAGATACATGGACTTGATACTTTATTTGAGCAGATTACAAATATTAAGATTAATTCAACTGAAGCACCTGAAGAAAGTGCTGCAAGAGGACTTGTTAAGATTGTTACTGATTCAAAATACAAGAGACTTCCTTTTAGCATCAAAAAATAAGAATGAGACAGAATTAATATGAGAAAAAGATTTAATAGTCGTAATAAAAAGAAAAAATTAGAGACACATTATTTGCTTATGGTTTTGACTGGAGTATGTGTATTATCTATACTTATCAGTCTTACCTTTAATATTTCCGGAGGCCCACTTAAGACATTTGCCGGCTATGTGTTTATTCCAATGCAGAAGGGGGTAAATACTGCCGGACGCTGGATTTCTGACAAGAAAGAAAACTTTCAGAAATTACAGGATGTTCTTGACGAGAATAAAGAGCTTCAAAAGCAAATTGATGAGCTGACTACAAAGCTTAATACAAACAAGCTTGATCAGTATGAATTAGAGGATTACCGTAAGCTTCTTGAGCTTAGCGAAAAGTACCCTGATTATGAGAAGGTTGCTGCCAGCGTAATTGCAAAGGACAGCGGAAACTGGTTTTCAACCTTTACAATTGACAAGGGAACAAATGACGGTATCGATAAGAATATGAATGTAATAGCAGGCAGTGGTCTTGTTGGTATTGTTACTGATGCCGGACCAAATTATGCCAAGGTCAGATGCATTATTGATGATTCAATTAATGTAGGTGGAATGGTTTCTACTACTGAGGATAATTGTACCGTATCTGGCAGCTTAGAGCATATGAATGAGAATAAGGAAATTCTTTTTTCACAGTTAGTAGATGATGACAATAAGGTTAAGGTAGGTGATCCTGTAGTTACTTCATATGTATCTGACAAGTATCAGCAGGGAATACTTATAGGATATATTTCAAGTATTGAAACTAACTCAAATAACCTTACAAAATCTGGAACAATTACTCCAGTTGTTGACTTTGCTCATATTCAAAATGTTCTTGTAATACTTAATACAAAGGACGTTAAGGCATTGGAGAATGAGAAAAAAACTGAGAGTACTTCTGATACTGAAAAGTCATCTACGAAGAACACTGAAAAAGATAGTGAAAAGAACTAAGAAGGGTATCTATTGTAAAAATGCGTCGAAAATTAGTTTTATTTTTAGTAATTGCAATATGTTTTGTTCTTCAAACGACAGTTTTTCAAGCACTGCCATTTGGTAATATTGCACCAAACCTTCTTTTGGTTATTGTTTCTTCCATAGGAATTATGAGAGGCAAAAGAGAAGGAATGTGGGTAGGATTATTTTGTGGCCTTCTTATAGACATTTTTTTCGGATTTTATATAGGAATCTATGCTTTACTATACCTGTACATAGGTTTTCTAAATGGAATCTTTCAAAAGAGATTTTATCCGGATGATATTAAGCTTCCAATGATTTTGATTGGAGCCAGTGATGTTGTATGTAATATTATGATATATATCTTCCTGTTTTTTATGAGAGGTCGATTTAATCTTGTATATTATTTAAAGAGTATTATTATTCCTGAATTTGTTTTTACAATGCTGGTAACGATACCACTTTACTTTATACTACTCAAGATTAATCAAAAGCTTGAAGCTTATGAAAAAAGGAGTGCAAAGAAATTTGAGTTATGATATTAAGGATTGTCTAAAAAAAATTTTTGGTTCAAGATTATTTGTTTTGGCTCTTGTAATGATTATTCTTTTTTCCGTCATAATAGGAAGAGTTTTTTCGTTGCAGATTATTAACGGAAAATATTATCAGGACAATTTTACAATGAGCATTAAAAAATCAGTTTCCATTGAAGCGACTCGCGGAAATATTTATGATTGTAATGGAAAACTGCTTGCATATAATAAACTCGCATACTCTGTTGAGATAAGCGATTCAGGCTCTTATAGTTCTACCAAGGAAAAGAATAAGACACTTAACGCTGAATTAGCAGATATTATCAGAGTATTAAATGAAAATAATGAGAAGATTAACAATGATTTTAATATTGTTTTAGATGACGAAAATAATTACGAGTTTAATGTATCTGGAACCAAGCTTAATAGATTTCGTGCTGATGTTTTTGGAAAAGCTAAGATAGAAGATCTTGGATACAACAAGACAATTCAGTGTAATGAAGCAACTGCAACTGCTGATGAAGTTATGGAATACCTGATGTCAAGCAGTGTATTTTCAGTTGACGAAAGCTATGATACATTTTATCGTTACAACATTGTAGTTCTTCGTTATGCCATGAAGCAAAATGCTTTTTCAAAGTATAAAACAACCACAATAGCTAATGATGTATCAGACAAAGTGGTTGCATACATGAATGAGCATTCGGACGAGCTTTTAGGAGTTTCAATTAAAGAGGATACTATTAGAAAATATAATGATGCAGAGTATTTTGCTCCTGTAATTGGATACACTGGTATTGTTTCCTCTGAGGATTTTGACTCATATTATGAAAAGGATGATACTTATACCCCAAATGATTCTGTAGGTAAGACTGGACTTGAAAAGACTTACGAATCCTACCTGCGAGGAACTAATGGTGAGAAAGAATTCTATGTTAACCATACAGGAAGAATTATTGAGGAGATTAGTTCAAAGGAATCAAAGCCTGGCAATAATTTATATATTTCAATCGATAAGGATGTTCAGAAAGCATCATATTTGTTATTAGAGCAGGAGATTGCCGGAATTGTATATTCTAAGATTAAGAGCGGCGATATCCCTATTAATGATGTGTATTTTGCACTGATTAATAACAATGTAATTGATATTAATCATTTTAAGGATGAAAAAGCTTCAAAAAATGAGAAGTCACTTTATAAGTCATTTTCAGGAGCTCAAAAAAATGTTATATCCAAGATTAATAATCAGCTTAGAAAGTCGCCTGTGACAATTAATGATATGTCAGAGGAAATGCTTGATTATTTCACAAGTGTCATTAACCTCCTCAAGAATGATGATTTGTTGAATACAAGTCTCATTGATGAATCGGATGAGGTATTTGTGGACTGGAAGAATGGTAAAATCAGCCCTCAGGAATATCTTAAGTATTGTATTTCTAAGCAGTGGATTGATATTAGTTTATTATCAGTTGACCAAAAATATGCAGATACTTCTGAAATTTTTACAGCCTTGTGTGATTACATTAATACTGAGCTAATGACAGACAAGGAATTTTGTAAGTTGATTTACAAGTATATGATTGAGAGAGGTTCAGTTACCGGACAGAAGTTATGTCTCATTCTTTTTGACCAGGGTGTACTGGATTATGATGATAATACAGTCAAGAATCTTTCCAACGGAACCACAAGCTCATATACATTCATAATGGATAAAATAAATAATATAGAGATTACCCCAGCTCAGCTGGCGCTGGATCCATGTACTGGTTCAACAGTTATTACTGATGTTAAGACTGGTGAGATTAAGGCACTGGTCAGTTATCCGGGATATGATAACAATAGAGTTGCTAATGGTGCAGACAGCAAATATTTCCAGTCTTTAATGGAGGATAAATCTAATCCGTTATATAACTATGCAACCATGGAGCTTACAGCACCTGGATCAACCTTTAAGATGGTTACTTCCACAGCGGCACTGGCAGAAAATCTTATCACTACAACTACTGACATTAAGTGTACGGGAACCTTTAAGGAGATTAAGAATAAACCTCCAAAATGCTGGGTATATCCAAGCAATCATGGTTCAATTAATGTTTCTGAAGCTATTAGGGATTCATGTAATATTTTCTACTACACAATTGGTAATGAGCTTGCTAAAAAGGATAGTGGAAAGTATAACGAGCAGGACGGTATTAATTACATTCAAAAATATGCCAAGATATATGCGCTTAATCAGCTGACTAATATAGACATTGAAGAAAAACAGTCTAAAATGGCTACAATTCAGCCAATTACTGCAGCAATTGGACAGAGTAATAATGCATATACAACAATTGCCCTTGCAAGATATGTAACAGCAGTGGCAACTGGAAATCTTTATGACTACAAGCTGATGAAGAAGATAGAAGATGTAAATGGTAAGGTTATTGATAGCTATAAAGCTACATCAACTTCTGTTAAGGGAACTCTTTCTACAAGTGAATGGGATGCTATTCATGATGGTATGAGAATGGTTGTACAAAACCTGGATTCCTTTAATGGCTTTAATATTGATATGGCCGGTAAGACAGGTACAGCTCAGGAGTCTGAAAAAAGACCTGACCACGCTTTATTTGTTGGTTATGCACCATTTAAGAATCCTGAAATTTCTATCGCAGTCAGAATTGCATGGGGATATAGCTCCCATAATGCAGCATCAGCAGCAAGAAATATTATTTCTTACTATTACAAGGAACGTTCATTGAAGGACATCTTAGCAGATAAGGCTTCAGGAGTTAACGTTTCTTCATCAAATAACAGAACAGACTAATGGAGGAGTTATGGCATTACCTGTTGTATTAAAAAGCGGAAAAAACTATATCTCTCTTGTATTAGATAAAGAAATGGAGTTTTCTGAACTTTTATCTCATATAATTAATAAATTTGTAGAGAACAGCAGCTTTTTCGAGGGACAATCCTTTGCAATAATGCTGGAGGGACGAGAACTGTCAGACAGGGAGAAAAATATAATACTTGATGCAATACAGGATTACACCAGTATTAATGTAACCCAGCTTATAGAAAATGATATTTATCGTCAGTATGTAGTTGAAAAAGAAGCCTTTGATCGTCTTCATCCGGTAACTTCAGAGGATGAGGATGACAGCAAATTACATACTATGGTTGAGAACAATTGTCTTTTCCTTGAGAAAGACGTTGTTACCGGTGAAAGAATATATGCGAATAATAATGTTATTATCAAAGGAAATGTTGAATCTGGCGCAATAGTAAAAGCCGGAAACAGCATAATCATAATTGGTACTTTGGAGGGACAGGCTCTGGCCGGAGTTAACGATGATATAGAAGATGCATATATTTTTGCCAGGGAGTTTTATCCGGAAAACTTTAGAATTGGGACATTTATTGGTAGTCCGCAAAAAAAGCCTTCCTCTGGCATTTTCAAAAAGAGAACTTCTCCTAAACTTGTAAAAGTTATAGATGGAGAACTTCAAATAAAAACATATAAAAACTAACAGGAGGTCACCATGGGTGAAGCGATAGTATTCACTTCAGGAAAAGGCGGTGTAGGCAAGACAACAACTCTTGCCAATATCGGAACAGGACTTTCACAGTTAGATAAAAAGGTCATTATGCTGGATACAGATATTGGTCTTCGAAATCTTGATATAGTAATGGGTTTAGAGGATAGAATCCGATACAATCTATTAGATATTCTTCAGGATAAATGTAAAGCAAAGCAAGCTGTTATTAGGGATTACCGATATGATAATTTATATATGATATCAGCAGCCCTGGGGCAATGGGATTTATTGGCCTACAAGGACAGCTATATTAATCTTATTTCAAAACTAAAACAGGAATATGATTATTGCCTTATTGACTGTCCGGCAGGAATGGATACAGGATATCAGTTTTCTATTTCAGCAGCAGACAGAGCGATAATAGTTACAACTCCACATATTTCAGCGGTGCGAGATGCAGGAAGGATAATTCATTCTCTCAGATACAATGGAATTGAGAAGCTTCAGCTTATCATAAACGAATATGACTGGCGCATGATTCGCAAAAAGGAAATGTTATCTCAGACAGACATTGAAGAACTATTGGGAATTAAGGCTATTGGAGTAGTTCCCCTGGATAAGAAAATAATTTCCAGTCAGAATTATGGAATTCCAGTAGTTTCTACAAAAGCTAAAGCAACCTCAAAATTATTGGATATTTCTAAAATAATATGCCAGCAGGATATGGAGATTATATATGGAGCTGGCTAAGAATAGAATTTATGAAATGATTAAGAGAGAGAATAATCTGAATTATTCAATGGACATTGAGGATGAATTAAAGAGGGAGTTGTATAAAGTATTGGATAAATACTACGATATTTCAAATAATGAATATGAGATACTAATTTCAATAAAACACAAATAGAAAAGAGATTACTATGTTAAAAAAATACAGTCTTAGGAATTATAAGTTTAGACTAATTATATATGTATGTATTCTTACCATAATTGGAATTATGATAATTGGAAGTGCAGAAAAATCTGTTCAGAATAAGCAGATTTTAGGATTCGTACTGGGAATAATTGTTATGGTAGCTGTATCACTTATGGATTACTCCTACCTGCTCAAATTTAAATGGGTGTATTATTTTGGGACAATTGGACTACTTCTTATGGTCAAATTCATGGGTGTTACTGTTGGTGGAGCCCAAAGATGGTTCAAAATCCCAATAATCGGTATACAGTTTCAGCCCTCTGAGCTTGCTAAAATAGTAATCATTCTTATTATTGCAGACTTTTTTAATCGATATCATGAGAAGATAAACAGCCTGAAAACATTATTGATGGCATTTGTAATAACAGTACCACCTTTATTACTTATATTAAAACAGCCTGATACATCTACAACATTACTGATTTTATTTATTTTGATTGTACTCTTGTTTATTGCGGGATTAAGTTATAAAATAATACTAACGGTAATGGGAGTTGCTATTCCGGTTGGAATTATTGCCATCAGCTATATTTTAAGACATGCTGATGAACTTATTAGTGCAAAGCATTACCAGGTAAAAAGAATTATGGGTTGGTTAGATCCAACAAATCCTAAGTATTCTGATTACGCTATGCAGCAGCGCAATTCAATTGTTGCAATTGGTTCAGGTCAGTTGTGGGGCAAAGGACTTAATAATTCAGTTGCTACCTCAGTTAAGAACGCTGATTATATTCTTGAGCCACAGACAGACTTTATTTTTGCGGTTACTGGTGAAGAGCTTGGTTTTGTAGGCTGTCTGGTTGTAATAATTTTGATTTTGCTTATTGTATTAGAGTGTATTTTAATTGCTCGTAAAGCAAAAGATTTGACTGGTCAGCTAATTTGTTGTGGAATGGCTGCTTTAATTGGTTTTCAGACAATTATCAATGTTTCTGTAGCTTCAGGTTTAATGCCAAACACAGGTATTCCGCTTCCATTTATCAGCTACGGCCTGACATCATTGGTTTCTTTATATTTGGGAATTGGTTTTGTTTTAAATGTGGGACTACAACCTAAAAAATATTAGTAGGAGGTCTATATGAATATAGGACTTGTAGCACATGATTCTAAGAAAAAGCTTATGCAGAATTTCTGTATAGCATATAGAGGAATTTTGTGTAAGAATGAATTATTTGCAACTGGAACTACCGGTCGATTAATTGAAGAGGTGGCTAATCTTCAGATTCATAAATATTTAGCTGGACATTTAGGTGGTGCACAGCAGCTTGGAGCACAGATTGAACATAATGAAATGGACCTGGTTATTTTTCTTCGTGATCCATTAAAGCCAAAATCACATGAACCTGATGTAAATAACATTGTTAAATTATGTGATGAGTGCAATATTCCACTTGCAACTAACCTGGCAACAGCTGAGTTACTTATCAAATCACTTGATAGAGGAGATCTTGAGTGGCGTGAAATGTACAGATAGAAGTTTAATCAAGAAAAAACTGCTATGCATTATATGTATAGCAGCTATTTTTATAACTGGATGTGGAGATCCGGAACCGGCAATAAATGCATATAATAAATATTCTCCTAACACTACATCTGGTTTGACAGAGGGAGATTTTTTTGCAAAGGATTATTGTGTATCTTCTACAGAGAATATTGGAGTGGAGGAGCTGTATTATCCCGATATTTCTGAAGGCGCTGGTGTGTTTAATCTATCCACCAATGAGGTATCCTTTAGCAAGAATATATATGACAAAATGTATCCAGCCAGCACCACAAAAATATTAACTGCAATAATTATACTTAAAAAAGCTAATCTGGATGACCTTGTGACCATAAGCAAAAAAGCGGCTAATCCAGGTGATTCTTCTTCTGTATGTGGAGTTATGGAAGGGGATAAAATTACAGTAAGAGATTTGCTGTATGGACTAATGCTTTCAAGTGGAAATGATGCTGCAATTGCCTTGGCAGAGTACTGTTCTGGTAGTGTTGAAGCGTTTAGTGATGAGATGAATGCCTATTTGGCTGAAATAGGGGCAACACGAACACATTTTGTTAATCCTCATGGTTTACCTGATGAGGAACACTATACCACAATATATGATATGCATCTTATTATGAGAGAGGCAATTAAGATTGACGAGTTTAAGGCAATAATTAATTCGAAGACTCATAAGGCAGTGTACACTGATTCAAAGGGTGAAAAGGTTGAGAGAATCTGGCGTAACACCTGTAAGTACATTAATGGTGACAGAGAGATGCCAAAGGATATAAATGTTATCGGTGGCAAGACTGGAACCACTGGAGCTGCAGGATATTGTCTCGTTTTATACAGTCAGAATTCTCAAAAGGAAGACATAATTAGTATTGTATTTAAGGCAAGCGGACGTTCAGACCTTTATCTTATGATGGATCAGATTTTAAGTGGCTTTGCTAAATAATCATTGTCTTTTATGGTGAAATATTCTATAATATTATTAAATTAACAAAGTTTTTTGTGTAATTAATATAATGATATCCAGGAGGGCGTGCTATGATTGAAATCATATGTGGAGTTAAAGGAAAAGGTAAGACAAAAGAATTATTAGAAAGAGTTAATTCATCAGTAAAGTCTGCGTCAGGTAATGTGGTTTATCTTGATAAGAGTCAGAAGCATATGTATGAATTAAACAATAAGACAAGACTTATTAATGTAATGGATTATCCTATTACAAACTGTGATGAGTTTTTAGGTTTTATTTGCGGAATCGTTTCACAGGATAATGATCTTGAAGAGATGTACCTAGACAGCTTCCTTACAATTTCTTTCTTGGAAGGAGCAGATATTTCTCAAGCTATCGAAAAACTGGATGTCATTAGCGAGAAGTTCAAGATTAAGTTTATTCTTAGTATTTCTAAAGATCTTAACGATTTGCCTGAATGCGCAAAGGCTAAGGTTGTTGTATCATTGTAATGGATATAAGTCATTTCAATAATGATATTTATGGGGTGCATTAGCACCCCTTTTTTAAGTATCCATATCTGATTTAAGTCTTCCAAAGAAGCTTAACAGATAGAGACCGCAAAGACCAACAAGTGCATATACTATTCTGGAAAGCCATGACATATCTCCAAATAGAAAAGCTACTAAATCAAATCTGAAAAAACCAATAAGCCCCCAATTAATACAGCCAATAATTGCCAGTACAAGGATTGTATAATCTAACCATTTCATGTAATAGTCCTCCTTTACAATTTTTATATAGTATATCCCAAAATATCGTTGATATTCATATTTTTCAATGGTAATATATTTATATATAAGTAAGAGGTGCGAACTAGTGTCAAAAAATAATAAAATAATTAAATATCATAGAGGCTTTAACTTTGATATTGGTTTTTTTATCTTCATAATAATTATTATTTATGTTCTTTATCATCTTTTTTCATATTTTATTTCAAGCCCGGTTGCTGAATATGAGGTTCATCAGGGAACAATTGCAGCAAATAATACGTATCATGGGCTAATTCTTAGAGATGAAACAATTGAATGTGCAGAACAATCAGGATCAGTAAACTATTATATTGCCAATAATAGCAAGGTTTCTGTTAATGACATAATCTATTCAATTGATACTAATGACAATATATCTAAAAAGATTGATTCAGCTGTAAGTGAAGGTTCATTTATCGATAATGGTTCTCTTTCACAGCTGGTTAATGATATTGATTCATTTGTTAATTCATATCAGTCGGTTGATTTTTCCAGTGTTTATTCTTTCAAGCAGAAGCTGGCATCAGAGCTTAGCCGGTCCATTAGCACACAGGCACTTACAAGCTTTAGTGAAGATATTGAACAGGCTGCTAACAGTACATTTTTTACTGCAAAATCTTCAAAACCTGGTATTGTAACATATTGTGTTGACGGATATGAAAATATTACGGTAGACAATTTTACAACAGATAATCTTAATGGAATTGGCTATCAGAAGACTAATTTGTATGAGAATAAGAAGATAAATGCCAATTCGCCAGTATATAAGAGAGTAAATAGTGAGCGTTGGAACATTATTATTTCGGTTCCTGAAAGTACAGCCAAGCGTTTAGAGGATGGCAGCTATGTTAAAATTCGTTTTACAAAGGATGATTATGTTCAAAACGTTGCGTATACAATAATTAAGAAAGAGGACAGGTTCTTTGTTAATTTAAGTCTTAATAAGGCTATGATTAGATATTTGGATGAAAGATTTGTTGATGTGGAGCTTGTGCTGAATAATGAATCTGGTCTTAAGATTCCTATTTCTTCAATTACCTCTAAGGATTTCTTTACAATTCCTAAAGAATACTTTTCTGAGGGTGGAGACAGTAATAAGCTTGGCATAATGGTACAGTCACCAAAGGATAACAATTCAATTAGCTTTGTTGCTCCAACAATTTACTATGAGAACGAAGATTTCTATTATGTAGATGGCGAATCAGTAAAAAGTGGTGACATCATAGTAAAGCCTGATTCTATGAATAAATATACAATTGGAAGTGATGTTGGTTCACTTAAAGGAGTATATAACATTAATAAAGGATATGCGGTGTTTAAGCAGATAAATATCTTATCTGAAAATGATGATTATGCCATTGTAGAGACAAAAACCCGGTATGGTTTGTCACTTTATGATCATATTGCTTTGGATAGCAGTAAAGTCAAAGAAGACCAGGCCGTAATTAGATAATTTAATTGATAATTTGAAAGGAATAGTATGTTAAAGGACAATTTAGTTGAAGTTGAAAAAAGAATATTAGAAGCTTGTCATAAAGCAGGACGATCACGTGATGAGGTAACACTTATTGCTGTAAGCAAGACAAAGCCTGTTGAGATGCTTCAGGAAATCTATGATGCAAATATCAGGGATTTTGGCGAGAATAAAGTACAGGAAATGTGTGATAAGATGGAGGTACTTCCTCATGATATTAAATGGCATATGATAGGACATTTACAGACCAATAAGGTTAAGTATATTGTTGGCAGGACAGAGCTTATTCATTCTGTAGACAGTATTCGTCTGGCCCGGGAAATACAGAAGCAGGCAGTTAAAAAGGATGTTATTGTTCCAATTCTGGTGGAGGTAAACATTGCACAGGAGGAGAGCAAATTTGGTATCTCAAAGGAAGAGACAATTTCGCTTGTTAAGGAAATTGCATTGCTTGACCATGTTGCAATCAAAGGCTTAATGACAATTGCTCCTTTTGTTGAGGACCCTGAGGACAATAGAGGTTACTTTAAGGCTATAAAGGAATTATCTGTTGACATCAATAATCAAAACATAGATAATGTAACTATGGATATTTTGTCCATGGGCATGACTGGAGATTATACAGTCGCTATTGAAGAGGGCGCCACTATGGTACGTGTTGGTACAGGTATTTTTGGCGAGAGAAATTACAATATTTAAGGTAGGTTAATATGAGTGTTGTTGATAAGTTTTTAGATTTCATGAGACTCAATCCAGAGGATGAAGACGATTTCGATTTTAATGATGATTTCGAATTCGATGACGGTTATGTGGAGGAGAAGCCTAAGAAGTCTATACGTAAGGAAAAGAGGGAAGAGGAGGAGACTTACAGAGAGCCAGTTAGAGAGAAAGTTTCTAAGCCTACTCCTAAGATCACTCCAATCACTAAATCTAGTAGAAAGCAGACAGTAGGAATGGAAGTATGTGTTATTAAACCATCATCAATAGAAGATGAGATAGAGATTGCAGATACATTATTAAATGGCAGAACAGTAGTAATCAATATGGAAGGACTCAATGTTGATATTGCTCAGAGAATTATTGACTTTATTTCTGGTGCTACATATTCGATGAATGGTAATCTTCAGAAGATTTCGAATTATATTTTCTTAGCTACACCTTGTGGAGTAGACATATCTGGAGATATTCAAAATCTAGTAAGTTCTTTTGATGGAGTAATGTAATGAGTACTAAAAAGAGTATGCGAAATATGGGAATCAGCGGATTAATTACGTTGATTCTTATATTTTTGGATCAGATCACTAAATGGCTGGCTGTAGAGAAGCTTTCAAAGGGAGAGCCATTTGTATTAATTAAAAATGTCTTTGAACTTCAGTACCTGGAAAATCAGAGTGCAGCATTCGGAATTGATCTTGTTACTATATTCCAGAATATATTTAAGCTGGAATATTTCGAAAATAATCCAGCAGCATTTCTGAGAGCAAAGATGATTTTCTTTATTGTTATTACAATTCTTGTTACAATTTTTCTTTGCTTTTTGTATAGAAAAATTCCAAGTACACCTAGATTCAGATGGCTTAATGTTACAATGGTTCTTTTTGTTTCTGGTGCTATTGGTAATCTTATTGACAGAATAGTAAATAATTATGTTGTAGACTTTTTTTATTTTAAGCTGATAAATTTTCCTATATTTAATGTGGCGGATATTTATGTTACAGTGGGTGCTTTCCTTTTTATTTTCCTTTGTCTTTTCGTATATAGGGAAGAGGATTTTGAAGTGATTTTTCCTAAAAAAAGCTTAGATTAGAAGGATTAATGATGAACAAAGATACATTTGAAGTTGTAGAAGAACAGGAGGGAGAGAGACTGGATAAATTACTTAGTGTGATTTACCCAGAGCAATCTCGCTCTTTTTTTCAAAAATTAATTAAGGATAATAGAATAACGATAAACGGGAGATTTGAGAAGGCAAACTATAGAGTCAAGTCGGATGATATTATTGATGTGGTTATTCCGGAGGCAATAGAAACAAAAATCATTCCGGAGGATATACCGCTTGATATACTCTATGAGGATGAAGACGTTCTGATTGTAAATAAACCTAAAGATATGGTTGTTCATCCTTCAGCAGGGCATTATTCGGGCACTCTGGTTAATGCAATCATGTTCCATTGCAAAGACTCTCTAAGCGGCATAAACGGCGAAATTCGGCCAGGTATTGTGCATCGAATCGATAAGGATACAACGGGCTCTTTAATTGTATGTAAAAACGATGATAGCCATAATAATATTGCTGCTCAGATTAAGGACCATTCTGTTAATAGAATTTACGAAGGAATTGTTATTGGCAATGTTAAGGAAGATGAGGGTACTATCAATGCGCCAATAGGACGACATCCTGTGGAGCGTAAGAAGATGGCAATTAATGAGAAAAACGGTAAAGATGCCATTACGCATTATAAAGTACTCAAACGTTTTGGTAATTACACGTATTGCCAGTTCAAGCTTGAAACAGGACGTACTCATCAAATTAGAGTACATATGTCTAGCATAGGTCACCCTTTGGCAGGAGATACAATTTATGGATTTGCAAAGCCTGCATTTAAGAATCTTCAGGGGCAGACGCTTCACGCTAAGATAATTGGTTTTATTCATCCTCGAAATGGACAATATGTTGAGTTTGAGGCGCCTTTACCTGATTATTTCAAAAAATTACTAAAAAAATTGGATAATTCACACTAAAAACTGTATAATTAAGTTAGGAAACATAATATGTTTGGAGGGATTTTATGGCAAACGATATTTATACAATAGGTCGTGAATTTGGAAGTAATGGATTAGCAGTAGGAGAGGCATTGGCTAAAAAGTTGGGCATCAATTTTTACGACAAAGAATTACTACAAAAGGCAGCAAAAGAATCAGGCTTTTGCGAAGAAATCCTTGAAAATCATGATGAAAAGCCAACAAATAGCTTTTTATATTCCCTGGTAATGGATACATATTCATCAGGTGGGTATGCAACAGCGCCATTTCTTGATATGCCGCTTAATCATAAAGTATTTTTAGCTCAGTTTGATGCAATTAAATCTTTGGCAGAACAGGAATCCTGTGTTATTGTAGGACGTTGTGCTGACTATGCTTTAGCTGATAAGCCTAATGTTGTTAATGTCTTTATTAGGGCTGATTTGGAAGACAGAATAAAGAATGTTAGCAAAAGACTTGATATTTCAAATAATAAAGCTAAAGATTTGTGTCACAAAAAGGATAAGCAGAGATCAAGTTATTATAATTATTACACCAGCAAAAAATGGGGAGATTCCAGAAGCTATGATTTGTGTATTAATTTAAGTAAGATATCTGTGGATGATGCAGTAGATATGATTATTAATTACAAAAAGAATATGAAAAAATAAGAAGAATACATAATATGATATAAGAAGACGGTGCTTTATTTAGCACCGTCTTTTAATTCCCTTTTTCTTATATACATTGCTTCATCTGCACGTTTCATAGTATCCTGTAGAGAATTATCTGTTTCAGAATTAAAAATAGCATAACCACATGCAATAGCCTTACCAAAGTTATTTGGCATATCTGAATCGTCATCATCATCCAGATTCATCTCCATAATATTTCTTAGCTTTTCAAACTTATTCATAGACAAGTTCTTGGATATAATACAAAATTCATCTCCACCAATTCGATAGATTTTGCCATAGGAAGAAAATGTTTGTCTAATAGTTTCACTAGACGAAATAATATATTTATCTCCTGCATCATGACCAATTTGATCATTATACTGCTTTAGATTATTCAAATCCAAAATTATTATTCCAATATTTTGAGGATTAGTATCGTTATATTCATTGATATCCTTCTCAAACTGGGTTCGGTTAAACAGATTGGTCATTGGATCATGTGAAGCCTGTTCTTTGAAAAATGCTGCTTTCTGACCAATTTTAAGCAGATTAACAAAATCGTGAAAAATTCCAAAGGACATAATTAATACAAAAAGAAAATCACCAATTCGGCAGAATCTGGCAACATCGGGACTGTTACCATAATAATAACGATACATATCACATAATGATGATGAAATAATAATCACTGTACTAGAAAGTATGGAAATACTACTGTAAAAATTTGTAGAACCCTTTAGCTCATTAGCCTTGTACTTAGGATAAAGTGTTCTGGAAATATCAATTATGCTATATAAGCCACCGATAAACAATAAAGTATGCGTAATAAATACTGTTGAAGCAAAATCTGCAATACCTGAAAACTGTAATCCTATTGTAATAAAGAAGTCTGAAATAGACAAATATGTAAGTATTCGGACTATTTTATTCTTGTTATTGTAGAATAGCTCGTTTAAGAACAACAAATACAAAGTTACAGCAATTTTAAGTGACAAATACGACAATTGGCTTATAGGCAACAATCTTGTTATAAAAAACGAATAAGTATTAGCCTCTATGTATCCCCATATTCCACGAAAAATCGAAAATAAGGAAAGCCATTTGAAAGCGTCTCCTATGGTAGTGTTTTTCTTGATAATAACATGAAAGATTCCTATTAGTACACCGATAAAAATCATAATAACACTAACATAAATATGAGGCAATTCTTTTTCTAAATATCCTAAGCTAATTGAAGTCTGAGTGCCAATGTAAATTGTAGGTATTGTTATATGTCCCTTGCTGTAGCAGTCAAATATGTGAATGGTAAGTGTTTGACCATAAGAATTTGAATCAATTGGAACAAAAATCCATTTATTACCGGGAGATGAGCTTTTGCTTGAATCTTCTGGAAAAAACTCACACACCTTATAATCATTTATAAAAACCTCAACCTGCTGTTGAAAGGAGAAAAAACCAATACAATTCATAGAATTGATGCCATCAAGTCTCTTGGTTAACCAAATATCCTGTTCGCCTTTACCAGCTGAGTAAATTGTAGGAAGGGTGTGATAATTCTCTTCCGTAGTAGCTGTCTTAACATTCCAGCCACCTTCATATACTTGAGACTTATATTGAGACTGCCAAAAAGCTCGGCTTGAGCTTGGATAAAATATAAAGAACAGTATAGAAGATAATACTAATATTATTATTGGAATATGCAATTTATTATTATTTATCATGTATATTAAACCCCAAACTTTAATTCAAATATAGTACTTTAATTATAGAGCATAATATTGCATATTGCAAGAGAAGTAACTATTCGTTAAACTTGACTTTTGCGAATAAGTACATTAGACTTAATATATACGATATAAATCAAAGCTGAGCTAATTAGGATTAAATTGCCAGTTCATTAGAATCAAGTACAATTGTAAATGGACCGTCATTTTCTAAAGAAATTTTCATGTCAGCTCCAAATATTCCAGTCTGTACATTGGCAATTTCTTTTTTACATTCTTTTATAATGTACTCGTATAAGCTGTTAGCAAGTTCTGGATTGCCTGCATCTGTAAATGATGGGCGATTTCCCTTCTTGCAATTGGCATATAAAGTAAATTGAGAAATCAAAAGCAGGCTACCATTTATGTCATTTAGTGCAAGATTTGTTTTGTCATTTTCATCAGCAAAGATACGCATGTTAATAAGTTTTTTTATCATTTTATCGGCTATTTGCTCATTATCTGTTTCAGAAACGCCGATAAGTACACAGAAACCTTTGTCAATGGCTCCAGTTATTTGATTGTCAACCATACAACTTGCATGGTTAACCCTTTGAATTACGAATTTCATTTTTTACTCCTTTGGGTCTGATTATGCATAAATTATAGCAATATTATTTAGGGAGGTAAAGTCTTGAAAGAAAAAGCATATCATGAGGATCAGGATATTAAAAACGAACTTAAGGTAAGAGAAATGCTTAAGTCTCTTCCGCCCTTCTGCTCACAGTTTTTTATTGGAATTGAGCCACGTACATCATCCCGTACAAGGCTTGCATATGCATATGATCTAATGGTTTTCTTTGATTATATACATGAGAACAATCCTATATACAAGAAAATGAACATTAGGGATTTTCCTATATCTATTCTTGACGAGATTAAGCCTATAGATATTGAAGAATATGTATATCATCTCAAAATATATGAAAAAGATGGTGTCGCCCATGCTAATGGGGAACGTGGTGTAAAAAGAAAACTTGCCTCCCTTCGAACCTTTTATAATTACTATTTCAAAAAGGAATTAATTGATACAAACCCTGCATTTAAGGTTGATATGCCTAAATTGCACGATAAAACCATTGTGAGACTGGATTCTGATGAAGTATCCCAATTACTGGATAAGGTTGAATCTGGGGCGGATTTAAGCAAGAAACAGGTTGTTTATCATGAGAAAACAAAGGTACGTGATATGGCAATTCTTACTCTCCTGCTTGGGACCGGAATTCGAGTTTCAGAATGTGTCGGAATTGATATTAATGATATTGACTGGAAAAACAATGGCGTTAAGGTTCATCGTAAAGGTGGCGCCGAAGTTGTAGTATATTTCGGTGATGAAGTCCGGGAAGCTTTATTAGAGTACGCTGATGAGCGAGAAATGATTAATCCTGTTGAGGGAAACGAAAATGCTTTCTTTTTGTCCATGCAACGAAAACGTATTGGTGTACGTGCTGTAGAAAATCTTGTCAAAAAGTATTCAAAGCTTGTTACTAATGTTAAGAATATTACCCCTCATAAGCTTAGAAGCACCTACGGTACTGCTCTCTACCAGGAAACAGGGGATATTTATCTTGTAGCTGATGTATTAGGTCATAAAGATGTTAATACTACCAGAAAGCATTATGCTGCATTAGAAGATGACCGACGCCGAAAAGCTGCAAAATATGTAAAACTAAGAGATTGATGTTGCTTATTATTAAAGGTCTGTTGCGTAATATATACGCAGCAGACCTTTTGTCGAGCCGTCCTTTTCTCTTGTATTGAAAAGATTATTAGTTCTATATATTATTTTATCTTAATATATTTAACCTTAGACCAGATAGAATAATATTTTTGCTTGCTTACTGATTTGTATGTACGAACTTTTACGTAATACTTTTTATTTTTTGTAAGTTTCTTTAGAGTGTATTTTGTTTTATTATTCTTTAATGATAACTTCTTTACACTTTTCTTGAAATTCTTGTCAGTTGAAACCCAAATCTCATATCCAGAGGTTTCCTTAGTCTGCTTCTTTAATGTAATAGTTAGGCTACGTGATTTAGTAGATAATTTGGATATTGAAGTACCCTTTGGATTAATCTTAAAGTTTGTTGTTAAACTTCCTTTGTAATCCTTACCATTAAACACTACTTTGACTGTAGCTTTACCTACTTTAGTGTTGTTTGAATAATATACAGAATAATTTTTTGAATCTATTTTTTTACCAGACTGTGTTGTTACCTTTACAGCAGGTTTTTGTGCTTTTCCATTATAAGTAACAGAGCTGACAATACTTATTTTTGTTGGACATTCAATAACTTTTGTGCTCTTTTCACCACACTTTTTACATTTTGTCCCTGTCTCACCATCTTTCTTAGAGTTAACATCTGTTGGAACATGTATTGTTTCGTTATCATGAGTACAAGAATATAAACTTGAATAGCCTAAATCAGCAAAAGTATAGTTACACTTTTCTTTCAAATATTTGTCTACAATTTTGATGTTATTCTTCATATAAGCAATAAGTGAGTTTTGAAGAGCCTTCTCCTGATCTTCTGGAAGGCTTCCATCTTGAAACATGCTTTCGTATTTTGGCTCAGAGTCATATATACTATATGCTTCTACTTCTTCTATATCTTCGAGATAAAACCCTATTGTATATATGTATTCTTTAGTTTCATTTTGAACAAAAAAACCATCATATTCAGCACAATCTCTACTTAACTGGTATCCTACTCTAATAATATTATCAGGGTCTTTTTCATTTATATATGAAAAGCCTATAGCGTCATCATAAATGTAATATATTGGAAAAAATACAAGTTCTTCGTTTGGTCCAATTTCAACTAACATCCCTCTGGACAAATCAGGTGCTTCATTAGAATTCATTAGCTGACCAAATAATGAATTTCTATTATCCAGTACCTTTTCGTCAACATCTGAGGCAAGCACTTTTGCAGGGCTTAATGTTACTACTGCTAAAAGCATTATTATTGCCATAAAATAACTAATAGTATTTTTGCATTTTATTATATTTTTTTGCATATTTTATCCTCCTAAAACTATTTAAAACTATTTTCATAACTGCATAATCTTATAATATAATCATTAAATTTACAATAGTACAAAAGTATATAAAAAAAGACCTATGAAATTCATAGATCTTTTCTATACAATACTTCTATTATACTATGTCAGTATAGTTTGGTTTTATTTTAGTGTTAAGACAATTTTTATAAAAACCAGCAAAAATACGTTCTACAATTGTATTAACATTTTCAGAATGTGCTTCAGTTAAAATTACTAAAAATTGCTTACTTGAGATTTGTGTTACCACATCTACTTTTCTAAGGGATTGAACAATGCTGTATTCCATTGCTTTCATGGCATTTTGTAATTCAATATCAGTGGTATCATCTTCACAATCTAATGAAATTAAGACAACATTATAGGAAATACCATATCTTTCATGTATTCCATTAATATATGAGCATATTTTATCGATTTCAACCTTGTTTGCAGTTAGGGCTCCATTTCGGAAATTATCATTAATTAACTGATCAAGTATTTCTGCAATATTTATTTCATCTTCATTATAATTGTGTTTTGAAGAGGCAGCATTGAATGCCCCTTCATCAAAAAGTTTAATGAAACAATCCGTAAGATATGGATCGAATTGAGTACCTCTACCCTTTTCTAATTCCTTGCGAATTATGTCTCTTGGTAAAGCTTTACGATATGCTCTATCTGAAGACATTGCATCATATGCATCAGCAATACCAACAATTCGAGCTTCAAGTGGAATTTCTTCTCCTGTCAATGAGTCTGGATACCCTCTTCCATCATAGCGTTCATGATGACTTCTTGCCACAACCGACATATCAGAAAGAGATTCAACCCCTTCAATTATTTCAGCTCCAATTATAGTATGTGTTTTAATTACATTATATTCTTCTTCAGTTAAGCGGTCTGCTTTATTAAGTACTCTGTCGGGAACTCCAATTTTGCCTACATCATGAAGAAGGGCTTTATATTTTATGTTATTTACAGCCTCCTCATTCCAACCGAGCTCTTGGGCCAGTATCGCAGAATACTCCGATACTCTTGCCGAATGTCCTTTAGTATAAACATCTTTGGCATCAATAGCTGTAATAAGAGTTTTAATAATCTCAGATGAATACTGTTCCTGCTGTGCAGTTTGAACAAGTTTTATTTGTCGTTGTGTTATTGACCTGATACATATTATAAGCTCACATATTCCAAAAATTAGTAAGCCTACTCGACTATATTTACCGAGATCTCCAACATGAATAATATAACTTCTAACTATGTCAACAGCTACTCCTATTGCCATAGCAAATATTCCCAATAAGGAAATATCAAAGCTATTATGTTTTCTCATTCGTGAAAATTGCATTACTATCAAATTAATAATGAAAAGCATTATCAATCCATGTGATATAAACGACATTTCCATAAAATCAAAAATATTTAAAAACTGTAAGGTTATCTGCGCAACTATATTAACTAATGAAATGCACAAAAACGCATAAACAAATTTCTTATACTTATTTTCTACCATTCCAAGTAAGTATACTCCAGAAAATAGAGTTGCAGTCATTAAACATAAAAAAACTAAATTTGAATACAAATATTGGTTCCCATAGAATACCATTGGGATTTTAGTCTCAATGTTATGGTATGAAACAAGAAACAAAAGGTATATTGCAATACCAAATAGGTGTAACGATTTCTCTCCCATAAAATGCTGAATAAACGCAAACAAAAGAATGAGTACTCCAACAAAAAGTATACCAATACTTATAATAAAAGAGAATAAATTTTGCTTAATAAAGTAAAGTATGGTTACATCCCTGTCACCTGCTATAATTTTGGTAAAATACGCAGCATAATCTTTATATGGAGATTTGCAAACTATCTTAATTTCTTTTCCGAAAGCGTTTTCTGGAATATCTGCAAAAACCATAACACTACCAGGAGTATGACCAATTAAATATTTATCAGATAAACCGAAGGAATAGATTTCTTCATTATCAATAAAAATTTGTACAGTTTTATCTGCTGATAAAAAGGATAAAGTTTTACCGCATAATTGTTTATTCACTGTATTACGCAGAATAACAGACTCACCTTTTGAAGCTTTGCCATAATAAGGTAAGCCTTCAATATTTATTGTGGTATCCTCTTTTTCTAATTGCCATCCTTCATTGAATTCAAAAATATCATTTGTTGCAAGAGTAACATCCTGAATTTTTGAAGTACAAGAAAGTATTGCAATTACAATAGCAATTAGTAATACAACCGAAAATAATAGTAATTTTACTCTTTTCATGTTACGCCCTCCAACTAGTACTATTATACGATAGCCTTTGTAACTAGAAAAGAAAAAGTTTATTTTGAATCAAAAAATGCATAAAAAAGATTACAGAGTACACTCTGTAATCTTATCCTGAATTTTCTTCTTAACATATTCAGCTAATTCCTGTGATTTCATATCTTTATATTCATCATAATATATTGGTTCCAGATAATGCACATATGTGGTAATTGGACCTAAGTGAAAGCTATTAAACACTTTATATGAATCAATAAGTGCAATAGGTACAATAGGTGCCTTTGACTTAAGTGCTATCTTAAAGCTACCTGCTTTAAAATCGTAAACCTTATTTCTGTTGTTAAACTTGTATCCTCCTTCAGGGAATAAAATATACTTCTTACCAGCAGCCACATCTTCTGCTACCTCATTAATAATATTAATGCCCTGACGTGGATTATCCTTTTCAAGTCTTTTTGCCTGAACTAAATCACAAAATTCACGTACTAACATAGTGTGCGATTTTTTAGTATCCATAACAAAAGAACAAGGATTTTTATGTGTGTACATTATGCCAAGTACATCGTATTTTCCCTGATGATTAGGATACATAATATATCCACCCTCTTTAGGAAGATTCTCAACACCTGTTGCTACTGTTTTAATCTTACCAGTTCTGTTCATTAAGAAAATACACTTATGAACTAAAGAGTATCGCTGTTCAAAAGTATACTTCTCTGGATGATCTGCCCTATATCGCATCTTACTTACCATATATGGGGCCCTGTGGAAATTCATAAAAATAACATATAAAAACTTTAACATAATCTTTCTCCCTACTCATATGATTATAAAGCAGAGAAAGGTTTTTTTCAACACTAGTACTTCTCTTCTTCTGAGTAATATGAAACTATTATGCTATCTCCTGTATGTATTGAATCTTCAGAAATGCAATTAAGAGTGCATATCTCCTTAATGTAATCCTGCTTATTCATAATTGTTGGATTATTATATCTATCTGCTAATGTCCAAAGAGTGTCACCTTCTTCAATCATAATACTTGTATAATACTTATTGACCGGCTTGGAATTAGAATTAGCAAATGCATGAATCGAACTACATAATAAGACTATTAAAGAAATAAAAATAATAGTTGAAACAACAATTACTATTTTCTGACTCCTTACTACTAGTGCTCTATGAGCTAAACTCTTGTTTGCTTTCTCTGAAATTTTATTGTTATATTCTCTCATATGTAACCTCCGAAATAATCCGAACAAATGTTTGTGATATAAATATAATACACGAACAAATGTTTGTCAACATATAAATCGAACAAATTTTCGGAATGTATGTTTGCTTTTTATGTATTCCTATGATAAAATAAATAAAACGATTGATAATATTTCGGAGGTTTTTCATGGCATACGGTAAGATTTCAGCTAAACAACAAGAGATTCTTGAATATATGAAGCAGGAGATTCTTAATAAAGGTTATCCCCCTACTGTTCGCGATATTTGCGAAGCAGTTAATCTTAAGTCTACTTCATCTGTTCATGCTCATTTAGAGTCATTAGAGAAGAATGGATATATTCATAGGGATCCAACTAAGCCCAGAGCCATTGAGATTATAGATGAGAATTTTAATTTAACAAGACGTGAAGTTGTAAATGTTCCACTTGTTGGCCATGTTGCAGCCGGCGAACCAATACTGGCTGTAGAGAATATAGATGCCTATTTTCCTGTACCTGCAGAGTATATGCCTAATGCACAGTCTTTTATGCTTAAGGTTAAGGGCGAGAGCATGATTAATGCAGGTATTTTTGATGGTGACAGCATTCTTGTTGAGCAACAGAATACTGCTCATAATGGTGATATAGTTGTTGCCCTTGTAGATGATTCTGCTACGGTTAAAACCTTCTACAAGGAGAATGGACATATACGACTTCAGCCAGAGAACGATACAATGGAGCCAATTATTGTTGAGGATTGTTCTATTCTTGGTAAAGTGTTCGGAGTCTTTAGATTTTTCTAGAATTGAATTTTCTAGTTTTTTAAATAAAATGACCAGTCAAAAATCTGACTGGTCATTTTATTTGCAAAATATTATCAATATATTCAATAATCTTATAGTATAATAATTTTATTATTCTATAATTCTACAATTTTTCCATCGCGCCACATTCTCTCAAGATCATAAAACTGTCTATCTTCTTCTGAGAAAATATGAACTATTATATCCTGATAATCCATTAGAATCCATGTTGAGTTATTGGAGCCTTCAACCTGCTTTTGATGAACACCATTTTTGTACATTGCTTCATCTACTGCATCTTCCATAGCAGTTAACTGATTAGCGTTACTACCGCTGGCAATTACAAAATAATCTGCAATAGTTGAAATTTCACGGATATCAATAACTGTTACATCTTCTGCCTTTTTGTCTTCTAATGCATCAACTACTTTTCTTACTAATTCTATTGTCTCCATTTCTACTCCTTCAATAATTGCTTATAATATTCATAGGTTACACGAGTGGTATTATCAATAACATCTGACCTTTTGCTTAAATAATTTAATGTATCTGCTAATATTTCATAGGTACATTCATCAAGGTTTTTAAATGCAAGCTTGCGAATATGTTCCAGCCTTGGGGCTTTATCCCGATTTGGCTCAATATAATCTGCAATAAAGATTATTTTATCTAATATATTCATATCAGGTGCGCCTGTAGTATGAACTGTAATTGCATGGAGTATATCATTTTCCTTTATTCCAAATTTCTCTCTTGCGACAATTGCCCCTGCCTTGGCATGTAAAAGACCTGGATTAGCAAGTTCAGTATCACTTATTTCAATGTGATTTCGTCTGCATATTTCGATTTTCTCTTTTGCCGGCAGACATTTGGCGCAATCATGTAATAGTCCGGTCAGCATGGCTTTTGGTATATCATATCCATTAGCCATTGCAAGACTTCCGGCAGTGTACATAACACCTATTGTATGCCTGAATCTGTCTTTATCAAGATCTTTTTTTAATATCTTACAAATACTATTAATGTCCATATTTACACCAGCTTGTACAAATTATTCTTGTTGATATATTCTAGCACTGCTTCAGGAATAAATTCCTTACAGGATTGTGAGCTATGCAAAATATTTCTAATCTCGGTAGAAGAAATATCATACCTTGGACATGTTGCCAGTCTGATATCGCAGGAAAATAGCTTCTGTAATTCATTCACCTTTTTTTGCATACTGTCCCTGGAAAAACCTTCTCGGATAATAACAAGTATTGTACAAAGCTGTGCTATTATCTCTGGATGATACCATTTCTCAAAGTAATCAAGGGAATCAGCTCCCATAATAAAATAAAATTCATGCTCTGGATACTTTTCACATAATCTTTGTAAGGTCATATAGGTATAACTCGTTTCCTGATATTGAAATTCAAAATCAGAAACTTCAATTTCTGATAATTCCTTTACTGCAAGCTCACACATTTCAAGCCTCATCTGTCCAGAAGTCATATTTGCCTCTTCCTTATTGGGTGAATGAGCCGCAGGCATAATCCAAACCTTATCAAGTTCAAATTCTTCCAATGCAGATTTGGCCATATTTAAATGTCCATTATGAATTGGATCAAAGGATCCACCTAAAATACCGATTTTCATATTATTGTGGAAGCTTTATCTTTGGGTTTTTCTTAGCTTCTCTATAAAATATCATCTTTTTGCCAATTACCTTAACAACCTGAGAATGAGTTCTCTCTGCAATCACATTGGCAATTTCCTTTGGATCATCAATACAATTTTTAAGAACTGCAACCTTAATCAGCTCTCTTTTTTCAATTGCGTCATTAATTGCTTCAATAATCTCAGGAGTTAATGAAGCCTTTCCAATATTAAAAATAGGATCCATTGTATTAGCAAGGCTACTTAAATAAGCACGCTGTTTACTTGTCATAATCCGTCTCCTTTATTTGTAATAATCAAAAACAAAGCCGTACATCTTAACTGTATCGCCCTCTTCTATTCCGTTTTCCTCAAGTGCCTCCAGGATACCTTGTTCCTTCATAAATCGCTGGAAGAACAGGAAGCCCTTTTCAGACTCGATATTAGTATATCCAAGCATTTTTTCAATCTTTGGACCTTCAACAACAAATGCACCTTCTTTGTCCCTCTCTACAGTAAATGGTTCATCCTTAAAGAAGCTTGCAGCCGGATCGAATTCCTGCTCGTATACAATTGGGTCCTTTGGACATGTTGCCAGGAGATTCTTAACTTCATATAATAGCTCTTTTAATCCCTGTCCACTAACTGCTGAAATTGGAAAAACTTTAATTCCATCCTTTTCAAATTCTGCCCTAAGAGCTGCAATTATCTCATTTTCGTCACCATAGATTGCGTCAACCTTATTAGCTGCAATTACCTGTGGTTTCTTAAGAAGTTCTGGATTGTAGGCTTCTAATTCTTTTGTTATTGCTTTGATATCTGCAATAGGATCGCGTCCTTCTGTACCAGCAGCATCAACAACATGAATCATGACCTTGGTCCTTTCAATATGACGCAGGAATTCATGACCTAATCCAACTCCCTCTGAAGCACCTTCAATTAATCCAGGAATATCAGCAATGACAAAGCCAAAGCCTTCGTCCATATCTACTACACCAAGATTAGGCTGGAGGGTTGTAAAGTGATAATTAGCTATCTTAGGCTGTGCATTTGTAACACGTGATAAAAATGTTGATTTACCTACATTTGGAAAACCGACTAATCCTACGTCAGCAATTACCTTAAGCTCCAGTTTAACTTCTATTTCTATAGCATCCTGTCCAGGCTGAGCGTATTTTGGTGCCTGCATTGTTGCTGTGGCAAAGTTCTGATTTCCTAAGCCGCCTTTTCCGCCTTTTAGCACTACGACACGCTGGTTATCCCCTGACATATCTGCTATAACTTTATCTGTAGCTGCATCTTTTATTACTGTACCTTCTGGCACCTTAAGGATAAGATCTGCACCATTTTTTCCATGACAATTCTTCTTGCCACCTTCCTGTCCAGGTTCCGCAGCAAATTTTCTCTTATGACGGTAATCTGTAAGTGTGTTTAAGCCCTTATCAACAACAAAGATTACATCTCCGCCTTTGCCACCGTCTCCACCGTCCGGACCACCGTTTGGTACATATTTTTCTCGACGGAAGGATACATGTCCATCTCCGCCTTTGCCTGATTTTATAATGATTTTTGCACGATCTGCAAACATAATATTCTACCTCATGTTTAAAAAAACCCGACTTTAACAAGCCGGGTTTTAAAAAATCTTATTCGTTAACTACTGGATATACAGAAGCCTGCTTTCTGTCTCTGCCTAATCTCTCGAATCTTAATACGCCATCAACTTTTGCGTATAATGTATCATCTCCACCGATACCAACGTTTTTACCTGGATGAATCTTAGTACCACGCTGTCTGTAAAGAATGTTTCCAGCTTTTACGAACTGTCCGTCTGCTCTCTTAGCGCCTAATCTCTTAGACTCTGAATCACGTCCGTTCTTTGTAGAACCAACTCCCTTTTTGTGAGCAAAAAACTGAAGGTTCATATTCATCATGATCTCTTACACCTCCTTGATTTCTAATCTGAGATATTTATTCTCATACTCGTTTTGTATTCCTTGTAAGCCCAAAATCATGGAATTCATAAGTAACTCTGCTTCAGGTGTAAGTTCCTCCTCGAATGTAACATCGATGAGACCACTATCTGTATCTGGATCAGTAATCACTTTGAACTTTGTATTTGCGAACTTCTCAAGGGAATTAATAGTGTTAATTACTATTGCTGATACTCCAGCGCAGACAATATCTTGTCCTCTCTCCGAAAACTCCGCATGACCAATACAATTGAATTCACGTATTCTACCATGATCTTGCAAAATCGTTACATAAACCATAACAATTTCCTAATCGATTACGCGTTGATCTTTTCAATCTTAACCTGGGTGAACGCCTGTCTATGACCGTTCTTCTTGTGATAGCCAGTTTTTCTCTTATACTTGTAAACGATTACCTTCTTGCCTCTGCCTTCTTTAACTACAGAAGCTTCTACAGTTGCTCCAGCTACAGTTGGATCTCCGACCTTCATGTCGTCTCCAGCTACTGCTAAAACCTGATCAAAAGTAACCTTCTCACCAGCTTCAACTCCAAGCTTTTCAATGGTAATGATATCGCCTTCGGATACTTTGTACTGTTTACCACCTGTTGCTATAATTGCGTACATATGGCACCTCCTATTTATCATTACTCGCCAGTTACGGTGCTACAAATAGTGTAGTCTTTTACCTCACTGTGCGGCATACTCGCATATAATAGCATATGCAATTCATATCGTCAATACTTTTATAAAGAATCTTTTAAAGATTTTCTAACTTTTTTTCTTGTAAGCTCAACAAGCCCTAATTTGGTTATATCAATAAAGGAGCACCTGACAGAATCCTTTTGAATCTCTTTCTTAAGCACATTAATCAATCTTTTCTTATCTTCTTCAGATGTCATATTGATAAAATCAATAATAATCATTCCTGAAATATTTCTCAATCGAAGCTGTCTTGCAATCTCAATTGCCGCTTCAAGATTAACCTCTAATAGGGTATTTGGTTTTTTGGATATGTTCTTGCCTGTATTAACATCAATAACAGTAAGTGTCTCCAGCTGTTCAATAATAATATTGGCACCGGAGTCCAACCAAATCCTTGAATTGATTAGTTTCTCAATTTGTCCGTTTAGGTTATATAAAGTAGACAGCTTGATATGTGAATCGTCATATTTGACAATTTTATCCCTGTAAGGCCAATCAGAAAAATATTCTTCAAGTACCTTATGCACCTCTTCAATATCAGTAACAACCGAATCTATTGAAGTCATATCCGTAGCTTTTAATTTCATAATATAAGCAGGTTCTGCTGAAAAAAGCTTTGTATATATTGTACCATGTGAACCTCTTGTCAGGATACAATTAAAAGCTGTAGCTGTTTCTGTAATATCCTCAAGGATTTGTTCTATGTCCACTGTTGCTGCACTAGTTCTAACAACAATACCATATGGCAGATTGTTAAATGCCGACTTAATTTTGTTGGATATTTGACAGGCAAATTCAGGCTCGACTTTTTTTGAAACACCTATCGTTTTATTGCCTGTAGTAAGGATACAGTGCTTACCGTGGTAACTAATATTACATGTTACAACAGGGTCTTTGGTTTTTACGGCATCTTTTATTACCTGAACAATTATTTCATCTCCAATTGCAAGACCTTCTTTTTTAGAATTCTTCTTAACATAAACAGGAGTCCTTGCATTATCCAGCGAAAGATAACAATTTTGTTTTTCTCCTATTTTGATAAATGCAGAATTAATATTTGGCACAATATTTTCTACTCGTCCAATATAAATGTTATCAAGAATACTCGAATTGGTATCATCAAATAATTCAAAGTCATTAAGCACTCTGTCTTCGTCCAGCATAATAAAAGCATACTTAGTGCTGTTATATTGCGTTCTGGTAATTGCAATACGATTCACTATCTGATTTCCTCCCCCATCTCAATAAGAGATAATAAGCTTCCATCACTTGTGCGAGTGTATACTTCGTTTCTATGAATTTGAATTGCTTCTGGGCAGAAACTGAATCCACATTTCTCATATACTGATGCTATTACAAGCTCTGGTTTTATGTTGTCATTACTTCCAGTAGAAACATTAATATGAAATACCGGTTTATTGTTCTGCTCCTCAATCTCAAGCTTATAAACCAATGGCTTTAAGTCAACTTCCTTTTCGCTTTTCTTTGTCTTCTTAATTATTGTAAAAGAATCCTGTTGCAGGAAGTGTTTATCAAATCCTGTTTTTATTTCTTCGAAGCTGGCTGGTGCGGAATATCCTTCTTTATAGCTTAATGTATAATCCGCCGCTGCAACAAGTGACATTGCTGTCTTTGCATTATCTGGAAGCTTCACATATCCTGTTACCCTTACACCATCTACCATAGTTGCATTTAATGCAGCAATGGATTTCTCAGTGCTCTCTGTTGAATCAACTTCTATATCAAAGTATTCTCCATCACTTGTAATTCCAACTCCAAGTGGAGCTGCAAAAGACATTTTCTGATGAGGCGAAAAACCTTCTGAATAACAGATGTCAATCTCAGCTCTTCTTACTGCCTTTTGAAAATATCTCATCATATCAAGGTGGCCAATAAATTTCATACAGCCCCATTTGCTAAATCTTACTCTAATTTTCAAAGCAGACACCTCCTCCATACTGTCTTGCTCCACAACCGGAACATCTCATTCTACAGTTAGGGGTTACGGTTTCACCTAATGCAGTCTTCCATTCTCGAAGCATAAATTCCTTTGTAACACCTGCATCTATAAAATCCCATGGGAACACTTCATCATCTGCCCTGAGACGCTTAGTATAGAAGTCTGGATCAATTCCACATTCCTTAAAGGCCTCCAGCCATCTGTCGTAGTCAAAATACTCAGCCCAGGCATCATAGAATCCGCCATGCTCATATACATACTTTATTGCATCAGCAACCTTTCTATCTCCTCTGGCAAGTATTCCTTCAAGTACAGTAATATATGCTTCATGCCAGTTATATCTAAGACTCTTATGATTATGCTGTGCCTTCATATGATCATTTACAATTTTTGCTCGTCCAAGATAGTCCTCTGGATCATACATCTGTGCCCACTGAAATGGAGTAAATGGCTTTGGAACGAAGAAAGAAGTACTCATTGTAATCTGACATTTTCCCTGTCTTTTCTCCTTTGGAACAGTTTCATAATAAAGCTTGGCAATTTCGTTTGCCAGCTCAGGTATTGCCCTCATATCTTCCTCTGTCTCTGTAGGAAGACCAAGCATAAAATAGAGCTTAACCTTATTCCAGCCACCTTCAAAGGCCTGCTGGGCACCATTTAAAATATTGTCAACTGTCAGCCCCTTATTGATAACATTTCTAAGACGCTGTGATCCAGCTTCGGGAGCAAAGGTAAGACTGCTTTTCTTAATATCCTGAACCTTTTTCATTATATCAAGTGAAAAAGCGTCAATTCTAAGAGAAGGTAATGAAATGTTTACTTTCTTTCTTCCGCACTCATCCATAAGGAAATTAATCAGCTCTTCCAGCTGAGAATAATCTGACGAGCTAAGAGAACTAAGAGAAATCTCCTCATATCCTGTTGACGCCATCATCATATGTGCCAATTCCTTAAGACGTTCAACGTCCTTCTCTCGATTAGGGCGATAAATCATTCCAGCCTGACAGAAACGACATCCACGAATACATCCTCTTTGAATCTCTAACACCACTCTATCCTGTGTAGCTTTAATAAATGGAACCACTGGTGTTTCCGGATACACAGAGTGTGTAAGGTCCATATTAACCTGCTTTTCAACAAGCTCAGGAATGTCATCATACTTGCGTGAAAAGCCCTTAACAGTTCCATCTTCATTGTAGGAAACATCAATAAGAGAAGGTACATACAAGCCTTTTATTTTGGCTGCTTCATGCAAAAATTCTTCCCTGTTATAACCCTTTTTCTTAAATTCCTTATAGAGATTAAGGAGTTCATCATATCGCTCCTCTCCTTCTCCAATATAGAAAATATCAAAAAATGGAGCAATTGGCTCTGGATTATAGACACAAGGTCCTCCTCCAATAACAATTGGATATTCCTCTGTTCTATCTGCTGCAAGCAAAGGAATCTGAGACAAATCTAATACCTGTAGAACGTTTGTATAACACATCTCATATTGAAGTGTTATTCCAAGGAAATCAAAATTCTTTATTGGTTCCTGGGATTCCAGACCAAATAAAGGAATATTTTTATCCTTCATTATTTGGTGAAGATCAGGCCATGGGGAATAAACGCGTTCACACCATGTATCCTCTCTTCTGTTAAACATATCGTATAATATCTGGATTCCCAGATGTGACATACCAATCTCGTATACATCAGGAAAACACATCGCAAATCTAATATCAATCTGCGATGTGTCTTTCATAACTGAGTTTAACTCATTTCCAATATAACGAGCTGGTTTGTCGATAGTCATTAAAATCTCATCATTTAAAGCCAGTTTTCTCATTAATAATCCTCTTATCTTTGTGATAATTCGTTAGCTATTTCCTCCCAGGTAATTCCCTTTTCTACCATAAGAACCATACAATGATATATAAAATCTGAAATCTCAAATTTAACATCCTCTGTATCAGAGTTCTTAGAGGCAATAACTATCTCTGTTGCTTCCTCTCCGAGTTTTTTTAGAATCTCGTCTAAGCCTTTATTAAACAGAGAATCTGTATATGAACCATCCTGTGGATTGTTCTTTCTATCAAGAATCTGCTGATATACTGTATCAAGTACTCGAACCGGATTCTTCTCAACAAATTCTTTCTTGACAATATTATTGAAAAAGCAGGTTCTATTGCCTGTGTGACAGGCTGCACCGACCTGGGATACTTTCGCAAGAATAGTATCAAAATCACAGTCGGCTGTCAATGACTTAACATACTGAATATGACCAGAAGTTAGTCCTTTTGTCCAAAGCTCCTGACGACTCCTGCTATAATAAGTCATTTTTCCAATATTAATTGTAGTATTGAAGGCTTCCTCATTCATGTAGGCAAGCATTAACACTTCATCTGTCTTGTAATCCTGAACTATTACAGGAACCATCCCATCTGAATTAAGCTTAAGATCTTCCCAGAAAATATCCGGCGCAAAATTGTCCATCTTAATACCTTCACTTGAAAGTGTGGACTTAAGTTTCATTATGTCCGTATTTGGATCATTAATAAACTCTCCCGCAATTCCTCTTACTGTATCTCTATACAAAAGCTCAACCACATTACTGTAATCAAACTCTGGAAGATATACCACATAAGGTATAGAAGTAAGATTCTCGATTGCATCAATAATCTCCAGATTAAAAACCAGAAGCTCATGGAAAGTATCTTCTATAGCCTGTTTGTGTTTGAAGATGAAATCAACATTGTTAACGGACAACAGAACTCTGTCTTTTCCAAATCTTATGCTTGCTTCATCTACCAATTCCAAAGCAGATGGCTTTGAAGCATTGAGAATAACCTGAAGACAGCCAGCATATAAAAGCTTCTTAACATCCTCTATTCTGTTGATGTTTCCTCCAGCGCAAACCTTTATCTCAATATTTCGGTTAATATTTTCTATTACATGAATATTCTTTTCATGCTCATCATCGTCTGTAGAAAGATCAAAGATAATAATCTTATCGATTCCTCTATCATTGTATAACTGGCACAGCTGGTATACATCACCAACTACAGTATTGTCCTCTAAGGACTTTACTGCCTGACCATTCTTAAGATACAACGTAGCTACAATATTTTTAAATTCCATAATTAGTTATAAACTTCCTTTCGTGGAAAGAATGTCTGTAATCCTTGGGTCTAGAATTGTTGCCTCATCAAGGGCACGACCAAAGGCCTTAAACATTGCTTCCATCATATGATGATTATTTCCATTATTTAAAACTTTAATATGAAGATTCATACCAGCAGAATATGATACAGCATAAAAGAATTCTTTAACCATCTCTGTGTCCATATAACCGACTCTGTCAACAGTAAATTCACCGTCAAAAGCCAAATATGGACGTCCTGAAAGATCAACTGCACACAAGACAAGAGTCTCATCCATTGGCAGAATGCAACTGCCGTAACGCTTGATTCCCTTCTTGTCTCCTACTGCATGCTTTATGGCATTTCCCAGTACAATTCCACAGTCCTCAATTGTATGATGACAATCAACAGCCAAATCACCCTCACAATTAAGATTAAGATCAAAGAAACCATGCTTTGAAAAGCCTTCCAACATATGATTAAAAAATCCAATTCCAGTATTAACTACACTTTGTCCGCTTCCATCAATGTTAAAAGATAAAGAAATATCTGTCTCCTTTGTCTTACGTGTAAACTTTGCTGTTCTCTCTGCCATAGTATTCTCCTTAAACTAATCTTCAAATCTTACTTTAATTGAATTTGCGTGTGCCGTCAACTGTTCACAGGTAGCAAATTGTTCAATATCAGTGTGAACCTTTTCAAGAGCTTCTTTTGAATATGATATTACGCTTGATTTTTTGATAAAATCATCTACTCCAAGTGGTGAGAAAAACTTTGCTGTACCATTTGTAGGTAATACGTGATTAGGACCTGCAAAATAATCTCCAAGTGGCTCTGAAGAGTATTCTCCCACAAAAATTGCACCAGCATTACGAACTTTTGTCATTATTGCAAAAGGATCTTTTGTAACAATTTCCATATGTTCAGATGCAATTGCATTAACAGCATCAATAGCATCATCCATATTGTCTGCTACCAATATGTATCCGTAATTATCAAGGGATTTTTGAATTATTTCTTTTCTTGATAAAACTGAAACAAATTTGTCTACTTCTTCTGATACTTTTTCTGCTATTTCCTGACTTGTTGTAATAAGAATAGCTGAAGCCATCTCATCATGCTCAGCTTGTGATAAAAGATCAGCTGCAACAAATCTTGGGTTAGCTGTTTCATCAGCAAGAACAAGAATTTCGCTAGGTCCGGCAATTGAATCGATACTTACATAGCCAAATACTGCCTTTTTTGCAAGTGCTACATATATATTACCAGGTCCTACAATTTTATCTACCTTAGGTACACTTTCAGTTCCAAAAGCCATAGCAGCAATTGCCTGAGCTCCACCAACCTTGTAGATTTCATCTACGCCAGCTTCATTTGCAGCAACAAGTGTTGAAGGATATACTTTTCCATCCTTTCCAGGAGGTGTACACATAACAAGCTTGTCTACCCCTGCAACCTTTGCTGGAAGAACGTTCATAAGAACTGATGATGGATAAACAGCCTTTCCACCAGGAACATATACTCCGGCTCTCTCAAGGGCAGTTACCTTCTGACCAAGAATTATTCCGTCCTCTGTAGTAAACCAGGAATTCTGAACCTGTTTCTCATGATATTTTCTAATATTAACTAATGCTTTTCTAATAACATCAATAAGCTTCTCGTCAACAAGTTTATAAGCTTCCTCTATTTCTTCTTTTGTTACTCTGATATTGTCAGCATCAATATCAGCACCATCAAATTTCTTTGTGTAATCGAATAATGCCTTATCGCGGTCAATTCTCACGCTGGTAATAATATCGTTAACTCTGCTCTCAAATTCACCATAGTTATTAGGACTTCTTTTAAGAAGACTCTCTAAGATATCTCTTCTGCTATCCTCTGTAAGCTTTAAAATTCTCATTGCTTTTCCTCCTAAATCACTGTCTTAAGATCCTTAATAAGCTTAGTGATTCTTTCATTTTCCATCTTCATACTAACCTGATTAACCACAACTCTTGCAGATAATGGGCAAACCTCCTCTAATACAGCAAGGCCATTCTCCTTAAGGGTTGTACCTGTCTCAACTATATCACAAATCACCTCTGATAATCCTACAATTGGTGCCAGCTCAATTGAGCCGTTAAGCTTAATTATTTCTACTGTCTGATGCTTTTTGTTGTAGAAATAATCCTTTGCTATATGTGGATATTTTGTAGCAACTCTTATTTGCTCATTATGCTGAAGTAGTTCCCTTGCAGACTCTGGTCCGCAGATACACATGCGGCACTTTCCAAATCCAAGATCAAGTACCTCGTATATATTACGTCCCTCTTCCATGATGGTATCCTTACCAACCACACCTATATCAGCAGCTCCATATTCTACATATGTAGGTACATCCGGCCCCTTCGCAAGGAAAAACTTAAGCTTTAACTCCTCGTTAACAAAAATAAGCTTTCTTGTGTCAGGGTCTTTCATTTCCTCACATGTAATTCCAATCTGCTCAAAAAGCTGAAGTGTTTTCTTAGCTAAACGTCCTTTGCCAAGAGCAAAAGTTAAATATCTATTCTCTTCCATTCCTATTCACCATCCATAAATTCTACTTTGTTAATATGACACTGCTTGGCATAATTGTCATAGTATTCTTTTGTTTTATCTGAGTCTTTCATGATAAGTTCAACATTAACCCCAGATTTTCTTAATTCTATGGAATGTTTAATTGCCTTTGCAGCAACAGTCTGGTCAAAAACAACCAGAACATTGTTGTTCATATAGCTAATCTGAATATTCTGGCGGGATAATGCAGCCATCAACTGGTCAACTACAATTGCAAAGCCTATTGCAGGTGCATTCTTCCCAAAATGGCTAAGAAGCTGATCGTATCTTCCACCTTTTACAATAGGTTCCCCTGTTCCAAAAGTATATCCTGAGAAAATAATTCCAGTATAATAGTTGTAGTTACTTATTAATCCTAATTCAATTGAAATATATTTATCAATCTCATACATCTTAAGATAATCTGATAATGTTTCCAAAGCTACAAGAGCTTCATATATATCAGAATAATTCTTTGCCTTTTCTTTTGCCAGAGCTAAATCCTCTGGTTTGGCATCAAACAGTACAAGAAGCTTAAACAGCTCGTTAAGATTAGTCTCAAGGTCAAGACCCTCTACGAATTCTTCAACTCCAAAGAAATTCTTGTTAAGGATTAATTCCTTTAACTCTTCTTCTGCCTCTTCATTTATTCCGGCAGCAGTAACCAGTCCCTTGAAAAATTGTGCATGACCAACAGATATCTGAAAATTCTTTAGTCCACTATCACGAAGACTGTCCACAACCATTGCAAGAATCTCTGCATCAGATGATACTGAATTATCTCCGATAAGCTCAGCTCCACACTGGGTTGTCTCCTTTAATCTCCCCTGATAATCAGAAGAATTAATGAAGGTATTGCCCATATAGCACAGCTTTACGGGCATTTCTTCATCCACATAATACTTTGCTGCGCTTCTTGCAACTGAAGGTGTAAAATCAGGTCTCAATACTAAAGTGTTTCCTTCTTTATCAAAAAATTTGTACAAATCCTTTGAAGGAGTTGTTCCAATTTCCTGTCCAAAAATATTAAAAAATTCAAAGGTTGGAGTCTGAATATCCTTATATCCATATTTCATAAGTACATGATGAAGTTTATCCTGTAAGATTAACTTCTTTCGACATTCTCCATTGTAAATATCTCTAACACCATCAGGTGTATGTAATAATTGATTTTTCATACCTTTCTCGCTTTCGTGTAGTAAAGTGTTATCATGGTAGAGTGCTACCAAACTGAATTAAGCAACATTATATAAAAGTTTTATCTCAATGTCAATCCCTGCTGTCCAAGTCCCTTTGCATTGCATTTAGATAGGGAACTAATATTCCATTTACTTTTGGTAAAAAGTATTGTGGATCTAACTCATCATATCTAAAGCTTTTTCTTCCGCCTTCCAGTGCTCTATTCCAGTATTTCATCAATTCTGAATAACGGAGATAATAGAATTCATTCTTATGAATGTATGAGATTAAAATAAACGAAACACCATTTTGTTTTTCATAATCTCCCATAAATTTCACCTGATGCTCATGAATATTTGCCAAAGGAAATGTGTCTGTATTACATTCCTTTGCATCAAAGCATACAGGAATTCCCTGTACCACACCAATATAATCAACTGTACTTTTTTGGTCGAAATATGCCAAAGTAATATGTCTGGTGCTCTTTTCTATGTTAATTGGAGTGATTGGTGTTGGAATCTTTTGGATAAGAGCAAGACCGTTTTCAAAATATTTCTCATTTGTTCTGTTAAGCATGTCCTCAAGAGTTGAACCTCGAAGACCTCTTGAATTCCACGTTGCCAAAATATCCCTCCTAAAAATAATTCAAATAAACTATCTGTCAATCACATTAAAGTGTTTTGGCATATCCGTTTTAATAACTCTGCCATCTGGAAAAACTACTTTATATGCATGAAGCAGCTGTCCTTTTATTTCTTTATTTTTGTTACCATACTTTGAATCTCCCAGTATTGGATATCCCTGGGAAGCCAAATGAGCTCTAATCTGATGAGAACGTCCGGTAATAAGGTGAACTTCAAGTAAAGTTAATCCATTATTAACCTTAACAGGTCTGTAGGCTGTTTCAATGTAGACCGAATCATCATTAACAGGTGCTTCACTAATTGAAACAATATTTTTAACTTTATCCTTTGTTAAATAGCCTTTTACATGACTTTCAGAGTTAAGCTCACCTTCTACTATCGCAAGATAATACTTTTGCAGGGCTCTGTCCTTAAGCATTTTTGAAAGCTGCTGTAATCCGTTAAGTGTTTTTCCCATCAGAATAAGACCTGTAGTATTTCTATCTAATCTGTTACACACGGATGGCCTAAAGGTTTTATAATCTTCAAAGGATAATGAACCACTTCTAATCAGATATCCCAGCAAGTACTCATTAGCTGAAATATCTCCTTTGTCTGCCTTTTGCGATAACATGTTAAAAGGCTTTTCAGCTGCAAGAATACTCTCATCCTCATAAATTATCCTTAAGCCGTTCATCTTTAATGCCTTCAAAGCATTATAATCTTTTAATACAGAACTAGTGTCTGCGGCAAATTTCTCAAAAGTATCGTCTGAGAAAAAAAGCTTTATTACATTGCCCTCAGACAGCATTTCTGTTCCTGTGGCTTTTTTGCCATTTAGTGTTATGTTTTTCTTTCTTAACATCTTATAAATGAAGCCTGAGCCTGCGTTTGGCAATATCTTTCTAAGGTATTTGTCAAAACGCTGATTGGCTTCATTGGATTTAATTACAAATTCTTTCATCTTTTCTTTTTATGCACGTTTCTAATTGTTTTTTTCTTTTTATTTGGCTTATTCGCCTTGTTGCCTCCTGATGGTGTTTGATTTTTACCTGAGAAGCCCTGCCTGTTTGTTCTGTATTCCGGCTTTCCAGGCTTTCTTGGACGAATAAGGCACTTCTTATCGTAACCAATCAAATCCTGCCTTCCTGCCTTCATTAAGGCTTCATATACAAGGTCATAGTTCTTTGGATTACGGTATTGTATCAAAGCTCTCTGCATAGCTTTTTCATGAGGATTAGTAGCCACATATACCGGCTTAAGAGTAGCAGGATCAAGACCGGTATAATACATACAGGTTGAAATAGTCGAAGGTGTTGGATAGAAATCCTGTACCTGCTCTGGCATATAACCTAAATCTCTAAGGTATTCAGCAAGCTCAATCGCTTCCTTAAGGGTTGAACCTGGATGAGAAGACATAAGATAAGGTACAAGATACTGTTCCTTGCCTATCTTCTTATTCATGTCTTTATATGCCTTCTGAAACGAATTATATACTTCAACTTTAGGTTTTCCCAGCTTAGAAAGAACTTCATTAGATATATGTTCAGGAGCAACCTTAAGCTGTCCACTTACATGATGCTCACATAATTCCCTAAGAAAAGTTCTGTCCTTATCATACATAAGATAATCAAATCTGATTCCAGACCTGATGAAAACCTTTTTAACCTTTGGTAATTCTCTAAGCTTTCTAAGAAGCGTAATATAATCAGAATGGTCAACCTTAAGGTTTTTGCATGGCTCTGGGAAAAGGCACTGTTTTCTTGGACAGGCTCCCTTTGTAAGCTGTTTATCACAGGCAGGTGCTCTGAAATTGGCGGTAGGTCCACCAACATCATGAATATATCCCTTGAAGTCTTTATCCTGTGTAATAATCTTAGCTTCCTCAATGATTGATTCGTGACTTCTTGTCTGAATAATTCTTCCCTGATGGAAGGTTAAGGCACAGAAGTTACAACCGCCGTAGCAGCCTCTGTTACTTATTAGTGAAAACTTAATCTCTCTAATTGCAGGAACTCCTCCTGCCTCCTCGTAGCTTGGGTGATAGGTTCTCATGTATGGCAATGCATATACAGCATCCATTTCCTCCTGTGAAAGAGGCTTTTGTGCCGGATTCTGTACCACGTATGTAGTACCTCCATAGGGTTCATAAAGTCTTTTCCCTGCAAAAGGATCAGTATTGCAATACTGTGTATAGAAGCTGCTTGCAAAAAGCCTTTTATCTTCCTTAATGTCATCATAATCAGGAAGTTCAATTGCATCATAAATAATATCTTTATTTTTAGTCTTAAATACTGTTCCATCAATAAAGGTGATATCCTTAACATCAATTCCTGAATTGAGTGCATCTGCTATCTCAACAATACTACGCTCTCCCATTCCATATGAAATAATGTCAGCACCTGAATCTAAAAGTATTGAACGTTTAACCTTGTTGGACCAATAATCATAATGTGCCATTCTTCTAAGGCTGGCCTCGATACCGCCAATAATTATTGGAATATTCTTGTAAGTATGACGAATCAGATTACAATATACTACTGTGGCATAATCCGGTCTCTTCCCCATCTCACCGCCAGGGGTATAAGAATCCATTGCACGTCTTTTCTTGGAAACACTGTAATGATTAACCATGGAATCCATATTGCCGGCAGAAACAAGAAAACCAAGCCTTGGAACTCCAAGAATAGAAATAGATTCATCATCCTTCCAGTCAGGCTGTGAAATAATACCTACTGTATATCCATGAGACTGCAGAATTCTTGCGATAATAGCATGACCGAAGGAAGGATGGTCCACATATGCATCTCCACATACATATACAAAATCAAGCTGGTCAATGCCCTGATCTATCATATCCTGTTTTGAAATAGGAAGGAAACAATTTGCCATATTAACTCCTTTACGATTCCTTGAGTAATTCAATCTCTTCTTGAGATAATTTTCTGTATTCACCTATTGGCAGGTCACCAAGTTCAAGAGGCCCCATAGTAAGACGTTTTAGATAAATCACATTGCATCCCACTGCATAAAACATTCTCTTTACCTGATGATATCTCCCCTCAGTAATTGTAAGCTTTGCAGAATACTTTTCTTCATTAAGTATTTCCAACTCTGCGGGTAACGTTGGCTTATCATCACCAATGGAAATCCCCTGTTTAAACTGTTCTATTGCCTCAACAGGAACAGGTGCATCCAGTCTTGCATAGTAGGTCTTTGAAACATGGTGTGAAGGACTTCTCAGTCGATGAGACAAGGCTCCATCATTTGTAAAAAGTAAAAGTCCCTCTGTATCCTTATCTAAACGTCCTACCGCAGCACATTTTCTGCGAACCTCTTCTGGCAAATATTCCATAACAGTTTTATGGCGTATGTCGTCATTGGCAGTTACACAGCCGGCAGGTTTATGAAAAAGATAGTATAAAAACTCTTCATAGCCAAGCTTTTTTCCCTGGTACATAACAAGGTCAATGTCAGAGTTAACCTTAAAGTCAGCCCCTTTTTCGATATTGCCATTAACTGTGACGGCACCTGAACGAATTATTTTTTTAACCTCTGAACGTGTGCCAACTCCACACTCAGTAAGAAATTTGTCTAATCTTTGCATATTATTTTGCATTCTTTAATAATTCAATAATAAATTTCCAAATCTTCTCAGTTGATGAAATGCTCAGTCTTTCCTTTGGTGTATGAATGTCATAGTTGTTTGGACCAAAAGAAACGCAGTCAAGACCAGGAATTTTCTCTGAGATAAGTCCGCATTCAAGACCTGCATGAATAGCTTCAAAAACAGGCTCCTCTCCAAATAATTTCCTGTAGGTCTCACAAACTGTCTCTCTTAATTCAGACTGGGCCTTGTATTCCCATGCAGGATAATCTCCTTCAACAACTACCTGGCCACCAAGCATCTCAACAAGAGCAGTAACCCTATCCTGTAAATCTGTCTTTCGGGAAGAAACACTGCTTCTTACTGATGTAACCATTTCAAGTGAGCTTTCGTTAAGTTTCATTATGCCAAGGTTAAGAGAGGTTTCAACTAATCCAGGCATTATCATGCTCATATTCTGTACCCCGTTAGGAACAGTTCTAAGATAAAATACCACCTTATTTACTGATGTATAATCAAGAATGTCACAGGTAGCTTCTCCCTTAACTTCAGCAGAAACAAAAACACCTGCATCAGATACAGAAAATTCGTTTTTAACTGTTTTATTCAAATCTGCTGTAATTTCATTTACAAGCTTTTCAGCTTCTTCTGGAATTAATATAGAGCAAACACATTCTCTTGGAATGGCATTATCCTTAAGACCACCTTCAAGTTTTACAATTCCAAATGGAGTAGCCTCCATAATTATCTTTAACAAACGTCCCATAATGATATCTGCATTACCATGTTCTTTGTGAATCTCACCACCGGAATGTCCACCTTCAAGTCCACCTACAGTAAGTTCAACCAAAGTTCCTGTTTGAGATGTTCTGCTAACAGGAATAGAAATGTTAAGACTCATTCCACCAGCACAGCTTGTAAGAAAATGGCCTTCTTCATCACTGTCAATATTAAGCATTAAATGTCCCTTAAGCATTGATAAATCAATATCCTCTGCACCAAGCATTCCAATTTCTTCATCTACTGTAATTACAACCTCAAGTCTTGGGTGAGCAATCTGATCAGATTCTAATAGCGCAAGAGCATATGCTACTGCAATGCCGTCATCACCGCCAAGTGTAGTATCCTTGGCTTTAACGAAATCACCATCTATATAAAGCTCTAGACCATCTTTTTCAAAATCGATGGAGCAGCCTTTTTCTTTCTCACAAACCATATCCATATGTCCCTGGATAATTATAGGTTCTGAATTTTCATATCCTTCTGTAGCTTCTTTAATAATAATAACATTATTAAGTTCATCCTGATAATGCTCAAGATTATGCTGCTTTGCAAAATCAACTAAATAATCACTTATTCTCTTTGTATCTCTTGAACCGTGAGGGATACTGGCTATCTCTTCAAAATAATAAAATACTCTCTTAGGTTCTAAATTATCTAATACTCTCATATTTGCCTCCTTAAAAACATATATTACTATATGAAAAAATATATATTATATCTTATTTCCGGAATAATCATTGCCTCCTATTTTTTTATTCCTGACGTAATAATAAACGCCTCAAAAAAAGGAATTATGCTATGGTTTAACACTGTTTTGCCAACTTTATTTCCATGTATCATTATATCAAATATTTTGATTAGAAGTAATCTTCTAAATAACAAAAACAGACTAACTGAAATTATAACAATTATTTCCGGCATTGGACTGGGCTTTCCAATTGGAGCAAAACTGACAGCTGATTTCTACAGAGACAACCTGTTAGAAAAAAAGGATGCCCAGTTTCTTTTGTCCCATTCCAATCATTTTAGTTTTGGCTTTATTAGTGGATATGCTGTTATTTCTCTTCCTCAAAGCAAAAAATATGCGATTTATGCATATATAATCCTCTATTTTCCATATATTGTGTCCATTATTTTTCATCTTCTTACAAAAAAGACTCCACAAAAAATGACACAAAAAACGACGCCAAAATTTAGCCTGAACATGCAAAATATTGACGCCGCAATTATTTACGGTTTTGAATCCTTAGAAAAAATATGTGGCTATATTGTATTCTTTTCAATTATTTCTTCAATTGTAAACGAATTATGTAATAAAGGTTCACAATTACTGATTCTGCTAATATGCGCTTTGGAAGCAACATCTGGAATCAATATGATAAGCTCCTCAGATATTAATATAGTGATAAAATACTGTATTACTATATTTACCTTATCTTTCGGTGGTCTCTCATGTCTTTTTCAAACAAAATCCATAATTGCAGACACCGACTTATCAACCAAAAAATATATTGTCACAAAAGTAATCTATGGAATTATTTCAGTAATACTAGTACAGCTCTTATTCTTCCTCAGCTGAAATACTGATTGTATTAACATCAATCTCATCATCCTTAGAAGATGCTTCTTTAGAAGAAGACTCCTTACTTACCGGCTCTTCATCCAACTCATTTTCATCTGCAGGATAAAGCTGTGTTCTGTTAGCAACAACCACATCAAGGTAGCTCTGAAGTGAGCTTATTAAATTCTCAGATCTGGCCTTTGTTGTATCAATTGAAGTAACGAGAAGATCTTCAATACTCTTAAGCTGTCCGTCTGTATAAGACATTGCACTCATTCTAAGAGCATTAGCTTCATTTGTAGCATTATCAAGAATCTCCTGCGCCTGCTTTGTTGCAAGCATTACAACCTCATTAGCCTGGGCATATGCCTGTTGCATAATCTGATGCTCACTCACAAGCTCATTAGTCTGAATCTGTGCCTGCGCAATAATCTGATCTGCTTTAGCCTGGGCATCTGCTAAGATTGCTTCCTTGTTGCTGATTATCTTCTGATAACGCTTAATCTCCTCTGGAGTTTTAGCTCTAAGCTCTGCAAGAAGCTCCTCAAGCTCTTCTTTATTTACTAAAATCTTGTTGTTAGATAATGCAGCAAATTTACAAGAGTCAATATACTCTTCAATATCTTCTATAATCTGTTCCATACGACTACTCATAACCCATCTCCTTATTTAACTATATTATACTTATCATAAATTTTATTAATAAACTCTTCTGGAACGAACTTTGAAATGTCCCCACCATAGGATGCAAATTCCTTTACAATTGTAGAACTTAAATATGAATACTTTAAGTTGGTTGTAAGGAAAATAGTTTCGATATCATCATTCTGAACATGATTAGTCTGAGCAATTTGAAGCTCATATTCAAAATCTGTAACAGCTCTTAGACCTCTTACAATTATTGTAGCTCCTATTTCGTTCATATAATCAACTAAAAGACCATCAAAAGCTCCTACTTTAACATTAGGAATATCTTTGACCATCTCTTCTATCATACTAACACGTTCGTCAATAGAAAACAACGAGTTTTTGGCACTGTTATTAAGTACTCCAACCACTAATTCATCTACTATTTTGGCAGATCTTTTAATAATATCAATATGTCCAAATGTAAGTGGATCAAAGCTTCCTGGATATATTGCTTTCCTCATAAACACTTCCTACTTTCTTCGAATGAATACATGCTGATTAGTCTTGTAGGATTTAATCTTATATATCTCAAATCCATACTCATCAAGGTAGTCAAAGTCTGTATCAAGAGCTGCCTCAACAACTATAATAGCATCTTCTTTTAACAAACTGCTGTCAGATAATTGGAAAAGTATATCCTTTTCCAGCTCTTTTCTGTAAGGAGGATCCATAAAAATAATATCAAACTTGTATTTACCCTCTAATGTTCGAATCGCAGTCAGGGCTTCTGACGTAACAAGCTTACATTGCTCATCAAACTTTGTAAAAGAAATATTGTCCTGAATACATGAAGCTGCTTTTCTGCCATTTTCTACAAATACTGCATATCTTGCACCACGGCTAATAGCCTCTAATCCAATTTGACCACTTCCTGCAAACAGATCGAGGAAATAACATCCAGGTACATCTGCCTGTAATACATTAAACAGAGTTTCTTTCGTTTTGTCAGATGTTGGCCTTGTCTCTAATCCCGGAATCGTCTTAAGGGGAAGGCTTCTGGCAGAACCTGCAATTATTCTCATATAATAGCTCCTATCAAATCTATTTCTGCTCTGAAAGAACAGATTTGTTTTTAATTATATAATCTAAAAGTGAAATAATTGTGAGTGCTGTAGAAATCACAATCAATGCAACGCTAATCCAGTAAAATACTACATGATTAATGTTAAGAAGTAATACAATAACCATTGACATCTGTGACACTGTCTTAAACTTGCCCCAATAGCTTGCAGCAATTACTACACCATTATCTGATGCAACAAGTCTGAATCCACTGATAATAAACTCTCTTGCAATAATAATAATTACTACCCATGTTGGAAGTGCCACAAGGCTCTTTCCCTGTGCTCCAAGGTCTACGAGACAAATCAATGCAGTACAAACAAGAAGCTTGTCCGCAAGAGGATCCATAAACTTTCCAAAATTAGTTACAAGATTATATTTTCTTGCAATCTTTCCATCAAATAAATCTGTAAGACTCGCTACAACAAATATTCCTACAGCAATATAATTTCCATATCCTTCAAACTGTGGAAATAATAAGAAAAATACAAAAAATGGAATAAGAATAACTCTAAAAAGTGTTAATTTGTTTGGTAAATTCATACTAGTTCTCCTATCAAATCATATTCATAAGCACCAATGACTTTAGCTTTGACAATATCACCAGTCATCAGTTCCTCATTTGTATTAATAAAAATATACCCATCTACGTTAGGTGCATCACGATAAGTGCGGCCAATGTAGGCATTTTCGTCAGCAACCTTTCCTTCGATAAAGGTAATAAGTTCTGCTCCAATTAAAGATTCGTTTTTATCGATAATAACCTCTTCCTGAAGCTCCATAACATCAGCAACCCAGTCCTGCTTAAGTTCTTCATCTACCTGATTATCAAACTCGGCAGCCTTTGTTCCTTCTTCAGGAGAATATGCAAAGGCACCTAAACGGTCAAATTCCATGTCATTTACGAACTGCATAAGCTCTTCGTGTTCCTCTGTTGTCTCTCCAGGAAAACCACAAATCAGGGTGGTTCTTAGTGTTATATCAGGAATTCTCTCTCGTAGATGATTGGCAATTCTAATAATGTCAGCTTTGTCTGTCTTTCTGTTCATTCTCTTAAGAATAGAATCATTACAATGCTGAATTGGCAAATCTAAATAGTGACAAACCTTCTTATTACGAATCATAGAATCAATCAATTCTTCATATATCTCTTCAGGATAGCAATACAGTATTCTAATCCACAATAGACCTGGAATTGCATTTAGCTCATCTAAAAGCTTATGTAAAGACTTCTGACCATACAAATCTATTCCATACAATGTAGTCTCCTGAGCCACAAGTATAAGTTCCTTAACACCTGCTTCAACTAATTCCTTAGCCTGTTCAACAAGTGTTTCCATAGGAACACTTCTATAGCGGCCACGTATTGATGGAATAATACAATATGTACAGTTCTTATTACAACCTTCTGATATCTTAAGATAAGCAAAATGACCTCCTGTTGTAAGAAGTCTTTTAGAATCCATTGTAGGCAGACCTTCTAAAGTCTGAACATTCTTATATTGCTCCTTATTAAGAGTTGCAACAACTGCCTCGTAGATTGCATCATATGAATTGGTGCCTAAAATTGCGTCAACTTCAGGAATTTCTTTAAATATCTCATCCTGATATCTCTGTGAAAGACATCCTGTCACAATAAGGGACTTACATTTTCCAGTCTTTTTCTGTTCAGCCATCTCAAGAATTGTATTAATACTTTCCTCTTTGGCATCTCCAATAAAGCAGCAGCTGTTAATTATGATAATATCAGCTTCTTCTTCGAAATCTGTAAGCACAATTCCTTCCTGAGCAAGTTTTCCAATCATAAATTCTGAATCTACAAGATTCTTGTCACATCCTAGTGAAATAAACAATAATTTCATACAGCTAATTTTAGAAAAAAGGAATGACAGAAGCTTGTCATTCCTATTACTCTCTACTCCTCGTCATCAGTTATAATCTTAACATCTCCACGGTATAATTCTTCAACCGCAATTGATAATGGCTTATTGCATTTTGGCTTTTCAACCATTGGTTCAGCACCTGCAATAATCTGGCGAGCTCTCTTAGATGTTGCAAGAACAATCGAATAACGACTGTTTACTACTGGTTCCTCACCGATTTCCACACCGTCATTTACTACCTTCATTAACTCTACATAAGATGGATGTATCATATTACAAATCTCCTTTCGAAAAGCATAAAAGCTCATTTCTCATTTCATTGATAAAATCTATTTTAGATGATATTTTTGACTCTTCAGAAGCAACCTTTCCAAATCTTTCAGCGGAAATAATATTATCCACTAATTCAACACATTGCTCTAAATCATCATTAATCACTAAATAATCATATTCTTCGATTCCCAGTGACTCCTCATATGCTCTGGAAAGGCGGGAATCAATTACATCCTGAGTCTCTGTTCCTCTTCCAACAAGTCTTTCCTTAAGAATGTTGGCACTTGGTGTTGCCACAAACATTAGAACTGTTTCAGGAAACTTCTTCTTAATCTTAAGGGCACCCTGTATCTCAATCTCAAGAATTACATTCTTACCAGCAGAAAGCTGATCCTCAACATACTTCTTAGGTGTTCCATAATAGTTGTCTACGTACCTGGCATATTCAACAAGTTCATCCTGTTCAATCATACGCTCAAACTCATCTGTGTCAACGAAAAAATATTCCCGTCCATGTACCTCTCCAGGTCTTGGTTTTCTAGTTGTTGCTGAAACCGATAAAGCGTAATTCTCGCCTCTGGTCTCCATAAGCCGCTTCATGATAGTACCTTTTCCTGCTCCAGAAAAACCTGAAACAACTACCAATATACCTTTTTCACTCATAAATAACACCTACTACTCTATATTCTGAATCTGTTCTCTAACTTTTTCAATATCCGTCTTAAGATTGATTCCAGTGTCAGATATCTCAAGATTGTTTGCTTTAGATAAAATTGTATTAGCCTCTCTGTTCATCTCCTGTGCGATAAAGTCCAGCTTACGGCCAATACTTCCACCCTGCTCAAGAGTATCCTTTGTTGTCTTAATATGACTTCTAAGTCGAACAGTCTCTTCATCTACGCAAACCTTGTCGGAAAAAATAGTAACCTCTTGAACAATTCTTGCATCATCAATCTGTCTATCCTCAAGAAGCTCATGAATTTTGTCCTCAAGTCTTGTTCTGTAATCCTTCATAATCTGTGGAGATCTTTCTTCGATAAAGTCCACATAAGTAAGCATGTTGTCTAACTTATCAATCAAGTCATTCTTAAGGTTCTCACCTTCAGTAATACGACTTTCAACAAACTGCTCACAGGCTCCTCTAATAGCCTTTTCAAGTCCACTCCATAATTCCTTCTCATCCATAGTCTGTTCTTCCATAACAAAAACATCTGGATAACGGGAAAGTGTACTTACTCTTATATCAAAATCCAAACCAAATTCTTCTGACATCTCCCTAAGATGCTTCAGATATTCACCTGCAAGAGTCGCATTGTACTTCAAAGAAAAATTGTCTTCTGTATAATCCTCATAAGTAATATATACGTCAACCTTACCACGCTCAATATATTCCTTCAAAAGATTTCGAATTGTGCTTTCAAAGAAATTAAGCTTCTTTGGCATTTTGATATTAACATCTAAATATCTGTGATTTACTGACTTGAGTTCCACTGTAAATTTGCGCTTTTCGTCCGCGACCTCACAGCGTCCAAATCCGGTCATGCTTTTAATCATTATTGTCCCTCTCTAAACTGTATGCATAGATAAAGATATTATATATCTCAAAATCCTTTTCGTCAAATATTCATTGGCTTTTTTTTGCATTTCCTATATAATATCAATATATTTTGGAGGAAAAAACTATGGCATTAGATGGAATCGTTATAGCCAATCTGGTTAACGAATTACAAAAAACAATAGAGGGAGCCAGAATCAGTAAAATAGCTCAGCCTGAGACAGACGAGCTTTTGCTCACCTGCAAGGGCAATAGTCAGACCAGAAGACTTGCCATTTCTGCAAGTGCTTCTCTCCCTTTTGTATATCTTACAGAAAAAAATAAAACAAGTCCATTACAGGCACCAACATTTTGCATGGTTCTCAGAAAACACATTGCAAACGGAAAAATTCTAAGAATTTATCAGCCAAACATGGAACGAATTATTAATTTTGATATAGAACACCTTAATGAAATGGGTGATTTATGTCAAAAGACTCTGGTGGTTGAGCTAATGGGTAAGCATTCTAATATCATATTCTGCGATAATGATGGTACCATTATTGACAGTATAAAGCATGTCCCACCATCAGTAAGTTCAGTACGAGAGGTTCTTCCGGGACGACAGTATTTTATTCCTGCTACTCAGGATTCTAAATTTAATCCCCTTGAGGTATCTCTGGAACAAATAAAAGAAATTCTAATAAGTAAACCTCTTGGAATAACAAAAGCAATTTATACCTCTTTTGTTGGAATAAGTCCGCTTGTCGCAAGTGAAATTGCATACCGTGCCGGAGTTGATGGAGATCTTCCAATTGCCTCCCTTAGCGAGGACGGTCTAACCCATTTAGCTAATAATCTTATTTGGATTATGGAAGCCATAAAAGAAGGCGAATTTTCGCCTGTAATAGTCAGAAAAGGCTCTGAGCCAAAGGATTTTTGTTCCCTTGAGCTCACTATGTATTCTGACCTTGACAGCAAGACATATTCTTCTATTTCAGAGGTTCTGGAGCTGTTTTATGCAGAAAAAAATATCTACACAAGAATCAGGCAAAAATCAACTGATATTCGTCGTGTAGTTACAACTGCACTGGAGCGAAATCAAAAGAAATATGCGCTACAGATGAAGCAGTTAAAGGATTCCGAGAAAAAAGAGAAATACAAAGTTTATGGCGAATTAATAAATGCCTTTGGGTATAATCTTGAGCCTGGCGCAAAGTATCTGGAAGCAGAAAACTACTATGACAATAACAGGCTTATCAAAATCCCATTGGACAATACCCTTACACCAATGGAAAATTCTCAGAGATATTTTGACAAGTACGGTAAAATGAAGCGTACAGAAGAGGCATTAAATGAATTAATCATCGAAACTAAAAATCAAATAGATCACCTTGAGTCAATTCAGACAGCACTGGATATTGCTCTTACAACAGATGATCTTGTACAAATCAAAGAGGAACTTATAGAATACGGTTTTATAAAAAAAGGACGAGGCGGCAAAAAAGCAAAAATCAAAAGCAAGCCTTTCCACTATGTTTCTTCAGATGGATATGATATATATGTGGGGAAAAACAATTATCAGAATGATGAGCTTACATTTAAATTTGCTACAGGTAATGACTGGTGGTTCCATGCCAAGGGAATGCCTGGTTCCCATGTTGTTGTAAAGGCCAATAATGAAGAATTACCAGACAGAACCTTTGAGGAGGCTGGAATGCTGGCAGGCTATTATTCAAAGGGAAGAAATTCCGAAAAGGTTGAGATAGATTACCTTCAGAAAAAGAATGTTAAAAAACCAGGCGGCGCTGCTCCGGGCTTTGTAGTTTATTACACTAATTATTCATTAACCATCCATCCGGATATTTCAAAAATACAGCAAATTGATTAAAATATAAATGGGGCCTGTACTCTAAATCTAAGTACTGCCCCATTTTATTATAAATTCATTCTCTTTATCTGATTATCCATAAAAGAATTCATCTGTTCTTTTAAAATTCTGTGATTAGGCATTTCCAGTTCCGGATCTTCTTCCAAAATATTGCGAACTGACTCAGCTGCACACTGAAGAACATCCGCATCCTGATAGATATCTCCCAACTGAAATGCAAGGTCACCACTTTGTCTTATGCCGAAGAAATCTCCCGGTCCTCTAAGCTTAAGATCTTCAGAAGCAATATAAAAGCCATCATTTGATTTGTTGAGAATTTCAAGTCTTTTTTTGGCATTTTTGCTGGTACTGGTGTTAATCATAATACAGTATGACTGAGCATGGCCTCTTCCAACCCTGCCTCTAAGCTGATGAAGCTGTGCAAGACCAAAACGGTCTGCATTCTCAATCATCATAACAGTTGCATTTGGAACATTCACGCCAACCTCTACAACTGTTGTGGAAACCAGAATCTGAATTTCATTTTTGGAAAATGCATCCATTACACTTTTTTTAAGCTCAGGTTTCATCTTTCCATGAAGCACTCCAAGCTTTATACTCTCAGGAAGTTCTTCTCTTAGCTTCTTAGTGTAATCTATTACGTTTTCCCCCTCCAGGTTTTCAGTTTCCTCCACCAAAGGACAGATGACATAAATCTGATGTCCCATTTTAATCTGTTCCACCATAAACTCATAGGCTTTGGGTCTAAAATGAGTATCGACAACACAGTTTTTGATTGGTAAACGCTTGGCAGGAACTTCATTCACTACCGAAATATCCATATCTCCATAGATAATAATTGCAAGGGTTCTTGGAATAGGTGTTGCGCTCATTACCAGAATATGAGGAATATTTCCCTTATCTGAAAAGGCATCCCTTTGCTTAACACCAAATCTATGCTGTTCATCCGTAATAACTAAAGCAAGATTATTATATTCAGCTTTTTCCTGAATCAGGGTGTGAGTACCAATAATCATTGCATTCTCATACAGCTGCATTCTCTCATATGCCTCTCTTTTCTGCTTAGCCTTCATTGAACCGGTCAATAGAATAATTGGAATATTCAGCCCAAATTTCTCACACATTTCTGTAAAGGATTCATAATGCTGTTGAGCAAGTACCTCTGTAGGGGCCATAATTGCCGACTGGTATCCCATCTTTGAAGCCCAGACCATCATAAGAAAAGCAATAATTGTCTTTCCGGAGCCTACGTCTCCCTGCACAAGTCTTTGCATGGAAGTAGGTCCACATATATCATCCCTTATATCCCTAATAGCGTTAAGCTGTGCATTGGTCAGCTCATATGGTAATTGCTTTATCAATTCTTCTATGTATTCAAAATCCTTAAAAGGAAAATTATTTTCAGCCTTAAGTTGCTTTTCCTTGTGATATTGCATTCCCATAATAAAGAGGAAAAACTCATCAAAAACCAGTCTTTTTCTGGCCTCAATTAAGGATTCCATATTATCAGGAAAATGTATCTGTTTTACGGCATAATTATATTCACAGAAGCCATTATCCCTTCGAATCTCAGGTGGGATATAATCTCCAAGCAGATTTTCATCTACCAGTGCGCTCCTGACAGTTTTAATAAGCTGATTGTTAGTCACTCCTGCAGTAAGAGAATACACCGGCTGAAGAGTCCCCTCTATTGCCTGATATTTCTCCACATCATATATTACAGGCTGCTCCATGGTATAAATACCCTTTTTAATAACTATACTGCCATAAAAAACCACATGCTTTCCTACAGGCAGACTGCTCTTAATGTATGGCATGCGAAACCATACAAGAGAGATTTTGTGTCCCGAATCACCTATAGTCAAAAGAGAAACTGGCATCTTCCTGGTATTCTTAACCACAACCGGTGTCTTTATTACGGCATGAACTGCATATTTTTTTCCTTCAATAAAGGAATCAATTTCATTTATATCAATAATATCAGGGTATAGTAAATAATCCTTAGGAAAACGAAGGAGTATATCACCAACGGTGTATACTCCTAATTTAGCAAATGATTCTTTACTTTTTTCTCCTACACCCTTTAAATCAGTGATAGGTGAATCCACTCTCATATCTGCTCCTGTTATTCTACTGAAATCACGTAGTAGTAAATTGGCTGACCACCATTGTTTACTTCTACCTCTACATCAGGATATTTCTCTTCAATGATAGATGCCAACTCGTTTGCATCCTCTTCTGAAGCCTCTGAGCCAAAGTAAATACTAACAATAGCAGAATCCTCATCTACCATTTCATCTACCATCTCAATAGTTGTAGCCTTTAAATCTGTTCCAACAGAAAGAATTGACTTATCACCAATTCCCATGAAATCATCCTGCTTAATTGTCTTGCCATCGATTTCAGTATCACGAACAGCATATGTTACCTGACCTGTTTTAACATTTTCAATTTCAGCTAACATTGTTTCTTTATTCTCTTCTCCAGAATAATCTGGAATAAAGTTAACTAAAGCACATATTCCCTGTGGAATTGTCTTAGTAGGGATAACAATTATCTCCTTGTCTTCAACAAGTGAAGCAGCCTGATTAGCGGCCATAACAATATTCTTATTATTTGGAAGAATAAAAATCTGATCAGCATTAACATAATCAATAGCTGTAAGCATATCTTCTGTACTTGGATTCATTGTCTGACCACCTTCAATAATGTAATCGACTCCAAGTCCCTTAAAGATTTCGTTGATTCCTTCACCAACTGATACAGAAATAAATCCTACCGGCTTTCTTGGCTCATCCTTTGCTGTCTTTGAAGCATCATCAGCCTTCTGCTGCTGTGCAACCTTAGCTGCATCCTTAATAAGCTTCTCCTGATGTTCCTCACGCATATTATCGATCTTAATCCTGCTAAGAGAACCAAAGGTTAATGCCTTTTGAATAGCAAGTCCAGGATCGTTAGTATGTACATGAGTCTTTACTATCTCGTCATCAGCAACAACAACTATTGAATCACCAATTGACTCAAGGAATCCCTTGTATTCAATCTCTTCCTTGTCTGATAATGGTCTATTAAGAACTATAATAAACTCTGTACAATATCCAAATTTAATCTCTTCTTCTGTCTGAGCAGAAATCTTTACAAGGCCAGATGTATTGGCACCTTCAATTGTATAGTCAATTTCTTTTCCCAGCAGACTGTCATTGGCACCTTTAAGCACCTGCATAAGTCCCTGTCCGCCTGAGTCTACTACACCAGCCTGCTTTAATACAGGAAGCATCTCAGGGGTCTGGCTTAACACATAATCAGCATGCTTAATTACTCCATCTGCAAATTCAACAATATCATCTGTTGTATCTGCAAGCTCAAGAGCCTTATCAGCAGCTCCCTTGGCAACTGTAAGAATTGTTCCTTCCTTTGGCTTCATAACAGCCTTATAAGCTGTCTCTACGGCCTTCTGAAAGGCTTCACAAAGAATGTTAACATCTAACTCATCATATTCTGCAATAACCTTACAAAAGCCTCTGAAAAGCTGTGAAAGAATTACGCCCGAGTTTCCTCTTGCTCCACGAAGAGAGCCTGAAGAAATTGCCTTTGCCAAAGACTCCATTGTAGGATTCTTCAGCTCGCTTACAGCCTTGGCAGCAGACATAATTGTCATTGACATATTTGTTCCTGTATCTCCATCTGGAACAGGAAAAACATTAAGTTCGTTTATCCAATCTTTTTTTGCATCAAGATTCTTTGCCCCGGCAAGAAACATTTTGGCAAGTTGTTCCGCCTTAATAGTTCTGATTTCCACCGTTAATTTCCTCCTTAATCAATCACACGTACGCCTTCGACGTAGATGTTGATCTTCTTAATTTTCATGCCAGTAAAAGACTCCACCTTATACTTTACTGTCTCCATCAGATTATCTGAAACAGTTCCAATGCTGACACCATAAGAAACTATTACATGAAAATCAATACAAATTTCATTCTTTTCATTAATCTCAACGCTAATACCGTGATGCAAATAATCACGCTTTAATAGCTTTACAAGACCATCCTTCATATTAACTGCAGCCATACCTACAATTCCAAAGCATTCTACTGCTACTGAGCCGGCATATGTTGCAATTACATCTGAGTCAATAATGATCTTTCCATATTGGGTATCCATTTGTCCCTTCATATATAAACCTCCATCAATTTGTGACGTAGCTAAAGTTATTATAACCATTTTTTTATAAAAAGCAAATAATATAACAATTTTATTCAAATTTTTATATTTTATCCTTGCATTATATATTCTTATCTGATAGAATACATTTGTTGTGAGCTCAGAAACTGTGCGAGCTTAATGAAATGCAAGGAGGTGCAATATCATGGCAAAATGTGCAATTTGTGAAAAAGGCGTTCATTATGGAAACAATGTAAGTCATTCTCATAGAAGATCTAATCATGTTTGGAAGTCAAACATCAAGAAAGTTAGTTGCAAAGTTAACGGAGTACCACAGAAGTTATACGTATGTACTTCTTGCTTAAAATCTGGCAAAGTTGAGAGAGCTTAGTTTTTCAGAGAATTAAAATGATCAACCGATAATTCGGTTGATCTTTTTTATTGCTTTTCTATTGCTTTTCTATAATGTCTTGAGACGTTATTGCCACAGAATGCGCGTCAGCTTTGCTGATATTTTCTTCTGCGCATTCCTGCAATCCGCCAAATGCCTTAAATAGTATCGCTATAATATTAATAGATTCTGTAGTTGCCACTTAGCGCAAGCATGGCAAACATATACAGACAATTATCATAATATCTTCTCTCCCCCTCACGAAGCGGTGTATCCCAAAATTCTTTAACACATTCCAATGAATACTTTCCAGAGGAAGCAAGTGAAGCCTGAGCATTTGTGGCAGTAATTGCAACAGGATGTAAAGCATCCATATCAATTATCTCACCTTCAATGGTATATATCTTACGATTATCATTCTTTACAGTGTCCATAAAGAAAGTCTGCAGATTGTCTGCATTGGTTTTACACCATTTCCCATACTCCATATCCTTTGCAAACCATTCGTAATCCAACCCAATATTGGCTATGGTTCTGTATGCATCACTAAAATACCAGTCATGTCGTCCAAATATTTCCTGTTCACCACTGTATGGCTGGCCATCAAAAGTACTGTATTCCGAAGACAAACCAGTTTTTGAATTACAGGCTTTCTTCAGAAAATCTCTGCTGGCTTCGGCTGCTTTCTTCCAAAACTCCCTGTCCTCTTCATTGGCCCATAAAGCGAATAATTCGTAAAAATGAGGTAAATGATAGGATGGATCAGAAAAATCGCGCTCTGCAATAAAACGAATCAGATAATTCTTCCTGTCCCACATTGCACGACCCACTCCATCTTCACCCTTGTGAATTATGGTATGAAGCAGCTCTCTTGCCTCTTTTGAATAATTAAAAATTCCTTCACCATCGCCCCATCTGTGTGAGGCAAAAAGCAGTGCCATTGCAAAGTACTCTTCCCCATCAGGAGCAGCTCCAAAGGCGTTTTTTACACCCTGGGGAGACACAGACCAGGCAAAATATCCGGCATTGTCTCCTTCATCCAGATACATATATGTTCTTGCCCAGTTCCAGATACAGTCAAATTCTTTCTTCTTATCTAGCTGGACACACATCATCATTCCGTAGGACATTCCTTCTGTTCTCACATCATTATTACCTGTATCTACTAAATATCCCATAGTTTCTTCATCATTCATGTTGAAAAACCTGTTTTTTCCATAAAAGATTTCGTTAAAAGTATTTTGAACTCTCTCTTCTATCTCGGCTTCGTTTTTTCCAATTTCGAGAAAAACATTTCTATATGTTTTATCTTCAAATCTCATTTTATTTATCTCCTTATCATTATTTATACTATTATATTAACAAATCTAAATATTTCTTCACTTGGAGATATTATAGAAAAAAGCAGGGGAAACTATTTATCTATAGTTTCCCCCTCGCTTTGTCAAAAAATATTATTGCTTTACTCTTCTTTCTAATTCACGCTGGATTTCCTCATAATATATCTCAGGATTACAAGAATTATATTCAATTAAGTACTGTTTCCATGTTTCCTCAAAATTGTCAGAAAGAATTACCTTAGGCAGCCAGGTGTGTTTAACCTCATCCAGGTTAGATTGAACCAATCCAGCCTCTGAGGAGTATGTAAGCTGTTTGGTGAAGGAGTACATAGGAAACCATTCTCCCGGCTTATCATTGCTTCCAATCATTTCCACATAGTTTTTACAACCATATGCGTCAAAGCACTCTTTCACATCTTCCGGTAAAGAATCATAGAATACGGACTGCTGAAACTCTGGAATAGAAGAATTAATCCCATCACTCATTATGCATTCTATTCTTGGAAAATATGAATACACACAATAATGCGAAGCAATTAAGCTGTCATTATTTCTGCGTTCTTTTTGTTCCTGGGTAAAATAATATTCTCCATCACTATTTATCTCATAATCAAGCCCTTCAAGGCCCCAGAAACGTAGCTTTTGAATCTCCTCATCTAAAAGATCATTAATAAACTGTAATGCCCCTTTGACATCCTTGCAGGAAACAGTAAGAGAAATACCCGTAGAATTATCCAGAGAACTGCTTTTCTTTGTATGCCACTGGTTTTGTATATCCTCTGAAATTGTAATTGGAAGGGGAACATAATTACAGCCCTGCCTTTCCAATCCATTCTGTGCATATAGTGGCGAAACTGAATAAGAAAAATCCCACCACTGATCAATCATTCCAAGTACAGATCCAGTGGAAAGCTTATTTAAATACTCTTCATATGTACTGGTAAAGGATTCAGGATCAACCATTCCCTTATGATATTCTTCATTTAGTTTCTGAAAATACTTTTTGGCCGTAGGGGTAATATTATAATCCATCACCTGCAAAGTCTCAGGATTGACCATACAGCAGCCGTCATTAGGATAACCATCTAAAAACTGTGGAGCATTTTCAAGGCAAAAATATCTCCAGTCATCGCACAAAATAGTATATGGTATATTGACAGTTCCATCCTCCATTGTAGGATTTGCTTTCATATAGTTTTCTATCAAGTCGAAATACTGGTCCATAGTTCGAATCTTGGGATATCCGGCCCATTTAAGTACCCTGGTCTGTATCCAAAATGCTTCACCATCATGAACAACCTCGCATTCCTCATTATTGCCTACACCAAATTGGGGAATCCAGTAAATATGTCCATCCTCCTGGCGAAATTTATCCCATTCCTCCTGACTAAGATAATTATATATATTAGGATATCTCTCCCAGTATTCATCAATTGGAATGAGGGCATTTGCCTCGTATAATGATCTGTTTCCAGAAATAAAATCCGGATACTCTTCGTTAGCAATATAAGAATAAATTGCTTCTTCTGCAGTTTGTCCGTTAATCCATTTCTCCTCACAGCAGGCACCTGTCTTTTCTGCAATAATCTGCTTTATATCATTATCCTGATCTATTGTATCCCCTGTTGTAGCAAAAAAAGCCGTAAACGTTTTTACGTCACGGACTTTTTTGCTATCTTTTGTTTTTGACCCATACACCATTCCGATACATAAAATAGTAATTAGCAGAACAGATAGTATTCTTTTCCTCATATAACCATCTTCCCTGATAAAGCCCGTATAATGGTGTAAATTCAAAAATTAATTAAAAAGAGCCAAGTGCTCATCTTTCAGTTATAATTAAGTTACCACACAAAACATAATTGAAAGGATAAAACA
>JAXJPW010000040.1:0-42831 GCA_036311465.1 Agathobacter sp.
AGCCATATGTTTTATCCTTTCAATTATGTTTTGTGTGGTAACTTAATTATAACTGAAAGATGAGCACTTGGCTCTTTTTAATTAATTTTTGAATTTACACCATTATACGGGCTTTATCGTGCCAGATGCCAAGAGAAAGAATTACAGATTTTTAGGTTGGTATTATAAGAATGGAAGTAAAAGTGTATTAGCAAAAGACAGCATGGAGATTAAAAAAAGTATTGTTTTAATAGCAAAATGGCAGAAGATTAAGGTTAAAACAATTTCTAATTTTAAAAAGACAAAAGTACTTATTAAAGGACAGAAAGCTTTTAAAATTTCATGGAGTAAAGTAAAGAATGCATCTTGTTATCAATATAGGTCAGCATGGAAAAAATCTGGTCTTAAAAAGGCGAAGGTTTATACAAAATATGATGCATATGTTAATTATCCAAGGGGTGATTATTATATCGAAGTAAGAGCTGGAGAGAAAGATTCTACTGGCAAAATGATTTATGGCAAATGGAAAAAATATCATGTTACAAAGTAAATTGGAAAGTATGGAGAAAAAAATGGAGCAGACGGGAAGTGTATTAGTTCAACAATTATTATTAGAGATTAAGAAAGTAATGAAAGGAAAGGATGAGGTAATTCTAAAAATAATTATGGCAATCCTTGCTTCAGGACATGTCTTGCTTGAAGACAACCCAGGCCTTGGAAAGACAACTGTAGCAAAGGCTTTGTCCAAAGCAATGAGTTTGGATGTTAATAGAATTCAGTTTACACCTGACACAATGCCAAGTGATATTGTGGGATATTCTATTTTCGATAATAAGAGTGGTCAAATGAATTACAAGAAGGGTCCTGTTTTTACAAATATTTTATTAGCAGATGAAATAAACCGTACATCAAGTAAGACACAGGCTGCACTTTTAGAGGCAATGGCTGAGGGAACAGTTTCAACTGATGAAGGAACTGAGCGCTTGCCTAATCCTTTCATAACAATTGCAACACAGAATCCAATAACAAGTGGAGGAACACAGGCACTTCCAGATTCACAGCTTGACAGGTTTATGGTTAAGCTAAGCATGGGTTATCCTGATGTTAGCAGTCAGATTGAAATGCTTATGGAGGATAACGGAACTGACCCAATGGAGACAATTTGCCCTGTGGTTGATAAGGCGCAATTGGTTGAACTGAGAGATACAGTGGCAAGAGTAAGTCTGTCGTATGGTATAGCAGATTATATGTCTAGACTAATTGATGCAACAAGAACACATCGTTATATCGCCTGTGGAATTAGTCCTCGAGGAGCCAAGGCTTTTGCGAATATGGCTAAGGCTTCAGCCTTTTTAAACGACAGACAATTTGTTGTACCAGATGATATATATGCTGTTATATATGATGTATTTGCACATCGTCTGGTTCTCACTATGGAAGCAAAGAGAGAAAAGGTTTCGCCGGCTGGTTTAATAAACGAGATTATAAGTACAGTTCCCGCACCTTCAATAGTAGGAAGACCATAAAAGATATCTTAAGGAGTATTTATGGATAAAAAATTTAAATTATTCATAGTAGTTTGTATATTAGTTTTTTCTTTGTCTGCTTGTAAAAGACAGAAGAAGGAATTCACAATGGACAATCATAGTTTTGATGAAATAAAAAAAGAGGACTTGATTAAGTCTGATTGGGAAAATATGTGTGCAGCTGAAGGAAAAGACGGCCAGGGCAATTCTGGAGAAAAAGGATCAGATTCTACTGAGACAGAGGGAAGCACTGACGGAAATAAGCAGGGAGAAGATACTGAGGATGACAAGGGCCAACAAGAAGGGGACAAAAAAGAAGAAGAGTCAGAACCGGAATCTGAAGAAGAACCAGATGGAAGTAAGGACGAAAACTCAAGTGAAGAAACTGGTACAAGCGATAGTCAGACGGTTGATTCAGGAGAATTATCGGATGATAATGGTGGTGTAGGCGGACCAGGAATCGGAGAAGAAGATAGCGATGTTACAGACGTTGAGATTGAAGACATCTATTAAAAGCAATAGAACAATAGTGATTGGAAAAGTAAATAATAATACAAGTGATTGGAAATATTGCATAATGCGTATTTGGGTTAACGCTATTCTTGCAATTTCAGCATTTGAAGCTTTTACATCAGGTTTTAATATACCAAATTCCAAGGTTACAGTTGTAGCCTTGGGCTTTGCGGCAAGTATGCTTTTACAGTTCATAATGTTTTGGTCTTTTGATAAGAAAAAGAGGTGGACGATACTTTTTGGCCTTTCCTTAATTTTTGGAGGAACTGCAGTAGCGGCAGTTTATTTTGAGGCCCTATCAAACGGAATTTCCAGCATAACAAATGATATTCTTACCACAGTAAATAAAAATAAAGCCATGGCCAATTTGATGTTTATTGTGGATGAAGATAATGCAGTACAAGATAAAAAAATTGCCTTGAATGCACTAATCCTATTACTTGTTATAGTTATCGGAATACTTGTATATTTTCGAAGGTATATTATTCTTTCATTGTCGATGATTTTCATCCTTTCAGCAGGAATGATTTGGGAATCAGATGGTAATGCATTTTGGACACTGATTGGAATTGTTGGCGTATGCTCAGCTATTTTCTTTGCCAATATTAAGGGACGTTTGTATGGTAGCTTTATATTTGAATATCTAGCTACAATGATATTATTGGCAAGTGTGTCTGTTGGGGTTCTATATTTTATGGGATATGATCCTTTAATGGAGATTGATGAGCTCAAGGATGAGATTGTATACGAGGGAACAAATCTCATGTATGGAAAAAGTGATTATCCAGAGGGTAAATTCTCAAGATTTGAAATGAGTATGGATGAGGAAAACAACAGACTTACAGTGAGTTCTGATAAGTATGTAAAGATGTATCTAAGAGGATATGTTGGTTCAAAATATACTCCAAGTGGTTGGGAAGATAATGATCAGGAGATATATGGAAATGACTATGAAGGTGTATTTGAATGGTTCTACCAGAATCAGTATTATCCACTAACTTCAGTTGCGCAGTATATTGAAAGCAGCCAAAAGGCTAATATGATTAATGTATCTATTGAAAATACTTCTGCTTCAATTCGATATCAGTACCTTCCAGAGAATATTACATTTGACAGCTTAAATGGGCTGTATTCAGCCAAAAAGGATGTAAATTTTAGAGCCCAGGGATTTGGTAGCAAAAAGCCATATGATTTTGCTATTGAGTCAGTAGATTCCTATGAAACTATTGCAGATGCAGAGTGGTTTTTGAAAGAAACTGGACCTAAGGAATTTCTAGATTGCGAGCAGGTATATCACTATTTTTCAAACCAAAATTATTCGACAATACCAGATGAAATGCGTGCGTATTTTCAGAATAAATTACCTAGTGCAGGCAATGAAGTTTTTTCTACGGCAAAACTAATAAGAAAGTATCTAGCAAAAGAGATAACATATAATGAATATGTGGAAGCATATGAAGGAGATGAAGATTTTGTTCAGCATTTGCTGGAGACTTCAAAAGAGGGATACTCGCCACATTATGCGACACTTGCCACTTTGATGTTTAGATATTATGGCATTCCTGCTAGATATGTTGAAGGATACATAGCAGAATCAGAGGATAAAGAGCTTACATATAATGTAACCAACAAAGATGCACATGCATGGGTTGAAGTGTATCAAAGAGGCATTGGTTTCATTCCGATTGAAGTAACTCCAGGCTTTTATGAAGAAAACGATATTGGAGGTGGAAGTCAAGGAGGAGGAGGCGGTGGAAGTAGTTCGGGTGGTGCTGAATTGCCACAGGATGAAGACCAAAATCCAAATGATCCTTCCGAAACAAGAGATTATTCCATAGTTAAAATACTTGTTATTTTGGGAATGACCCTTGTGGTTACAATTGTTTTCTTCCTGATAAGAAGAATTATTGTAATTAAAATGAGAAGAAAGAGAATCAGTAGCACAGATTTCAAATGTGTAATTGAAACTGCTGGTGTTTATCAAGAGAAAATGATTAAGTATAAGAAATTAGAATTTGTTAGTACAATTCCGGTTTCCATGAAACAGATTTATGAGCGTTATAAATTTGGCGGAATAATGCCAAATGACGAGGAAATAGAGTCTATAAAAGGCTACACCGATGTTGTAGTGAAGGAGTTGAAGGAATCCACAAATTTTTTACAACATATTGTATTAAAGTTCTGGTATTGCTATTTTTAGGAGTTCTGTGATGAAAAGAGCAGCATATATATTTTTGTTATTTATATTGATAGCAATTTATATTTTTACAAACCAAATAGAAACACTCTGGCTTTTGGGAGCTTTTGTATTTTTCTCATTTCTGTCATGGGTTGGACTATTTTTTTCAAAGAGAAAAGTGATATTATCCTTTGAAGAGAATAATCCCGTTCAGACAGGGATAGAATTTGTTCTAAGCGTTGAGAATAGAAGCTTTATTCCAATCTCAAAAGCTTTAGTTGAAGTGGAGTGTACTAATTCAGTGTTTGGAGGAAAAGACAAGAGTGTATTTCATCTTTCAGTTCCTTCAAAGAAAAAAGTAACCTATAATATTCCAGTTGATTCCTATTTCTGTGGAAGGATAGACATTTCAATATGTAAAGTAGAGTTGCAGGACTGGCTTGGAGTTATTAAATTTAAGCAAAAGACTTCTGCAAGTAAAAGTTATTACAAGTTTCCGGATAAAGCAGATATGCCAGTTTATGAGCTGGTAGCAGATAAGGAAGCAGATGATGCATTGAGTTATCGCCATATTAAGGGAAATGATGTTTCTGAGATTCTTCAGATAAGAGATTATGTTCCAGGTGATAATGTGAAGAGCATTCATTGGAAATTAAGTGCACGTAAGCAAGAAGGACTTATAGTAAAGGAATTGGATACTCCAAATGATAATTCTATACTAATCTTTTTTGATTATTCTAATTCTGAAGAGGAGAATAAAAGTATACTTGAAATTGTAGCTGAAATGAGCAAGGATTTTTTGCAGGATGCAAAAGACCATACAGTAATTTTTAGAAACACTATGGATAAGTTTTCTGTAATCGAAAAGATTGATGGAATAGATGACTATGAAGAATTAATGCAGAAAGTACTGGAGAATCCAGCTGAAAAACAGGAATACCAGGCATTAGATTATGTTTTGGAAAACAATATAGTAAGCAATTATGCGATTATTATATATATTACTGGTAAATCAAATTGTGAGGAAACTTGGATTTTTGATCAAATGGAGAATGTGCTGGTGCTAAGTGTATAGGCTTACAATAGAGCTATTATTTTATAACATTAAGAGTTATAGAGTAATAGCTTTTTTGTTTAGTATAAAAATAATATACACATAAAAAAAGATAAAATGTTTATTAAAATCAAAATCGTTATATTGAGTTTAACCAGTTTATAACATAAAATACTATTGTTTAGTTTAGGGAGACTAGCTATTATGAGAGAGAAATTTATTAGATTTATGTATGGAAGAAACGGTGTAGATGACCTGGCAAAATTTGAGTCTACTATCCTTTGGATTCCACTGATTCTTTCCATTTTTATTAGACAACCTATAATCAATCTGATTCTTGTCTGGATTATGCTTGGACTTATTGGCCATACATATTTCAGAATTTTTTCAAAGAACACTTCTAAGAGATACCAGGAGAATCAGAAGTTTCGGAATTTCAGATATAAATTTGCGGTGGATAAGGCCCGCAAAAAGAAGCATTTTGCAGATATGAAGACATACAAGTATTTCAAATGTCCAATGTGTAAGCAGAAGGTGAGAGTACCCAGAGGACATGGCAGAATATCAATAACCTGCCCAAAATGCAGAGAGGAATTTATACGAAAGAGCTAGTTCGGAGGAATATATGTTTGGGTATATCAATGTGAACAGCAAAGAATTGTCTGACCAGGATAAGAAAATATATAATGCATACTATTGTGGATTATGTCAGAGCTTAAAGAAGATTTGTGGAAAAAAGGGACAGATTCTCTTAAGCTATGACATGACTTTTTTACAGGTGCTATTATCTGGCCTGTATGAACCGGAAGAAAAGGAATGGTCATTTACCTGCACTCTTCACCCTACCAAAAAGAAAAAGATAGTTCAGAATGAAATCTCAGACTATGTGGCTGCAATGAATCTGGCACTGGCGTATCACAGCTGTATGGATGACTGGGCGGACAATAAGAAATACACCAGAAAGACCATGGCTGAATTAATCAGGAAGGATTATCAGAAGATAGTTGACAGATATCCAAGACAGATTAATGCAATAGAGAAGTACATACATGAGATTGGCGAGATAGAGAAGCGAGAGGAACGAAATATTGATATGGCGGCAGGTGCCACAGGGGACATGATGTCTGAGCTATTTGCCTGGAAGGAAGATGAATGGCAGCAGGAGCTAAGAAGCTGTGGATACTATCTGGGCAAATACATTTACCTGATGGATGCCTATGATGATTTGGAGAAGGACAGGAAGCATGGCAATTATAATCCTATGCTTTTTCTAAGAAAAGAAGATCCGGATAATTATGAAACCGTGAGCAGACTTATGATGACAAGCATGATTTCAGAGTGTGCCAAGTCTTTTGAGAGAATGCCTATTTTGAAGCATGCAGATATTCTTCGAAACATTCTGTATTCTGGAGTCTGGTCAAGATATGAATATATTCAGATTAAGAGAAGGAACAAAAAATGATAAATCCGTATCAGGTTCTTGGAGTTGAGCCGGGAGCCTCAGATGACGAAATAAAAAAAGCATACAGAACCTTAAGCAGAAAGTATCATCCGGATGCTAACGTGAATAATCCCAACAAGGAACAGGCGGAGGAAAAGTTTAAGGAGATTCAGCAGGCTTATAGGAAAATAATGAATGACCGCCAGCACAGCTATTCCGAGGGCCGCTCCGACGGACAGTTTGGCGGTAAATACTATTATAAGGATACAGGTCGAGATAATTCCAATATTTCACCAAAGCTTCAGGCGGCAGCAAATTATATAAGAAATCATTGCTACCCGGAAGCCATTAATGCTTTGGAGGCAATTCCTCCTTCTGAGAGACAGGGGCTATGGTATTTCTTTAGTGCTGTTGCTCAAAATGGAGTCGGAAATAAGGCAACTGCCTTTGAACACATAAGCATAGCTGTTAAATTGGAGCCTAGTAATTCTCAATATAGACAGTTTCAGCAATATTTGGAATTTGGCGGAACCTGGTATTCAGGAATGGGACAGGCATATGAACGTCCATATGAGAGCAGGGGAAGCTGTTGTCTCAACCTGTTGTGTCTTGAAATGCTATTTGGATGTTGCTGCGGAATTTAGAAAAAGAATGAGAATAGCCCCAGAATATTTGTAAATGAATATTCTGGGGCTATAATTGTATATTATGTGCTTTTACTGTTCGTAGGTGTCGATTGTACCGTCTCCATCTAAGTCAACACCGTGAAGTCCGATATCAACTGTGTTAAGAGTACGTCTCTTAACGCGGGCAACCTCCGACTGTCTAAGGATGTAATCTTTAATTTCTCTAGCGTGTCTGATGTGTGAAAGATGAATCTCAGGATGAGTAACATCTCCTGTGTAACATACTACTGTCTTAAGGCCAACAATTCTTTCAAAAATAGAAGTGTTGAGCTTTACATCCATAATCTTGTACATATAACAGTCGTCTTCAACTGTATTGAGAAAACCCTGGTCAACAGTAACAAGTGATGGAGTAATAGTATATTTAGTGAAAGTGAATGGTAATCCGAGGAAAAGCCAACGCTTACGCTCTTTGAAGACAATAGCCTCATCGTCTTCGATTGTACCATTAGTGATATTTTCTGGTGTCATAACATAATCTCCTTTAATCTGGTATAATAGTTACGACTTTATTCTAACTGAAGTCTTGAATTAAATCAATTTATATTATATTATGTTGTAGAAAAAATGCATACAGATATAGGAGGCAAAATATGCGTCATTTAATGAGTCCTATGGATCTTAGTGTTGAAGAGTTAGATAAGCTGCTTACTCTTGCTAATGACATTGAGGCACATCCAGACAAATATGCCCATGCTTGTGATGGGAAGAAGCTTGCTACTTGTTTTTATGAACCTAGTACAAGGACAAGACTTAGTTTTGAAGCTGCCATGCTTAATCTTGGCGGTTCTGTTTTAGGTTTCCACAGTTCAGATTCTTCTTCGGCAACAAAGGGTGAGAGTGTTTCCGATACTATCCGTGTTATTTCATGCTACGCAGATATATGCGCAATGCGTCATCCAAAGGAAGGTGCAGCTCTTGTAGCTTCCCAGAAATCTTTAATTCCAGTAATTAATGCAGGTGATGGTGGACATCAGCATCCAACGCAGACACTTACTGATCTACTTACTATTCGTTCCCTTAAAGGCAGATTAGACAACATTACAATAGGCTTATGTGGAGATTTGAAGTTTGGTCGTACAGTTCATTCTCTTATTAATGCTATGACCAGATATGAAAATGTTAAGTTTGTGCTTATTTCGCCACAGGAGCTTAAGATTCCGGATTATGTCCGTGAGGATGTACTGATTGCCAATGGAATTGAATTTGAAGAGGTGGAACGTTTAGAGGACGCAATGGACAGGCTTGATATTTTATACATGACAAGAGTACAGAGAGAACGTTTCTTTAATGAAGAAGACTATGTTAGATTAAAAGACTTCTACATTCTGACAAAAGAGAAGATGGAGCTGGCCAGGGAGGATATGCTTGTACTTCATCCACTTCCACGAGTTAATGAGATTGCTGTTGAGGTAGATGATGATCCAAGAGCAGCATACTTTAAGCAGGCACAGTACGGTGTTTATGTGAGAATGGCACTTATACTTACATTACTTGGATTAGCAGAGTAGGAGGATAATATGCTTAATATAAGTGGAATTAGTGAAGGCTTTGTATTAGACCATATTAAGGCTGGAATGAGCCTTCAGATTTATCATAATCTTAAGCTTGATGAGTTAGACTGTACAGTTGCTATCATCAAGAATGCCAAGAGCAACAAAATGGGTAAGAAGGATATTATCAAGGTAGAGTGTCCGGTAGAGTCCCTTGATCTTGATATATTAGGATTTATCGACCACAACATTACTGTTAATGTAATAAAAGGCGATAAGATAGTTGAGAAAAAGGAGCTTACATTACCAAAGAAGGTTACAAATGTTATCAAGTGTAAGAATCCTAGATGTATTACCTCAATAGAGCAGGGGCTTGAGCAGATATTCGTTCTTACAGATGAAAAGAAGGAAGTATATCGCTGTAAGTACTGTGAGGAGAAATACGATAAGAAGATAGAGAGATAGAGGTGCTGTTTTGGCAAAGTATGCCAACGTTATCGTTGATATTTCACATGAAAAACTAGATAAGACATTTCAGTATGCCATTCCGGAGGAGCTGGCTGGAGAAATAAAGCTTGGAACACAGGTGGATATAGCTTTTGGCTCACGTAATATGACCGGATATGTGATTGAACTAACAGATATTCCAGAGTACGATGTAGACAAGATTAAGCCCATTAAGGGTGTGAAAAAAGACAGTGTGCGTATGGAGTCAGAGCTTATTGTCCTGGCAGGATGGATTAGAGAGAACTATGGTTCAACCATGAATCAGGCACTTAAGACTGTTATTCCAATTAAGAAAAAGACTCAGGCAATCATCAGAAAAACCCTGAGTCTTGTTCTGCCTATGGAGGAAGCAGTAAGGAAGCTGGCTTTTTATGAGAGCAAGCACCAGACTGCAAGGGCAAGACTTCTTAGGGAGCTTATCCGGCAGAATACTTTGGACTATTCCCTGGTAACTGGAAAGCTTGGTGTATCATCACAGACAATCAAGGCTTTGGTGGAGCAGGGAGTTATTGAGGTAAGCCAGCATAAGGACTATCGTAATCCTGTCGCTCACCTTGAAAGTAAGGGATATAATCTGGTACTAAATCAGCAGCAACAGTCTGTAGTTGACAGGATAATGGGAGACTACAATCAGGGAATAAGAGACACATATCTCATTAAAGGTGTTACCGGAAGTGGCAAGACGGAAGTATATATGGAGCTTATCTCACAGGTCATTAGTCAGGGCAGGGAGGCAATCGTATTAATTCCGGAGATTGCACTGACTTATCAGACTGTAATGCGCTTTTATAACAGATTTGGTGACAGGGTTTCCATTATGAATTCCAGACTGTCAGCCGGGGAGAGATATGATCAGTTTCTCAGAGCCCAAAATGGTGACATAAGTATTATGATTGGTCCCCGTTCTGCCCTGTTCACACCTTTTTCCAATTTGGGAATTATAATAATTGACGAGGAACATGAGAGTTCCTACAAGAGTGAGAATGCACCAAGATATCATGCCAGAGAGGTTGCCATCGAGAGAGCGAGAATGTCTGAGGCTTGTGTGGTGCTGGGCTCTGCAACTCCTTCAGTGGATAGTTATTATAATGCTATGAACGGAAAGTATAAGCTGTTGGAATTAAATCAGCGAGTACAGGAAAAACCATTGCCTGAATGCCAAGTGGTCGATCTTAGAGAGGAATTAAAGTCAGGAAATCGCTCAATACTTAGTGTGAAGCTTCAGGAGCTTATGGAGGACCGACTGAGAAAAGGGCAACAGACTATGCTGTTTCTCAATAGAAGAGGCCTGTCTGGATTTATGTCGTGCAGAGAATGCGGTTTTGTGGTAAAATGTCCTCATTGTGACGTTTCGCTAAGTCAGCATAACAATGGACGAATGGTATGTCATTATTGTGGATATGAGGAGCAAACTCCCAAGGTATGTCCATCCTGTGGCTCTAAATATATTAGTGGATTTAAGGCTGGAACTCAGAAAATAGAAATGCTGGTACAGCAACGATTCCCACAGGCAAGAATCCTTCGAATGGATTTTGATACTACAAGAACAAAGGATTCCTATGAGAAAATACTTCAGGCCTTTGCAAATCAGGAGGCAGATATTCTGATAGGAACACAGATGATAGTTAAGGGACATGATTTTCCAAATGTTACACTTGTAGGGGTTCTTGCAGCAGACATGTCATTGCATGTCAGTGATTTTCATGCATCGGAGCGAACCTTCCAGCTTCTTACCCAGGCGGCAGGAAGGGCAGGACGAGGCAAGGAAGCGGGCGATGTTATTATTCAGACATACAGTCCTGATAATTTTGCCATACAGACTGCAAAAGAACAGAATTATGAGGCCTTTTATGAGCAGGAGATTGCATATAGACAGATACCCTTATATCCGCCGGTTGGAAATATGCTGGTGATAATGTGTTCAGCCTCAAAGTATGAGAATGCAGACGTGGGAAGTCAAAGAATTGGTGATAAACTGACAGAGCTGGTGGCTAATAGCAGAGGAATTGCGGTGATTGGACCATCAGATGCAGGCATTGCAAAGCTTAATGATGTATATCGGAAAGTGGTGTATATTAAAACCAGAGAATACAAGGTACTTGTAGATCTTAAGAATAAGCTTGAGGACTATATTAGAGATAATAATGATTTTAAATATGTAAATGTTCAATTCGATTTTAATCCAATGAGTGGATTTTAGTGTGAAGGAGGAAACAAGATGGCACTTAGAACAATCAGAATACAGGGAGATCCTGTACTTGAGAAGAAATGCAGAGAGATAAAAGAAGTAACAGAGAAGATTAGAACCCTTATTGATGATATGCTTGAGACAATGTATGAAGCTAATGGTGTTGGACTCGCAGCTCCACAGGTTGGTATTCTTAAAAGACTGGTTGTAATAGATGTGGGTGATGGCCCAATCATTATGATTAATCCAGAGATATTAGAGACCTCAGGGGAACAGACCGGGGATGAGGGCTGTCTTAGCCTTCCGGGAAAAGCTGGATGTGTTACAAGACCAAATTATGTTAAGGCTAGGTACTTTGATGAGGAAATGGAGGAGTATATCATCGAAGGTGAAGAGCTTCTGGCAAGGGCAATCTGCCATGAGCTGGATCATTTAGACGGACATATGTATACAGAAAAGGTGGAGGGAATGCTTCACGATGTAACATATGAAGAAGAGTAGCAAACGAAGAGGAGTAATATAATGAAAGTAATATATATGGGAACACCCGACTTTTCAGTAGGGGCTCTTGAGGCAATAATCAAGGCAGGACATGAGGTGGTTCTTGTTGTTACTCAGCCGGATAAGCCTAAGGGAAGAGGCAAGGCAATGCAGGCTTCTCCAGTTAAGGAATGTGCCCTTTCTCATGGACTTGAGGTATTTCAGCCTACAAAAATCAGAGAGTCGGAAAATGTAGAATATTTGAGAAAATTTGATGCAGATATTTTTGTGGTAGCCGCCTTTGGACAGATTTTACCAAAGAGTATACTGGATATGCCTAAGTATGGCTGCGTAAATATTCATGCTTCACTTTTACCTAAGTATAGAGGTGCTGCTCCAATTCAGTGGGCAGTCATCAATGGAGATGAGGTTACAGGTGTAACAACAATGCTTATGAACGAGGGCATTGACACAGGTGATATGATTGCCAAAAAGCAGGTTCGTTTAGCAGAGGATGAGACCGGTGGAAGCCTTTTTGACAGACTTGCAGAAACAGGAGCTGAGCTTATTGTGGAGACTATGAAGATGCTGGAGGAGGGAACAGCAGAGTTTACTCCTCAAAACAGTGAGGAGGCTACTCACACATCAATGATTAGCAAGGAGCTTGGTTCGATTGACTGGAGTAAGCCTGCGGCTGAAATTGAGAGACTTATCAGAGGACTTAACCCATGGCCAAGTGCATATACAAGACTTAACGGTAAGACCTTTAAGATATGGAAGGCACAGGTGGCAGAGGGATCATCTTCGGATAAGCCTGGAACAATAATTAAGATTGGTAAGAATGAGCTTCTTGTTCAGACAGGAGAGGGAGCTTTGTCATTAACAGAGGTGCAGCTTGAGGGAAAGAAACGTATGGATGTCGGTTCCTTCCTTAGAGGCTGTCAGATTGAGGAGGGAATAGTGCTTACAAATTAGTAAGGAGCTATTTCTGGAGGTGTACACATGTCAGACAGTGTTAATACTAGAGAACTTGTTCTTCAGATGCTTATTGAAATAAACGAAAAGCATCAATACAGTCATCTTGTTCTCAGAGATGTATTAAGTAAATATCAGTATCTTTCAAAACAGGAGAGAGCATTTATTACAAGACTTACAGAGGGAACTGTTGAGCATTTGATTGAGCTTGATTATATAATTGATGCTTTTTCCAAGACAAAGGTGCGTAAGATGAAGCCACTTATTCGCAATCTAATGAGAATGGGTGTATATCAGATAAAGTATATGGATTCAATTCCGGATTCAGCAGTGTGCAATGAGTCAGTTAAACTGGCTAAGCGACATAAGTTTGGACAATTATCCGGCTTTGTAAATGGAGTGCTTCGCAACATTGCCCGCAATATGGCTGACATGGAAATGCCTGAGGATTTGTCAATAAAGTATTCAATGCCACAGTGGATTGTTGATAAATGGATTGAAGATTATGGTCAGAGTAAGACTGAGGAGATTCTAAAAGGTTTTATGGAAGAGCGACCTATTTCCATTAGGACAAACCTGACCAGGATTAGGCCACAGCAGCTTAAGAAGAAGCTTACAGAAGAGGGTGTAACTGTAGGGGATCTTCCATTAGAATATGCCTTTGTTATATCCGGGTTTGATTATTTGGAAGCACTGGACAGTTTTGCCCAGGGACTTTTCTATGTTCAGGATGTCAGCTCTATGATGGTTGCAGAATGGGCAAAGGTCAGTGAAGGGGATTATGTTATTGATGTATGTGCTGCCCCTGGTGGCAAGAGTACTCATGTGGCAGAGAAACTTGGTGGAACAGGAATGGTTGAGGCAAGAGACCTGACTGAGTATAAAGTGAGTCTGATTGAGGACAATATATCAAGGCATGAGCTTACAAACATGAAGGCAGTGTGTATGGATGCCACTGTCTTTGACCAAGAGTCGGTGGACAAGGCTGATGTTCTGATTTGTGATTTGCCATGTTCTGGACTTGGAGTCCTGGCAAAGAAGACTGACATTAGATATAAGATGTCAAAAGAACAGCAGGAGGAGCTTGTACAGCTGCAAAGAGACATACTTAGTGCTGTTCATTCATATGTAAAACCAGGTGGGACACTGGTATATAGTACATGTACTATTAATATTAATGAAAATGAGGGTAATGTAAGTTGGATATTAGAACAATATCCGGAATTTGAATTAGTTGAACAAAAGCAGCTTTTTCCTGGAGAAATCAGCAATGATGGATTTTTCCTGGCAAAGCTGAAGAAACGTATTTAGTAAAGGAGCAATCGTGAGCGAAAAGATTGATATAAAGTCATTTAATCTGCAGGAACTTACAGAATATATGGTTTCTCGCAATGAGAAGGCATTTCGTGCCAAACAGATTTATGAGTGGATGCATGTTAAGCATGTTGACGGCTTTGAAGATATGACAAACATTTCCAAGAAGCTAAAAGAAGAACTGAATAATGACTGTTATATTACTTCGCTTAATCAGGTAGAGGTACAGGTTTCCAAGATAGACGGAACAAGAAAATACCTGTTTGCCCTTGAGGATGGCAATGTTATTGAGAGTGTGCTGATGAGATATAAGCATGGTAATTCAGTGTGCATATCCTCTCAGGTAGGATGTAGAATGGGGTGCAGATTCTGTGCCTCAACTCTGGATGGTCTTGTTAGAGGGCTTAAGCCATCAGAGATGTTGGATCAGATATACAAGATAAGCAGGGATATTGGTGAACGTATCTCCAATGTGGTGGTAATGGGAACTGGTGAGCCAATGGATAACTATGATAATCTTCTTAAGTTTATTCAGCTGCTTACAGATGAAAACGGTCTTAACATCAGCCAGAGAAATCTTACAGTTTCCACCTGTGGAATTGTTCCAAGAATGAGACAGCTGGCAGATGAAAAGCTATCGATTACACTGGCTCTTTCACTGCATGCGTCTAATCAGGAGAAGAGAAAAGAACTGATGCCAGTGGCAAACAGTTTTGACATACATGAAGTAATTGATGCCTGCAAATATTATTTCGAGAAGACAAAAAGAAGGGTAACTTTTGAATATAGTCTGGTGGGTGGAGTAAATGACACAGATCAGGATGCTACAGAGCTTGCCAGCCTGATAAAGGGAATGAATTGTCATATTAATCTTATTCCGGTCAATCCAATTAAGGAAAGAGATTATGTGCAGTCAGATACCAGAGTTATTGAGGCATTCAAAAATAAACTTGAAAAATATGGCATAACGGTTACAATTAGAAGAGAGATGGGTCGCGACATTGACGGGGCCTGTGGACAGCTTCGCAAGAAGTATATTGGAGGAGAGAGGAACTGACAAATGAAGACGTTTTCCATAACGGATACGGGTATTATCAGGGAGACGAATCAGGATTACCTGTTCGCTTCAGAAAAATCCGTGGGAAATCTTCCTAATCTGTTTATTGTTGCAGACGGAATGGGTGGTCATCGGGCAGGTGACTATGCATCGCGGCACACAGTGGAGCGAATAGTAGCTTCTATTACCAGAACTAAGGAAGAAAAGCCGATTAGTATTCTAAAAGAGGCAATCGACAAAGCTAATGAATTGTTGGTAGCCGAATCAAAAAGGGATGAGACCAAGAGTGGAATGGGTACTACTTTGGTAATTGCTTCTATATTTGACAATACAATGTATGTTGCTAATGTAGGAGATAGTCGTCTTTATATCTGCGGTCAGTCCATTCGCCAGATAACCAGGGACCATTCGCTGGTTAATGAAATGATTTTAATGGGCGAGATAAGTGAGGAAGAGGCGAAGAATCATCCAGACAAGAATGTTATTACAAGAGCAATAGGTGTTAAAGAACATGTCGAAGCTGATTATTTTGAAGTTGAGCTTACAAATGATGAGCTTGTTTTGCTTTGCACAGATGGTCTTACCAATATGGTTTCTGATGAAGAGATTCAGAAGATTCTGGTAAATGATGAGATTCTTGAGAACAAGGCAGAAAAACTAATAAAAAGGGCTAATAAAAATGGAGGAAGCGATAACATTACAGTAATGATTATCAATCCATTTTCTTAATGAGGTGAAAATATGTTGACAGTTGGTATGTATATAGCAGATCGTTATGAGATAGTTGGCAAAGTTGGCGCAGGCGGAATGTCTGATGTATATAAAGCCTTTGACCATATTCTTGGAAGAAATGTGGCAATCAAAGTATTAAAGGCAGAGTTTTCTGAGGATCGTAATTTTGTATCCAAATTTAGAACTGAAGCTCAGTCTGCTGCAGGACTTGAGCATGCAAATATAGTAAATATTTATGATGTAGGCAGTGAAGACGGAATGTACTACATTGTAATGGAATACGTTGAGGGAATTACTCTCAAGACATATATTGAGAAAAAGGGACAGCTATCCTTCAAGGAATCTGTAAGTATAGCTATACAGGTTGCCAGAGGAATTGAGGCAGCCCATAATAAGAATATTATTCACAGAGATATTAAACCACAGAATATTATTATCTCTACAGAGGGTAAGGTAAAGGTAACTGATTTTGGTATTGCACGTGCTGCATCAGCTAATACAATTAGTGCTGATGTTATGGGGTCAGTTCATTACGCATCCCCAGAGCAGGCAAGAAATGGTTTCGTAGATGGCAGAAGTGATATCTATTCTCTGGGTATTGTAATGTTTGAGATGATTACCGGCAGGGTTCCATTTGATGGAGATACAACAGTTGCAGTAGCTATTCAGCATCTTCAGGAAGAGATGGCAATGCCAAGCCAGTATGCACCTAATATTCCAATCAGCTTTGAGAAGATTATTATGAAAAGCACACAGAAGAATCCTGACAGAAGATATCAGGCAATCAGTGAGCTTCTGTCAGACCTTCGCAGGTCACTTACTAATCCAAATGAAGATTTCGTGGTTATTGCACCACTTACAGATAACGCCAAGACAAAGGTCATAAGCGGTGATGAGATTAGACAGATTCAGAACAATAGAGGTGTTACTCCTGATATAGAGCCTGTTATGCCTAATCAGCATAATGTTGAAGCAGACCAGGAAGAGGAAGATGAGGATGAAGAAGCACTTCTCAGTCCTAAGATGGATAAGGCAGTAACAATTTCACTTATTGCCATAGCCAGTCTTTTTGTAATTGCAATTATTTGTGTGCTGGGCAATATGTTAGGACTGTTTGGCGGTTCAGGTAAGTCCAAGGAATCACAGACAGAGTCTTCTTATAGTACAGAGTCAGAGTCCACACAGGATACACAAGAGGGAAATGTTACAATGATTAAGCTTGTTGGAATGACTCAGGAGGAGGCTCAGAAGTGGCTTGATGAGAAGGGACTTAAGGTGCAGGTAGAGATTGTCAAATCTGACGCTGCAGATGGAACAGTAGTAGAGCAGAATGTTGATGAAGGCAGTGAGGTGGCTGTCGGTTCAACAGTTATTATCAAGGTTGCCGGAAAACCAGAGGGAACAGTTGAGGTTCCAAGTGTGGTAGGCAGGACAGAACAGGAAGCAATTCGTCTGATAGAAGCTGCTAATCTTAAGTGGGAAAGAAATTATGAACCTAGCGACACTGTTCCTTCAGGTACAGTAATCTCCCAGAATCCTGAAAGTGGAGAGGTTGCAGAGGGTGCTACAATTACCTTTGTGGTTAGTCAGGGACTTCCTTCAGTAGTAGTTCCTAATTTGGAAGATTTGACAGAGAAGAAGGCCAGAACTGCTCTTGAGAAGGCCGGACTTAAGCTTGGAAGTGTAACAACAGAATATAGTGACACAATTAAGGAAGGCCGAGTAATCAGCCAGAGTGTCAATGCAGGAAAGACTGTAGAAAAAGGTACAAAGGTTAATATTGTAATTAGTCTCGGTAAGAAGGTAGAGTATTATCAGTTTACAAACCAGTATTCTTTTGCAGGTGCTACAAAGGCCACATATACTCTTAAGCTGTCAGATGGAAGTAAGCGCACCAAGAAAGTAGATGTAGTTGGTGGCCGAATTACAGTAAGTGAATATGATCTGACATGTTCATCAGGTACTCTTGTTATAGAATGGACATATATAGATGATGAGGGTAATGAGGCAACAGAGACAGAAGAAATTGGCCTTGTTAAATTCACAAAGCAATAGGTGACAGATACGATAGGTAACAGATGCGATAGGTAACAGATGCAGGGAAAAATTGTTAAAGGAATTTCCGGTTTCTACTACGTTTACGTAGAAGGAACCGGAATTTATGAATGTAAGGCCAAAGGGGCCTTTAGAAAACAGAAAATGAAACCTCTTGTAGGAGATAATGCAGAGATTGTCCCAATAGATGAAGAGGGTAGGATAGGGAATGTTGTTGAGATTCTTGAGAGAAAGAATGAACTGATTCGTCCGGCGGTGGCTAATGTTGATATGGCATTGGTCATTTTTGCTACAAAGAAACCTCAGCCAAACTTTAATCTGCTGGATAGATTTCTTTGTATGATGGAATACCAGAAGGTGCCTGTTACAATCTGCTTCAACAAGGCAGATATGGTGTCAGAGCAGGAAAAGCAGGAATTACGGGCAATCTATGAGCCGGCAGGGTATAATATCATTTTTACCAGCGCTAAGGAGAAACAGGGCATTGAAGAACTAAGAGCTTTGCTAGAGGGCAAGACAACAACAGTAGCAGGTCCTTCAGGAGTAGGTAAGTCTTCCCTGGTAAACTGTCTTCAGGATAATATTCAAATGGAAACAGGCAAGATTAGTAGCAAGATTGACAGAGGAAAGCATACTACAAGACATTCAGAGATTATACCAATCTGTGATGGAACATATATCGTAGATACACCAGGTTTTAGCTCAATGGATGTGCCGGGGTTTGAAAAGGAAGATTTGTGGACATGCTACCCTGATTTTGCAGAATATGAACCATATTGCAGATTTCAAGGCTGTAGTCATATCAATGAACCTGATTGTGGAGTAAAGGATGCATTGGAACAGGGGAAAATAAGTCGTACACGTTATGATAACTATATTCTTCTTTATGAAGAACTTAAGAATATCCGCAAATATTAGGAGGTCTATATGAAGTGCTTGTCACCATCAATTTTAGCAGCTGATTTTTCGAAATTAGGAGAACAGATTAGAATTCTGGATGAAGCAGGAGCCCAGTACGTACATATTGATGTAATGGATGGGGAATTTGTTCCAAGTATATCCTTTGGAATGCCTGTAATAAGCAGTATTAGAGGATGTACAGAAAGAATGTTTGATCTTCATCTGATGATAGAAGAACCAATCAGATATATCGATGATTTTGCAAAAGCGGGAGCAGATATTATTACTGTTCATGCAGAAGCATGTAAGCATCTGGACAGAACAATTGAAGTAATTAAAGAAAAGGGATTACTGGCAGGGGTAGCACTTAATCCGGCTACACCAGTATCCACTATAGAGCATATATTATCTAAGGTGGATATGATACTGATTATGACCGTTAATCCTGGCTTTGGAGGACAGACTCTTATACCATATACTATAGATAAGGTACGTGAATTAAGACAGCTTCTAAAGCAAAAAGGCATCAAAGCAGATATTGAGGTAGATGGTGGAATCAACCTTGATAATGTAGAGGAAGTGGTTTCAGCAGGTGCCAATATTATTGTAGCAGGAAGTGCTGTTTTTAATGGAAATATAGAGGAGAATGTGCATAGCTTTCTTAACAGACTTGGATAATTTGGAGGATGGATGAAATATTTAATTGTTTCTGGTGGCTCAATAGATAATAAATTCGGCCGTGAATTAATACAGGAGAACAAATATGATGTTATTATTGCAGCAGATGCAGGAATGAATTTTCTATTCGACAATAAATTAAAACCAGATATAATAATAGGCGATTTTGATTCGGTATCCTCTGAAGCATTAGATTATTTCAAAAGTAACAGGGGAATAGAAATATGTATGCTTAATCCTGAAAAGGATGATACAGATACTGAACATTCTGTGCGTTTTGCTATTGAGCGAGGTGCTACAGACATTACAATACTGGGTGGAACAGGAAGCCGACTTGATCATGTGCTTGGTAATATTGCAGTACTTGGAATCGGACTGGAAGAAAAGGTCCCAATACAGTTGATTGATAAAAATAATAGAATCAGAATGTTTAATGAAGATTTTATTATTGACAAAAAAACACAGTTTGGAAAATATGTTTCACTTATTCCCTTTAACGGAAGTGTGCATGACCTTTCTATAAAGGGTATGAAATATAATGTGAGTAATTTACAGATGGGAGGATTCAATTCCCTGGGAATAAGTAATGAGATAGAAGATGAAACTGCAGAAATCAGTTTTGAAAAGGGAATACTAATTGTTGTTGAATCGAGGGATTAGTAATGAAGATGCGAGTTGAACAAAAGTCGAATGTGAAAAATAGCATAGGAAGATTAACTTTTGCCGGATTAGCTTTATTATTTCAGATTATCTGGTTTATGCTGATGGGACTATTGCTAAGTTCGTATTCCACTCTGATTTATACCTTGGTAAGTGCTCTGGCTTTATTTGTTGCCATAATGATGTATAGAAAAACCTCTAACTCGGAGATGAGAATTTCATGGCTCATTGTCATTCTTTCCTTTCCGGCATTGGGGCTAATATTGTATTTGCTTCTTGGAAGACCAAATACTACAAAGGGAATGCGTCAGCGATACGAACAGATTGACAGGGTAGTATATAAGTACATTAAGCAGGATGACACAGTATTTGAGCAAATAGAGAAGGAAGATATTTCAATTGCCAATCAGATGAGGTATATTAAGGATTATGCCAGGTTTCCGGCATATAAGAATGAAGGCATAGAATATTATGATGATGCGCTTGCCGGCTTTAATGCTCAGCTTGAGGCCTTGGAGAAGGCTGAAAAGTTTATTTTTATGGAATACCACGCAATAGAAGATGAAGAAAGCTATGCCCGACTTCATGAAATTCTTGTTAGAAAAGCAAGAGAGGGTCTGGATGTAAGAATACTCTATGATGATATGGGCAGTATTTTCTTTATTAACAGGGATTTTAACGAAAAGCTGGAGCGTGAAGGAATAAAATGTAAGGCATTTAATCCGGTTGTGCCGATTCTAAAAATGTTTATGAATAACAGGGATCATCGTAAGATTACTATTATTGACGGTAAGATTGGATTTACTGGTGGATATAACCTTGCCAATGAGTATTTTAACATCGTTAACCCATATGGACATTGGAAGGATACAGGGATTAAAATAAAGGGTGCTGCAGTAAATAACTTTACAGCAATGTTTCTTGAGATGTGGAATGCAACAGAGAGAGAGGACGTTGATATGTCAAAGTTCTTTGTTGATGAGAAATCTTTTCCTGATAAGGAAGGATATATTCAGCCCTATGGGGATAGTCCTTTGGATGGGGAGCATGTGGGAGAGAATGTCTATCTTAATATGATTAAAAATGCTAAGCATTATGTATATATTGTGACTCCATATCTCATAATAACTGATGAGATGAATCATGAGCTTGGTCTGGCGGCAAAGAGAGGCGTTGACGTGAGAATTGTTACACCCGGTATTCCGGATAAGAAGGTGGTGTATCAGGTTACCAGATCCTATTATTCAGATTTGGTGGCAAATGGTGTTAGAATTTATGAGTATACTCCAGGCTTCTGTCATGCGAAAATGACAATATGTGATGATGAGATTGCAACAGTTGGAACAATAAATTATGATTACAGGAGCCTGTATCATCATTTCGAGGATGGCTGCCTGATTTACAAATGTAATGTACTGGACAGGATACGGGATGATTTCTATTCAATGTTTGAGGTTAGCTCTGAAGTGACAGAGAATTATAGAGCTAAATCACAATATTTAAGAATAGAGCAATGTGCCTTGCGAATAATTGCGCCACTATTATAGTTATACAGGGATAATATGGAAGACTTGGCAAGTTATGCCAGGTCTTTCTTGTTATAACAGAAAACATGGAATAAATTCGGCTAATTGCTTAATTTCCTGGAAGAAAATCAAGTGTTATATATAAAAAATGATAAAAGAATATAACCGGAAAAAGGTTTTTTATGCATTCATATGTGATATTGCATTGTTTAACTAAAATTCATTTTATTAATATTAACAGTGAGAGTTTTTAATTTATTCTTAAGTTTAAATTTTATCTATTCAATTATTGCTAAAGTATGATAATATGTACACTGTTTGAATGAGAAAATGTGAGGTAATAATGAAAAATATACTTGAATGGTTAGAGATATCCGTTAAGGGTAATGAAACAAAGCCTATATATTCTGACCTTGAGACTCAGATTACATTTGGAGAGACATATTTAAATGCAAAGAGAATTGGCTCAGGCTTAGACAGGCTGCTTACAACAGAAGCGCCAGTTGCTGTATTTATGGATAGATGTGTTTATACTCCGGTAGGCTACTTTGGTGTTTTATACAGTGGAAGGGCATATGCTCCAATTGATGCAAAGCTTCCTATGAAGAGAATTGAGAAAATACTTGAAGGATTACAGCCTGAAAAGGTTCTCACTCAGAAGCATTTAGCAGAGGTGGTAGCAGAGTATGTTCCAGAAGAAAAAATTTGCTTTTATGAGGATTTAGTAGAATCAGAGCTGGAGGAGGACAGACTCCTTACAATAAGAAGAAACAGGATAGCAACAGATCCATTATGTATTATTTTTACATCAGGATCATCAGGCAATCCAAAGGGAGTTATGCTTAGTCACCAGTCACTTATGACATATCTTAATGCTTACGCAAGGGTAATGGATATTAACTCAGAGGATAAGATTGGAAATCAGTCTCCATTGGATTATATTGCTGCTATCAGAGATATATATCTTCCTATTAAAGAAGGATGTCAGAGCTGGATTATACCAAAGGATTATTTCATGGCTCCGGGAAAGCTTTTCGATTTTCTTAATGAGCATGAGATTACAAGCGTTGGCTGGAGTGTGGCTGCATTTACAATCGCAAGTACACTTGGAGTTTTCTCAGAGTATAGCTTAAAGACGCTTAAGAAGATTTGTTTTTCGGGATCAGTAATGCCATGTAAGGTTCTTAGACAATGGCAGGAGAATCTTCCAGACGCACATTTTGTTAACCAGTATGGACCAACAGAAGCAACTGCTTCCTGCACATATTACGATGTGGACCATCTTGTTGAGGAGGATGAGGTTCTTCCAATCGGTAAGGCATATGATGGATACAGGGTATACCTTATCAAAGAGGATAATACTGAGGCGGCTCCTGGTGAAGAGGGTGAGATTTGTGTGGCCGGACCAGGTCTTACACTGGGTTATTATAACGATAAAGAGAGAACTGATTCAGCATTTATGCCTAATCCTCTTGTGAAGACTTATGCTGAGAGAATGTACAGAACAGGCGACATAGGTGTCTGGAGAGAGGACGGCAATTTAGAATTTCATGGAAGAAGAGATCGCCAGGTGAAGCACATGGGTCATCGTGTAGAGCTTGATGAGATAGAATGCGCTGCAAATGGAGTAGATGGTGTAGCAGAGTGTGGCTGTATTTATGACCATGCCAAGGAAAAGCTTCACCTGTACTATTCAGGAACAGCAGAGAAAAAGGAAATAACAAAGGAGCTTAGAAATCTGTTGCCAGGTTTTATGGTTCCGAGAAAAGTTGAAAGGCTTGAGGAGTTGCCTAAACTTCCAAATGGTAAAATTGATTACACAAAATTAAAGGAGAATATTTAGTATGAGAGACACATTATTAGAGATTTTAGAAGAGATTGCACCAGACGTAGATTTTGAGAATGAAACAGCATTAATCGATGACGGTTTATTAGAGTCATTTGATATTGTAAACCTTGTTTCAGAGCTTTCAGATGAATTTGATATTGAGATTCGTCCTAAGGATCTTGTAGCAGAGAATTTTAATTCTGTTGATGCTATGGTTAAGATGATTACACGTTTACAGGAGGACTAGAATGAAGACTCCTTCATATGTGTTCTATGAGAAGATATTTAAGGATACAGTTAATTCTGTTAAGGAAATGTTAGGAGATAATATTCCACTTTGCTATTCAATTAAGGCAAACCCTTTTTTACTTAACTGTGTTCCTGATAATCTTGCCAAGATTGAGGTTTGTTCTCCAGGAGAATTAAGTATATGTCAAAAGCTTAATATTCCGGCTGACAGAATTATTTATTCAGGTGTTATGAAGGAGGCTGTAGATGTCAAGCGTGCAGTTGAGTACGATGTGGCAATTATGACAGCAGAAAGCCCACTTCACCTTAAGCTTGAGAATGAAGCATGTCTTGAGAAGGGCCTATGCAAGAAGGTAATTCTCAGATTATCAAGCGGCAACCAGTTTGGAATGTCACAGGAAGATATTCTTAATTTAGTTGAGCATAAGGAAGATTATCCTGGAGTTAATATAATTGGCTTACACTACTATTCTGGAACTCAGAAAAAGCTCAGATCAATCGACAAGGATCTTAAGAGACTTGAGGAGACTTTAGTAATTCTTAAGGAGCGTTTTGGATTTGAACCAGAGCTTGTAGAGTATGGTCCGGGACTTACAATTGATTATTTCCAGCCAGAGATGGCAGAGAATGATAGAAAAGCTCTTGAGGAGGGCGCAAAGAGAATTCGTGCATTTGCAGAAAAGTATCCAATGGGTATAGAAATGGGAAGATTTCTTGCGTCTGCCTGTGGTGTCTTCTTTACTCAGGTTAAGGACCTTAAGACTACAAAGGGTGTTAATTATGTAATTTGTGATGGTGGTATTCATCATCTAAAATACTATGGACAGACAATGGCTATGCTTATTCCACCAATTGCAACTGGAGCTTCAATTGAGGATTTGGTTAAGCTTAAGGGGGATATTGCGCCATTAGACAGTCCGGAGGATGTTGCAGAGGGAAATGATGAATACTGTCTCTGTGGAAGTCTTTGTACAGTTGCGGATGTTCTTGTTAGAAATGTGCAGCTTAAGAAGTTATCTGTAGGAGATGTAATCGCTTTTGGAAAATGCGGGGCATATTCTGTTACAGAGGGATCTAGTCTTTTCCTTTCAAGAGACCTTCCTGCAATATACCTGGCAAGAGAAAGTGGCGAGATAGAATTACTTAGAGATGTTCAGCCATCGTATATTTTAAACATTCAGGAGGAAGCAAAATGAGTCTGATTTCGTATCAGTTTTTGCTTTTTGTAGCAATAGGTCTGCTTATATATTTTGTTGCACCTGACCGCCATAAGTGGAAAGTGCTTTTAGCAGAGAGTCTGGCATATTATCTTATAATCTGTAATAAGTACATTCTTTATATGCTTGTTACAATAATTACAACATATGTTGGAACCTGTCAGATTGATAAGACATATTCAATTATGCATGACACTGTTAAGGCAAACAAAGGTGTATGGGACAGAGAAGAACGTAAGAGTTACAAAAAGAAGATGGAAAAGAAGGCCAAGCTGATTATGCTTGCAATATTAATCATTAACTTTGGCATTCTTGTAGTAATAAAATACTCAGGTTTTGTGGTAGAGAGCATTTATGCTTTGCTTGCAAATTTCGGTGTTCAGGTATCAACACCGGATTTTGGATTTTTACTTCCACTTGGTATTTCCTTCTATACATTCCAGACAATGGGATATGTAATAGATGTATATCAGGAAAAAATTCCGGCAGAGAGGAACCTGGGAAAGGTAGCATTGTTTGTTTCCTTTTTCCCTCAGATTATACAGGGACCTATCGCCATGTACAGCGATTTGGCAAAGCAGCTTTACGAACCACATAGATTTGATATAGAAAGAATTAAGAGAGCACTGCTACTGGTATTATGGGGCTTGTTTAAGAAGCTTGTAATAGCTGACAGAGCAGTTAATTTAATTAATTATGTAACAGCTGATAGTAGCAAATTCGAAGGAACATTCGTGCTATTGGCAGCGCTGATGTATGCATTACAGTTATATGCAGACTTTTCAGGCGGAATTGATATAGTAAGAGGTATTGGAGAGATGTACGGTATTACTATGGCTGAAAACTTTAAGAGACCATATTTTTCAAAGTCTCTTACAGAATACTGGCACCGCTGGCATATGACTCTTGGAAACTGGGTTAGAAATTATGTATTCTATCCATTATCTATTTCCAAAAGATTTATCAATATGGGAAAGTGGATGAACAAGCACTGGAATAAGCATTTTGCCAAAATCGTTCCTACCAGTCTTGCCTCAGTTATTACCTTCCTGATTATTGGTGTGTGGCATGGAGCCAATGGAAAGTACATAGCATTTGGTCTTTGGAACGGCTTGGCAATTATGATAATAGAGCTTTTAGATCCGGTAACTCAGAAGATGAAGGGAGTGCTTCACGTAAAGGATGAGTCAAAGATCTTTCAGTTTGTATGTATCATCTGGACCTTTATACTTGTATTAGTAGGATATTATTTTGATATTGCCAGAAATTTTGGAGATGCAATGAGCATGATGGCACGTTCTGTCACAGATTTTAACATTGCAGACTTTGCGCATTTGCCAAAGCTTTTACATGAGTCAGGAATTGACAGATATGATTTTGGAGCAATTATAGTAGCTGGAATTATCCTGTTAATAGTTTCTTTAGTGCAGGAGAAAAAGGGAATTGAGCTTCGCCAATGGATTATGGAGAGAAAAATACCATTAAGGTGGACTATAATATATATCAGCCTTCTGGTTGTTATAGTGTTCGGATATTATGGTACAGGAGCTAATCCTGCTGACTTTGTTTATATGCAGTTTTAAGGTGGTTAGATGAAAAAGAAGAAGATTATTGGATATATTGCTTTTGTATTAATATTCTGCGTTTTGCTTACAGGTACATACCTTTTTCTAAAGCTTACTGACATTAATACACTGGTAGCAATAAAGGGATATGAATACGAAAAAGAGAATGAACTGGATGTAGTTATGTTTGGACAAAGCGAGGTTTACACTGGATTTATTCCAACTATTGCATGGGAAAAGTATGGATACACTTCCTACTGTTACGGAATGGCCGGAATGCCAGCCAATATGTATGCTTCAGCCCTTGATGAGGTGTTAAAGTCACAAAAACCAAAGCTTCTTGTGGTTGAGATTACTGCATTTACCAAGAATGATGATTACTACAACAGACCTGGACAGATGCATGGCTGGATTGACAATCTGCCATTTAACAGAAAAAGGATTGATACTATAACCAATTATGTTCCAGAGGAAATGCAGGATGAGTATTATAAGCCTATTTCAACATACCATGGTAATTGGAAATTACCAGAGAACTGTGCGAAATGTCTGGGAGCCAGAATTCTTTTAGCAGTTAACAGACATTCTACACTTAAAGGGTATGCAACTCAGGCAAATTACATGGATAAAAAACCTAAGAAGCACGATGCAAAGTTTACATTTAATGATACAGATAAGAAGTATTTAAAAGAGTTTATTGACAAGTGTAAGGAAGCACAGCTAGAAAATGTTTTGTTTGTCAGATTCCCACATGCAAGAAAGATTGTTAATCAGGATGCTTTGAAGGAGATTGGTGACTTTATTTCCGCAGAAGGCTTTGAATTTGTTGATTATAACAGAGCATACAAAAGGACTGGGATTGTTCAGAAAAAGGATTTCTACAATGTAGATCATATGAATATATTTGGAGCAGAGAAGTTTACAGAATTCTTTGGTGAATATATCAAGAATAAGTACAATCTTAATACAGTGCATCAACAGGAATGCATAGACAGATGGAATGAAGATGCACAAAAGGCTAAAGAGTATTATAAGTTAGCAAAGGAAAATACAAAGAAGAAGACCGGAAAGTATATCTTTGAATATGCGACTAAATAGTAAGGGCGACTGAGAAATCAGTCGCTTTTTATTATAGTTTTTTAGTCAAAGTATATTTTTCAAAATAGTATTGACAGTGACATATACTAGTGTTATATTTACTACGACAGACGTAGTACGACAGACGTAGCTATGACACGCGTAGTACGACAGACGTAGCTATGTCACACGTAGTAAAATACAGAATAGGAGATGAGGTGTTGATACATGGCAGGAATTAGCAGTGATGTAATCAGAGGTTGTAATGATATCATGATACTCTATCTGCTCAGGGATAATCCATCATATGGATATGAGATATCTAAACAGATAAAACAAATGTCAGATGAGAAGTATATCATCAAGGAAACTACATTATACTCTGCATTTAGCAGAATGGAGAAGAACGGATATGTTACTTCATTCCAGTCATCTGAAGAAAATGGCAAGAAGAGGACCTATTATCAGATTACAGATGAAGGAAGATCCTATTACAGAGAAAAGTGCCAGGAATGGAATTTGAGTAAAGATGTAATCGACAGATTTATCTATAAAGGAGAAGAATGATGGAGACAATTAAGAATTACTTAGAATCAATGTTTATGAATATGCCAAATACGGCAGAAGTAAGAAGAGCTAAAGATGTTCTCTGGGAAATGATGGAGGATAAATATACAGAGCTCATTGCAGAAGGAAAATCAGAAAATGAAGCAGTAGCTACAGTTATTTCTGAGTTTGGTAATCTTCAGGAGCTGGCAGAAGAGTTAGGAATTAATCAGCTTGTAAATGAGAATCTTCGGATAGAGAAGGAAGCACCAAGAAGATTAGTGACATTGGAAGAGGCTAATGAGTTTATTAAGGATAAGATTAATCAGGCAGTGTTAATTTCCATTGGTGTATTGTTGTGTATTTGCTGTGTAGTTGGCCCAATAATTTGCGAAGCCCTTTGGAAAAATGAAAGCTTAGGAGCAGCACTTATGTTTCTAATGATAGCAGCCGGAGTAGCATTGTTTGTTATTAGCGGATTAAAGATGACAAAGTGGTCATTTTTATCACAGGAGCTTTGTTCTATAGATCTTGCTACTACCAAGAAGATTAAGAGTGAGAGAGAGAGCTACAGAGGCACATATATTGTTTTACAGACTATCGGAATAGTATTCTGTATTATTTCAGTAGTTCCATCAATTGTTCTTGAGGGCTTTAGATATAAGATTCCTGCAATTGATGATTTAGGCGGTGTATTACTGTTTGTATTTGTAGGAATCGGAGTATTAATGATAGTATATGCCAACATTAGATTAAAGGCATATGAGACACTTCTCAAGCTTAATGATGATATGACAATGGCTGGAGAATATAAAGGAAAGAAATATGCTAAGGTTGATGACAGTTATTATCCATGGGCAAAAACAGTTTTGGAATTATATTATCCAACAGTTACAAGTATTTATTTATGCTGGAGTTTTCTCACATTTCACTGGCATATCACATGGATTATCTGGCCGGTAGCAGCAATAATTAACGGAATGATTAGGCTCTTAGGAAAGAAGGGAGAATAAATATGATAAAGAAGGTATATTTGGCATTTTTAAGTTTGGCAGTTGTAGTCAGCATGATAGTAGGGGTTGTAATTCATACTGGAGACAAAAACTGGTTTAAGTTTGGTTTTAACTTTATTAGCTTTGATGACAAGAAGAATAAAGTGGAAAAAGATCTTGATGGAGTTGACGATCAGGTGAGAATTACAATAGATTGCGATTGTAGTGATTTAACTATCAAGAAAGGTGATAAATTCCACGTTAAGTATAACGATTACAAAAATCTGGTAACAAATGTTACAGCTGGTGAAGGCTATATCGAAATCAATCAGTCAAGTAAACATTCAATAAATCTAAAAGGATATGATTCAGATATTGAGTTGACTGTACCAAAGGATGTAGAGATAACTGAGCTTAACATTGATAATAATATGGGAGATATAAATCTTGAAGACCTTGATATAGTAACTGGTCATATAGATGCAGATTTGGGAGACATTAATCTTGAGAAGGTTGCATTTAAGGATATGGATATTACAGCAAACCTTGGAAATATAAAAGTTGATTCAGACAATAATCTTGATGATTATTCCATCAGCGCAAGTATTTCATTAGGCAGCTGCAATATTAATGGAATGAAAGGTTCCTCAGATTTTGAAAAAGACGGAAATGAGGGATCATTATCAATTGATGCAGACCTTGGTGATGTAGACGTAGAATGGTAACTAAAAACTCCTCTGGGCTAATAAGTATGTTAGCTCAGAGGAGTTTTAAAATGAATAAAAGTACGCTTTTTTTATTCTTGAATAGCATCGGTAAGATCCTGAATACGTCTTGCAATATGCTCAAGGTTTTCTTTGTTTTCTCTTTCTGCTTCAAGTGTTTCAGTAGCATGAGCAGAAACCTCTTCGGAAATAGCAGAAACTGTCTGAATTGATTCGGCAATTTTTTGGTTAGCTTCAGAAAGCTCTTCAATGTTACCGGAGAGAGAAGCTATATTATCTCGGACAACATAGGTATTCTTTTCAATTTCTGCAAAGCTTTCTGTAGTTTTCTCAGTAGTTTCCTTTTCCTCATTGATACCGTTTATCATCTCTTTAACAACCACTACAACCTTATTGATTGCAGAAGAAACGTTATTAATCAGATTAGTAATATCAACTGTAGCACTCTGTGTCTGATTAGCCATTCCTGAAATCTCGTTTGCTACAACGGAGAAACCACGTCCGGCTTCGCCAGCTCTTGCTGCCTCAATACTGGCATTGAGGGCCAAAAGACTTGTCTGCTTAGTGATTCCTTCAATAAGTTCTACAATTGACTGCATCTGTTCGATGTAACTGTCAAGAGTTTCAAGCTCAGAAGTGACAGAAGCCCCCTTATTTACAGAATGGTCAACCTTTTCTACAAGTATACGAATATCCTCTTTTCCGGCAACAAGAACATCAAGGGTATGATTCATATGTTTCTGAATAAGTGTAGTGGAATCTGAAACATTCTCAATCTTATTAGAAATACGTTCACTGTGACGAAGCTGTGACTGAAGAGCTTCAGCAGTATCAGTAGCGCCAACAGTAACCTCTACCATAGATTCTGTACAAATCTCTGCATTGGAAGTAAGACGCGCGGTTTTATCGTTAATTTTATTGATACTCTCCCGAACTCTGTCAGAAACCTTTATAACTCTTTTAAGGAGCTTTTCGGTTTTTTCCTGTGATAAAGATACCTCTTCGAGTTTGGCTTTGCTATTTCTTGAAATTGTACGGGTAGCAAAGACTGAAGCGATAGCAGCAATAACAACTGTTGTAAGCTGGATAGCACCGGTTGGAACATCTACAAATCCGAACTTTCCTGTGAGTCCGCCACCAATGACAGTTGCAAGGTTAATCAGAATAACTCCAAGATTTTCCTTAAGAAGCAAATTAAGGTCACCATACACTGAAACTATCAAAAACATTGGAAGGAAAAAAATGTAGGTACAACTAAAGGACGTTGTAAAAGCAACAAAGGTATATAACAAAGGAAAGCCCAGGCAAACAAAATGAACAATCAGACCAGATTCCTTATCCTTCAAAAAAGTTGTTATTTCCAATATTCCAGGCACAATTGCCAAAATGGAAACAATAATTGCATAGTAAAATGGTTTTTCACATAAGACTACATCCATTATTGCAATAGCAATGTAAACAAGGGATGCGGTACAGTGACCAATAGTAGCAGTTCTATTGCAGCGTTCCATTTCAGAAGATGAGTTTGAAAGCATAATATCCCCTCCGTAAATAGTAATAATTTCCTATATAATAGCATTTATAGAGGGAAAGGTCAAATGAATTAGTACCATAGTAATAGAAAAGTAATATTATTAAGTAATAATATTAAGATTTGTAAAAATATAATTGTTGTGATAGAATACCCAAGTGAATTTTTTAAAGTGGAGGTAATAATGAGTCAAGAAGTAAAAGAAAATAAAATGGGTGTGCTTCCGGAAGGAAGATTATTATTATCAATGTCTTTGCCAATGATGGTATCCATGCTGGTTCAGGCTTTATATAATATTGCAGACAGTATGTTTGTTTCACGAATTCAGGATAATAAGGCTGCATTTAATGCCGTATCTCTTGCCTTTCCTTTGCAGACACTTTTAATCGCAATTGCAGCAGGAACAGGAGTGGGAGTGAATGCATTAATCTCAAGAGCTCTCGGTGAGAAAAACCAGAAGAGGGTAAATGCTGTAGCTGCCAACGGAGTGTTTGTGTATTTTGTCAGCTATGTGGTTGTGGCTATTCTTGGATTCATTGTTGTCAGACCTTTCTATAACTGGCAGACGGGAAATCAAATTGTAGTAGAGCTGGGAGTTTCCTATCTTACAATTGTAATGGTTGCATCCTTTGGTATTTTCGGACAGTTTATTTTTGAGAGAATGCTTCAGGCAACAGGAAGAACATTTTTTACAATGATTAGTCAGGGAATTGGAGCAATTATCAATATTATTCTTGACCCATTACTGATTTTTGGAGTTGGTATTTTCCCGGAATTAGGAATAAAAGGAGCAGCATATGCTACTGTTTTTGGACAGATTATAGCAGCATTTATTGCTTTCATTTATAACCAAAAGAAAAATCCGGATATAAGCCTTTCTTTTAAGGGATTTAAGCCAGATGGCGGAATAATTGGAGAGATATATATAATTGGAGTTCCTTCAATAATTATGCAGTCAATCGGTTCAATTATGACTGCGGGAATGAATCGTATTCTGGGTCAGTTTTCGGAGGATGCAGTAAATGTTTTTGCGGCATATTTTAAGCTTCAAAGCTTTTTCTTTATGCCGGTATTTGGTCTTAATAATGGAATAATTCCAATTGTCTCATATAATTATGGTGCCAAGAAAAAGAAGCGTATGATAAACACAATGAAGTTTGGATATCTGATTGCCTTCATATTTACAACAATTGGATTTGCCCTGTTTATGATTATTCCGGACAAGCTGTTACTGATGGTATTTGATGCAACTCCTGGAATGCTGGAGATTGGAGTTCCAGCCCTTAGAATCATTGCAGTTCATTATCTGATTGCCTGGTATTGTATTGTAACAGGAACATTGTTCCAGGCGGTTGGAAGTGCTATATACAGTATGCTTGTATCCATAGCAAGACAGCTTGTGGTGCTTTTGCCGGCAGCATATATTTTATCAAAAATCGGAGGAGTATCACTTATCTGGTGGTGTTTCCCAATTGCGGAATTAATGTCTCTTGCTATTACAACGGTTTGCCTGTTTCTTGTTAAGAAAAAGAAACTTGACCAAATATAAAATGAAAAAGGGGGAAAGTTATGAAAAAAATCAAGAATTTGCTACTGATTGTAATAGCTGTTATATCATTTATTCAAATGATTTGAGCTCGGATTTTAAATTTGTTGCATATTATTGCGGTAATTTCTATATTCGACAGGGGTCCTTCGAGAAGTATAAGTACACAACCTACTGCTTCAACATGAAGACCAAGAAGATAAAAAAGCTGGAGGACAAATGTGGTATTCTTTCTCAAAAGGGAAAATACGTAATTGCTACCAAGAATTACAGAACAGATACCTCATATAAATCAGAGTATGTGTACCAGCTCACAAAATCTGGAATGAAGAGGATAAAGCTGATTACTCTTAGAGGTTTTTCGGCAACCTTTGTTGGAAAAAGCTTATATTTTGTAGAATACAACCATATAAGCAAATCAGGAAATACAAAGTACTATGACATGAAAAGAGCTGTTTTGTATAAGAGTAGTATTACCGGGAAAACGAGGAAAAAAATAGCCTCCTTCTATTGCAAAGGAGATTATGCACAGGTTATTGTAGATAATATTACTTCAAAAAACTGTCAGGTATTTATGAGTTCAGACCTGGGTTCAAAGAGATACCTGTATACATATAAGACTAAGAAGTTAGTTGAAATAAGTAAATAAGTAAGTAAATTAATAAATAAGGGTTTTACAATTATTACTTGAAATATCGAACATTTGTTTGTATAATAATTCTAGGAGGAGAACAAATGTACGATATTCAGACCAATCAAACTTTACAAGAGAAGTTAACAATTCTAAGTGACGCAGCCAAATATGACGTTGCCTGTACCAGCAGTGGGGCTGACAGAAGAGGCCAGAAGGGAATGCTTGGTAATTCCTGTCCGGCTGGAGTCTGTCATGCTTTTGCTGCTGACGGGCGTTGCGTTTCACTTCTAAAGATTCTGATGACGAATCATTGTGCATATGATTGCTCATATTGTAAGAGCAGGAGAAGCAATGATATTCCTCGTGCAACATTTACTCCTGACGAGATATGTCAGCTAACAATAGAATTTTATAAGCGAAACTATATTGAAGGGCTATTTCTTAGTTCTGGTATTTTAGAGAATCCTAATAATACTATGGAGAAGATGTGTGAGGCAATTCGTCTTCTCAGAACAAAGTATCATTTTAATGGCTATATCCATATCAAGGCTATTCCGGGAGCTTCCAATGAGCTGCTTTATTCTGCGGGACTTTTGGCTGACAGAATCAGTATTAACATGGAGCTGCCTACACAGGACAGCTTAAGTGCTCTTGCACCAAATAAGAATATGAACAACATAATCAGGCCTATGAACCAGATTTCTGAAACCATTGCTGCTCACAGAATTGCAATAGGTAAGCCTGAGAAAATGGAGCGTGCAGGGATTAACAGACATTTAGTAAACAGTATATGGGGAAGCAGTCAACAGAAGATTTCTGCTACAGATACCGGCAATGATGGATTGCATGAAGGCGTGAACTTCAAGGCTAACAAAGCAAATGAACTTGAACAAATTGGGCAGCAGCTTACTCGGTCAAGCAGTAAACTGTTACTTCCGGCAGAGCGAGGCGACAAGCTTCTTAAGAGATCATTTGCTTCAGCAGGACAGAGTACCCAGATGATAATTGGTGCTACTGAAGAGACGGATTTTGAACTGATTAGAACTACCCAGAATCTATATAAGGCTTTTGATTTGAAACGAGTGTTTTATTCAGGGTATATTCCAATTAATGAAGGTGCAAATCTTCCTGCAATCGGAACACCGGTGCCAATGCTTAGAGAGCACCGACTTTATCAGGCAGACTGGCTGATGAGATATTATGGCTTTTTTGCGGAAGAATTATTATCGGTTGAGAATCCATTTTTTGATAAACAGCTTGATCCTAAGTGTAACTGGGCTATTCATCACTTGGAACAGTTTCCTGTTGAGATTAATACAGCGGATCCTTCAGTGCTATTAAGAGTGCCTGGAATTGGGCCAACAGGGGTTAAGAAGATTATGTCAGCAAGACGATATGGTCCTGTCAATTTCGAGATGCTAAAGAAGATGCATATTGTTCTTAAGAGAGCCCAGTATTTCATTACCTGCAATGGAAGAATGCTATATAGGACTCCAATAGAAGAGAAGTTTATTCGCAACCAGATACTTGATCTTGAGAGACCAGCAATAATGCAGATAGAGGGGAAGGATGTAACCTGTACACAAATGAATCTCTTTTCGGATTTTAATCTTCAGGGGGTGAGCTCATGACCTATTATACATGCAGGCCAGTATGGGAGGATATGCTTAGCTGTATATATGATGCCTGGTCAAGTGGTAAAGGACATCAGAATATTAAGCTATGTATTGAACCGGTTGAGCAGTTTACTTTGTTTGATGAGTATATTCATGTTGATGCCAAGGTGGATAAGATTAAAAAGGTGATGGATGCAGTATGTCTGAAAATATCGCCACAATTTTATTATCAGATGGCTTATACGGCTATGGCATATGAGGAGGATTCCTTAGACAATATATACAGATGTATGATACTTGGCTTTGCTTATGGACCTGATGTTATTAAGCAGGTTAAGTATAAGGATATTATGCGCAACCAGATTATTAGAACACGACTTGGCAGAGAGGTTAATCGATTCCAGGAATTTATGCGTTTTCATCTGATTAGCAACAATGTTTATGTTGCTCACTTTGAGCCCAAAAGTAGAATTGCTATTGCATTAGGTCCAATATTCGAGGATAGGATGCCGTCAGAAAACTGGATGATTATTGATGATGTGCATAGGGAAGCAGTTATTCATCCCAAGGATGAAGATTTTTATATACGACACTTATCTGATGAAGATTTTCAGAGATTGGCTGAAACAGAACAGGTGAATGATGAGTATACAGATTTATGGAAGACCTTCTTTGACACAATTGCAATAGAAGAACGAAAGAATGAGAAGCTTCAGCGTAATATGTTTCCACTATGGACAAGGAAGCATGTGGTGGAGTTTGACAATTAGTATACATTTTCCCTTCCCATTGATTGGTTGAAGGACAATAATATAGGGCGCATTTTATAATGCGCCCTCTGTAGCAATTTTGTATCCATTTCTTCCATTATGTATAACACTTCTCATCTCGATATCTGCCTGACGAATACAGTCACTTATTGATTCAAAATGTGTTAATGTTCCGTAGTATATACCTTGAGAAATAGTTAAATAGTCGGATATTGTTGATGGCTCAGCCTGTAACTGAAGACTGCCAATGTAATCATGAAATGATTTAGCCATTTCCTCAACTTCATCATAGCTTTTGTCATAGGTAAGCAACATAAAAATACTTTTATTATATTTTCCAATAATAGTATCCTGATCCTGAAGTCCAACTAATGCATCAGAAATACATAGTAAACAGTGATCTGCATACTCATTACCATAGAAGCTTTCAATTTCTTTGTAGAAATCTACTTCAATAAAGAAGAATGCAATAGGCTTTTGTTCTCGGGTAGCTTTCTTAAGAAGTCTTTCAGCATAATAACGAAATCCTATTCGATTATAGAACTGAGTGAGTGGGTCCGTTACTTCTTTTCAACGTTCTTCTTGCTCCTGTTTTCTGAGATTGTTGATATATAAGCGCAACTCAGCCGAATCAATGATACTTTGATAGACGTTTTCGCTTAGTAAATCAAAGGTTTTGATGGATTCGTCGCTCCACCTTTCATATTCACTAAAATCTCGTTGTTCTACAATACATTTAAGTCTGTATTTTAGGAGCTTAATCTTGGTTCTTGGGATCTCATCTGAATCTATTTTGCTGTCAATCCAGTCTAAGACTTTAATCAGGTATGAGTATTTTTGTAAATCATACAGGAAACCACAGAAAATAAGAAATTCATCTATATTTGGAAGCACATTGTCAACAGAATAACAATTTGTAAGTGCTTCATCAATTTTTTTATCAACCATTTCATGAAGGTTAATTAGATAATAATATTGTGCCTCATAAAGTGGTAGTATAATAGGGTTTTCTATTAAATCCGGGTTTGCCCGGAGCACATCCAGGCTGATTTTTGCTCCGTCGCAGTCATTTATTTTATAGAGACAGGAGAAGAGGTTACAATGAACTCTGACCAATGAAGCATAATTAACCTGACCATCAGCTGCTGACATTAGGGAATCAATTGCCTCTTCATAATATGGAATAGCTTTGTCATATGATTCGAGAATCTGTAAGCACATACCAAGATTTGTCTGACATAGACCAAGCTCATAGGTCAAATTATGTTCTTCACACAGGCTCTTACATTTAAGAAAATAGTCAAGCGCAGAGGCCATGTCGTTTTTATTTGTATTAATTACTCCAAGAATATTATGAGCGTGTGCATACAGGTCTACACCCTCATTTTCAGATAAGTACTGTAAACAAAGGATAGCATTAGATTCAGAGTCATTTATTGATGAATGAATATATGCCTCTGATTTGTACATGTATGCAGCTCCGATTAAGTAACTATCATTTTGGCATTTACCAATTTCGTACAACTGATCACACAACTCAATCTGGAGTGCTGTGTCTTTAAATCGATTTTCTTTTATCTCCTGTAATAATTGGTTATGCATATCATTCTCCTGTTAATTGAAACTTTTACATAGAAACAGTACTTTGATACTATAGTACTACTTATTTACTGTAAAGGCAATGCTTATTTTACAGTTGGCATTAGCTTATATTTTTGATATTCTAAATATGCTCTAGATATAAGCTGGATATATTCTGGAGATGAAAATTTAAATGAATGGAAATAATTAATAATGAGAAATGTAATTTTTTTGATTTTAGCAGACATAATATGGGGAGCTGCATTTGTTGCTCAACGAACTGGAGGAGATGCGGTAGGACCATATAGTTTCACAAGTATTCGTTGTTTTATCGGGTTTCTGGTTCTAATTCCAATAATCTATATAAGAAACAAAATGGAACAGAGAACAGAGATAAAGGAGAAAACCATAAGCCAACAGAGCCAGAAGAAGTCTCTTATTGTTGGTGGAATTGTTTGTGGAAGTGCATTGTGTCTTGCTACAAATTTTCAGCAGTTGGGAATTACACTTGGTTCTTCTGTTGGAAAGGCTGGCTTTCTGACAGCGTGTTATATTCTATTCGTGCCACTTTTAGGAATCTTTTTTCGCAAAAAAGTTGGCTGGAATGTTGGCCTGGCAGTAGTGTTGGCTGTATTTGGTTTATATATGCTGTGTATGGACGGAAATAGCTTTTCAGTAAGCACACCAGATTTACTGCTTATGTTAAGTGCTTTTTGTTTTGCTATTCAGATAATGGCAATTGATTATTTTGCACCTTTGGTTGATGTGGTAAAATTGTCTTGCATGGAGTTTTTGGTATGTGGAATTATTTCAGCATTTCCAATGTTTTGGATTGAAATGCAGCACTCATTTGCTGGAATAGAAGCATGGGCTACTTGTTTTATGTCATGGGATGCATGGATTCCGCTATTATATGCAGGGGCTTGTTCCTGCGGAATTGGATATACATTTCAGATGGCTGGGCAGAAAAACTTTAACCCAACTATTGCTTCATTAATTATGAGTTTGGAATCAGTTTTTTCTGTGTTCTTCGGTTGGCTCCTTTTAGGAGAAAAGATGTCCTACAGAGAGTGGATAGGTACAATTATTCTTTTTTCTGCAATTATTCTTGCCCAGATAAAATGGAAGAACAAAGAGGATAAACAAAAGACAAAGGGATAGAGAGGGACAAATCAAAATGCTATACAAATTATTTTCACGAGATCCTGAATCCAGGGAAGATATTATTTTAATGACTTCCGGACTTGGAGTATTTGTAAATATATTAATTGCAACACTTAAAATTATCATAGGTTTTTTCGCTTCTTCAATAGCAATTGTATCAGAAGGGGTTAATAACATGTCTGATGCTCTGACTTCAATACTGACATTGATAGGGGCAAAGCTTGCTAAAATGCATCCGGATGAAAAGCACCCTTTTGGGTATGGAAGAATTGAATATTTTTCCAGCCTTATTATTTCTTTGCTGATTCTTGTTACTGGAATTGAAATGCTGATTGGAGCAGTTAAACTGATTTTTTCACCAGAAAAGATGAGTGTGTCTCTTATATCAATTATCATTATTGCATTTACTGCAATTGTCAAATTTATTTTAGGTGTATATACAATTAAAATGGGAGAGAAGGCTTCTTCCAGCTCCCTGATTGGAGTAGGCAGTGATTGCAGAAATGATTCCTTTGCATCTGCTATCACCATAGTTACCATGATTTTGTATCTGGTTTTTCATGTTTCTTTGGATGCCTATGCAGGTATTATCATATCCTTCCTGACTATTAAAGCTGGTTTTGATGTTTTCAAAGAGACAATATCTGATCTTATGGGAAGACAGGGAGAAAGGGACCTTGCAAATGAATTATATAGAAATATAGTTCAAACAGAGGGAATTATTGCAGCTGCAGACATGATGCTTCATAACTATGGCCCAGATAGATGGTCTGGATCGGTGAATGTGGAGATTGACCATAAAAAGACAGTTGGGGAAGTGTACCAGCTCTTACATGAACTTCAGCTTGAAATAATGCATGAATATAAGGTTACTATGGTATTTGGAGTCTATGCAGTAGACAATGATCACGAGGAAATGAAGGAGCTTAGAAGCATTATCAGTGCTTTTGTAAAAAGGAATGAACATATTAAGAGTTTTCACGCTGTATACATAGAGCCACAGACTGGAAAGGTCTACTGCGACTTTATTGTTGATTACAAACTTCGAGACTGGGATAGCTTGAAAATTGAGTTTGAAGAGTACATGGCTAAAGAGTATAAGTCAACTGATATTGAGCTTACAATTGAAACTGAATTTGTGTAAAATATAATATAATCAAGAGATTATTTGCATGGAAAACATATACACGAGAAGATATATACATGAGAAGATATATACATGAGAAGACAGGAGGTATAAGGTATGCTGGAAGTGGGAACAAAGGCGCCAGATTTTGAATTACCAGATCAGAATGGAGAAATCCACAAACTAAGTGATTATGCAGGCAGGAAAGTGATTCTGTATTTTTATCCAAGAGATAATACACCAGGATGCTCCAAGCAGGCGTGTGGTTTTTCAGAGAGATATCCACAGTTTATTGAGAAAGGGGCTGTAATCCTTGGGGTGAGTAAGGATTCTGTGGCTTCCCATAAGAAGTTCGAGGAGAAATATGGACTAGCCTTTACCCTGCTTTCGGATACAGAGCGCAAGGTTATTGAGGCTTATGACGTGTGGAAAGAGAAGAAGAACTACGGCAAGGTTTCAATGGGTGTGGTTCGTACAACATACTTAATTAATGAGCAGGGAATTATCATCAAAAGCAACGATAAGGTTAAAGCAGCAGAGGATGCAGAGAAAATGCTTCAGGAGCTTTCGTAATGAAGATTATATTATCCCCAGCTAAAAAGATGAATAAGGATGAGCTTTGTGGTGCTTTCGGTCAATCCATTTTTGAAAATGGCAACACTTTAGAAATTTCTAAACCGCTGTATCTAAATAAGACTGAAGAAATCTTAACATGGTTACAAAGTCAGCCCAAGGATGATTTGAAGAAATTATGGAAATGCAATGATAAGATTGCAAAGCAGAATTATGAGCGGATAGATAATATGGATTTGTATCATAATCTTACTCCAGCGGTGCTGGCATACGAAGGAATAGCCTTTCAGTATATGTCCCCTGCTGTATTTGAGGACGGTCATTTTGAGTATGTTCAGGAACATCTATGCATTTTATCTGCATTTTACGGTGCCTTAAAAGCCATGGATGGAGTAACTCCATACCGATTGGAAATGCAGGCAAAGGCCGGTATAAACCATACTAAAAATCTATATGATTTCTGGGGACCGGATATTTACAATTCAGTTAAGGATGAGAGCGGAATAATAATTAATCTTGCTTCAAGAGAGTATTCAAAATGTGTTGAGAAATACTTATGTTCAGAGGATAGGTTTATAACCATCAATTTTTGTGAAAAATCAGGGGATAAACTGGTGACAAAAGGAACATATGCCAAGATGGCTAGAGGTGATATGGTTAGATTTATGGCAGAGAACAATATCCAGGACCCTGACGATATTAAGAAGTATAACAGAATGGGTTATACATATAGAGCGGATTTATCTTCGGAGATTGAATTTGTATTCGTTAAGGACAGCTTGAACAGGTAAGACTATATATACTAAAGGGAGTGCGATTATATGAAAATACGGACAGTTATGGATGACAACATATGTGGAGAAGGATTGTGTGCTGAGCACGGATTCTGCGTGTATGTTGAGACAAAGAATCACAAGCTTTTGGTTGATACCGGTCAGTCCCATAGAACCTGGGACAACGCCAGGACAAAAGGAATTAAGCTGGAGGACATTGACACCGTAGTGTTAAGCCATGGCCATTATGATCATTCCGGTGGTCTTATGAGTTTTGCTGAAATAAATCCAACTGCTACAATATATATGCGGACAAATGCAGGTGGAGAGTATTATAGTGCCCGTAGTCAGGTACATTATATAGGAATCGATAAGAGAATAGAGCAACTTCCTAATCTGATATTGATAGACAGGGATATGGAAATAGATTCGGAACTCAGTGTTTTTACAGGAGTTACAGAAAGACGTCTGTGGCCGGCAGGTAACAAAATCCTGTTTAGAAAAGAAAATGATGAGTTAATACAGGATGATTTTTCCCATGAGCAGTATCTGGTAATAAAAGATGAGGATGGAGAATATGTCTTGATTTCAGGCTGTGCACATAATGGCGTATTAAATATACTTGAAAAATTCCGAAATGTTTATAATTGTAATCCTAAGCTTGTGGTTAGTGGATTTCACATGATTAAAAAAGAGTATCACGAACAAGATATTTGTGATATAAGAACTGTGGCAGAAGAATTGAAAAAAATGGATACCACATTTTTCACAGGTCATTGCACTGGAGAGCAGGCTTATGATATTTTAAAATCCATACTTGGAGAGAAACTTAATCCCCTGACAGAACTATATTAGTAATTGCATAACAGTATAATTGCGTAACTGCACAATTTGCATAAGAATACGTTGCTTATGTCCAAAGACAAAAGCAACGTAGCAAACTTTATACTGTTGGCAGGGAAGAGAGATTATTTCTCTCTGTACCATCGGGAATTGATTTTAAATATACTGTGTCCTTTTTATGAGCAATTCCTACCCCTCTGATTTGTCCGGCTTTTGCCATCTCTACGCCTTCCTCTCGGCTTACAATTCTATCATCAGAAAGCTGATAACCGCATACCTTTCCTTTTTCTTTTACAAGTCCGGTTATGGAAAGAGCATCATCCTTTGGTGTGGGTATATCGTCCATTGCTGCTAAAGGCAGACTTGAGTTATCCTTATTCATTTTATTTCCCCCTACTTAGTAAAATATTTAGGCGTTTGCGAAACGCCACAAGCCGCATAAATACGGCACATTTTTGTTTCTAAAATAAAATATCTCCTCAAGGTTTATGGTAAAATAGAATTGTCAAGAAACTATCAACCAATCCACCAA